>LAKY01000099.1 GCA_000987045.1 Clostridiales bacterium PH28_bin88 | reverse complement strand
AAAGGTCGCACCAGTGAAGCCATCAAAAAGCTGATGGGGTTGCAGGCAAAAACCGCGCGCGTGATACGCAATGACGTGGAAATGAATATTCCAGTTGAAGAAGTGCTTGTCGGAGATGTCGTCCAGGTTCGCCCCGGTGAAAAGGTACCCGTCGATGGTGTCATTTTGGAAGGTAGTTCTGCTGTTGACGAATCCATGCTGACAGGGGAAAGTCTGCCGGCTTCCAAGAAAGTGGGAGATGAAGTCATTGGTGCCACGCTCAACAAAACCGGAGCATTTAAGTTCCGCACAACCAAAGTCGGCAAGGACACCGCCCTGGCTCAAATCGTTAAAATGGTGCAGGATGCCCAAAACAGTAAAGCGCCTATCGCGCGTTTGGCGGATACCATCTCGGGATACTTTGTACCTATCGTGATGATCCTGGCTGTTCTGACCTTTGTAGTCTGGTTCGACTTTGGCCCGCAGCCGCAGCTTGTTTACGGCCTGGTCACCGCTGTTTCGGTACTGATCATCGCCTGCCCGTGCGCCCTGGGTTTAGCCACCCCAATGAGTCTGATGGTTGGCATCGGTAAAGGTGCTGAGAACGGTATCCTGATCCGTTCCGGAGAAGCGCTGCAAACCGCACAGGCTATCAAGACTGTCGTCTTGGATAAGACCGGCACGATCACAAAGGGCAAGCCTGAGCTAACCAATGTTATCGTTGCAGCTCAACAATCAATCCTGAGTGACGAACTCTTGAGGTTGGCCGCTTCAGTGGAAACGGTCAGTGAACACCCTCTGGCCGAAGCAATCGTGGAAGGAGCGAAAGCCAAAGGATTGGCATTGGGTAAGCCGGAAGCCTTCGAAGCGATCCCAGGGCATGGCGTTACTGCAATAGTCGATGGACGTAAGGTAGCACTCGGTAATCTAAAAATGTTGAAGCGCTTGAGCGTCGATCTCGGCGACCTGGAAGCCAAATCTGAAACCCTGGCGAATGATGGGAAAACGCCTATGTTTGCCGCTGTGGATGGCAAGGCAGCCGGCATCATCGCCGTAGCCGATACTGTCAAAGAAGACTCCAAAGAAGCGATCGCTGCATTGCACCAGATGGGCATTGAGGTGGTGATGATTACCGGCGATAACCGCCGCACTGCCGAGGCGATTGCCCGCCAGGTGGGTTTGGATCGCGTCCTGGCTGAAGTGCTGCCAGAAGATAAAGCCCACAACGTTCACCTGC
>LAKY01000092.1:2290-2429 GCA_000987045.1 Clostridiales bacterium PH28_bin88 | reverse complement strand
ATTAAGCATTATGGTTCACCTCTTTTTCACTTTTCTTGGCTGGCACATAACCCAGTTTGAAATCCAGGGCTCCTTTTTTCGGACACGCATCCATACAGTCCAGGCAGTGATTACAGCTGTCGTTCAAAAGTACTGTGCT
>LAKY01000092.1:1742-2060 GCA_000987045.1 Clostridiales bacterium PH28_bin88 | reverse complement strand
GGTAGCTGTTGTGTAAGTGCCAAATAAAATCAAGACCAAAATTACATATTTTAACCCAACTTTGACACCGGCCTTGAAAATAAAGGGGCCTGTAGGGGTAATTTTCACTACAGCCCCTCAAGGGATACTATTCTTTAACTAGCACCTTGGGTGGCAGCGGGAGCTCCAACACCCCCAGTATCTTCTTTTGCGCCTCACCAGGCAGGGTGATGCTGTAAAGCCTTTTGTCTATGAACTGTTGGTCAACAGCCTTGATCTCGTCCAATTCCTCTAAGATCCGGCGACCGCTTCTATAAGAACTTTTGAGCTGTTTCAGTT
>LAKY01000092.1:0-1722 GCA_000987045.1 Clostridiales bacterium PH28_bin88 | reverse complement strand
GCCGGTATAGCACCTCCAGCCACTGCTCAAATAGATAGGCCAGCACACAGATCAGGACGTGGGCCCGTACCCGGTGCTCATTGTAATGGTAGATGGGGCGTAATCGGATAAAATCCTTGATCTCCCGGAAGGCGTTTTCTGCTTGCATCAGGTTCTTGTAAGCGGTGACTACCTGGTCCGCCGGAAGGAGGGAGTTGGTCTTTAACAGGAATTTACCGTCCCGTAAGGACTCCTTGTCAATAGCGGTCTGGTTTCTTTGCCAGTTTAGGCGTTTGTTGCCGTCATAGTCGATGTCAAAGAAACGAGCCATCCCTTTCCGGTTTAGGAGGTCTGCCACCTTAAGCATGATACTTTTGGCCGTGGGCTTTCGTCCCCGCCGCGGTTCTTCTTTTTCCAGCCATTCCTTCAGGTGCTGTAATTGTGCTTCGGCTTCCTGGAGCGCTTGTTCCCTGAAGGCCTGGTCTTCTGCCACCTTGGCCGGGTTGTGGCACAAAATGTAGCGTACCAGGTAATCTTCTTCATTTTCAGCCGCGTCTTCTGCCGGTACTTTGGCAGCCGGGATTTCCTTGTACAGTAAAGACCCTTCTTCTCCCAGGGGCGTGTACTGGCTCAGGTCCTGGTACTCCTCTAAAAGTTGGTCGCTGACTTCCCGCCCCCGTTTATGAAAACCGACAATATACCGAAACCCGGCTTCTTTCAAGGCTCGGAGGTTATCTTGGGTAATCATACCCCGGTCACCGACAAAAACACATTCGCCTACCTCAAACCTTTCGCTTAGTACCTTGATGGCATCAGGCACCGTGGTTTTATCGGCCACGTTTCCCTCAAAAACCTGGTGGGCGATAGGAATACCTTCAGGCGTCACTAATAATCCGATGTTAATCTGAGGCCGGTCGGGGCGATGTTCCCGGGAATAACCGTGCTTACTAAGCGGGCAATGGGTACCCTCAAAATAACTGCTGGTCAAATCGTAGAACACCAGGGTAAGTTTCAAGCTTAATAGATCCGTCAGTTGTAAGTACAGGTGTCGCTCCAATGCATCCTTCATTTCTTCAAGGTAGTCCATGGCCCGGTAGAAGTGGTGTACATCCGGTAAAGGCCGCCCCTCTAGTTCCTCCAGGTACAGTCGGTGTACCCAGCGGGCCACTCCCAATTTGCTCTTGGGAGCGATCAGGCGGTTTAATACCAAAATCTTGGTGCATAAGGCCACATCCACTTCCACCTGGCGGTCTTTAAGCAGCGAATTGATGAACTCGGTAAGACCCAATCGGTCCCAGAAAACATTCACTACGTATGGAATGCCATAATGTTTATCTCCGTACGTAGTCAAGTCCTGAGTGGTCCCGTAGGGATCGTCGTGCAGAAACTCCCGCAGTTTATCAATGAGCCTACGGATTTCCTCCTGGCTGTAGAGATCAATGTTGCCAAGATTGCCCACCTGGCGCTGCTTGATCTTGCCGTTTTCCCGGTAAGATTCTACCAAGGTCAGGTAACGATAGGTCCGGTCCTTGCGTTTTGTAGTGATAATTCTGGGGAACAAGGGGCGCATCACCTCCGCATGGTTCACATTACCATTATAGCAGGTGACTGTCGATAGTTGAAGAGGTTACGGCAAAATAGTTTTCACTACGTTTTTGAACTTTTCCCGAACCAGGCCCTTGAAAACATTGGGTTTCCGGGCCCTGAACCCCCTAAAAATGGCGTTTTACTGTCAAAGTCGGG
>LAKY01000021.1:6502-6645 GCA_000987045.1 Clostridiales bacterium PH28_bin88 | reverse complement strand
CTCCTTAAATCATGTTGGGCCAGCTTAATGCCGGGGTTGTTTCTTTCGGCCCGGATAGTCATTGTCATCACCCCGTTATCGTAGTCTTCCTGGGATGGATAGCGGTGCTTAATGTAATACAAGTACAAGTTGTAATGAGCTGT
>LAKY01000021.1:6123-6324 GCA_000987045.1 Clostridiales bacterium PH28_bin88 | reverse complement strand
TAAATGTATTTGCTGGTTGGAGGGTATTGTTAAAGAGATAATAATCACCCTGGCATCTTTCCATAATAGTGCTCCTTGTGTATGAAGTAATAAGGTTTTTTATAATAATAACAATATCACACCTAATGAAGAAACTCTCTAAGCAAGCATACTTTTCACCATTGTATTAAAAATTAATCACTATGTGCACCAAATACTACT
>LAKY01000021.1:5754-5964 GCA_000987045.1 Clostridiales bacterium PH28_bin88 | reverse complement strand
AAAAGGTAGTCTCACAAGTAGACTATAAAGATCTCGTCAATGTGCATAAGGATTCAAAGGGTAAGATTGTTATGGTGCAGCCGAATACCATAATGTTGAACAAAATTATGTCAGAAACAGTTATCGAAGTATCCAGGTGCCTTGGCCAGATGAAAGGTCAGGAGATACAGATACCCATGGGGCAAGTATCAGGATCTAAGATACTGGCAG
>LAKY01000021.1:5226-5624 GCA_000987045.1 Clostridiales bacterium PH28_bin88 | reverse complement strand
GTTTTAGCCATAGTTCCCCTGGCTGAGACGATTATTGTGGGTGAAGTACCTGACACTTATGTCAATTTTACCGGTCAAAATGAAATGTTATATCCATTTATAAATAATTAAAGTTGAATTATAATATATATAGGTATAATAAGGTTCAAAATGCCATCATATTCCAGCCAACAAAATGATGAAACAATGCTTGACAATTAAAATCCCTGATGATAATATAAGTCTTGCGCGCAAGGGAAGCTTGAGCGCAGGGAAAGCCTGGGAGGGATGAAAGCCAGCAGCCTAAGAGTTAAAGAGTTAACAAAGCTTGGCGTAACAAGTCAGGATAAGAATTACTTGGAGAGTTTGATCCTGGCTCAGGACGAACGCTGGCGGCGTGCCTAACACATGCAAGTCGA
>LAKY01000021.1:2697-4182 GCA_000987045.1 Clostridiales bacterium PH28_bin88 | reverse complement strand
GTGTCGTGAGATGTTGGGTTAAGTCCCGCAACGAGCGCAACCCTTGCTATTAGTTGCTAACAGGAAAGCTGAGCACTCTAATGGGACTGCCCGTGACAAGCGGGAGGAAGGTGGGGATGACGTCAAATCATCATGCCCTTTATGATCTGGGCTACACACGTGACAATGGATGGTACAGAGAGCAGCAAAGCTGTGAAGTGGAGCGAATCTCAAAAAGCCATTCTCAGTTCGGATTGTAGTCTGCAACTCGACTACATGAAGTCGGAATCGCTAGTAATCGCGAATCAGCATGTCGCGGTGAATGCGTTCCCGGGCCTTGTACACACCGCCCNNTAATAGAGAGAGCCGTCGAAGGTGGGGTTAGTGATTGGGGTGAAGTCGTAACAAGGTATCCGTACCGGAAGGTGCGGATGGATCACCTCCTTTCTAAGGAGAAATGAAACCTCAAGGTTTCATATCCTATGGTCGATCACAACCGTTTTGCTGTTCGTTTTAATAAAATAGTTAAAGGATAAAAGACAGGAACCTTAGAAAAGGGACCTGGAATTTTAGTCTAAAAGATCTTTGAAAACTGCACATAAGATTAACGAAGTAGGAACAATTTCATTTGGAAGCTGAAAGACAGCGAAGAATGAGAAAGTTCTCTCGCGAAAAGGTCAAGATAAAAAGGGCGTATGGTGGATGCCTAGGCGCCAGGAGGCGAAGAAGGACGCGGCAAGCGGCGAAACGCCACGGGGAGCTGCAAGCGAGCATAGAGCCGTGGATGTCCGAATGGGGGAACCCGTCAGAGGAGAACCTCTGACATCCCTACCTGAACACATAGGGTAGGAGAGGCAAGACCCGGTGAACTGAAACATCTTAGTAACCGGAGGAAGAGAAATCAAGCGAGATTCCCTGAGTAGCGGCGANNCGTTGCAAATATGGGGTTGAGGGGCTGCCTGGATAGAATTGCAGAGCTATCATAGAGTAAGAAAATGTCTGGATAGGCGAATAGGACTGGAAAGTCGAGCCACAGAGAGTGAAAGCCTCGTAGCTAAAATCCAGAGATCTCTAGGGCAGGACCCCGAGTACCGCCGGACACGTGGAACCCGGTGGGAAGCAGGGAGGACCACCTTCCAAGGCTAAATACTACCTGGCGACCGATAGAGAATAGTACCGTGAGGGAAAGGTGAAAAGCACCCCGNNCCTGATTAAAACGGGTGATGGCGTACCTTTTGTAGAATGGGCCAGCGAGTTATGGTAGCAAGCGAGGTTAAGTCTAAAAGGATGGAGCCGAAGCGAAAGCGAGTCTTAAAAGGGCTAGATAGTTTGTTGCTGTAGACCCGAAACTGAGTGATCTATCCATGGCCAGGGTGAAGTCCCGGTAACTCGGGATGGAGGCCCGAACCAGAGTACGTTGAAAAGTGCGTGGATGAGCTGTGGATAGGGGTGAAATGCCAATCGAACTCAGAGATAGCTGGTTCTCCCCGAAATAGCTTTAGGGCT
>LAKY01000021.1:1806-2632 GCA_000987045.1 Clostridiales bacterium PH28_bin88 | reverse complement strand
ATGCTAAGTGGGAAAGGAAGTAGAGTTGCGAAGACAGCCAGGATGTTGGCTTAGAAGCAGCCACCATTCAAAGAGTGCGTAATAGCTCACTGGTCAAGTGACTCTGCGCCGAAAATGTAACGGGGCTAAGCATAGTACCGAAGCTACGGGATTGAGAAGTGAGAAGTGGGAAGTTAAATGAGAAGTGAGAAGCGAGAAGTTAGAAGTGAGAGATAAGAAAGAAATTGGCGAAGCCAATTTTCTCAAAATGATCTTACCTCCAACTTCACACCTCACACATCTCAATTAACAAACACATTTCCGAAAATGGAGAAGAGGGAACTAGGATATCAAATTAGAAGAGCCGCAATATCCATACCTGCAAATATAGCAGAAGGATATGGCAGAAAGAACTCGGTCAAGGAGTTCAAGCATTTTTTAAGAAATGCTATGGGATCAGCGAATGAAATGATAGTATTGCTCAAGCTCAGTAAAGACTTGGGATATATAGAGCAAGACGATATTATCAAAGAATATGATATTCTAGGAAAGCAGTTGTATAAACTGATAGAAAAGTGGGAATAAGAGTCCCACCGCCAACTTCCCACCTCTCACTTCTCAGTCGGTAGGGGAGCGTTCTTAACGGGTAGAAGCTGTACCGGAAGGAGCAGTGGACTGTTAAGAAGAGAGAATGCTGGCATAAGTAAGCGAGAAGGCAGGTGAGAATCCNNCCAGGGTAAGCCGGGACCTAACCCGAGGCCTAAGGGCGTAGGGGATGGACAACTGGTTGAGATTCCAGTGCCACCGAAAGACCGCTTGAGTGATGGGGTGACGCAGGAGGATAGGT
>LAKY01000021.1:1251-1739 GCA_000987045.1 Clostridiales bacterium PH28_bin88 | reverse complement strand
AGACTGCCAAGAAAAGCCTCTAGCAAGGTCAAAGGTGCCCGTACCGCAAACCGACACAGGTAGGCAAGGAGAGAATCCTAAGGCGCGCGAGAGAACCCTCGTTAAGGAACTCGGCAAAATGACCCCGTAACTTAGGGAGAAGGGGTGCTCCAATATCGTGAACTTGAAACGAAGGAAGCGAGAGGGAGCCGCAGTGAACAGGCCCAGGCGACTGTTTATCAAAAACACAGGTCTCTGCAAAATCGAAAGATGAAGTATAGAGGCTGNNCCGAAGCCCCGGTGAACGGCGGCCGTAACTATAACGGTCCTAAGGTAGCGAAATTCCTTGTCTGGTAAGTTCAGACCCGCACGAAAGGCGTAACGATCTGGGCGCTGTCTCGACGAGGGGCTCGGTGAAATTGTAATACCGGTGAAGATGCCGGTTACCTGCGATAGGACAGAAAGACCCCGTGGAGCTTTACTGTAGCTTGATATTGGATTTTGGTAGT
>LAKY01000021.1:981-1126 GCA_000987045.1 Clostridiales bacterium PH28_bin88 | reverse complement strand
GCGCCCAAAGGTTTCCTCAGCGCGGATGGAAATCGCGCGAAGAGTGTAAAGGCATAAGGGAGCTTGACTGCGAGAGAGACATCTCGAGCAGGGACGAAAGTCGGGCTTAGTGATCCGGCGGTACCGAGTGGAAGGGCCGTCGCTC
>LAKY01000021.1:0-878 GCA_000987045.1 Clostridiales bacterium PH28_bin88 | reverse complement strand
GAGCTGGGTTCAGAACGTCGTGAGACAGTTCGGTCCCTATCCATCGCAGGCGTAGGAGAATTGAGAGGATCTGTCCCTAGTACGAGAGGACCGGGATGGACAGACCGCTGGTGTACCAGTTGTCCCGCCAGGGGCACAGCTGGGTAGCTATGTCTGGAAAGGATAAGCGCTGAAAGCATCTAAGCGCGAAGCCCACCTCAAGATGAGTTCTCCCACTCTGAAAAGAGGTAAGATCCCATCAAGAATAGGTGGTTGATAGGCCGGGAGTGTAAGTGCAGCAATGTATTCAGCTGACCGGTACTAATAGATCGAGGTCTTGACCTTAAAATCTTATGTGTAGTTTTCAAAGATTCTTGAGGAGAGTCAAAGAGTCAAGGGGACGGAAGAGTCAAGGGGATATAATAGAAGTGAGTCAAAAGAACCGTCCCCTTGACTCTTTAACTAAATAAGTAATTAAATTTCCTGGTGACAATAGCGGAGGGGACACACCCGTACCCATCTCGAACACGGCAGTTAAGTCCTCCAGCGCCGATGGTACTGCAGTTTAGCTGTGGGAGAGTAGGACGTTGCCAGGATTAATTATTTTCTGCAGAAAATTTCGCGGTATGATATTTTACTGTGGTGTTCTTCTCTCCCACAGCTGCTGGCCGCGGTCAGGCTATAAGCCTTCTATTCTGCGGCACTTGCTGAGACATCGTCAGTTCGGCCGGCAGTCAGCCCTTCCAGGCTTCTATTTGCCGGCACTTGCTGAGATATCGTCCGAGTAGGACGTTGCCAGGATTAATTATTTTCTGGGCGAACACAGGGGGTTGCCCCTACGGGTTTTAAATCGACATTTATTTTTAGGGCGTTTGATGTACAATGATAATATGATGGGA
>LAKY01000079.1 GCA_000987045.1 Clostridiales bacterium PH28_bin88 | reverse complement strand
GATTACGCAACCTTTTTTCTGTAAATTCGAGTCAGAAATATCCATAGTTCTTTAACAATCTAATGACTTGCCAGCACAATAACGTTTGCCGATCTGCCACTCTTCGCTGGTTTCCATCAGCAAAGCGGAAACCAATCTCAGACAGGAAGCCTCGTTCGGGAAGACTCCTACAACCCGAGTACGTCTGCGGATCTCTTTGTTGATCCGTTCCAGGCTGTTCGTTGTTCGGATCGACCTTCGATGCTCGAGTGGAAAGTCGAACACAGTAAACCCTTCTGCCAGGTTCTCTTCCAGCCAGGCCGACAATCTTGGAGCTGAGACGGCATATTTCTGGATGGCAGCCATCAAGAATTCTTCTGCGGTCTTGCGATCCGGGGCATTGAACATGGACCGGATATCTGCCGCCACTTCCATGCGCATGGCTTGCTTGGGCACATATGCACCTGCGTTCTGCTGCAGATGAAACTGGCAGCGCTGCCATGCTACGCTACCCAAAACCGCTCGTCTGGCCGCACCTAAACCGGCATGATCGTCGCTGATCACCAACTGCACGCCTTTCATGCCACGATCCTTGAGCCCTTGCAGAAAGGCTTTCCAGTGGGTTTCGTGCTCATTGAGCGACACGGAAACCCCTAAAACCTGCCTTTCACCTGCTGGCGTGATGCCTGAAGCCACCAAAACAGCCGCATCGCGTACTTGTCCAGCCTCTCTCACCTTCTCGTAGCGGGCATCCACATACAGATATGTGCTTTCCCCAAGCGGTCGTTCACGCCATTCCTGCAATACTGCGTCTAGCTGGGCGGCTGCCCGGCTGACCTGCATGGCAGTGACTTCAATCCCACATAGCTCTTCGGTGATGGCTTTGACTTTTCTGGTGGATACTCCCTGTACATACATCTCTGCCAGTGTTGTGACCAGTGCTCGCTCGCTGCGCAGCCCTTTTTCTAAGGCCGATGGATAGAACCCGCCTTCTCGGACTTGAGGCACGGCAAACGTTATCTCTCCCAGTCGCGTTCTGACTGTTTTTGGCTTGTAACCGTTGGCGTGCCCTTTCCGGTCTGCAGTCCGCTCGTATTCACCAGCTTGCAGATACTTTGATCTTTCAACCTGCATGATGTTGTTCAGCAGTACCCGCATCAGTTCCGGAACTGCATCCAGTCCATTTCGGGCGAGCTCTTCAATCGTCCTCGCAGAAAGGTTATAATCATTTTGGTGAGTCATTTCAGTCTCCTAGTTTGGTTTGGTCGCCTATTTAGGATACCTCTGACTCACCATTTTTGTTAAGGTTCATGAATTTACAGAAATAATGTTACACCAAC
>LAKY01000028.1:6305-6437 GCA_000987045.1 Clostridiales bacterium PH28_bin88 | reverse complement strand
GCCCTCGACCACTTGATTAGCCGAATAAGTCAAAGCCCTCACGCCAATAACCATGGCTTCCACCAGGGCCACGAACCCTCGCAAAATAGGCCACTTTAAAACAGGGTAGCGCTCAGTAACAGAACTGATAGC
>LAKY01000028.1:5734-6118 GCA_000987045.1 Clostridiales bacterium PH28_bin88 | reverse complement strand
AGAGCCTGGGCTCTGCTACGTAGCTACTATTCGAGGCCGTACTTGGTTTTAAACCTCTCAACTCTACCTGTTGTAAAAACAACACGCTGTTTTCCGGTGAAGAACGGATGACATTTTGAACAAATCTCAACCCGTAAGTTTTGCTTAGTGGAACCTGTTTCAAAAGTCTCGCCACAAGCACAGGTTACGGTAGTTTTATGATATTTTGGATGGATACCTTCTTTCATGATTTCACCCTCTTTCCGAATAAGCCCGATCCCTTATTTTCAATGACTCGTACAATGAAGTATTATAGCATAGAAGGGGAAGATGTGCAAGAATGCTTTAGTTACTAGTTATTAGTTACTAGTGCTTCGGTCACCGGTCTCTGGTCACTGTTTACGG
>LAKY01000028.1:5344-5600 GCA_000987045.1 Clostridiales bacterium PH28_bin88 | reverse complement strand
GTTTTCCACCGCTTCCAGGCTCGGTCCTTTGACAGGGCTTTTCATGACTAATTGTCCTGTTTTGATATTAATAAAGACAAAAAAGGGAATGGCCAGTTTAAAAACAACAGCACTAATAAGTGCGGCAAGGCGATTCACCTTGATCACAGCAGCCAGAAAATAGGCAATAACCACTCCCGTACCAAAAGTAGGCAGTACATCAAAGGCTATCCCCAACGCCGTACCAACAGCGATATTCTTGGGATGATCCTTAATG
>LAKY01000028.1:5017-5266 GCA_000987045.1 Clostridiales bacterium PH28_bin88 | reverse complement strand
CTATACAGCAGTTGGTAGCTGGAACTGTGAGTTGGTAGTTGGTAGTTGGTAGTTGTTAGTTGGTAGTTGGTAGTTGTTAGTTGATAGTTGGTAGTTGGTAGAAACTGACGCTTCCCGTCTCCCGTTACCAGAATTATGGTTTGCTGGTAGCGGGTGGCGGGCAGGGATAAATTTCGTAAGATTCGGGAGTCGGGGAGCGGGCAGCCGGCAGCGTTATCAGATCTTCACATATTTGGGCTTCTTGTCGCT
>LAKY01000028.1:4628-4797 GCA_000987045.1 Clostridiales bacterium PH28_bin88 | reverse complement strand
CGCCACCCAGGCAGCGCAGGGCAGCGGCGGCTAAAACTCCTTCGGGCGCTCCGCCAATACCCAAAACCATGTCCACACCGGAATTGGGAATAGCGGTAGCCACAGCCGGTGAAACGTCCCCGTCGCTAATCAGTTTAATCCGTGTCCCTATGGACCGTAATTCCCGAAT
>LAKY01000028.1:4285-4457 GCA_000987045.1 Clostridiales bacterium PH28_bin88 | reverse complement strand
CCCGTTAAACCTTTGGCTACCAGATTGGTCCCTTCCAGGGGATCCACGGCGATATCCACCTGTACGGATTTCCCCGTGCCTACGCGTTCTCCGATATAAAGCATGGGAGCTTCATCCATTTCGCCTTCTCCGATAACCACTGTGCCATCCACATTGACGGTGTCGAACATGG
>LAKY01000028.1:3889-4081 GCA_000987045.1 Clostridiales bacterium PH28_bin88 | reverse complement strand
ATTTGCATGAGTATGGCATGATTAATGGTAGCGATATGGGCACCCGCTTTGGCCGCTTCTACCGTGTGGAGTGGGTTGCGCATAGCGGCAGCAATTACTTCCGTTGTGAAACCATGGATATCAAAAATCTGCACAATGTCTGCTACCAGGTCCATGCCATGTACACCCAGTTCATCATGACGGCCAACAAAA
>LAKY01000028.1:3359-3832 GCA_000987045.1 Clostridiales bacterium PH28_bin88 | reverse complement strand
ATCATCTCCGGGGCAGTAAGGCCAACCACCTCTGCACTTACGGGTCCGGGAACTATACTGGAAATTTCCCTGATTAAAGTGAAGAAGTCTTTTCCTTCTTTAGCCACTAGAGTAGGATTAGTGGTGACCCCGCTAATCACACCCAGTTCAACAGCTTCCTTAATTTGTTCTATATTGGCAGTGTCTAGAAATAAACGCATGTTTTATCACTCCCTGCTTTTAGTTGTTAGTTGTTAGTTAACGGTTCACCTAACCGGTGACCGGTGACCGGAATCGGTGACCGGTGACCCGTGATCAGTGACCGGAATCGGTGACCGGTGACCAGTGACCTGTGACCAGTAAATTAACCGGACACCGGACACTGGACTCTGGTCACTTATACAGGTGCCGGACACCGGACACTGGACTCTGGTCACTTACACAGGTGCCGGACACTGGGCTCTGGTCACTAGTCCGGAAGACGGTTCACGTTT
>LAKY01000028.1:2961-3270 GCA_000987045.1 Clostridiales bacterium PH28_bin88 | reverse complement strand
CTATCTCTTTCGCATCCTTATTGATAACATCCCGTACCCCCTTGACAAAGGCTTCCCGGATATTGGTATCAATGTTTACTTTGCGTACTCCCAAAGAGATGGCCTTCTCTATATCCTTATCGGGTACCCCTGAGGAACCGTGGAGAACTATAGGAATATTGACTAAGCTTTTGATTTTGGCCAAGCGGTCGGTCAAAGTCCAGCTCAGGGTCAAACTTGTACTGGCCATGGGCTGTGCCAATGGCAACGGCTAAGGAATCCACGCCTGTCTGCTCCACAAAAAACTTTGCTTCCTCGGGATCCGTCATC
>LAKY01000028.1:2607-2934 GCA_000987045.1 Clostridiales bacterium PH28_bin88 | reverse complement strand
CCCACGGCCCTGGCTATTTCCACAACTTTTTTCGTCAGGGCGATATTCTCCTCCAGGGGATATTTTGAACCGTCAATCATTACGGAAGTAAACCCTTCCCGGATGCATTTAATAACCTGATCAAAGCTTGTACCGTGGTCTAAATGGAGGGCTACGGGAATTTTGCTGTTTTTGGCTGCAATGTTGACCAGACCGACAATATAGTCTAATCCCGCATATTTGATGGCTCCCTGACTGGCCTGGATAATCACAGGTGCTTTTTCGGCCTCGGCTGCGGCCACAATGGCCTGGACGATCTCCATGTTATTGCAGTTAAAGGCCCCCACA
>LAKY01000028.1:2341-2467 GCA_000987045.1 Clostridiales bacterium PH28_bin88 | reverse complement strand
TATGATAAGCAAAATCGCCTAGCCTTAAACACTATTTTCTCACACGACGCCGTTTTTTCAAGCGTTTATCATCCAGGTAACGGTAGGAATGGGCTTCCAGGTGGATACCCTCCATGTTTTGTATCC
>LAKY01000028.1:1340-2284 GCA_000987045.1 Clostridiales bacterium PH28_bin88 | reverse complement strand
CCGCAGCTGCAGGACATTCTCCCTTCCTCAGCCATGGTTCTTAAAAGTTCTAACGCCTGAAACATCACATCAGAGTTCAAAAAATATTTATCATAGCCCAGGTCCTCGGCCATCTCCCGTATGGACCTGTCTAGATTTTTTACACTTTTTATCACTAATTCTTTTGTGCCGATAAAACCTATTTCCACACCTGTTCCCTCACAGGTGACGGTATGTACTTTCTGGTTCCATAATTCGCCGGCTTTAAGGGTGATGAGATGCTTGGTTTCACACATGACACACTCTATTTGAAGGCAATAAATGTTTCTACTCTTTTTGGCGATGTTGATCAGTGTTGTACCGCACTCGCAGAGCACTTTTACGTTGGTGTTGCCGCTAAAATTGAAACGGGAAATGGCATAAAAGTCCATTTTGCCACAACCGGGGCAGCGCAAAGCCAACGTGGTCAGGGTAGAAACCAGCATTTTTTATTACCTCCTTTCCACAAAGTGTATTCTCCATTTTAAAGAAAAATCCTGCCACACCCCTGTCTAGGAAATTTATAATTTCCTAGACTAAAAAAATGCGGCTACGCCGCTTCGAGTCCCGATTCCCGATTTCCGCTTACCGACATCCGACGAAGTTTATCGCTGCCCGCCACCCGCTGCCAGCTACCCGAAGATATACTACTAATTCAGGTATCCAACTACCAACTAACAACTAACCTAGCAGATGTGTCCCCTCTCCTCTTTAAACGTTTCTTCCAGGATTCTCTGGATTTCTTCCAGGTTAAAAGGTTTATTCAGTAAACCGTCGGCGCCGTGGTTTTTTGCTTCTTCCAAAAGAAAACTGTCATAAAAACCCGTCATGAGAATGATTTTCAGATCTTCACTTATCTTTTTTAACCTCTCCGCTGTTTCAAAGCCATTAAGACCGGGCATCTTCATATCCATAAGAACCAGTTT
>LAKY01000028.1:1164-1321 GCA_000987045.1 Clostridiales bacterium PH28_bin88 | reverse complement strand
GGCTTCATAACCTAATTCCGCCAGTACTTCCTTAAGCAATTTCCGAATACCTTCCTGATCATCAACCACTAATACCTTCGCTGCCACAGGCACCCGTCCTTTCCCCCATTCGCTTTGGGCAACGTTAAGTCCTAAATATTTCAATTATTAATAATTA
>LAKY01000028.1:773-1052 GCA_000987045.1 Clostridiales bacterium PH28_bin88 | reverse complement strand
CTCTTTACTCTTCCCTCTTCCCGGTATACAACGGGCAAGGTAGGACGAATAGCGGTACGACGGGCCGGAACAGTAGCCACAGTTCCCACCTCAATTCCCTTAAGGGTTGTCACATCAACCATACTTAGCTGCATAATAATACGACCACGCCCCCCCGGAAAGATGACCGGCTGGCTTACCAGGGGATGCCCCAGGTAGTGCAGGACAAGCTTGGCTATGCCTTTCAGCAGGTCTAAGATATTGGCCGGTTTTTGGACAGGTTCCATCTGCAGCCCATCC
>LAKY01000028.1:380-570 GCA_000987045.1 Clostridiales bacterium PH28_bin88 | reverse complement strand
GTGTTTAATGGGTATGTTAATATTTTCTCTTGCCAAATTATCCAGGACATTCTTAAAAATGGTGTACTGCTCTTGTGCATAGCGCTTGTTTTTCCACATGGCTGTGGCCAGATGGGAATAGATCCCTTCCAGGTATAGACCGGAAACTGCCGAAATTTCTGAAATAACCTGCAAGGCATCCTGGGGCCAA
>LAKY01000028.1:0-180 GCA_000987045.1 Clostridiales bacterium PH28_bin88 | reverse complement strand
GATACCCAGTTTTTCCAGGACCCGGGCAACTTCCACTGCTCCGTGCCCGTAAGCATCAGCTTTCACCACGCCTAACATTTTTACACGCCTGGGTACCAGTTCGCGAATCTGTTCGTAGTTATGTTTGATAACATCCAGGTCAACCTCAACCCATCGTGCGCCAAGGTTGGAAATATCCAT
>LAKY01000081.1:263-1188 GCA_000987045.1 Clostridiales bacterium PH28_bin88 | reverse complement strand
AGGGAGCCGTCAAGGCGGGCAAAGCGCTCGGAATCTCCTCGCTCAAGAACCTAGGGGAGAGCGCAGCACAGTATTATTACAGCAAAGGTGTACTGAGGGTGAGCAATAGGATCGAAAAGACGGATTTTGACGCGTCTGTAGGGACTGATGATCTTGTCGAGATAGTTAATGATGCGGCAAAAAAGACATTCATTGGGGGTGCAAGACGAGTATTGACAAAGTAGATATGTTGCCTAGCCAGACCTGCTGTTGCGACTGGCTAGGCAATATATTGAAATATAAACTATTGATAAGGCCATTGAGACAATGCATCCATGCATTGTGCAGTCTGACTCGACAAGGTATGGGAAAATAAAAACTAGTACGATTATATATTTAAAGTCAAGAATGTTTAGAAAGTAGAGAATCGAAAAGAAATTGTAAAATATGTTTAATAATGATATTATTACCCCTGTGAAAAAGTTCTTTCTCGGCGAAAGGAGTATCCCTGTAGCGAAAGAAAACAATAGGATGAAAACCGGTATGCTAAGGTCTTTTGCACATGTAGAAAGAGAGAACTTGTCCAAAATCGGCAAGGACAATTCGGTAAAAAAAGGTGGAGCGCTCATCAGCCAAATCAGGAGAAAAAACCACAGGAAAGGTTCGGGGAGAAGGGAGAAATAAAAAGAAGATACCTTCCGGTAGATTCTGACAATGCCGCTTTCAGTCATGGGGTGCATCCGTGCAGGCGAAAGCCGAGAGCGTTTGTCCTTCTTGCTGCACTACCACGGCGCGCACTAGGCCGGGCAGGCCACGCCACCAGGCATAGGCCCGCATCAGATCGTATTCGGCGATCCGCCGCGCGAAGTCCATGAATCACCCCATCCTGCCGTGCCGCTCATGCTGGCCGGGCCTTGCCCGTCCGAACATCCTGCCTGCCTTGTCT
>LAKY01000081.1:0-238 GCA_000987045.1 Clostridiales bacterium PH28_bin88 | reverse complement strand
GGCGACAAATCGCCTAGCACATACCGGCGTGGATGAAAACAGATGGGACGGGAGGTCATCTCGGCCTGCCGCGTCTTTCCCGGTTTCGGTCCCTGCCCGGCGGCGGCTACTCCGGTTGCCCTGGCCCGGTTGCCCTGGCTTCGGTCCGGGCATGGCGCGGAGCATCCCGGCTGGCCGAACTCGTTCCGGCTGGGCGGCCCCGCGTCCGGCGGCGTCCCTTTTTCCGTGGGAGGCCGCC
>LAKY01000097.1 GCA_000987045.1 Clostridiales bacterium PH28_bin88 | reverse complement strand
CCTCCCGCGTCTCTGCATCGTCAACCTATCTTGTGTCCATTTTATTCGAAAGGCTACCCACCACGTTGCGAAACCGGTCAGAAACGAAAACAGCCGGTGTCTTGAAACATCGGCCGGTCGGTGAAGCCGGTTGCTCCTGGTGCAAGGATGGAGGGCAATGCCGAAAGGGCGGAACCCCGGGACGCGGAAACGAAAAAAGGCCGGGACCCGAAGGTCCCGGCCGGTCGGTGCGGATGTCGTGTCGGAAGTGGGCTTAGAACTTGTAGACGAAGCCCACCGAGGTGCGCCACATNNTGTCGAAGCTTGGCCAGGCAATGCCGAGGTCAGCGATGAAGGACAGCTCTTCCATAATCTTGTAGGTGTTGTTGAAATCAATCGCGAAGACGTGGTCCTTCTCGATCAGGTCGGTGCCATACCTCAAAGCGGCATCTGTGCCGATGACATCTTTGTCGTTGGTGCCCTTGTAGAAGGAGAACACCAGGTCGTGGCGCAGGTCCTCGACGAAAGAGATTTTTTCGAGCTTGGCGCCGATACCCCAGGAGCCGATGTAGGCGATCTTGGCGGTATCGTCGTTCAGGATGCGGCCGCCCAGGTTGAGCATGTTGCTTTGGGTCCAGGCTCCGGAGATGACAGGCATGCGCTCGTCGCCGTTGTGGATGTTGCCGTCCACGCCGGAGGCGTACCATGCAGACACGGAGGGCACGAACCAGGACAGGCCGTTGTACTGCACGGCCAAATCGGCCAGCCAACCTTTACGCTTTTCGTATTTGGCTTTTTGATCCAGATTGCCATAGTTGAAGTCGGCATAGATCATGAAAGGATCCAGCATGTTGACTTCAAAGCCGGAGCCAACCCACCACGGCGTTGCCTGGTTTCTGAGGACGTGGATGGAGTTGGACGAGGGCAGGCTGGTGTAGTTCGAGGGAGAAATGCCATCGAAATTCTTGCCCAGGAAGGCGAGAGCGAAAAATGGTTTGATTTTGAAACCTTCAAAATTCAGGGGGACGGCCAGCAATGTGGCGTCGAAGGCGGAATCGCCCTCGGAGACGCGAGCCCCCGCAAAAGAGGTGTTGGCATCCTTCAGTCGCCAAAAGCCGAGTACCGTGCTGACCGTTTCGTTCCATTTGTTGGCCACGGTGATGCCGGACATGTCGTCGTCCAGGATGGCGGAACCGAAGTACCCGGAATTCGGGAACACGGCTCCCATTGTGCCCACAGTAGTGATCAGGGATTGGTAGGTGGGCCATTTGAACTCGAGGTAGGCGCGTTTCACCCTCACGGCTACGGCGTCGGCGCTGATGTCGCCGCCCGATGTCTCGTTGCCCCATATAAATCCCATTTCGAACGCGACGTTCATGTTCACGTTCTCATTTGCGCGAAAATTGAAATACACACGGGCGCGGTGCTGCATGCTATTGTGCTTCACCTGCCGGTTGTTGATGTCTGTGCTGACCCAGTCCTTGTTGCTCCAGTACGTGTAGTTGGCCTTGAATTCGCCGGTGGCTTTCACGTCCAGGGCGTGGGCCATGCCCGCCACGCCGAAGATGAAAGCCGCCAGTGCGGCTAACACGATGAATTTACGCATGAGTCGCCTCCTTAACTTGTTGATTCGGAATTTCTGGGTGTGTGGCTCGCCTCGTATTTATCGACTATAATGTGCCGCACATATCTATTTCTAGTCCGATATGCAAGCGTGTTTACGGTGGCGAAAGCGAAGGACGGGATGTCGTTGCAGACTCCGTATCCCGAACTGGCCAGTCATCCGGTTGTTGAACGAAAAAAGGCCGGGACCCGAAGGTCCCGGCCGGTCGGTGCGGATGTCGTGTCGGAAGTG
>LAKY01000068.1 GCA_000987045.1 Clostridiales bacterium PH28_bin88 | reverse complement strand
GCTATTTTCCATAATCATGCTTCTCTGCAAATGTTAGTTTTTTGCTTTCGTCAGTATAACATCGGTTACATCATTGGGATTCTTTCGTTAACTGCAGTTCTGGTTCGCCCATTGGCAGGGTTTTTATTGGATGCAGTTGGCCGGCGGAAAATCTTATTTTTTGCCCTGATTACTTTCGCGCTGGCTGTAGGGGCTTATAATTATGTGACCGGCCTAGGGTTGTTATTTAGTCTAAGAGCGTTGCACGGGATTTCCTGGGGTTTTACCACAACCGGTGCGGGAACCGTGGCAGCGGATGTATTCCCTCCGGCCAGACGGGGAGAAGGACTGGGGTACTATGGGTTGTCCAACACCTTGGCCATGGCGGTTGGACCCAGCACAATGTCAACTAATGCTCATTGAGACTAGTACTAGTCCCGTAGGGATTAGCGCTAAATTGTAGTATAACGAAAAGGATAGGAGGACTAAAATGGATGTCAAGTTGAAAGGTGCAGGAATTAAACTAACGGACAAACACTACTTACTTATGTCTCGAAGATTTTTCATAGTTCGCGGAGCACGTGCTTTACTCCCGGAAATAATATGGTAGAATTAGGGTTGAATAAGGTAAGGAGGGCTGACAATGGATTCATTTTTTATGACGGCATCTCACGCCCGGGGGAAATACGAAGAAGACGCGGTGTTTTCCGTTTTAAAAGCTGCTCAGGAAGCCACCGCGACGTTGGGCAAAGACAAGGTGGTTGATGCCTCCATAGGCGCAATTTTTGATGATCACGAACAGTTCGCCACCCTGGAAACGGTTACCGAACTCCTCCGGCGAATGCCTGCAAGTGAGATGATGAACTACGCACCGATCAGCGGATTACCTGATTTTCTGGCTGCGGCCATCGAGGTTACCTTTCGTAATCAACGGCCTGAAGCCTACATTAAAGCAGTGGCCACACCGGGAGGAACCGGTGGAGTACGCCACGTGTTTTATAACTATACAGAACAAGGAAGCAAGATACTAATTCCCGATTGGTTCTGGGGTCCTTACACAACCATTGCGGCAGAACACCTTCGGCAGGTTGAAAGGTACAGCCTGTTTAACAAGGATGATACCTTCAACCTCGCATCCCTGGAGGAAAAGACCCGGTCCTTGCTCAAGGAACAGGATAACCTGATCATTGTGGTCAACACGCCAGCCCATAATCCCACTGGGTACAGCTTATCGAAGGACGAATGGTCCGATACACTCTTCCTTCTAAAAGAAGCTGCTAAAGACAAGAAAAAGAAGATAACCCTTTTAATCGATATAGCTTACATTGACTACGCTGGTGACCCGGAAAAGGTCCGCTCGTTTATGCCTTTGTTTAGTATGTTACCCGAAAACGTGTTGGTAACCATTGCATTCAGTATGTCCAAATCCTTCCTGGTTTACGGTATGCGTTCAGGCGCCCTTATCGGGGTGAGTTCCAGTAAAGAGGTTGCCGAAGAATTTTACAACGTGAATTCTTATTCCAACCGGGGCGTGTGGTCTAATGGTACCCGGGGAGCCCAACGTCTCTTGGCTCAAATCAATCAGGATTCTGATCTGACGTTTGCTGCAGAGAAAGAAAGGAACGCCTATAAGGTGCTGATTGAAGAACGAGCTTCGATTTTCTTAAAGGAAGCGCAGGAAGTGGGACTGGTCACCTGCCCTTATAAGGCCGGGTTCTTTATCACCGTTCCCGCGAAAGATCCCCGGGGGTTGGCAGAGAGGCTGAAAGCTGTCAACATTTTTGTAGTCCCATTGAAAAAAGGCATTAGGTTTGCGGTCTGCTCCGTACCTACTCGAAAGATTGCGGGGCTGGCATCCAGGACCAAAGAGGCCTTGGAGCAGTTGCAAGCATAGACAGCAACGTATTTAGCTTTCAACCTTCGGTTGAAGGCAATTTTTTTGTTGCGCATGTAAAGGAATTATGAGGGCAGTGGGAAATGAGGTGCATGAAAAAGAGACATGAGAATTGAAATGAAGTCTCACATATTTGTAATATATTAGGCCGAATACGGGGAAAGATAAACACACAGCGAAAGGAGGACGAGCA
Organism: Clostridiales bacterium PH28_bin88; assembly: GCA_000987045.1. GTDB lineage: Bacteria > Bacillota > PH28-bin88 > PH28-bin88 > PH28-bin88 > PH28-bin88. The sequence continues at coordinate 67,803 of LAKY01000068.1, read as the reverse complement.
TGCGAGCAACAGGAGTAGTGAGGCGAATTGATGATTTGGGTCGGGTGGTAATTCCCAAAGAAGTACGTCGTACCTTGAGAATCCGAGATGGGGATCCCTTGGAGATCTTTGTGGACCGGGACGGTGAAGTTATTCTCAAACGCTACGCCCCTGTAGCTTCCCTGGAAGATAACGCCAAGGAATATGCGGTTTCTCTCTATGAAAATTTAGGTAACCCAGTGGTGGTGGCGGATACCAGAGAAGTTATCGCGGTAGCGGGATTTTCCAAGAAGGAAAAAGGAAAGGAAATTAGTGGTGCCCTGGAAGATGTCATGGAGAAGGGCGAACTTACCGTTTTGAAGGATGTACCGCTCGTGGCGGATGGTATGCCTGTATTCCCCGAAGTAGCAGTAGCCCCGGTATCAACAGGCGAGGCTATTGTAGGTTGCATTGCGGTTGTAGCAAAGGACGCGTTGAAGGAAGAGGCACTTAAGGCCATTGAGGTAGCGGCCAGGTTCCTGGGCAAAAGAATGCTGCAGTAAGAGCAAAAAGCATCCCACTTCCTAATGGAAGTGGGATTTTAAAGTTTTATTTCCAGTGAGCCCGGTGGGTCCAGTCACCAAGCCGGAGGTAAATGTACTCCACTAAATCAAACCAAAGCCACGTATAGACTAGCAGGCAAATCGCGATGATTATACCGCCCCCCTGGAGGTCGAGCAATCTAAGCAGGTGAAAGGCCTCAATCCCGGTTAAACGCGTCAGAAAAGTAATTCCCAGGAACAATGCCAGCGTAGAGAGCAGGATTCCTAGAGCCCTTGGCCACCGTAACCGGATTGTGGTCCCTATCATAAGTCCGAGGGGACCGGTGGTTAATAGAAGTAGAATGCCACCAACAGGATGGATCATGGTGACCACAACCGCGGCGGCGACTACCGTAAGTAGGCCAGACGCCGGATGGAGCAAAGAAGCAAAGGCGATGGGAAAGGAACTGAACGCTCCCAATAATTGTCCGAAACCGGGCAACAATACCATTGATGACTGAAGCAGCGCCGCCATGGCAGCCATTGCCGCACTGTAGCAAATTATTGGAGCCGGTTTCATCTGTTTTGGAGATGTGGGCGGGGTTCCTACAGGGTGCTTTAAGTAACGGTAGAGCCTGCCCCAAGATCTGTGCGTGCGCATGTCTTCACCTCCCTTCTACATTATCATAAACAGGGAGCTGATATTTTGTTATTATAGATGCCTGCAATCCGTCTGTTTTCTTTTCAACTCCTTGATAGTTTGAAAGAGAAAAAATCGGGGAATAATTTTATCGGAGACCATTGACAACCAAAAAAACAATTATATACTATATACTTAGAGTGTTAGCACTCCTCCTAAGTGAGTGCTAACAATAATCACCATATAAAAGGAGGGTTGCAAATGTTGAAACCATTAGATGACCGGATCGTGGTCAAGGTGGCCACCAAGGAGGAAAAAACTCAGGGCGGGATTGTCCTGCCGGACACCGCCAAGGAAAAACCCCAGGAAGGTGAAGTGGTTGCCGTAGGCCCGGGTAGGGTTCTGGACAACGGCACCAGGCTTGCCCCCGAGGTAAAGGTCGGGGACCGGGTGATCTTTGCCAAATACAGCGGTACTGAGGTTAAGATTGATGGCGAAGAATACCTGGTCATGCGGGAGACCGATGTGTTGGCCGTTCGCGAATAAGGACATAAGAAAATTAAAAATAGTAGGGGAGGTAGGTAGAGTATGGCAGGAAAACAACTGGCTTTTGACGCTGACGCCAGGAAGCACCTCGAGCGCGGCGTAAATGCAGTAGCCGAGGCCGTGAAGGTAACACTGGGCCCGAAAGGCCGAAACGTGGTTATTGAACGTAAGTTTGGTTCGCCGTTAATTACCAAGGACGGGGTTACTGTAGCCAAGGAGATCGAACTGAAGGATCCCTATGAAAACATGGGAGCCCAGCTTTGTAGAGAGGTGGCTTCCAAGACCAACGATGTGGCCGGTGACGGTACCACTACAGCTACCGTACTGGCTCAGGCGATTGTGGCGGAAGGCTTAAAAAACGTAGCCGCCGGGGCTAACCCCATCTTCCTGAAGAGGGGTATTGACAAGGCGGTAGCAGCCGCCGTTGACGCCATTAAGGGGATGTCCATCTCTGTAGAGACCAAAGAAAGCATTGCCAGCGTTGCCGCTATTGCCGCTAATGATAAAGAGATTGGCGAACTCATCGCCGAGGCTATGGAGAAGGTGGGGAAAGACGGCGTTATCACCGTCGAAGAGTCCAAGGGTATTGCCACTTCAGTGGAAGTAGTGGAAGGTATGGAATTCGATAAGGGTTACGTTTCACCGTACTTTGCCACTAACAACGAAACCATGGAAGTGGAGCTGGAGGAACCCTACATCCTGATCTTCGAGAAGAAGATTTCCGCCATCCAGGATCTGTTGCCGGTACTGGAAAAAGTTGTACGTTCCGGCAGACCGCTCTTGATCATTGCTGAAGACGTGGAAGGGGAAGCCCTGGCCACCCTGGTTGTGAACAAGCTGCGCGGTACTTTGTCCTGCTGCGCGGTAAAAGCGCCCGGGTTCGGTGACCGTCGTAAAGCCATGATGGAGGATATTGCTATCCTTACTAACGGTACCTTTATCTCAGAGGATATGGGATACAAACTGGAGAACGTAGACCTGAATATGTTGGGCCGGGCTAAAAAGGTCAAGGTGGGTAAAGAGAAAACCACTATTGTCGAAGGCTTCGGTTCCAAGGATGCGGTCACCGGCAGGGTAGCCCAGATCAAAAAGCAGATTGAAGAAACTGACTCGGACTATGACAGAGAGAAACTGCAGGAACGTTTGGCCAAACTGGCCGGTGGTGTAGCAGTGGTCAAGGTGGGAGCCGCTACCGAGACCGAATTGAAGGAAAAGAAGCACCGGGTAGAGGACGCCCTTTCTGCTACCAGGGCAGCGGTAGAAGAAGGGATCGTTCCCGGCGGGGGAACCACGCTCATCAACATCATTCCTGCTTTGGAAGATGTTAAAGCCGAGGGTGATGAGGCGGTAGGAGTGCGCATCATCCGCCGGGCTCTTGAAGAGCCTTTGAGGCAGATCGTGGGCAACGCCGGGTTAGAAGGGTCTGTAGTGGTGGAACGGGTGAAGAACTCACCGAAGGGTGTTGGCTTTGATGCTATGGAAGAGGATTATGTGGACATGACCAAGGCCGGGATCGTAGACCCTGCCAAAGTAACCCGCAGTGCGCTGCAGAACGCGGCCAGTATAGCATCTATGTTGCTAACCACGGAGGCTCTGGTGGCTGAAATCCCGCAAAAAGAAAAGGCTGCTCCTGGTGGTGGCTATCCGCCCCCGGACATGGATTTCTAAAGGTTCGGCCCCCCATTTGGGGGGCTTCACTTTTTAAAGTGCCTCTTGAACTAAAAAGAAAACCGGCTTGGCTCCCTAAAAAGGGGGAGCCAAGCCGGCACTCTTACCTGCTTATTTTAGCACGTACCACAGATCAGGGGGCATTCTTCAAACCCGCAGGTGGAGCAATCAGGAATGTCTTCAAAAAATTCCGGAGGCCGGATCGACGAGGGGGGACCTTTTTTGCCTGCAGCAGAAGGTGTGGTTTGCAGGCTTACGGGCATTGGAAGTCACCACCTTTAACAAGGGTATTTGCCAGATATTTTGCGCGAAACCTTTCTGTGGTATACAAAAAAAGGCCTTCCCGCAGGAAGACCTCCTATGTCCTTTGGCTGGGGCGGCTGGATTCGAACCAACACGTGGCGGATCCAAAGTCCGCTGCCTTACCGTTTGGCTACGCCCCAGTGGTGGAGAGGGCTGGATTTGAACCAGCGAAGGCTGCGCCAGCAGATTTACAGTCTGCCCCCTTTGGCCGACTCGGGAACCTCTCCATAGTGGAGCCGACGACCGGACTTGAACCGGTAACCTGCTGATTACAAGTCAGCTGCTCTGCCAATTGAGCTACGTCGGCATGGCGGAGCTGACGGGAATCGAACCCGCGATCTCCGGCGTGACAGGCCGGCATGTTAAACCGCTACACTACAGCTCCGAAATAATTAGACGTTCGAGGTTACACAACCCCGAACGAATTTTTTATGAAGAATGGTGACCCGTACGGGATTCGAACCCGTGTTACCGGCGTGAAAGGCCGGTGTCTTAGACCACTTGACCAACGGGCCATCTGCGACGTTAGAGGTGGGAGGTTGGAGGTGAGAAAGACCTCATTTCCAACTTCACACTTCCCACTTCTCAACTGGTCGGGGTGGAGGGATTTGAACCCCCGACACCTTGGTCCCAAACCAAGTGCGCTACCAAGCTGCGCTACACCCCGAAGTGACAAAATAAATTATAGCCAAAAAAGATTGAAGCGTCAATAGCGGACAACGGTAATTTTCTGGAAACCTTGACACCGTGTTTTGGATCAACTAAGATAAAAGTGGCAAATAAGGCCCAGAGCGGAGGGAAATGGATGAGCCGGGTAAGAATTGTTACCGATAGTACTGCTTACTTGTCGGAAAGGGAAGTGGAGGAAAACGGCATTATTGTAGTGCCACTGGTAGTCAATTTCCGGAATGAAAGCTTTAAAGAAGGAGAGACTTATACAAACGAGGAGTTTTACCAACTGCTGCGGGGTGGGGGGGTTCCCACGACATCCCAACCGTCCGCGGGAGATTTTGTCGAAGCATATCAACGGATCGCCGAACCCGGCGCAGAGATTATTTCTATCCATTTATCTGCAGGGATTAGTGGTACTTTTAATTCTGCCAAAACGGCGGCGGGCATGCTTCCTGAATTGGATGTGACAGTTTACGATTCCTTAGTAACCTCCTCCGGCCAGGCATTTTTAGTTAGAGAAGCGGCTCGAATGGCTGCTGAGGGGGCTAGTAAAGACGATATTCTGACGGTTATTAGCGTGATGCGTCATCACCTGAGGATTCTTTTTATGGTAGATACCCTCGAGTACCTGCACCGGGGAGGACGAATCGGCGGAGCGCAGGCCTTGTTAGGGACTCTGCTACAGATCAAACCAATTCTTTATGTTAAAGGTGAAATTGGTGTTTTTGAGAAGGTTCGAACCCGCCCAAAAGCTCTTGCGAAGATTGTTGATGAACTGGTAAACTTTTGTACCGAAAAGCCTGTCGAGAAGTTGAGAGTGGCTGTGATTCACGTGGACACGCCTGACAAAGCGAGGGATCTTGCCGCCTTGATCGAAGAGAAGTTTCCTGGGCTTCCGGTGCAAATAGACTCAGTTGGACCGGTTATTGGTTCTCATGTAGGCCCGGGTACTTTGGGCGTGGCTTTCACTGTAGTCCCTTGATTTAAGGGTTGTCAATGATTCGATGTAAGTAGTGAGATTTTACTTACTGCAACATAGGTGCCTGTAGGCGCCTGTTTTTTTGCGATTAGGTCTCAAAAACCGTTTACCCCCTAAATCCGTCCTTTCGAGCTGGAAAATCGCCCGTTAGGAAGCTTAAAATATTTGGTAACCGGTGAAAAACTGCAGGAGAAATATTGTTGATGTAGAACTAATACCTTCGGTTATCATTTAAGTCATTAAAATTTCGTAAAATTCCAAAACAGAGGTCTCATCAGCTTGTACCAATTAAACACTAATGGATTAAAGCCATTTTCATAAAAAAGCTGAAGGATTTGTTTTTATAATGGAGAATAAAAATTGATTGTGAGTTATTCATCTTGTATGGACAAGATGTATGGTTAGGGAAAAGGGGGTGTAGTTTCTTATTTTCCTCGCTTTCTGAAGGCTCTGGAAAGAGGCGTCAGGAACACTAGCCCTTTCTGGGCCGGCTTGCTTCGCGGAAGGCCGGTTTATGATACCGCGGTGGAAGGGAACGCGCGTATCTACGTGAGTACCTAAAGAAAGACGGGACCCAAAAGATACTATTTAATTGTTTGGTGTGAACGAAAATTGGAAGGTGTTGAGGAGGGAGGGTTATCAAAAACGGACGGTTTCTTCAACCGTGCTGAGTGTGGAAGAATTCATTTAGTCAAGGAGGTTCAAAGCATGCCGAGATTTAGAGACTCCGAACATACCTGTAGGCCTTCAGAGGCTCCGCGGGTGGTGGAGCGGAAGAAACGCGAGCGTACTACCGACCCTGCGGCGTTGGAAATGTTGGAGAAGGCCAAATTGGAAAACGTGGAAACCGCTTTCGACAGGTTTTTGGCCCAGCAGCCTCAGTGCGGTTTCGGATATGAAGGAATCTGCTGTAAGTTTTGCTTTATGGGTCCGTGCCGGGTAAAAGCCGGTGAAGGACCTGGCAGCAGGGGTATTTGTGGTGCGGACGTATGGACTATCGTAGCCCGTAGCGTTGGAACCCTGATTCTTACCGGAGCTGCCTCCCATTGTGAACACTCTCGCCACATTGTCACTACCCTGTTGGAAGCCGTTGAAGGTAAAGCACCTGACTATCAAATTACCGACGAAAACAAGCTGCGCCGGGTGGCTGAAAGGATCGGCCTGGAAACTGTAGGTAAAGAAGCTAAAGAACTTGCCAAAGAAGTGGCTGAAAGGGCTTTGAAAGATTTTGCTGGTTTACCTGGTCACGGTGAGACATTATGGACCAAGTCCACAATTACCGACGGGCGTTACAAGAAGTTTGTCCAGACTGATGTGATGCCCAGTGGTATTCACGGCAATATTTCAGACCTGCTTGCTCAGGCCCACGTGGGCTGTGACAATGATCCCATTAACCTTGGATTCAGTGCTATGCGGGTAGCGCTCTGCGACTTCACGGGCATGCATATTGCTACTGACTTGTCGGACGTGCTGTTTGGAACCCCTGAGCCAATTAAAACCGAAGCCAACATGGGGACCCTTGACCCCAAGAAAGTGAACATCGCTTTACACGGCCATAATCCCCTATTGAGTGAAATGGTAGTAAGGGCTGCCGAAGAAATGGAAGTCGAAGCCAAGGCTGCCGGCGCAGAAGGGATCAACCTGGTGGGTATCTGCTGCACCGGTAACGAAGTATTGATGCGGCAAGGAGTTCCCCTGGTAACCTCTTACGCCTCCAGCGAGTTGGCCATTGTTACCGGGGCGGTGGACGCTATGGTGGTAGATGTTCAGTGCATCATGCCCGGCCTAAAACAAGTGGCTGAATGCTACCATACTCGAATTGTAACAACCACCAATTTGGTGAAGATCCCGGGTTCATATCATATTGATTTCCGTACAGAAAACGCGCTGGCGGACGCCAAGAAAACTATTCGTCTAGCCATTGAGGCATTCAAAGAGCGTGATGCCAAAAAGGTGCAAATTCCCGATGTTAAGCATGAAGTCATCGCCGGCTTCAGCTACGAAAGTTTGCTGAGCCTTTTCTCCACGGTTAACCCCGAAAATCCCATCAGCGTCCTCACCGACGCCATCCTGGCAGGCGAAATTAAAGGCGTTGTCAATATGTGCGGGTGTAACAACCTGAAAACCTTCCAGGATGACAATCATATCACCATAGTTAAAGAATTGTTGAAGAATGACGTGTTTGTAGTAGCTACTGGCTGCTCTGCTCAGGCCTTTGCCAAGCACGGCCTGTTAAGCGGTGACGCCGTTGAGAAGTATGCCGGTCACGGGCTTAAAAATTTCCTGGCCCGCATCAGCGAAAAGGCGGATTTAAAAGTTCCTCTGCCGCCGGCCTTCCACATGGGATCCTGTGTGGACAATACCCGGACTACGGACCTGTTGATGGACATGGCCAACCAGTTGGGTGTGGATACACCAAAAGTGCCTTTTGTGGCTTCTGCTCCTGAAGCCATGAGCGGTAAGGCGGCTGCTATCGGTACTTGGTTTGTTACGTTGGGTGTACCCACACATGTTGGTACCATGCCTCCCATTGAAGGCAGCGATCTGCTCTATGGCGTTTTGACGCAAATCGCTTCCGACGTATTCGGCGGTAACTTTGTACTGGAAATGGATCCTGTAGTAGCGGCCAAGAAGATCCTCAGCGCCCTGGAGTACCGTACCTGGAAGCTGGGTGTGCACCGGGCCACTGCGGAGAAGTTCGATACTGCCCTGTGCCAGAACTACTAAATTAGGGGCTGGGAATCTGAAAGGAGGAAAAAGGATGTCTTTGGATTTTGAAAAGATCTTTGAAGGCGCAATCCCAGAGGGTAAAGAACCCAAAAAACTGTTAAGGCAGGCTTTGAACGGGGCGATCATCGCTCTGAGTTATGCGGAGATCCTTCTAAACAAGGCTATCCGGATCTACGGCGAGGATAAAGAAGTTAAGTACCCTGATACCGCCTACTTCCTTCCCGTTATCCGGTGCTTGAGCGGTGAAGAGGTAACCAAGCTGGGCGACCTTCCACCGATCTTGAACCGCATGCGCGCCAACTTCAAGCCTCACGAACTCACCTTTGAAAACGCCCGGCTGGCTGGTGAGTCGACCCTGTATGCCGCTGAGATCATCGAGGCCCTGCGTTATGTCCGGGGTGAAGTGGAAACGGTAGAGCCCTGGACCAACTTCATCGGCGACCCGGTAGTGCGGAAATACGGGATCAAGATGGTGGACTGGACCATCCCCGGCGAAGCTGTTATTCTGGGCCGGGCCAAGGACTCCAAGAAGCTGGCCAAGCTGGTCGGCAACCTGATGGGGAAGGGCTTCATGCTGTTCCTGTCTGACGAGGTTATTGAGCAGTTGCTGGAAGAAAACATGAAGTTAGGCGTGGACTATATCGCCTTCCCGGTTGGCAACTTCACCCAGGTGGTGCACGCCGCCAACTACGCCTTGAGGGCCGGCATGATGTTCGGCGGTATCGCCCCCGGCTTGCGGGAAGCGCACAGGGATTATCAACGCCGCCGCATCCGCGCCTTTATCCTGCACCTGGGCGAGCGGGACGAAGTCAAGACCGCGGCTGAGTTTGGCTGTATTTTCGTCGGTTTCCCGGTATTCACCGACCAGGAACTGGCGGAAGACGAGCAGATCCCCGACTGGTACATGTCAGTGACCGACTATGACAAGATCGTCCAGATCGCCATGGAGGTCCGCGGCATCAAGCTGGCCAAGATGGAAATTGACCTGCCCATCAACTTCGGCCCGGCCTTTGAGGGCGAAACCATCCGCAAGGGCGACATGTACGTGGAAATGGGCGGCAGCCGTACCACCGCCTTCGAACTGGTGCGTTCCGTCGGCGAAAGTGAAATTACTGATGGTAAGATCGAAGTCATCGGTCCCGACCTCAACGATATTGAAGAAGGTTCCAAGCTGCCTATCGGGATCATGGTAGACATTTACGGCCGCAAGATGCAGGAAGACTTCGAAGGGGTACTGGAGCGCCGCATTCACGACTTCCTCAATTACGGCGAGGGCTTGTGGCATACCGGGCAGCGCTCCATTAACTGGTTGAGGGTAAGTAAAGATGCGGTGGCCAAGGGCTTCCGGTTCAAACACTACGGCGACCTCCTCATCGCCAAGATGAAGGAAGAATTCCCCGCCATCGTTGACCGGGTCCAGGTAACCATCTATACCGATGCCGCCCAGGTGGAAGAGAAGATCGCTATCGCCCGCGAAAAGTACAAGGCCAGGGATGACCGGATGCGCGGTTTAACAGACGATAAGGTGGATACCTTCTATTCCTGCATCCTGTGCCAGTCCTTCGCTCCCAACCATGTCTGTATTGTTACCCCTGAACGGGTAGGTTTGTGTGGTGCGGTGTCGTGGCTGGATGCCAAGGCCTCCTATGAAATCAACAGCGCGGGACCAAACCAGCCCATCGTGAAGGGCGAGGCACTGGACGACGTCAAGGGTATGTGGAAGAGCGTGAACGACTACCTGTATACTTCATCCAACCGCAACCTGGAATACGTCAACCTGTATACCCTGATGGAGAATCCCATGACTTCTTGTGGCTGCTTTGAGGCCATTATGGCCATTGTACCTGAGGTTAACGGGATCATGATCACTACCCGTGAGCACGGCGGGATGACCCCGGCGGGGATGACCTTCTCCACCCTGGCAGGCATGGTGGGCGGTGGTACCCAGACCCCGGGTTTCATGGGTATCGGCCGCACCTACATCGTCAGCCGTAAGTTCATCACCGCGGACGGCGGGATGGCTCGCATTACCTGGATGCCCAAGCAGCTGAAAGAATTCCTCCGGGAAGACTTTGTGGCCCGCAGCATCGAAGAAGGCCTGGGAGAAGACTTTATTGACAAGGTAGCCGACGAGACGGTGGGCACCACGGCGGAAGAGATCCTGCCGTACCTGGAAGAGAAGGGGCACCCTGCCCTGACCATGGACCCGCTGATGTAGACTGTTACGACTACTTGGTAAGCCCGCTGGCGGACAACTGGTATGGCGGCTGCCAGCGGGTTAGCCATGATGAGGGCCATTGAGCCGTTAATACCACCATGAGAAAGGAGAGCAAAAGAGTATGGGATTGACTGGTCTTGAAATCTACAAACAACTACCCAAGAAAAACTGCGGTGAGTGCGGACCCCCCACCTGCCTGGCTTTCGCCATGAACCTGGCCAATGGTAAGGCCACCCTGGACTCCTGTCCTTATGTGACGGCAGAAGCCAAGGCCAACCTGGAATCCGCTTCCGCACCCCCTATCACCAAGGTAACCGTAGGGGTAGGGGAAGCTGCCTACGAACTGGGGGACGAAACTGAACTGTTCCGGCACGACAAGAAGTTTTACCATGAAACCGCCATGGCTTTCCTGGTTAACGACAATGAGGACATAGCCGCCAAGGTGGAAAAGATCAACGGTTTGACCTTCCACCGGGTGGGCCTGGAGTATAAGACCCAGTTTGTTGCGGTCAAAAACGCCTCCGGCGATGCGGCTTCCTTCAAGAAAGCCGTGGAGACGGTTGTTGCCGGCACCAAGAAGGCACTGGTGCTGATCTCGGAAGACGTGGACGCCATGACCGCCGCCGTGGAAGCGGTTGCGGACAAAAAACCGCTGATCTACGCTGCCAACGGTGAAAACTATGAGAAGATGACGGAACTGGCCAAGGCCAAAAACTGCCCGCTGGCGGTGGTTGCGGACGGCCTGAATGCTTTAGCTGAACTGGTTGATAAAATCGTGGCCCTGGGCCACAAGCAACTGGTGCTGGATCCTGGCGCGCGGGAAACCTCCAGGGCGATTGCTGATTTTACCCAGATCCGGCGCCTGGCGATCAAAAAACGTTTTCGCAGTTTCGGTTTCCCGATTATCGCCTTCACTTCTGAAGAAGAACCGATGGCGGAGGTTAACCAGGTCGTTAACTACGTCAGCAAGTACGCCAGCGTGGTGGTGTTGAAGACCGCTGAAAAGGCCCACATTCTACCGCTGCTGTCCTGGCGGCAGAACGTGTATACCGACCCGCAGGTACCTATTCGCGTTGAGCAGAAACTGCATGAGGTGGGTGCCGCGAACGAGAACTCCCCGGTCTATGTGACCACTAACTTCTCTCTCACCTACTATTCGGTGGAGGGTGAAGTGGAAGCCAGCCGTGTTCCCAGCTACATCATTTCGGTAGATACTGACGGCCTGTCTGTGTTGACCGCGTATGCCGACGGTAAGTTTGAGGCGGATAAGATAGCGGCGGTGATGAAGAAGTTAGGTGTGGAAGAGAAGGTTAAACACCGCAACCTGGTGATCCCCGGTTCTGTGGCGGTTCTCAAAGGGAAACTGGAGGAAGCCAGCGGGTGGAACGTAATGGTGGGGCCCAGGGAAGCATCAGGTATCGTTCCCTTTGCCAAGAGCAATTTTGCCTAAGCAAGGGTGGCTCTTTCTTCCGGGAACGTTTTGTAAAGAGAACTGGCTCAGTCATGGGTACAATCGATGAAAGCGCTACGGCGCTTCAAGGCTTAGAGCCATCGCTAGGAGTGGTAAGAAATGGGCAAGTATTCGGTAACGTTTTATCCCGATGATGTAGCGGTTCAGGTAGATGAAGGTGTCAGTCTGTTTCAAGCCGCTTCCATGGCGGGAATCGAACTGAAAAGTACTTGCGGTAACGAGGGAACCTGCGGGCGTTGCGCTATCAAGGTCAAGCAAGGTAAGGTACGGGCGCAGGACGGGAATCTTTCTCCCCGCCTGCGTCGCACCGGACATGTACTGGCCTGCCGGACTTTTGTCGCGGGAAACGTGGTGGTGGAGATCCCCAAGGACTCCCGGCTGGATGAGCACCAGGTGCTCCTGGAGACCAATATTCAGAAATCCCAGCTACTGGCGGAAAAGCAAATTGATTTATTGGAAGGGTTCGAGTTCAAACCCTTATGTAGAAAGGTGTACCTGGAGCTATCGCCTCCTACAAAGGAGGAGAATACCAGCGATTGGGTACGGTTGCGGACCGAGCTCAAGAAACATGTTGACGGGGAATTGCATATTAACCTTGGCAATCTCAAGGTGCTGGCTGAGACCCTGCGCTTGGGCGAGTGGACAGTGACTGTAACCCTGGCTTGTCATAACGGCCTGGTGGAAGTGGTGCACCTGGAACCGGGGCGATCGGAGCGTTTGGCTTACGGCCTGGCCATCGACATCGGCACTACCACTGTGGTGGTCTACCTGGTAGACATGCACACCGGGGCGGTCATCGATAAGGCCGGGACGTACAACAAGCAGGCCCGGTTCGGGGACGATGTCATCTCCCGGATGATCTATGCCACCTCTGAACCCAATGGGCTGACGATGCTCCACCAGGCCGTGATTGGTACCCTCAACCAGTTGGCGGAGAAACTTCTTACCAGGAACGGCATTTCTCCGCAGGACGTGCATGTAGCTGTTTCCGCCGGTAACACCACCATGGCGCACCTGTTTTTAGGCCTGCCTCCCAAGTACATTCGCCTGGATCCTTACATCCCCACGGCTACCGACTTTCCACCGGTGAAGGCCCATGAACTGGGGATCAACATCAACCCCAACGCCTGGGTTCTTAATTTCCCAGCGGTGGCCAGCTATGTGGGAGGAGATATCGTTTCCGGAGCTCTTGTCACCAGGATTACCCATTCAGAACAACTAACTCTTTTTATTGACATTGGGACCAATGGGGAAATGGTTCTGGGCAACAAGGATTGGCTGATCTCATGCGCGTGTTCTGCCGGTCCTGCTTTTGAAGGCGGGGGAATTACCTTTGGCATGCGGGCCATGAAAGGGGCCATCGAAAGGGTGGAGATTGACCCCCGTACTTACGAGGTTGAGGTTAAAACCATTGGAGGCTATCGTCCCATTGGCATCTGCGGTTCGGGTTTGATTGACTGCATCGCCAAACTAAGGCGGGTAGGGCTCATTGACCGCACGGGTAAGTTCCATACGGACAAGGAGGTACCTCGTCTCAGGCGGACTGACGAGGATGTGGAATTCGTGCTGGTGTGGGGCCAGGAAACGGAATGCGGGAAGGATATTGTCCTGACCGAGGCGGATATCAAGAACCTGATTCGCTCAAAGGGAGCGGTGTTTGCCGGTATTCAGAGCCTCCTCAAGACAGTGCAATTGGATGTCAACGCTATCGACCGCATTCTGATCGCCGGTGGTTTCGGCAACTACCTGAACGTCAGTGATTCCGTGGAAATCGGGCTCTTGCCGGACGTATCCCCCGAAAAATATGAGTTTGTCGGCAATACCTCTGTCAAGGGCGCCCAACTGGCCCTGCTTTCCCAAGATGCCTTCCGGGAGGCGGAGAATCTCGGACGGATGATGACTTACCTGGAGCTTTCACTGGGCACCACCTTCATGGACGAATTTGTTTCAGCCCTGTTCATACCCCATACAGACCTGGCGTTGTTCCCTTCGGTGACCGGCTGAACCTGCCCAAACGGAAAGGAGCTGTGGCAATCATGGCAACACACATCGCAGTAGCGGGAAAAGGCGGAACAGGTAAAACCACCTTCTCGGCCCTGATGATCAGGTACCTGGTTGAAAAGCGGAAGGGGGATATCCTGGCGGTGGACGCCGATCCCAACGCCAACTTGAACGAAGCCCTGGGGTTGAAAGTGGAAACGGTAATCGCTGATATCCTGGATGACACCAAAGACCCCAAGGCCATTCCGGAAGGGATGACCAAGGGCATGTTCATTGAGTACAAGCTGTCTCACGCCTTGGTGGAAACAAAGGATGTGGATCTGCTGGTGATGGGGGGACCCCAGGGACCCGGTTGTTACTGTTACCCCAACGATTTGCTGCGTAAAGCCATCGAGACGTTGAGTCAAAACTACGATTACGTTGTCATGGATAACGAGGCGGGGCTGGAACACATCAGCCGCGGGACAATTCCCCGTGTGGAGCATATGTTTGTAATCAGTGACGCCTCAGCCCGTGGGGTCCGGTCGGCGGGAAGGGTGCATGATCTAGTCAAGAACCTTAATTCCAAAGTAGACAATATCTACTTGGTGGTTACGAAGACCAGCGAAGATAGTTTGTCGTTACTTCGCGGTGAAATCGAGCAGACTGGGTTAACCCTGATCGGGAGTGTTCCCCAGGACGTCAAGGTGACTGAGTTCGATGTCCAAGGCAAGCCGCTTTTTACACTACCTGCCGATTCGCCGGCGGTACAATCGGTGTACAGCATTTTGGATCACTTAAGGTTATAAAGGTTTGCAGTGATGCTTTGTGTTTTACCAATCAAAGGAAAGGAGACTAGCTATGGCAGTTGAAGTTTTGAAAGACAAAGCCCGGGCCAAAGTACAGGAACTGGTACTGGGTGCTACCCCGGAACAGGGCGGTACCCGTACCCACACGATTAAAGTGGGCGGTGACTCGGCCCTGCCGTTCCATCATTTTGAGGGCGAGGTTCCCAACCGCCCGGTGGTGGCGATGGAGATTTCCGATATCGTCCCTCAATGGGGTCCGGTTCTGATGAAGTACTTCGAAGATGTAGCCGGGAAACCTGGCGAATGGGCGAAGAGGTGCGTGGAACAGTACGGGGCAGACCTGATCTATCTCAAGCTGGATGGAGCCGATCCGGAAGGCGCCAACCGTTCGGTAGACGAGTGCGTGGCTACGGTGAAAGAAGTGCTGGCCGCCGTTGGTGTACCCCTGATCGTGGTGGGTTGTGAAAACGATGAAAAGGACCGTGAGGTTTTATCAGCAGTAGCCGAAGCCGCTGCGGGTGAAAACCTGCTGTTGGGTAATGCGGAAGTGGATAATTACAAGTCCCTCACCGCTGCGTGTATGGTGCACAAGCATAACATCATCGCCAGGTCACCATTGGACATCAACATCTGCAAACAGCTCAACATCCTGATCAACGAAATGAACCTCTCGCTGGATCACATTGTTATTGACCCTTCCATCGGCGGACTGGGGTATGGTATCGAGTACGCTTACTCCATTATGGAGCGGGCTCGCCTGGGCGCCCTCCAGGGAGATAAGATGCTGTCCATGCCGATCATCTGTACGGTAGGATACGAGGCATGGCGGGCGAAAGAAGCGAACGCTCCAGAAGAAGAAAACCCCGAGTGGGGTAACCAGGAAGAACGGGGTATCCTTTGGGAGACCATGACCGCCAGCGCCCTGATTAATGCCGGCGCTCATGTCCTCCTGATGCGGCATCCCAAGTCGGTGGAACTGACCAAGAAGAACATCGACCAACTGATGAAGACCAACGAGTATTAATTTAAAAAAACATTAACCTTGAATACTTCGAACATCTTAATTAACAAACGGAAGGACTAGGCCTTAGTTGCCGGTCTCTACTCACCAGTGACTTAGCCATAGTTGCTGGACACCAAATTAAGAGGGAGGTAATTGGCATGCTGATCATCGGTGAAAGAATTAACGGTATGTTCAGCGATATTAAGAAGGCCATCCAGGAAAAGGACCCCCGTCCCGTCCAAGAGTGGGCCCGCAAACAAGAAGAAGGCGGTGCCCGGGTATTGGACCTTAACGTGGGACCGGCGGTACCCGATAAGGTTGATGCCATGAAGTGGCTGGTAGAAGTAACCCAGGAAGTCAGCGACCTGCAGTTGTGTTTGGATTCTACAAATATCACCGCCATTGAAGAGGGGCTCAAGCTGTGCAAGCGGCCTGCAATCATTAACTCTACCAATGCTGAGCGGGAAAAGATTGAAAAGTTCTTTCCCCTGGCGGTACAGTACAACGCTGGCCTGATCGGTCTTACCATGAACAAGGCGGGTATTCCCAAGGATTCCGAAAGTCGTCTCGCCTTTGCCATGGAACTGGTGGCTGCTGCAGACGAGTTTGGTCTTCCCATGGAAGAACTTTACATCGATCCTCTTATTCTTCCCGCTAACGTTGCGCAGGACCACGCCCCGGAAGTACTGGCCACCCTGCGCCAGATCAAGATGTTGGCTGATCCAGCCCCTAAAACCGTTTTAGGCTTGTCCAACGTATCCCAGGGCTGCTACGACCGGTCCTTATTGAACCGGGTGTACCTTGCCATGGGTGCGGCCAACGGCCTGGATGCGGTAATCGCAGACGCCAACGACGAAGCACTGACCGAAGTGGCGGCAGCTACGGAGATCCTTTTAAACACCAGCATCTACTGTGACTCCTACGTCAAGATGTTTAGGACCAAGTAGCGATTAGTTGAATAAGGTAGGGAGAAGGCTGGGGATGGGGTTCCCGTCGCCCAGCCTGCGGTCTACCGCCAGTTATTCATTCGTGATAGGAAGAACTTACCATCAGGTCCGGCGCATGGGGTTTACCATGGGCCGGCAATTCACCGACAGAAGGAGGGATGAGCTTGGAACACCAAGAGGTGCACGGCGCTCCTGATGCGTCATCGAAGGTTCTACCTTCCTTTACCTTTTTGCGGGAAGTAGAAGAAAGATCGGGGCAGCCGGTCAGCAGGTGTTACCAGTGCACCAAATGTACCGGCGGGTGTCCGATGAATTTTGCCATGGACATCCAGCCCAGCCAGATCGTCCGCTTTATCCAGCTTGGTCTAAAGGAACCTCTGCTAAAAAGCAGGTCTATCTGGATCTGTGCCTGCTGCAAGACATGTAAGTCTCGATGCCCCAACGGCATTGATATTGGCCGTCTCAACGATACCTTGAAGGAAATGGCCGTGGAGATGGAGGTGCCCGCGGCGGAGAAAAACGTACCTATCTTCCATCAGGTATTCCTTGGATCGGTGGAAAAGAACGGCCGGGTGCACGAACTTGGCATGATGCTCGGCTACAAGATGAAAACGGGTACCTACATGCAGGACGCCCCGCTGGGGTTGGCTATGTTTAGGAAAGGCATTCTCAAGGTGATGCCCGAGGGTATCCACCAAAAACGGGAGATCCAGCGGATCTTCCAGAAGGCAAAGGAGAATGGCCGATGAAGTATACCTACTATCCAGGATGCTCTCTGCATTCCATGGCGCAGGGGTATGACCTGTCCACAGTGGCCGTCTTCCAGGCTCTTGGGATCGAACTGGAAGAAGTGCGGGATTGGAACTGCTGCGGTGCCAGTTCGGCCCATACAACAAACGACTTTTTGGCCAGCGCTCTACCCCTGAGAAACCTGATTTTGGCCGAAAAACAGGGGCATGATGTGGTAGCCCCTTGCGCAGCCTGTTACAACCTGTTAAAGGTCACCGATCACATGATGCGGTCAGGCGGGGAGGAGGCTCAACACCTGAACCGGGAAATGCAAGAGGTGATGGGCGCCACCTATCAGGGAACGATCCAGGTACGCCACGTGGCCGAGGTGCTTACCAACGAAACTGTGATGAAAGATATCGCTGCCAAAGCGAAGCAATCCTTGAGGGGTATCAAGCTGGCATCTTATTACGGGTGTCTCTTGACCCGGCCGCCGAAAGTGGTTTCTTTTGAAGCAAACCCTGAACAACCTGTTTTAATGGACCGTCTGGTCCAAAAACTTGGGGCGCAACCGGTAGCGTGGACTCACAAGACGGAGTGTTGTGGCGCCGGCCTGGCTGTGTCAAAAACAGAACTGGTGGTTAACCTCACCGGCCGCATCGTTGAAGCTGCCCACCGGGCCGGCGCGGAGGCGCTGGTCACGGCGTGCCCGCTATGTTATACCAATCTGGACACCCGCCAGGGAGAGGTTTCTCGGACCATGCCCGTGTTCTTTATCACGGAATTAATTGGCGTGGCCCTGGGGTTGGCCGCCAGCCAACAGTGGTGGAAAAAACACATTATTGATCCCCTGCCGCTATTGCGAAACCTGGACCTTTTATCAGTTTCTTAAGACTGGAAAACACCCGACCGTTACACTTGACGTTTTTTCGGAAAGTCTACCTCTGCTAGGCTCTTTGATTGTTTAAAGCGCTGGCTGAAACTACTTGGTATTATACAGCGCTTCTAGCGGAAAGGGAGTGAGATCGCGTGAGTAACCATGACCGTAACAACACTCCGGCATCCAGCGAAGGTAAGCCGGTAGGCTCGGTTTTGGTCGTGGGCAGCGGCATCGCTGGCATGCAGTCCGCCTTGGACCTGGCCAACGCAGGGTACCTGGTACACATGGTAACCGACTCCCCGTCGATCGGTGGGAAAATGACTCAGTTGGACAAGACCTTTCCCACCAACGAGTGCGCCATGTGCCTCTTGGGTCCCAAGATGACCGATACCCTGGGTCACCCCAACATCGACCTGTACACCTGTTCAACGGTGGAAGCTTTTGAAGGGGAAAAAGGGAACTTTAAGGTCAAGGTGCGAAAAAAGCCGCGCTACATCGATATCAATGAGTGCACTGCTTGTGGCGACTGCGAGGCGGCATGCCCGGTGCAGGTGCCCAATGAGTTCAATGAGGGGATGGGTACCCGCAAGGCGGTATACAAGCTGTTTCCACAGGCGGTACCCAACAAGTATCTTATTCAGAAGCGAGGTACCCCACCGTGCCGCGGTACCTGCCCTGCGGGCACCAACGCGCAAGGTTATGTAGCCCTTGTTTCTCAGGGGAAGTTTAAAGAGGCGCTGGAAGTGGTTCGCCGGCGCATGCCCTTCGCCCACATCTGTGGGCGCATCTGCCACCATCCCTGCGAGAGCGAGTGTAACCGTGCCCTGTACGATGACCCCATAGCCATTGCCTACTTGAAACGGGCGGCGGCTGACTACGGCTGGGTGGACGAAGCGGCAATCCCGCCTGAAGTTACCGCTCCGGCAAGAGAAGAGAAGATTGCGGTCATCGGAGCCGGTCCGGGCGGGTTGACGGCAGCCCAGGACTTGGCCCGGGAAGGGTTCCCGGTAACGGTTTTTGAGGCCCAGGCTGAGGCCGGCGGGATGCTCAGGGGCGGCATACCACGCTACCGGTTGCCCGTTGAGGTGGTCCGCCAGGAAACGGAATACATGTTAAAAACCGGGCGAATCGAGTTAAAGCCCAATACCCGTGTGGGGAAGGACGTTACCTTTGAAGATTTAAAAAAGCTAGGATACAAAGCCATCCTGATCGCCATCGGTTTACAAGACAGCAGGATGCTGCCCCTCCCCGGTTCGGACCTGGTTGGGGTGGTACCAGGGATGCACTTCTTGCGTGAAGCCGCCTTGGGGAACAGTCCCGCGGTAGGTCACAGGGTACTGGTAATCGGTGGCGGTAACGTGGCGGTAGACGTGGCGAGGACTGCTTTGCGACTGGGTGCCGGCGAAGTGCACATGGCATGCCTGGAGTCGCGGCACGAAATGCCAGCCCACGAATGGGAGATCGAAGAGGCCCTGGAAGAGGGCGTGATACTGCACAACTCCTGGGGACCGAAACGTTTCCTTGGTGAAGGACGGGTCACGGGGGTGGAAGTAAAACGGTGCACTGCCGTCTTTGATCAAGAGGGACGATTCAACCCGCGGTACGATGAGACCGTAACTGACACCATTAGTGCCGATATGGTGATTGTTGCTATTGGCCAGTCGTCGGATACCTCTTTCCTTCCCTCTGACGGTAGCGTTCAGGTTAACCGGGCCGGGGGCATCGTGGTTGACCCGGTCACCCTGATGACCACATCTGAAGGGATCTTCGCCTGCGGCGATGTGGCCCATGGGCCCAAGTCAGTAGTGGAGGCGGTTGCTTCCGCTCATGAGGTGGCAGAATCCATCAAGCGATACCTCGATGGTACAGATATGACAGAAGGTAGGGCCAAGGAGAAACCCGAGAAACTCTCTCCACCGGAGAGCCAGGTAGTCCTTACCGCCCGGCGGGTTAAGCAAGGCATGGTTCCTGTAGCGGAACGGGTTAGTGACTTCCGGGAAGTCTACCTGGGCTATACCCGGGAACAGGCTATGGAAGAGGCCTTGCGTTGCCTTAACTGCGGCATCTGTTCCGAGTGCCTGCAGTGTGAGGCGGTGTGTAAGAAAAAGGCGGTCCAGCACTGGCAGCAGGAAGAAGTGGTGGAACTTGAGGCGGGAGCGGCGGTGTTGGTACCCGGTTACGAGCTGTTTGACGCAGAACTTACCGGCGAGTATGGCTACGGTGTTTATGAGAACGTGATGACCAGCCTGGAATTTGAGCGCTTACTATCGTCAACCGGTCCCACTCAGGGCCACGTGGAGCGGCCGTCAGATTCCACGGCCCCGAAGAAAGTGGCGTTTATCCAGTGCGTGGGCTCCCGGGACTGCGCCCGGGACGGCAGCGAGTACTGCTCATCCATCTGTTGCATGTACTCCACCAAAGAAGCCATCATTTCCAGGGAGCACGACGCCAATATCCAACCCACCATCTTCTACCTGGATATGCGCTCTTACGGCAAGAATTTTGACAAGTACGTAGATTCCGCCAAGGCTGCCGGGGTCCGGTACGTGCGTACCATGATTTCCAGTCTCAAGGAGGATCCGGTAACAAAGAACCTGACTATCCAGTACATGCAGGATGGTAAGGTAGTCAACGAGGAGTACGACCTGGTGGTGCTGGCGGTGGGGGTGCAGCCGCCCAAGACAGCCCGCCAACTAGCCGAGACTTTCGGGTTCGAATTGAACCAGTATGGATTTGCGAAAACCGATCCCTTCAGCCCCACCAGGACATCCCGAGAAGGGGTTTATGTGGCGGGAGTATTCCAGGGCCCGCGTGACATTCCGGAAACAGTGATGAACGCCAGCGCGGCGGCGGCTACCGCCGGAGGCCTGTTGTCCGCCGCCAGGGGGACTGTTGCCCGCGGAAAGGAATACCCGCCGGAGCGGGATGTCACCGGAGAAGAACCGCGGGTGGGTGTATTTGTTTGCCACTGTGGCATTAACATCGGATCGGTGGTCAACGTGCCGGCAACGGTGGAGTTTGCCAAGAAGCTTCCTGGGGTGGTGTATGCCGAGGAGAACCTGTACACCTGTTCCCAGGATACCTTGAAGAAGATCATTGACACGATCCATGAACAAAACCTTAACCGGGTGGTAGTTGCTTCCTGCACCATCCGCACCCACCAACCGTTGTTCAGGGAGGCACTGCGGGAAGCCGGGTTGAACCAGTTCTATTTCGAAATGGCCAACATCCGTGACCAGTGTTCCTGGGTGCACAGGAACGAACCGGACAAGGCCACTGAAAAGGCAAAGGACCTGGTGCACATGGCGGTAGCTAAGGTGAAGACCCACGAGGCACTGCACCTGCACCCGGTACCGGTAGTACCCAGGGCTCTGATTGTGGGTGGCGGTATTGCGGGGATGTCCGCCGCGCTGTCCATGTCCCAGCAGGGATACGAATCATACCTGGTGGAGAAACAGCCCGAACTGGGAGGGTTTGTCAGGAACCTGCGGCAGACGATGGAGGGGGAAGACATGCAGGCCTTCCTGCGGGAGATGATCGCCAGGGTCAAGGCGGATCCCAAGATCCACGTGTACACCAATGCCCGCCTGGAGGACTTTTCCGGGCACCAGGGTCATTTCACCACAACCATCTCTATCGGTGAGCCTGGTAAGGAACATGTTCGCAGGACGGATAGGCTTGAGCACGGGGTAATCCTGATTGCGACCGGGGTTAAGGAATATGTGCCGGACAAGTATCTTATCGGCCAGGATGAACGGGTGCTCACCAACACCCAACTGGAACAAAAACTCTTTGACGGGCAATGGGACGGTAGAGGCATGAAACAGGTGGTAATGGTACAGTGCGTCGGCTCCCGGGACGAGGAGCACCGTTACTGCAGCCGGACTTGTTGCGGCCAGTCCATCAAGAACGCACTCAAGATCAAGGAGATCAACCCCGAGGTGGATGTCTTTATACTCTTCCGGGACATCCGTACCTACGGCTTTATGGAACAGTACTACAAGGAAGCCAGGGAGAAGGGGATCGTCTTCATCCAGTATGACCCTGAACGGGAACCGGCAGTCCGGAAACGCGATACGGGTCTCCTGGAAGTGGAGGTTTACGATGCGGCCTCGGGAAGTACCGTGGTCCTCTGGCCTGACCAGTTGGTCCTGGCTACCGCCACGGTGGCGCCGGACGAAATCCAGAAGTTTGCCAGTTCATTGAAGCTCCCGATCAACGAGGACGGCTTCTTTGTAGAAACCCACGCCAAGCTGGGCCCCATTGATTTCCCGTCAGCGGGACTGTATCTCTGCGGTGGGGCGCACTCTCCCAAGTTCGTCTCTGAGGCTATCTACCAGGCCGAAGGAGCGGTGGCCCGGGCCTGTACCGTGTTGTCCCAGGAGAACCTGATGGTGGGCGGTGTAGTGGCGGTAGTGGACGAGGACAAGTGTGCCGCCTGCCTCACCTGTGTCAGGGCGTGTGCTTACGGAGTACCTAAAATCAATGAACGGTTCAAGGCTGAGATCAACGCGGTGCAGTGCCATGGTTGCGGAACCTGCGCGGCGGAGTGCCCGGCCAAGGCCATCCAATTGCAGCACTACAAGGATGAGCAGTTGATCGCCAAGGTAGACGGCCTGTTTGAGGAGGTGCTGTAGAATGGCAGAATTCCAGCCCAAAATCGTTGCCTTTTGCTGCTACTACTGTGCGTACTCGGCGGCTGACCTGGCCGGATCCATGCGTCTGCAGTATCCACCAAACATTCGCCTGGTGGAGATGCCTTGTTCCGGCAAAACAGACGTGCGAGTTCTGTTGGAAGCGTTTGAGAACGGAGCGGACGGGGTATACGTGGCCGGGTGCATGGAGGGTGATTGTCACTTCCTGAAAGGTAACATCATGGCTAAACGGCGGGTCAAGGCCTTGAAGAAACTCCTCGACGAAATCGGGATTGGCGGGGAACGGGTCGAAATGTTTAACCTCTCCAGTGCTATGGGACCAAGGTTTGCGGAAATCGCTCGCGAGTTTACGGAGAGGATCAGGGGTCTTGGCCCTAGCCCCTTGAACAATGTCCATGGCGCTGATAAGGCCGAGTAATTTCTAGAAAGTAGGTGACATGGGATGATTGTTGCGGAAGGCAAACCCATCGCGGAAATTGCCGAACTGATCGCGGATGCCAAGAAGGTCCTAGTAGTGGGATGTGGTGGGTGTGTCACCGTGTGCCTGGCCGGGGGAGAGAAAGAGGTAGGCATCCTGTCCGCTGCCTTGCGGATGCTGCGCAAACAGCAGGACAACCCCTTGGAAACGGTGGAAGTCACCCTGCCGCGGCAGTGTGACCCCGAATACCTGGACATGTTGGAAAAACATGTGACCGGTGACATCGACTGCATCCTCTCCATGGCCTGTGGTGTCGGAGTACAGTACTGTGCTGAGAGGTTTGATAAGTGGGTGGTACCGGCTTTGAACACCAAGTTCGCCGGTGGTGCCAAGGAGCATGGGGTTTGGGAAGAAAAATGCGGCTTGTGTGGGGAGTGCATCCTGTACAAGACAGGTGGCATTTGTCCAATTATCCGGTGCTCCAAGAGCATCCTGAACGGGCCCTGCGGCGGTTCGCAAAACGGCAAGTGTGAGGTCAGCAAGGAAACCGACTGCGCATGGCAGCTGATCTATGACCGGATGAGTAAAATGGGCCGGCTGGAACTCCTGATGCAAGTCGAACCGCCCAAGGACTGGTCCAAGTCCCGGGACGGCGGGCCACGTAAAGTGGTTAGGGAGGATGTGATGATTTCATGAACCTGAAGACCGAAAGCAAGCTGGAAAAACTTTTTGCCCAGGGCGAATTTGTGGTCAGCGGCGAAATCGGGCCTCCTAAGAACGCCAACGGAGCGGTGGTCAGGCACCACGCGGAAGAAATGAAGGATTATGTGGATGGGATGAACCTGACTGACAACCAAACGGCGATCGTCCGTTTGTCCAGCATTGCATCGGCCGTGCATGTGCTGGCAGCCGGCGGCGACCCCATCATTCAGATGACCTGCCGGGACCGGAACCGCATCGGCATGCAGAGCGACCTGTTAGGCGCCTACAGCTTGGGGGTGCGGAACGTGCTGGCCCTGTCCGGGGACCACCAGTCCTTCGGCAACCATCCCACCGCCAAGAACGTGCATGACATCGACTCCATCCAGCTGGTCAAGGCCCTCAAAGATATGCGGGACGACAAGAATTTCATCTGTGGGGAAGAGATGAAGGAACACGAACCCCGGTTTTTCATCGGGGCGGTGGCCAACCCCTTTGGCGACCCCTTCGAGTGGCGGGTTGCTCGACTGGAAAAGAAGGTCAATGCGGGAGCCGACTTTATCCAGACCCAGTGCATCCTGGACATGGAGCGCTTTGAGAAGTGGATGGAGATGGTTCGCCAGCGGGGCCTGCACCAGCGGGTCAAGATCATGGCGGGCATCATGCCCCTGAAGTCCTGGCGCGCCGCCAAGTACATGCAGGAGTCTGTTTCGGGCATGCTGGTGCCCAACGAGATTATTGACCGGATGAAGAACGCCAGCGATCCCAAGGCCGAGGGCGTGGCCATTGCGGTGGAACAGATTAAGCACCTGCGGAACATGGAGGGTATTGCGGGAGTGCACATCATGGCGGTGGCCTGGGAGGAGATCATTCCCACTATTGTAAAAGAGGCCGGACTCTACCCGCGACCTAAGGTGTCTTAACTTAGCAACTGGTGACTAGTACTGGTTGCCAGTTACTGGATCTCCATACTGCTGTTTTTTATCCCCGGGAGTGTACCCGGGGATATTTTTATACCTGTTCTACTTTTTACCATTCACGCATATGGTGGTAATAGTATGCGGGGGGTGATGATTTGCAAACCAGAGATAGGGAGATAGAGCGAAGAGTGCTGTTTTTAACCGATCAGATGATCCAAGCCGCTTTATCTGCTGGCCTGCTGGAAGGGGAAGCAAAACAGCAGCACATTGATCAAGCGGTAGAAAGCGTGGCGGAACTGGCAGGTTTACTGATGGAAGTACTTCAAGGCAAGGGCGAACACCTGGAAACACTGCTTTATCAACTGGCGTCACAAAAGTTACCTGACAGGCGCATCCTCGAGAGTTTTGGCAACTTCACCCAGGACTTAAATTCCATCATGTATGAGGGGTTAAGGCTTTATCGCCGGCGCCAGGTAGAACCGAAGGACATGTTACCCCAGGGGTTACAGGTTGAACAAACCGCACCAATGTGGATTCCCACCGAACCGGACACCATTAATACAGCTATACCGGAAAGCGGATTGTACCAGGACAGAAGTGAACAGGTGGGGAAGCAAGCTGAGGAAATCGTTGTCCAAAAAGAATTTTCCGGCGACGTAGAGGAAATACCTGTCGCTAAAGATCGCGGTGACGACCATGGGGATTTTGTTGCCCCGGAAAAGACCGGATACGCCTGGCGGCGTTCTCCGGAAGAAGACCAGGGAGATGCGGTACTCCGCACCTTGCACAACCTCTATCCGGGAGAAGAAGTTGTCAAAGGTTACCTGTTTCATGGTACCTTTCTTGACTATTTCCTGCCGGGAGTTAAATTGGGGATTGGCTTACATGCCCGGGGTGCTTACCGGCAACATGCTCGCCTGGATTATTACTGTGCTAAGGAGGGCGTGGATATCTATTGGGTGAACCGGGAAGATGCCACAGACCTAAGGGTCATGACGAAACAGTTTAAGGCTTTGAGCAGAAGAAAGGTTTAGTAATAAAAGGAAATATCTTCTTCCCGATTCCGCTGTTGACAGTTAATGAGATCGGTGTTACGATATCACTAATTTCAAAATCCAACAGCGATGATGAGGGAGAGTAAGTGGGCAGCCTCGCCAGCGATCCGGGGACGGTGCAAGCCCGGAAAGGTCAACCATCTGAACGCCACCTCGGAGTAATGGGCTGAACCACGAGTATGTCTATTCGGATTGGCCCCGTTAACGGCCTGCAACCTTTACATGGGTTGCGTGAGTGGGTTTTTTAAGCCAACTGGGGTGGTACCGCGGGTAAATCTCTCGTCCCTTGAAATAAGGGGTGAGAGTTTTTTATTTCCCCAAGGAATACGCTAGCAAAAACGGAGGCGAGCCATGAAAAAGCAAATCCTTGAACTCCTGGAGAGTGACAGCAGACTGAACGCCGACAAAATCTCCCTGATGTTAGGATTGGGGGTGGATGAAGTACGAGCGCAGATCGCGAACATGGAAAAAGAAAAAGTGATCCTTAAATACACTACCCTGGTTAACTGGGAAAAGGCTGGGGAAGACATGGTGTCCGCCATGATCGATGTCAAGGTTACACCTCAACGAGACGTGGGGTTTGATGAAGTTGCCCAAAAAATCTACCGCTTCCCGGAGGTGCGATCGGTGTTTCTCATGTCAGGAGGGTATGACCTTTCCGTTTTGATTGAAGGGAAAACACTCAAAGACGTGGCGCTGTTTGTAGCGGAAAAGCTGGCAACTATTGAGCATGTACAAAGTACCATGACCCACTTTGTGTTAAAGAAATATAAGCAGGCGGGGGTAGTATTCGAGGATGGAGAGGAAGATCGCAGGCAGGTGGTGAGCGCATGAGCATGCCCTTGGCTCATTTTCCTTCTTCCCCGGTTTTTAGACCGGAAGATTTTATTACTCCGGTGTTAAAAGCTATTCCACCTTCGGGGATACGTCGATTTTTTGACCTGGTATCCAGTACAAAAGGTGTTATATCCCTGGGGGTGGGGGAACCTGACTTCGTCACTCCCTGGCATATCCGCGAAGCATGCGTATACTCTTTGGAAAAAGGCTTTACCATGTATACCTCTAACTGGGGGTTGC
Source organism: Clostridiales bacterium PH28_bin88 (assembly GCA_000987045.1). Lineage (GTDB taxonomy): Bacteria > Bacillota > PH28-bin88 > PH28-bin88 > PH28-bin88 > PH28-bin88. The sequence goes on along the minus strand of LAKY01000068.1, from coordinate 40,904 downwards.
CGGAATTAAGGCAAGAGATCTGCCGTTATACGGAAGACCGTTACGGTGTTCGTTACAGCCCGCAAGATGAGGTACTGGTAACTATAGGCGCCAGTGAGGCTGTAGATCTGGCGCTCCGTTCGGTACTAGGCCCGGGCGATGAGGTATTGATACCCGAGCCTTCTTACGTTTCATATAAACCTTGCGTGCTGATGGCAGGTGGGCAACCGGTGTCTATCCGGACCACGATGGACAATGGCTTTAAACTGAAGCCCGAGCAATTAGAAAGGGCCATTACTTCGCGCAGTAAAGTGCTGATGCTTTGCTACCCCAACAATCCCACCGGGGCTACCATGAACCGCGAGGAATTGGAGGAGGTATCCCGGGTGGTCGAGAGGCACAACTTACTGGTGATCTCTGATGAGATTTACAGCGAACTAACTTATAACGGAGGGCACACCTGCTTTTCTTCCTTGCCTGGGATGCGAGAACGGACTATTCTAATCAATGGTTTTTCCAAGTCCTTCGCTATGACCGGTTGGAGGATCGGTTATGTGATGGGTAATACCGCCCTGATAGGTGCTATGACCAAGATCCACCAGTATACAATCCTTTGTGCACCGGTGATGGGACAGATGGCGGCTGTCGAAGCCCTACGCCGCGGGGCTGCCGAAAGGGAAAAGATGGTTAACCAGTATAACCAGCGCCGGCGTTTGGTACTCGCCCGGTTACGGGAAATGGGATTAAGTTGTTTTGAACCCAAAGGTGCATTTTACGTTTTTCCATCCATTGAAGTCACAGGGATGGCATCTGAAGAGTTTGCTGAAAAACTCCTGCATGAAGAACTTGTCGCTGTAGTTCCGGGAAGTGCTTTTGGAGAAGCTGGTGAAGGCCATATCAGGTTATCTTATGCATCGTCGGTGTCCCAGCTTACCGAGGCTTTAAACCGGATGGAACGGTTTGTAGACCGCCACCGCCAATAATAGTAACTGGAGCGGGCAGGAATAATCGTGATATGTGTCGAAGAAAACCCCGGTATATATCGGGGTTTTTTTTGCCATTTACCGAGCTTGGCCACTGGTTTTCACTGGGGTTTAAGTTTGTCAGGGAAAGGAGCGAAAATGTGATTAAACTTTCCTTTTACGGTGCAGCCCGAATGGTGACAGGGTCATGTTATATTTTGGATAACGGATCTACCAAAGTGATGATAGACTGTGGGCTATTTCAGGGCTCCAAGGAGATCAAAGAGCGAAATTATGGAGCGTTTCCTTTTAACCCTGGAGAGATCGATTACTTGCTGCTCACTCACGCCCATATCGACCACAGCGGATTGATCCCCAAGTTGTGCAAACATGGATTCCGGGGGCCGATTATCGCCACTTCCGCCACCGCCGACCTGTGTACCGCCATGCTTCCTGACAGTGGACACATTCAAGAAATGGAGGTTGAGCGGAAAAACCGGAAGTACCAGCGGGCCGGCATCTCGTTGCTGAATCCCATCTATACTGTTCAGGACGCGATAAACAGTCTGCAGCAGTTTCGACCGGTAAATTACGGCCAAGAAGTGCAGTTGACTTCCGAGATCCGTGTTTGTTTTCGTGATGCGGGCCACATTTTGGGATCCTCCATGGTGGAGGTCTGGGTCAAGGACGAAGAACGGGAAATAAAGGTGGTGTTCTCCGGAGATATCGGTAACTCAAACCAACCTATCATCAACGATCCCAGCTTGATTGAAGAGGCGGATTTCGTTGTGATGGAATCCACCTATGGCAACCGGTCTCATGGGGAAAAGGAAGATAAATTGGAACTGTTGAGCGCAGCTATCCGTGATACCTTTAAAAAGGGCGGAAACCTGGTAATTCCAGCTTTTGCGGTCGAACGGACCCAGGACCTGCTTTACGACCTTAATTTATTGATAGACCGCCAAGAAATCTCTCCCAGGAATATCTATATCGATAGCCCGCTGGCAGTGACCGCTACTGAGATATTCTGCCGCAACTCCGCGTATTTTGACCAAGAAACCCAGGCCATTCTTAACAAGCAGGGCGGACAGTGTCCGTTATACTTGCCTGGGTTACAGTTTAGCAGGACCGTAGAGGAATCTATGGCTCTCAATCAAATTACCGGTGGAGCGATCATTATATCTGCCAGCGGGATGTGTGACGCCGGCCGGATCAAACATCACCTGAAGCATAACCTTTGGCGAAAGGAATCTACTATTCTGTTTGTTGGATACCAGGCCCAAGGCACCCTGGGTCGGAAGTTACTGGATGGGGAAAAGAAAGTGCGCATTCATGGAGAAGAGATTGCGGTAAAAGCTGAAATACGGCAGATCAACGGCTTTTCGGCCCACGCCGACCAGGCGGGCTTGCTGGAATGGATTCAAGGGTTCCGGGTGCTGCCACGACGGGTATTTATTACCCATGGGGAGGAATCTGGTGCTGAAACCCTTGCCGGGTTGTTGACGCAGGAAATAGGGGTACCTACCCATGTGCCTGGACTGTTGGAAGAGGTGATCCTTACTGGGGAGATAGCGCCCATCGCCAAAGCGAAAACCACCCATCCGGCTGTAGTCGAGGAGATTACTCCATTGCAGGTAGAGGACGCTTACCGGAGAGTGCAGCAGATGTTTACAGCGGCGATGGAAGAAGGGATGGCTAAAAAGAATTACCAGCAGTTATGGTCCAAACTGTCAGCCATTGAAAGAGCATTAAGAGGATCGTAAGAAATACGGCATCCCCCGTGACATACATAGGGTGGGATTTTGTAGTTTTTCGTAGAAAATTAAAGGTCGGGGAGAAAAAACGGCTGGGGGATGGAACAAGTTGCCGAAGGAAATCCTGATATCCATATCTGTAATGATCATATTCGCCGTTTTTGTCTCATTGGGGGTTGCGACGGCTCCGGGGGTTCCCGCCGCGGACCTTATTGTTATTCCTGGTCCAGAATTGGATAGTAATAATCCGGTGACGGAAGATGACTATACCGTTAACACTGAGGAATGGAATGAGACTGGGCGTGAGCCGGTGTTCGACCCAGCGCCTGTAGAACCTGTCAAAGTAAAGGGCATTTATGTCGCCGGCGCCATTGCCGGGCTGGAAAGCAGCATGGACGAATTAATCGAGCTGGTGGAAAAAACCGAATTAAACGCTATGGTAATTGACATTAAGGACGATAAAGGAGAAATCGTTTATGAAATGAAGACGCCTACGGTGATTGCGGTAGGTTCGTCCAGGAATAAAGTTTCAGATATGGCGGGATTGATAAAAAAGTTAAAGGAAAAGGGGATCTATCCCATCGCCCGGATCGTGGTGTTCAAGGATCCAGTGCTGGCCGAAGCTGACAGGGATCTGGCGGTGAGAACCATCAAGGGAAGTATATGGGGGGACCGCAAGGGTCAAGCCTGGGTCGACCCATATAACCCTAAGGTATGGGATTATATCCTCGAAATTGCCATCGCTGCCGCGGATTTGGGGTTTCGCGAGATACAGTTTGACTACGTCAGATTTCCCTCAGACGGCTCCACGAAAAAAATCAAATATCCTGCATACGATGGACGGAGCAGGTCTGACGTGATCGTCGATTTTCTTAGGTTTGCCAAAGAGCGGCTGAAGCCCTATGGTGTGTTCGTGTCTGCGGATCTTTTCGGTTTGACAACCTCGGTAACGGATGACATGGGGATTGGACAGGAAATTGAAAGGATTGCTCCGATAGTGGACATAATTTCACCGATGGTGTACCCTTCCCACTACGGCCCGGGGAACTACGGATTGGCGGATCCGGACGCCAAACCCTATGAAACAGTATATAAAAGTATAAGTGACGCGGTAGCCAGGGTTGGCAACACAGGGGTGATTATTCGTCCCTGGCTGCAGGACTTTACCCTGCGGAATTCCTATGGAGCCAGTGAAGTGAAGGCCCAAATCCAGGCCACCTATGATAACGGTTTAGAAGAATGGATCTTGTGGAACCCAAGAAATAATTATACCCGGTCTGCGTTAAAGGGGAGTGATTAGAAAGTCCTTCATCTCGGAAGACAGTAGGGCTAGAATAGTTGTTAGTCCGTGACTGTTTCTTCTATAACAAGGCTCCTTACCGTGAGGTGGACTGCCAATACATGCAGGGAAGTCATATATTCAACCCAGTGAATGATTCGCAGCCTGGCCTCCTCTGCCGGAGGCCTTAGAGGTTGGCCGTAATACATCACCAGGTCGGCGTGGATCGTTACCCCTGCCGAACTGTTTTCAATCTGCACCTTGGATATCCTTTGCAGACCATTAATTCCCGCTGCGGCATGGGACACAATGGCAACAATCACATTATTGGAAATGTAAAACTTACCCATAAAATTAAACGTCGGCCGTACTACTGACTGCTCTACCCATAAATGGCGTGACGGTGTTTCCCGCGGCGCGCTTCGCCGGCGTAACCAGGTTTGAAGCGGGTCTATTAAAGTACCCGAGAACCTGGGTTTTAACTCCACGGTTGGGGCAGGGACTACATGCTTGCCGTACTTTTCCCGTATATACCGGGCACGCTCAATGTCTTTGGGAGTAGCGATGTCTTCGATATAAATGATACTGGCCGGGTCCGGGATTTCCAACCGGCGGGCTATCCTTTCCACCATTCCAGTTGAAGTACCCAGGATTAGAATCTTATTGGGGCGAAGATCTCTGATAGCTTCGCGTACCTCACTGCAGTGTTCTCGGTCTGCGAAAAGGGCGGTGCGAATCGCTCCTATTTTTGTCGCCTGGCGCTTGGAAGATGAACCGGCGACAATGCGGCTTCCCTGGATCAAAAGACCGTCATCTATAATGGCGTCTACCTGGTAGTCATTAGCTACCAGGATGGCCCGGTGGCTTTTGCCAGTGCCACTGTGTCCAACCAAAGCAAGCACTTCCAACTCAGATCCTCCTATACTTCATAAAAACTCATGGAAAGAATGGATTTTCTCTATTATAATACAAACCATTATGGATGTTAACCGATATCAGCAATGTCCAGTCCGGGTTGAATAGGTATTTCGTAAGGTAAGCTCCATTTCCCCTTGGGTTGGATGGATGGACATGCTATAATAGTATGTGTAATAACTGGTAACAAGAAGGGTTGATGCCAATTGCGGCATAGCAAAAAGGACTTTACAGCCGCCTTTGCAATGGAAATGGTGATCTGTGCCTCCGTCGGTCTGCCGGAATTACTATTGCGCCTTTACCCGCAACTGGGTCTTAATGAGATAGAAATGATGGTGCTAATCCAATTGATCAGGTGGATCCAGGTTAACGGGGACGCCTTTCCGGGGCCGGACAAGCTGCAAGAAAACATGACCCTGGATAGTGAGGCTGTGAAAAACACGTTGGCTGGGCTCATGGAGAAAAGGCTACTCGCTATCGTGCCTCGTTACAACGATAAAAAGAGTGATTGGGAAAATTCCTACAGCTTGGAACCTCTTTTTGAGAAGCTAGCGGAAGTCTGGGCCTGCGAAAAAGCGAAACAGTTTCAGTCCCGCCAGGAGTTCCCGGATAAGGTTCAATCATTCCAACCAGGTAACCATGGGACAGAAGAACTAAGAAACCTTTATAAGACCTTCGAAAAAGAGTTTGGTAGGCTCTTGTCCCCCATGGAGGGCGCTAAGTTAGATGAATGGTACAGAGTAGAAGGTTTTTCGAAGGAATTGATCGCAGAAGCCCTCAAAAGAGCAGTGTTGCGTGGCATACTCAATTTCAAATATATTGATTCAATCCTTAGAGATTGGAACAAAAATAACGTACGTACCGTGAAGGAGGCTATGTTGTACGAGGAACGGTTCATCCAACGGCGTGGCCGGCGACCCCTCACCAATGGCGGTGCCGGTGAAAAGCCGGAGCCTTCTCCGGGAAAGGGAAACCCAAGAGGTAAGAAAGATAAATATGAAGACGTTTACCTCAGTTAACAAGAGGCAAGAGGTAAGAGGCAGGAGGCAAGACGAAAAGACTGAAGCTAATTAGAGCTTCAACTTTGGTTCCTGTTGTAGTACCTTGATGCTTGAATATGATAAGGTTTAACGCATTTTTTTTAACAACAAGGTAGGGAATATGCCATGGAGGAATTGCGAACACAATTGAGGCGGGGTATAGAAGACCTACGACGTGGAGCTACCCAAATTGATAAATTCTCACCAGAATCAACAGATGGATGCCCTGAATGTCACGGAAGAGGACTGGTGTTAACCGGTGACGAGGCTCGTCAATGCCGTTGCATGCAACAGAAAATTTTGTCAAACCGGTTTCGACATGCTAATATCGCCATGCTAATGCGTCAATTTTCATTTTCGGAGTTTGAGTTTAAGTATTATTCAAAACAGCTAAGAGATGATTCTGCTGTAAACATCACGTATTATGAAACAGCCCAGCGGGCTTTTAACGCTGCACGGCGTTTTGTCCGAGAATGCCTGGAAAGCGAACATGCTAGAGGGTTGTTGTTGTCCGGACCGGTGGGATGCGGAAAGACTTACCTGGCAGGTGCCATCGCCAATGAATTGGTTGGATATGGAATAGAAGTGCTGTTTACTGTGGTTCCTGACCTGCTTGACGAAATAAGATCTACCTACGATCGCCAGGAAGGGGGCCAGAGTGAGATCGAACTCCTGGAAGCTGCTAGAAAAGTGGGAGTACTTATTCTGGATGATCTTGGCGCCCACAATTACACCGAATGGACCAGGAACAAGTTGTACTCCATTCTTAACTTCCGCTTGATTCATCAACTTCCTACAGTGATTACCACCAATTTGACCTTACAAGAGTTGGACAGCTACCTGGGAGAGAGGACCACCTCGCGAATTGTACAACTCTGTAGGGCTTATCGGTTAGCTGCAGAAAGGGATATTCGTCTAGTAAAAAGCCAGGAATCAAGATAACATTTTTCATAACCTCCTCACCGTTAAACGCCCGCTCAAATGATGGAAATAGAAATTTGATTTTTTATTAACCTGTTGACACTTCAGAGGATTTGGTATACAATAACAATGAGAACATTTATCAATTGCCATATATGTGATGAGAATTCATATCATAAAAGCCATTTGTTAAGTACCATTTAATTGCTAAATGGTCTTAAATGCCGGTTAATATAATAGGTTTAATGGGATTGATAATTACTTTCGCAACTGATTACATTTGGGGGTGGTAAAATGACGCTTGACAAAGTAAAGAGGGGCCAGTGGATAAAAATACTCTCCATTCCAGAAGCAGAAGTCCGTGCCCAGGCTATCAGGTTTGGCATCATGGAGGGGGAAGTCATTTCCTGTGCAGAGGTAGTTCCTTCGGGTCCAGTGATTTTGTCCAAGAATAAACAGGAGATTGCCATCGGGCGAAAGCTGGCCGAACGAATTCAGGTTGAACTCGCTTGCGCGGAGGAATGGCGGATCACCAGGAGGGCCCAGCATGCGGTGTCATGACCTTGTTAAACACTTAAAGCTACCTCCCGAAGCCCGGCGGATTGTCCTGGTAGGCAATCCTAATGTTGGCAAGTCTGTTTTTTTTAGTACTTTTACTGGGATCTATGTGGACGTGTCCAACTACCCCGGAACCACACTGGACATTACTTACGGGTCATTTGGGAAAGATGTGGTTTTGGACACTCCGGGGGTATATGGCGTATCTTCTTTTAATGATGAAGAAGTGGTTGCCCGGGATGTGATCCTGAGCGCGGATTTTGTCGTAAACATAGTCGATGCTGTGCACCTGGAGCGGGACCTATTTTTAACCCAACAAGTAATCGATATGGGGTTACCTGTAATCGTTGCCCTAAACATGATGGACGAGGCGGAAAGACGCGGAATCCATGTTGACGTGGATCTTCTGAGCGACCTGCTGGGAGTGCCGGTGGTTCCTACGGTTGCAGTAGCCAAAAAGGGTGTCGAAGAACTTAAACGACTGGTGTATACCGCCAGGCCAGGGAATACGGATTATGATTTAAAAAAATCCCTTCAAGCCATGCTTTCCAGGGTGGGGACCCAAGGGGAAGCACTACTGGTAATGGAAGGAGATCCTTATGTTGCCGAGAGACATGGCGTTACACCGGGCGACCAGAGGGAAGAAATCTATCTACGCCGGCGTGAGCGAGTCAACGACATCGTACATCACGTTGTTACAGAGACATCTAAGGGAGCTGCTTTCAGTACGCGATTGGGTCGATGGATGCTCAAACCACTGACAGGAGTACCCATCCTGGCGTTGGTGCTGTGGGTAATGTATCAGTTTATCGGTGTCTTTGTTGCCCAAACAGTGGTGGGTATCACTGAGGAAATCATCATGCAGGGAATGTACGAGCCGGCTGTTAAAAGCCTGGTTAGTCGTTTTGTACCCGAAACGTGGATGCTCGGGCAGTTATTGATCGGTGAGTTTGGGGTACTTACCATGACAGTTACTTACGTTCTGGGGCTATTACTACCACTAGTTGTTGGTTTTTATCTGACTCTCTCCGCTATGGAAGATTCAGGGTACTTGCCGCGGATTGCGGTTCTGGTGGACAGGCTGCTTACTGGCATCGGGTTAAACGGCCGGGGCGTTATTCCGCTAATTTTAGGCTTTGGCTGCGTAACCATGGCTACTATTACCACCAGATTACTTGGTTCCGACCGGGAGAGACGGATTGCAACATTTTTGTTAGCTCTTGCTATACCGTGTTCTGCCCAACTGGCGGTGATTGTAGGTCTATTAGCAGGTGTTGGGCCAAAGTACATTCTTTTGTATGGCGCGATTATCTTTACTGTGCTCGTGATAGTCGGGACCATGCTAAATCGCATACTGCCGGGACAATCATCCGCCCTGCTTATCGACCTGCCGCCTTTGCGATGGCCCCGCCTGGACAATGTTGTCAAAAAAACCACCACCAAGTCGATGATGTTTATCCGGGAGGCCACACCGTTGTTTGCAATTGGGGCACTGCTGATCGGCCTCCTGCAGGTAAGCGGGCTACTTGCTGCCTTCCAAAACTTACTGGCACCTGTTACCGAGGGGTGGCTGCAACTGCCGCGTGAAGCCGCTCGTGCTTTTATCATGGGATTTGTTCGACGGGATTTTGGGGCCGCCGGTCTTTACGATTTGCACCTGTCCCCCATGGAAAAAGTAGTTGCTCTGGTGACCATAACCCTGTTTGTTCCATGCATCGCTTCCGCTATGGTGATTTTCAAAGAACGTGGCCGCAAGGAGGCGCTGGTGATTTGGCCAACCATCCTGGTACTGGCGTTCCTAATAGGCGGGATCATATCGCAAATTGCTATGTAAACCGTGTTCGCAGGTTGTAAGTGGAGTTTAATGATATGATTTATGGGGTGGAAACCTGTGGAAAAGCATGGCTGCGAAACTCAAGTGATATGTCCAAAGTGTGGGATAACTATTAACGCGCCGGACGCGCTCCGTTGTCCCCGATGCTTTCAACTGTTAATTACTGGTGCATGTCAGCAATGTAAAAGATGTGGGAACGGTAAAAAGACTTGTTAAAATCTTTATCTTGTTAAAGTCTTTATGCCGACTCCAAGAAAAAGAGAAAAGGCGATTTCAGCTGGGTCGTTGAAGCTGAACTCGCCTTTCTTCGTCAATGGGAAGGAATGAGAGCTTTAACTAACGAATTGAATCATCATTAACAGTGAAAAAGGGGAGGATCACAGATGCCTTCTTCCAAGATACTAATCACGTCAGCTTACCTCGACTTTACCTGCTTGACTCGCCAGATTTGCAGCGAATTGGGCGTGGAGGCGGTGATCATCGAGGCGGTGCTGGAAGAGGCCGCCGAGTTGGTTAAAAAAATAGTGGAGGAAGAACAAATAGAAGTAATTATCAGCCGTGGAGGAACTGCTGCAGCAATTAGTAAAGTAGTGGATACCCCGGTAGTTACCGCTGAGGCAACCGATTTTGACCTGCTACAGGCTTTTTGGAAGGCGAAAGCACTGGGGTCCCGCATCGGGTTTCTGGGATACGCCTACGAAAAGATGGAATATGACTTTGACAGCCTGGTGGAGATTCTCGGACTAGAGGTACGACAGTACCTCTACCGGAATACGATGGAATTGAAGGCTCAAGTAGAGGACGCTTACCGTGACGGTATTGAGGTTATTGTGGGTGGGGGAAGCGTAGGGGTCAATTTAGCCCAGGCCCGAGGCTTAAAGGGGGTACTTGTGCACACCACCCGGCGGGCCGTGGTGGATGCCATTCTCAGGGCTAAAGGTATCATGGAAATCCTGCATAAAGACAGGGAGAGCACTCAGCGCCTCAAGACCATAATTCAAAACGCCTACGAAGGGATCGTGGCTTTGGATCACCAGGGGTGTATTTCTGTCCTGAGTCCACTTGCGGAAAGAACCCTGGGAATTGAGGCTACTCAGGTAATGGGTAAGCCTATCACCCACTTCCCTCATCATAGTTACCTGGCTCGTCTTTACCGGGGTGGTGAACCCAAACTCGGTGACCTGGTGAGGGTGGGGGAAATACTACTGGTGGTTAATAGGGTACCTATTCAAGTGCAAGGAGAACAGGTTGGGTTGGTAGTAACCTTTCAGGAATTTTCCCGTCTCCAGCAATTGGAACAGAAAATCAGGCAAGAATTGCATTATAAGGGACTCGTGGCCAAGTTTAGCTTCCAAGATATCGTCGCTTCCTGCCCGGAAATGCGTGATACTATTGAAAGGGCCAAGCGATTTGGACAAACGGACTCCACCGTGTTGATCACCGGCGAAAGCGGGACAGGAAAAGAATTGTTTGCCCAGAGCATGCATCACATCAACAAGCGGCGGGAAGGTCCGTTTGTCGCAGTCAATTGCGGAGCTATTCCTGACAACCTGTTGGAAAGTGAGCTCTTCGGTTATGAAGAAGGAGCCTTTACCGGAGCTAAAAAAGGTGGAAAACCTGGTTTGTTCGAACTGGCCCACGGCGGCACCATCTTCTTAGATGAAATTGGACGAATATCTACTGACCTACAGGCCCGGCTATTGCGGGTGCTGCAGGAGAAAGAGGTGATGCGTCTGGGTGGTGACCGCATCATCCCGGTGGATGTGAGGGTTATTGCCGCCACGAATCAGGACCTCCGGCAAGCTGTGCGCAGGGGCGCCTTCCGTGATGACTTGTACTACCGTCTAAACGTTCTCAACCTGGTGATACCCCCCTTACGCCACCGTAAGGAGGATTTGCCCCTGCTTGCCAGGCACTTTCTATCGGCCTTCAACGAGAAGTTTCATAAGCAGGTAAGCCAGATACCTCCGGAACTGATGCGATGGATGATGGTTTATGACTGGCCAGGTAACGTGCGGGAACTGGAAAACTTTATGGAACGGTTAGTTATCCTGGCGGACGGAGACCGCGTAGACCCCCACTTTTTGGGACAGTTGTATGCGGATACCCGGAGTGACGGGACTGGTGAGGTCAGCGTTGATCAGGATGAACTAACGGTGATGCCTGGCACATTGGAAGAAATGGAACGGGACTTGATCCTGCAATTGTCTGAACGGATGCGGGAGAACAAGGTGGAACTGGCTAAAATGCTGGGAATAAGCCGGACAACTTTGTGGAAAAAACTAAGGGGATACCATGAAGGTATCTCCTCCGGCAAAGAGGGAAGATACATGCTTAAAAAATGAACAAAACAGTTTGTAATCTGTACAAAAATGAAATCACCAAAGCCCGGGCTTACAGCACGGGCCTTTTATTTTGTGCTTAAAATTGAATTAAAGGTTTTGGCAAGAAAATTGCTTGGAAGGAGGCTGCCGGGGAAAGTGTTATAAGTGATTCAACAAAAGGGGAAGAAAGGAGGTTATCATATGATTATGCGAAGTTATCTTTTTGTGCCAGGGAATCACGAACGGCGCGTCCAGAAAGCGTTTGAATCCATGGCCGACGTAACCATTCTTGACCTGGAAGATGCCGTTGCCTTGGGAGAAAAAGCGGCTGCCCGGGCGGTGGTCAAAAAGGCACTAGGCCAGCCGAGGAGAAATATGGCTTATGTCCGCATTAACGGGTTGGCCACGGAGTTAGCCTTGGCCGACCTCGAGACGGTGATGGAAGCAAAGCCTGAAGGGGTGATGGTGCCGAAAGTTGAATCAGGTACTGACGTGGTGATCGTGGACTGGGTGATGCAACAACTTGAGGTCCGGTTCGGGTGGCCGGTGGGGAGTATCGAACTGATCCCGCTGATCGAAACAGCTCGGGGAGTCCAGCGTGCTGAGGAGATAGCGGCCGCCAGCGCCAGAGTGGTGCGGCTGGCTTTTGGGGCTATCGACTACACCCTGGACATCAACACCAGTTATCTTAAGGAAGGGACGGAGCTTTTCTACGCCCGCGGCAGACTGGTGGCGGCGTCCAGGTCCGCCGGGGTGCAGCCGCCGGTGGACACAGTATTCCCGGACATCAAAGATGTAGCTGGCCTGGAACAAGAAGCCCGGACAGTCAGGCAACTGGGGTTTGGCGGCAAACTGGTTATCCACCCTGAACAGTTGGACCCGGTGCACCGCGTCTTCTCTCCCACTGAAGGAGAAATTGCTTGGGCAAAGAAAGTCGTCCAGGCATTCAACGAGGCCGAGGCACAAGGGATTGCCTCCATCCAGGTAGATGGGAAATTCATCGACTATCCGGTGGCAGCCAAAGCGCGCCAGGTGCTGGCCACGAGTGAGGCTATTGCGCGCCGGAGTGATATGATGGAAGAATAAAATGCGGTACTTACCGTGGTGAAATTAGACCCTCAAGCCGCTAATCCCGCGCGCACCAGGCGGTAAATGGAACGGCTAAGTGGGAGGCGGGCCTGGAAAGAAAACTGGGTAACGGCCTCCAGTCTTATCTAGGGTAGAGCAAACAATAAACGGGGAGGGAAGTATGTGGCTAGACTGTTAGAAAACCAGAGCAAGGACCTGCTCCAGCAGATGGGGATACCGGTCCCAACCTATGCCGTAGCCCAAAACCCACAAAATGCCGCGGTACTGGCGGAGGAGATGGGAAAACCCGTTGTCCTGAAGGCGCTGGTACCGGTGGGAAAGCGGGGAAAGTCAGGAGCTGTCAAGTTTGCGGGTACGCCACAGGAAGCTGAAACACTGGCCGCCGAGTTATTCGGGAAGAGGGTGTCTCATTACCCCGTGTACCACGTGCTGGTGGAAGAGAAACTTGATATCGTGCAGGAGCTTTACCTGTCTATTACTATCGACCGTTCAAGGAAGATGCCGGTGGTGATTGCCTGCGCCAGCGGAGGGGTGGACGTGGAAGAACTCAGCCGGGAGCATCCCGAAAAAGTGATCACCTACCATGTCGATCCGCTGGATGGCCTGGGGGATTACGCCGCCCGGCAGGTATGGTCGGATGCCGGCATAGGCGGTAAAACCCTGCAGCAATTGGGAGGGCTGACTGCTAAACTTTACAAGGCGTTCGTTGATTATGACGCTTATATCCTGGAGATCAACCCATTGGCCATTACCAGGGACGGCAGGCTGGTTGCGGCGGCTGCGGTGATGAGTATTGACGACGGGGCAATGTTCCGCCACCCGGATTTGTCCGAAAAGGTACAGATGGGAACAGAACGGGCGTGGCGGCCGCTAACCGAACTGGAAAAACAGATGGTAGCGGTCAACGAAGCTGACCCCTACCGGGGTACCGCTCGATACACGGAGATGGACGGTGGGGATATCGGTTTCATGTGCGGCGGAGGAGGCGCCAGCCTGCTTCTATTTGACGCCGTTTTGCAGGCTGGCGCACAGCCGGCCAACTACTCGGAATTCGGGGGTAACCCGGCTGAAGAAAAGGTGTGCGGGCTAGCCAAGGGGATTCTGTCCAAGCCGGGTGTTAAGGGGCTGCTGGTCGCCCAGAATATCACCAACAACACTCAGGTAGACATCGTGGCCAGAGGGGTCATCAGGGCGTTGGAGGAAATGAATATCGATCCTGCAACCTTTCCCGTGGTAGTGAGGGAGGCAGGCGTAAATGAAACAGTGGCCCGCGAGTTATTCCGAGCCAAAGATATCGAGTACTACGGCGATGACATCACCCTCACAGAAACGGCCCGTCGGATGGTGTCCAAAATGCGTGAGGCTTACCCCGGTTACGGCATATAAGAGGAGGGAGCATGAATGGCGATTTTGATTGACCGTAATTCCAAGATCGTAATCCAGGGAATCACCGGGCGGGAAGCCTCGATGGTGACCAAGCATACCTTGGCTTATGGGACTCCCATTGTGGCGGGAGTTACTCCGGGAAAGGGTGGAGATCAGGTTCACGGGGTGCCGGTGTATGATACCTTGAAAGCCGCATGCCGGGAACACGAAATCAACACCTCGGTGATCTACGTTCCGCCGGCCTTTGTTTACGACGCTGTACGAGAAAGCATCGCAAACGGCATTAAGTTCATCTTCATCCCCACCGAGAATATCCCCCAGCATGACGCGATCAAATTTCTTTGCTTGGCTAGGCGGGAAGGGGTTCGCATCGTCGGACCCAACTCGGTGGGAATTATCAGTCCAGGTGAACAGGTTAAATTGGGAGCAATTGGGGGCGATAATGTGTCCCGTTGCTTTGTGCCAGGCCATGTGGGCGTTATTTCCCGTAGCGGAGGTATGACGGCGGAGACCTCCTGGATGGTCAAGCGAGCGGGTTTCGGCGTGAGCACAGCGGTGAGTATCGGCGGGGATGCCTTGATCGGTTCGTCGCCGAGAGAGTTGCTGGAACTCTTTCAAGCTGACCCGGAGACCCATGCGGTGGTTACCTTTTCCGAACCGGGTACTGGTTACGAGGAAGAGATGGCCGATTTTGTCGCATCGGGTGGGTTTACTAAGCCGCTAGTGTCGTTCGTTTCGGGCCGGTTTACCGAAACCATGCCGGAGGGGACTGTGTTCGGGCACGCTGGAGCGATGATCTCCGGCGGGATGGGAAAACCCTCGCAAAAGATGGTTCGTCTAAAAGACGCCGGGGCGTTGGTGGCGGAAAGATTTGACGATTTAATCCCCCTGCTACGCCAGGCTTTAGCCTAGATCCAGAAAGGAGGTTTCAATATTGAGCACTACCTTTCCAGGTAAAACATTGACCGGCAAGGTGGCTGAATACGTGGTGAGTACCGGTTATGACCTTCTAGAAGCTCCGGTGGTAGAGATGGCCAAGGACTCTTTTATGGACTGGCTGGGCTCAGCGCTGGCGGGCTCCAGCCAGCCAGCCGGGATGATTATGTTAGGGGTGGCGGAAGAACTTGGCGGTAATCCCCAGGCGACCCTGGTACCTACAGGTAGGAAAACATCTGCCACCAACGCTGCTTTGGTAAACGGAGGAATTTCTCATATCGTAGAACTGGATGACGTTCATAAGGCATCGATCCTGCACCCGGGAGCGCCTGTTATTCCCGCTGCCCTGGCTGCCGCTGAACTGGTGGGAGCAGGAGGAAAAGACCTGTTATTGGCTATTGTCCTGGGGTATGATGTGGCCATCAGGATCGGGGAAGCAGTAACCCCTGCTCACTACTACTACTGGCATACCACCGCCACCTGCGGCACCTTTGGCGCCGCGGCGGCCGCAGGTAAGCTGCTCGGGCTGGGCGAGGGGGCCATGGTTCACGCGTTAGGCAGCGCTGGTACGCAAGCTGCCGGCCTCTGGGAGTTCCTAGCGGACGGGGCCATGTCCAAGCACCTGCATCCGGGTAAATCCGCGATGAACGGGCTGCTCTCAGCACTGCTGGCCCGAAAGGGATTTACTGGCGCCAGCCGTATATTGGAGGGGGAACGGGGCTTTTTCAAGGCCACCGCGGCTGCCTATGATGAAGGTAAGGTTACCAGGGATCTGGGTGAGCGATTTAAGGTGATGGAAAACTGCTTCAAGATCCACGCCTCCTGCCGCCACACTCACCATGCCATTGACGTGGTGCTGGAACTCGTGGGACGGAATGACTTGCGATTTTCTCAAATCGAAAGCATCCGCGTTGGCACCTACCAGATAGCCTTGAATATTGCCGGCAACCACCAACCTGGTACAGTTTATGCCGCGAAGTTCAGCTTACCGTTCTGCGTCTCCTTGGCGGCGAAACACCAGAAGGCAGGGCTGTACCAGTTCACGGAAGAAGCCTTGCATGATCCAGAAATCCGTGGGTTGATGTCAAGAGTGGAATTGTCCGTGGACCCGGAATTGGAGGCGCGTTATCCCGATCAATGGCCTGCCCGGGTCGACATCCGCACCCGCGACGGCAAGACCTATTCGGCCGAGACCGCCTACCCCAAGGGTGACCCTGAAAACCCTGTCAGCCATGCAGAACTGCAGGAAAAGTTCCGGGAGCTGGCAAGCCCCCGGCTAGGTGTTTCCCGGGTGGCTGGATTACTGGATGTGATGGAAAGACTGGAATATGTTGCCGATATGACAGAGGTCATGCGGTGGCTGCTCACGTGAACAAAATGAACAATATCACCAATATGGACAAAAACTTGAAAAGATCCTGAAAAGCTCTTAACATTTAGTTAAGAGCAACAACTCTAAGTTTTCAGAAATAACGGAATTGCCCCAATGGCCAGCACTTGCTGAATATTGCAATCTAAATTTAAGGCAGCGAGCGAGGCGGGGTAGACGGAAAGAGGGGGTGCCGAGGCTTAAAAACCAAGGTGGCAGCATGAGATTGTAAGTATGCATAATAACCCAGGAAAAAACAAGGAGGCACAGGAATGAAGAAGAGCAGCTGGCGTTTACTACTGGTGTTGGCGCTAATTGGTGTCCTTGTGTTCATGTTGGCCGGATGCGGCGGGGGAGGGGAAAAGAAACAGACGGAGACCAAACAAGAAGCTCCTCCCCAGAAGATCGTTGTCAAATTCTCTCACGTGGTAGCCCAGGCTACACCCAAAGGCCAGGCGGCGGAGTTGTTCAAGAAACTGGTAGAAGAAAAATCCGGCGGCCGGGTAGAGGTCCAGGTATTTCCTTCATCCCAGCTTTATGGTGACAAGGAAGAATTGGAAGCCCTTCAGGCAAACAACGTCCAGTTCATTGCTCCTTCCGCCACCAAGCTGGTAGGCTTTAACCCGTCTTTCCAGATCTTCGACCTACCCTTCCTGTTCCCTGACAAGGAGGCGGTCTACAAGTTTTTCAGTGATCCGAACGGCGGCGGCAAGATGCTAAGCAGTCTGGAAAAGGCTGATATGATTGGTCTCGCATACTGGCCCAACGGCTTCAAGCAGCTGACCAACGGCAAGCGACCCCTTTTAAAACCTGAAGACGTGAAGGGGCTCAAGTTCAGAACGCAAACCGGCGGTATTCTGGCGTCCCAGTTTACCGCGCTGGGAGCCGGCAGCCAGGCGATGCCTTTCGCCGAGGTGTATACCGCCCTCCAGCAGGGCACCGTGGACGGCCAGGAGAATACCTTTAACAACATCGATACCCAGAAGTACGAAGAAGTGCAGAAGTACCTGAGCGTTACCAACCACGGCCGGATTGACTACGTGGTACTGACCAATAAGAAATTTTGGGAAGGACTGCCGGAAGACCTGAGGAAGATCATGAGCGACGCCATGAAGGAAGCTACCGAGTATGCGGTCAAACTCGCCGACGAACTGGACCAAAAGAGCATGGAAAAACTTAAGTCCAGCGGTAAAATGCAATTCGCCGAGTTAACAGCGGAGCAGCTGGCGGCCTTCCAGAAGGCGGAGGAACCTGTGTGGAAAGAATACGAGGATAAAATCGGTAAAGACCTGATCCAGGCAGCCCTGAACGCGGCCAAGTAGTGTTAAATTCCTTCGGGCACGCCGCTGCCCTGCGGCGTGCCCGAAAAATTACCCTCGCCCTTTTCCATGATGCGACAGGTACTCATTCAAAATCAAGATAAAGAGGAGGAAGGGCATGGAAAGGTTTAAAAAGTTTTATGCCGCCATGGAAGACTGGGTTTCCGGCCTGCTGCTGACAGGCGGCCTGGCTATTATATTTTACAGCGTCTTCATGCGTTATATCATGAACAAACCCCAGACCTGGACTGATGAGGTGGCTACCTACATGGTGGTGTGGGGGGCGTTGATCGGTACCGCCGTCGCCCTGCGTAACGACCACCACATCAAGGTGGACCTCTTGTACAACTTCCTGCCGCCCAAAGCACAGCGCTGGGTGAGCATTTTCGCCAACCTGGTCGGTTTAGCATTTTGCGTTTTCTTCACTTATGCGGCGGTTATGCTGGAAACCCGCTACCTGCATACCGGGCAGCGTTCTACCAACGTGATGTGGCCGCTGTGGGTGATCTTCGGAGTGCTGCCAATTACCGGAGTGATGCTAGGCGCCAGGTTCACGGAGAAGCTTTACCTGCTGTTGAAGAGCGGGGGCCAGGAGTGGCTCTCCATTCACCAGGGCCAGACAAGGAGGCTTGACTGATGGACGTAGTAGCGCTGTTCGCAATCTTTATCGTACTGTTTCTCTTAAATGTGCCTATCGCCATCAGCCTGGCGGCTTCCACCATCATCGTCCTCCTCAGTACCGGCGAGTTTACCATGTACATGGTGGTGCAGCGGATGTTTGCCGGGTTAGATTCTCCCCCGCTGCTGGCGATCCCCGGCTATGTTTTCGCGGGTGTTTTGATGGGCAGGGGAGGGATCTCCAAGTACCTGATCGAGGGTTTGAAGACGTGGGTGGGGCACCTTCCTGGAGGTCTCTCGGTGGTGACCATCCTAGCGTGTGCTATTTTTGCGGCTATTTCCGGCTCCAGCCCGGCCACCGCTGCAGCCATCGGCGCCATCATGATCCCTGGTATGGTCCAGGCTGGTTATGACAAGCGGTATGTCATGGGGCTGGTGGCGGCTTCCGGCACCCTGGGCATCCTGATCCCGCCCAGCATTCCCATGGTGATCTATGGTGTGACCGCCGAAGAGTCCATCGGCAAGCTGTTTATGGCCGGCATGCTGCCAGGGCTATTTCTGACGGCTACGTTGATCCTGCTGGCCATTTTCTATGCCAAAAGGCGCAACCTTGGCCGCGGGGAAAAAGCGACCTGGGGTGAGCGGTGGAGAGCTACCTTGAAAGCCGTACCCGGCGCTTTCCTGCCGGTGCTCATCCTGGGAAGCATCTACAGAGGAATTGCCACTCCCACCGAGGCGGCGGTGGTGGCTTCCGCATATACCATCTTAGTCTCTTTGCTGTTCTACAAAGAACTGCACCTGAAAGACGTTCGCACCATCCTCCGGGAGACCGTGAACACCACCTCGATGATCTACCTAATCATCGCGTCCGCCCTGTTGTTTGCCATGTACCTGACCAATGAACAGGTGCCCAACCGTATCGCGGAGTGGATTTCCGCCAAACAGTTTGGTGTTTACATGTTCTTTGCCATCACTGGGGTCATGTTCCTGGTGATGGGTACCTTCCTGGAGGCGGTATCGATCATCCTGATTACCCTCCCGCTGTTACTGCCCATTATGAAACAGCTGGGTATCGATGTCTACCACTTTGCCGTGGTGATGACGGTGAACATGGAATTAGCCATGATTACCCCGCCGGTAGGGCTGAACCTGTTCGTGGTGAGTAGTATCGCCAAGGAGAAACTGGAGGAAGTGGTGCGCGGCGTGCTGCCGTTTATTGTGGTGATGTTGCTGGTAATGGTTTTGTTCATCCTGTGGCCTGACCTGTCATTATACTTGCCTCGCCTGATGGAATAGACGGGAACCGCCGGGAAGCAATCTCTAGCTACCAGGTCCTTCCTGCCCGCCGGAACGATAATTAGCTGGCGGGTCGGGGAGGACTTTTCTTGTCAGCAACGAATTCATCAGCCTGTTAGAGTGGAGGATCATGCATGCATGGACGGAAAACAGGACCCGTACTGGTATGGATACGGCAAAGCGCAAAAAGGGTTTCGAAAGAGGGCTTTATCCTGATCCTGGCCTTGTTAGTCTTTGTTGCTTTTCTGGTACTTACCCCAGATTCCTTTCCCCGGGAAATCAGAGCAACCCTGGCGGTGATGGGGCTGGCAATTGTTCTCTGGGTAATGGAACCTATCCCGATGCCCCTCTCTTCCATAGCGGTTATCGTGGCCCTCGCCGCTACCGGAGGGGTAAAAATGGACACTGCATTGAGCGGGTTTTCCAGCGGATCGGTGTTCTTGATCCTGGCAGGTTTCATGATGGCCAAAGGAGTCAACAACACACCCCTGGGAAGCCGTATCGCCTATATTCTGTTGTCTCGGAGCGGGGGAACGCCTGGGGGTGCCCTGATGGCTATACTGCTGGCCCTGGAGGTGCTGGCGTTCGTGATCCCTGCTACGGCTGTACGCACCGCGTTGTTGTTGCCGGCTGTCGTGGGGCTAATAAACAGCCTGGAACAGGACCGCCCCGCTCCTAACGTCAGGAGAATGCTGATGCTCGGTTTGGCCTTTGGCGCCAATATCACCGGGATCGGTCTTCTTCCCGGGGCTATTGCCAACGTTAT
This sequence comes from Clostridiales bacterium PH28_bin88, assembly GCA_000987045.1. GTDB lineage: Bacteria > Bacillota > PH28-bin88 > PH28-bin88 > PH28-bin88 > PH28-bin88. The sequence continues at coordinate 20,559 of LAKY01000068.1, read as the reverse complement.
TTCCGCGGAGTTATTAGGAAACTTTACCGGCAGCCCAATTACATACCTGGACTGGATGTTGTATGCCTTTCCCATTAGTCTGGCGCTGATCCCGTTGACATGGATGATCTTGATCAGGAGTTTCCCGCCAGAAATTCAGCGTTTTGCAGGTGGGACCGCGGCCATTCGTGACCAGTTGTGTCGACTCGGGCCAGTAGGAACAGAAGAAAAGAAGTGTATCGCCGTCCTGGCTTTGACCATGGTGTTATGGATGACCGAATCCATTCACGGGTGGCACAGCTCCGTTCCGGCCTTGCTGGCGGTGGTGTTGATGTGTCTTCCGGGAGTCGGGTTCACTTCTTGGAAAGAGATATCCCAGGTGCAGTGGGGTACAGTTTTGCTGGTGGGAACTACCCTCTCTCTCGGGAACGCCATGAATACCACCGGGGTTGCGGGGATGATAGCGGGTTCCTTCCTGGGAATGGGTTGGGTGGAGGACATGCTCGCCATACCGGTGCTGGCGGTGGCGGTGTTAACAGTCTTCACTCAAGTATACCACCTGGGAGTGGGCAATGTGGCCACGGTCACCATCACTTTGGTCCCCATTGTTCTTCAACTGGCTTATCACACAGGGGCTAACGGCCTGATGTTGGGTTTCGCTACCGGGTTGGCCAGCCTGTATGGGTTTGTACTGGTAGTCGAGGCTATTCCTAATGTGATGGTTTACGGCACCGGGTTAATTGCTTCCAAAGACCTGCTAAAGCCAGGAATTTTCTTGAGCTTAGCCGCCACCTTGGTGATGGCGCTGGCGGCGGTCGCTTGGTGGCCCCTGGTTGGCTTAGTCAAATAACATATGGAGGGAAGTATCGGTGCCAAGACTTAACCGGGATGACCTCGGGGTATCCCTCATGCTGTTAGTGGTTTGCGTAATATGGGGGACAACATTCGTGGTAATGAAGGTAGGGATTACTTACATACCACCGTTGTTGTTTGCGGCTAGCCGTTTTCTCGTTGGGGGATTACTCATGCTTCCCCTGCTAAAACACTTCGGGATACCTTTCCCAGCCCAACGGGATTTGGGCGCTCTAATGCTCTTAGGAATTCTGCAGTGTACCCTGAGTTTTGGCATGGTTTTTGTAGCGATGAGGTTTGTCCCGGCAGGAACCACATCGGTAATCCTTTATATCTATCCTCTAATTACCAATGTTTTTGCCCATTTTTTCCTCCCTGGTGAGCAATTGAACAAAAGGAAAATGGTGGGCTTGGGGACTGGTATGGCCGGTCTCCTGCTGGTGATCGAACACCAAGCCAGAGAGGGTATGCAGGAGGGCAGCATCGCCGGCATTTCCATGATTCTGGTGGGTGCTTTGAGTTGGTCAGTGGCATCCATTTTAGTCAGGAAACGGTTTCCCGCCCATTCAAGCTTACAACTTACCGCCTTTCAAATGATCTTTGGCTCGTTGTTTCTTTTTTTTGCTGCCTACCTGTGGGAAAGGCACATTCCTATCTATATGAACATAACGGCCATATCTTTATGGCTTTATAGCACCGTATTGGCATCCATGTTGGCATTCGCTCTTTGGTTTTCCGCTTTGAACCGTTGGGGGGCAGGCCGTGCTAGCATATTTATGTTCCTGGTCCCTATCGTAGGTGTTCTCTCAGCGACGATTTTTCTTGCGGAACCGGTTTCCTGGCAACTTATGGCGGCTCTTGCATGTGTAGCTATTGGAATTATTACGGTGAGCATTTCTCCTAGCGGTGCAGGAGCTTTTACCATTCATAACCATTAAGGTCGCTTGGAACTTAACTTCGTGCTGCCACCTTTCCGGTGGCGGTTTTTTTGTGGCCCGCATGAAAATTTAACATGTGTACCAGAATAGACTTACGGAAGGTAATGACGGAAAGTGTGGAGGCGTCGGGCATGGGTAACGCTGTACCCTGGTTGGTGGGTTGGGCGGAAAAGAAATTTGCTCACCGTCCTTCTCCCCGTAACATAGCCTCACGAACTGAACTTGAGGGACACTTCCCTCTGTCAGATGGGGAAACGGTAGCGATAGTTGGAGGAGGCATTGCCGGCTGTATTTTTGCCAGACAATTGCTCCGGTTGGCAGGTGAAAAAGGAATTGGTGCTCGTTTAATCCTTTTCAACACAAAGACATGCAACTATTGCGGGGGACTAATCACCGATCTCTCTACCCAGACCCTTAAAAGTCTTTTCGACCTGGATATCCCGGCTGAAGTTGCCCTGGGTTACATTAAAGAATGCGTCTACATCAATCCCTATGGGGATGTTCCTGTAGAAATTCGTTCCCCTTTGATTTCCACCTTGCGCACCAGTAAATTTGGGCAGCAGGGGTTTGATGATTCGTTGAAAGAGAGGATCATGAACGGCGTTTCTAATAACTTCACGGGTGAATTCCGGGTGGTGGAACCGGCCAGAGTGTTACAGGTAACACCCCCCAACCGCCTTACAGGACAAATGGGAACAGTACGCTATAAAACGCAACAGGGCGAGTTTACTCTGGAAGCTAACGTGCTGGTGATCGCAACCGGGCTTAGCAGCCTGGGTACAACCATGATGGAAGAATTCCGGCGACTTACTCGCTATCAACCTCCAGCTGTGATGGAAGCCGGGGTTACCGAGGTGGATGCCAGTTTTGCTAGATTTAACAACCTGCAAGAGAGGGTTTTAATTGTTGACGGGGTGGTCCCTCATTGCGTTGTGGCTTTGATACCCAAAAAGGGTGACTGGCTCACTGTTACTTCTTTGGAAAAGAAACTTTCTTTATCTGACCTGGAGCGGGTTTTTGCATGTCCCGGCGTACGTAAGTACATCGACCTGCCGTCAGTCCGGGAAGCTTTACGGTGCCGGAGTATTTGCGGTGCCGGGGTTTTCACCCGAGGAGCCCGTAATTTTTATGGGGACGGGTGGGTTACATTGGGGGATTTGACAGGATACGGCCGGGTTCTTAAGGACGGTTACTTCGCTGCCTTTACAGGGGCGCACCTGGCTGCCTCGACAATGATTAACCAGGGGACCACCAGGAAGGCCTTTAGACTTTTTTACCACCGGCCGTTGCTACATGTAAGGAACGCTAATGTAATTGGGATGCTATTATTCCGTGCCAACAGCCAGCTGGCTACTAGAAGGTGGTTTGGCCGGTTGTTATTATTAACTGCCCGGGAGGAGAGGACAAAAAACCGTTATGGCGGTTATGTGCATGCCGCTATCCGGGCCCTAACTACCGGTGACTTGTCATATCTTTGGATAGCCCTGTTTTTTACCTTGGGTTTATTGCGGGGGTCAAGTTTTATGGCCGCATGGCACGTTTCACGCCGCTTGGCGCCGAATCCTTTAACTAAAAGAGGGCAATAGTAAAGGCGCAAGAGGAGGTTACTGTGATAGAATTTCGGTGCCGGTCTGTTAAGTCAATTATTATGGCTTTGGTGCTGGGTGGCCTGCTGGCGGGGTGTGCCCTTAACCCTTTGCCGGAACCCAGGGTCCCTGTTGCTTCCAGAGTGCTGGATGCTAATGGCCAGCTGGTGACTTCTGTATTTCAAGAAAATCGCATACCAGTGCCCTTGCGTGATATCCCTGAAGACCTGCGAAATGCGGTGGTGGCGGTGGAGGACGCGAGGTTTTACCGTCACTACGGGGTCGACCCTATCGGAATTCTACGGGCGACGATGAAAAACCTCCTGGCGGGAGAAGTGGTGGAGGGCGGCAGTACCATTACCCAGCAGTTGGCAAAAAATCTTTACTTGACACCACGCAGGACTTTAACTCGAAAGTTACAGGAAATCTACCTGGCCATCAAGTTGGAACGTACGTATACCAAGGATGAGATTTTGGAAATGTACCTCAACCAGATCTATTTTGGTGAAGGTGCGTACGGTGTGGAAGTGGCCTCGCGTACATATTTCGGCAAGTCTGTAAGGGAGCTGGATATATCCGAGAGCACCCTGCTAGCCGGACTGCCCAGAGCACCGAGCAGATACTCACCTTTTACAGATCTGGAAGCTGCGCTCGGTAGACGTAAGGTGGTACTCCGGCGGATGGTAGAGCAGGGGATGTTGTCGCCGGAATCCGCCCATACGGTTGATGAAACACCGGTGGAACTGGCTGCCCGCCAGCCTGCGGGAAGAGCGGCGTACGTGGTACAGGAAATCCAACGTTATATCGCGTCTCGTTACCCGGAAGGGGAAGACTTGTTATACCGGGGAGGGCTGACCATCTACACTACGCTGGACAGGGACATGCAGGTTGCCGCTGAAGACGCGGTAAAACAAGGAATGGTTGAAAGAGATGTAGATTTGGAGGCTGCTCTGGTCGCTGTAGACCCTAAAAACGGGTACATCAAAGCCATGGTAGGTGGGCGCAGGTTTAGCAAAAGCCAGTACAACCGGGCGACCCGGCGCCCGGGCAGGCAGCCGGGCTCCGCGATGAAGCCTTTTTTGTACGCGGCGGCTATCGACAGGGGGTTTACTGAAGCCAGTATTTTTCGGTGCGAGCCTGTATCCTTTCCCCAACCAACGGGTGAGGTGTACGCCCCTACCGATTACGGAAAACCTTTTCACTACCGTGATATGACCCTTAAGGAAGCTCTCAAGGTTTCCGATAACATCGTGGCTGTACGGCTCAACGCCGCCCTTGGCCCCGAAGCCATGGCCGACTATGCCCGCCGGCTGGGCATCACTACTTCCCTGCGCCCTTTCCTGTCCTTGGCGTTGGGGACTTCAGAGGTTGTTCCGGTAGAATTGGCTGCCGCTTATGGACCTTTCGCCAGCCAGGGCCTTAAGGCGAAGCCGTTCTTAATCTTGCAGGTTTTAGATCGGGAGGGACGGACGTTGGAGGAAAACCGGCCGTTGTTGGAGTTCGTGCTGGATCCGCGTACTTCCTATGTTGTGACCGACATGTTAATAAGCGTGTTAAAACCCGGAGGGACAGCATCTCACCTGGCACCACTGGTGGGGAGGGTTGCAGCCGGTAAGACCGGTTCCACCCAGGAATACAGGGACGGGTGGTTCGTTGGCTATACCACCGAGTTGGTGGCAGCGGTTTGGGTGGGGTTTGATGACTACCGCCGGCCTGTGGGTATCCCTGGAGGGGTGGTGGCTGGTCCTATCTGGGCACAATTCATGCGAGAGGCGCTTAAAGACATTCCGCCCCACGACTTTCCAATCCCAGCAGGGGTGGTGACAATGTCGGTTTGTACCCAGAACGGGAAATTGGCTACCTCCGCCTGTCCAAGTCCCATGCAGATGAGCTTTTTGGAAGGAACCGCCCCGAGTACCTGGTGCGACGTACATTAAAGTTTCGCTACTGGAAGGATCCCGCTCAGGCGCAGCGAACTTATAACCAGGTTGTTTGAAGCGTATGGGCATGTGAAATTGCGCATTAAGGAGGTTTGTTTTTTTAATGAAGATAGCTGTTTGTGACCGTTGTAAGTCAAAGAACGTAGAAGGAATTATCTGTCGGCATTGTGACACCGCCTATTGCTATGACTGCCTAGACCTTCACCCGCCGGACATGCGGTTATGTAAGGTTTGTGAGGAGTTTCTTTGCGACGAGTGTTATGAAGGAATGGTCGAATGCGACTTTAAACCGGGTTCCTGAGAATAAAATAGACAGGGTGGCCAAATAATAAACTTAATCAGCCAGTGTGTCTAATGGGGGAAGTAGATGCCTAGAAGCAAGGGATCCAAGCTCCGGGACGGAAATCGGTCCCATTTCAGAGATAAGCGGAGGCACCCCGGGAGTCTGGCTCGCACGTCATTTGGCGATCGGGACTTAAGGGCCTCAACGGCTGAAGGACTGGCCGGGAAGGAACCTGATACCGATGAAAAATGGCATCCCTAGAAGCGTAGAGAAGAACTTAACCTGGTAGCGTCTGCCGGGTGCTCTTTAAATTATACTCACTGTAACGTTGTTTTCATCGAGGAATTGCCAAACAAGAGAAACCCCAGCACTTGCTGGGGTTAATGTAATGGCCTGGTAATTGAACTGGGCAATTACATCGCACATTGCGCTATTTGAGGGAATTCGCTACCTTTAAGGCTTCTTTTTCACTAATGTCCCCTTCCAGGTGGAAGTCAATGCTGTTATCGAACCACATGATGGACACCTGATCCCGCCCCGTGTAGGGGTTACGCTGGACGACCAGCGTGCCCTCGACTTCCGAAATCTTCACCTTCTTGACCCTGGCATTGCTAAAGAACGAACCGCTGGCAAAATCCCCGGTAATATACCGCTGCCGGATGATTAACCGGTTCTTGGGACTGCGGAAATACTGGTTAATCTGTTCCGGGTTTATTAACGTAATGATGTCCAGGGCCATGCCCCTGGGCAGGTATATTGGTTGCTTGAAGGGGAAAGCAGCTGCGGCCCTGGCATCCTCCACGGTCACCACTCGTTCTCCGGTGGCCAAGGGCCAGTCCGGGGGAGGCGGTGGAGCGTCCGGGGGAGGAGGGGTTTTGTTAGACCTTGAAATACTGACATCGCTATACGTCGTTTCGTTACCGCCGCTCAACAAGTCCACAACAACGGAAAACAACCGCCGGTTAAAAGCCCCGGCGCTGGGCATGGTGCCAAAAGAGACGATGCCCACCACCAGCAATAACAGGGCAATTACCGCTACTTGGGGGGAGAACCAATGACGACCGGGTAGTCCAGATATGAACCTGAACTTTTTTCCTTCCAGGCCTACAGCAATCTTCGGCCACACCTCTTCCGGGGGCGGCGGGAGTACCCGGGAGGCCTCTTCGGCTAAACTTTCCCTAATCAGCTCTTCTAACTTGATGTGTTGATCGGACACTAGCTGGATTCCCCCCTCTCCTGTTGGGCCTTGTCGTTGGACAGGGCCAGTTGCGTATCTGTCTCTTCCATGTGGGGTATCAACTTCCGTCCCACCAATTGAAGGGCCCGGTGGGTCCGGGATTTGACCGTACCGACAGGGATGTCCAATAACTCAAACATTAAGCCTCGCGCTATGCGCGAGAGACCAGAACAGGAAGAGCCGTGAGGCATGATGAAAAAAGTCCTCTTTTGCTATAATGAGATTTGGTTTCGCCAGCCAAATTCTCAAGCAAAGGAGGACGGTACCCATGGGTGATAACAGCTTATCCCACACCCGATGGGATTGTAGTTATCATATCATATTTATCCCGAAATATCGCCAAAAAGTCTTGTTCAAAGAAATCAGAAAGGACATAGGTGAGATACTGAGAACGTTGTGCGAATACAAAAATGTAGAATTAATAGAAGGAAGCATAAGTGTGGATCACGTACACATGTACGTCAAAATACCACCCAAAATAAGCGTATCCCAGTTTATGGGGTACCTTAAGGGAAAAAGTGCGCTGATGGTATTTGATCGGTTCCCTCAAATGAAGCAAGGTGGAGGCAGACATTTGTGGGCGAGGGGATACTATGTAAGTACAGTTGGGATCAACAAGGATGTGATTCGAGAGTATATAAAAAAGCAGGAAGAAGCGGATCTCATCGAAGATAAGGCAAAACAATAACCCCTTTTAGGGGTAGCCGGAAAAAGTTGCTGGCGGAACCGCGCCTTTAGGCGCAGCAAGTACCATGCCCTTATAGGGCAAATATCAAGCCACCCGTTGAACGGGTGGTTGCGTGACTTCGTTCCGCTTCCAGTTCCGGCAGGGGGAAACCCGAGGAGAACAAGGGGAGGTCATGTCCCAGGTGCTCTGGCTCGTCAGTCGAGAGCAGGTGCTTTTCCCGCCTTAAAATATCAAGAGCACTTCTTGCGGCAATGGACCTGATCCAGGCCCCGAATTTTTTAGGTTCTTGGAGGGTGTCCAGGCGCTGAAAGGCTTTAAGAAAAGCCTCCTGGGCTGCGTCTTCAGCCTGTTCCCGGTTACGGGTGATCAAATAGGCGCTATGGTAAGCCTCTTTGTAAAACAGCTCGAACAGCACCTGAAAGGCTTTCTTTTCTCCTTTAAGAGAACGTCGAACGATTTTGAGCAGGTCCATCGGACACCTCGTTATTCCCTCATAATTAAGACGTATCAGGCACTAAAACAGTTCCCCTGATTTTTCGGTAAACAGGGATTTTACCATAAAGATTATTCTTGAATAATCTTTAAACACCTGCTTATTCAACAGACAGATACATTTATACCGTCTTGTGGTAACGATAATATTCCGAAGGACTATGGAACAAATAAGCAGTTTACTGCGTCTTAATAAATGCAGGTTGCCCTTAATTTTTCTAGGAAGGCATCGGTTTTCCTGGGCAACCGGCATAACTGGAAGAAACAAGACTAAATAGCCTCTCGGAATAAAAAGGGGGTAATTCTGCCAGAAACAGACAAAAGTAACTGGAAATTTTGGTGTTAGAGGCTAAGAGGCTGTCTTTTTGTAGCCACTCTTAAAAAAGGGCATGCCAAAAAAGCCTGACGGCCTCAGTTAAAAAAAGAGTTGCAGGGTTAAGTTAAGCAGCCTGTGGTAAGATAAGTTGTTTTAGATCCTTTAGATCTTCTTTCAGGTGGGCATACCAAGCGTCCATGTGCTGGCACATCATAATGCCGTAAATGCGTATGTACCACATCTTGGTAGAACGGTGCCGACCAGATTCCAGCTTGTAATCAATCTTCTCTCGTTTATTGGTTCGCTCGGATGTGGTACGCCGGTGGAGTAAGAGGTCATAGATGGGCCTGGCATCATGGGCGGCATCGAGCAGAATCCTGTCTATCATGCCCAAGGTGAAACGTTGCGAAAACTTACACCTGTACCTCTTTTTGTTCCTGGGGTGAAAATACCAGTTCAGGAGTGACAGAAAAATAACCCTGGCAAGCGATCCGCCGATTATTTCAAAGGACGAAAAATTCTGGTTGGTTGATTTAGCGGGAGATTGATGGGGCGGTAAAGACTGCCAATACGTCAGTTTTTATCAGGTTGGTCGGACTACCATAACTTTCGTAGGATATCCCCGTAATACCGGGTATTACCAGAGAGAGCAGGGAAGGTGAAACCGACGTTTCTTTAACAGATTCTCCTAAAGCCGAATTATCTAAGATTCACAATACCTTCCGGCATAGGCTCGTCCATTGCCGATGCCAATGCCGGAAAAGGGGATCCGGTTCTTATGCGGGTAAAAGGATGGCAAGTATTTATAACCGTTGTAAGCCTGTTATCCGGGGTATTGATGGCCTGGCAGTATGGTACTCTCGCCGTCATTCAGGCGGAAGCTTCTTAGAGCCGGAAAAGTGCGCTAATGGCGGTCATTCAGGACCTGGAGGCGGAAACCGCCCAACTGGAAGAAAGTATCCTTGCTTTGCGTGGCAGGCTGGATCAGCTTCAACGTGCTCAGGTGGACGGAGCGGACGAGTTGTCTTTTTTACAGGCAGAACTTGAAAAGTTGAAGTATCTGGCGGGCCTTACCGAGGTCACCGGCCCAGGTGTCACGGTGTTGCTGGACGACAATAAATCAGGAGCCGAAGCTGCCAAGCTGCAGCCGGACTATCACCCGGAGAACTTCATCATTCACGACAAGGAGATCCGCTGGTTGGTGAACGATGCAAAACGCGGTGGAGCGGAAGCCATCGCTATTAACGGGCACCGGATCGTCAATATCTCGGAGATCCGTTGTGTGGGTCCAGTGGTCTTTATTAACTCCACTCGAATGGCTCCGCCGTATGTCATCAAGATTATCGGGGATCCTGATACCCTGGAGCAGGTGATTTCCACGGGAGAAGCATTCCCCATCTTGAAGTGGGAAAACTTTCCCGTAAAACTGACCAAGGAAGCGAGTGTCACCATTCCCGCCTATAAAGGAAGCCTGCCCCAAAGCTATGTTAAACCGGATAGGAGTGACAGCCTTGAAAAAAATAGGTTGGTACACCTTATGATTCTTGGGGGCTATGGTCGATAGTTCTTGGGCTTCTTTTTTGATATGTATGCTATTTGCCATTGTAGAATTGAGAAGCTGGTCAGAATAGACGATAAACCAAAGCTTTCATGGAGCTGAGAAGGAGGCATTTATCAATGATACCCTGGCGAAGCGGGGACAGCGGAAAGTCAGCAGGAAACAGTTTAGCGTGTGGCTGGCGCGGAGCACTGTCAGTCGGTTTTATGGTTCTACTAATCGTGGTTACATTGGCCTGTGCACGGCAGCCCCAAAAGGTGGGGGGTGAAGTACAACCATACCTTCCCCTGCAAGTGGGCAACCAGTGGTCCTATAGGGGTATTGGAAGCGAGTATGCTGATTATACTGACCGGGTGCTGTTCCAGGACGGGAACCCGGTACAGCTTAAACGAGAAAACCCCGGAACAACAATGGCTCTGATTTATGAGGTTAACCCCAATAGTATCGCCCTGGTATACAGCCAGGAGGAGTTTTATGAGGACAGGAATATTCTGGGTGTTTCTGAAAACCGGGAGGAAGTTATCCTGCAAGGGCCCGCTGTAGTAGGGACTACCTGGCGCGCAGGGGATAGGAAATATGAGATTACGGAAACCAACGTTACCGTCAAGGTCCCTGCAGGTACTTTCAAGCGATGCCTGAAAGTACGTTCCACCTTTGAGGGAAGCGACCACCAAATTAACCAGTATTATGCGCGCGGCGTCGGGCTGGTTAAGTCAGAGTTTATCTCCGGCAATGACCGGGTGGTTTCCGAACTCGAAAACTATACCATCCGCCGGTAGTTCCTGCTTTGGAGGTGAATTCTAAGGTGAGAAGGATTGGGGTTTTTATCCTGGTTTCTGCAATCTGGCTGGCGGGGTGTACCTCGCCTGGTGCGGTCCCTCCCAAGCCCCAAGACGGGAAGAAGCCGGTAGCGGATGCCCCGGCCCCAGCGGTCCGAACAGGAGACCTGAAATTGGATTCCAAGCCTCCCCAGGCGGAGGTTTATCTTGACGGGGTTTTGAAAGGTACCGCTCCGATCATCATGGAAGGCCTACCCTATGGTACCTACCAGGTGGACATCCGCAAGGAGGGGTTTAGCCCCTGGGAAGGGGAGATAACGGTCGACCAACCCCGCAACAGCAAAATGGTTGCCCTCTCCCGGCCGCCCTTGCCGCCGGGTAAGTACATTACTGGCGCCTTTCGTGGTGTCACCTGGGACCCGAGGGACGGTACTTTCTACCTGATTGGAGGGGCCACCCTCTACCGGCTCCATCCAGGGGGAGAGGGAAAAGTGGAACAGGTAGCTGACTATGCCGGCACCCTGGATTTCCGCTCCCGTGCGCGAATCCCTAACCCGTCTGATGCTCCTTTCCTCTGGGTTCACCAAGAAGGCCATCAACAGGTCTACCGCTTGGAGGAAGGGCGATCAGAGTTGGTCGCCTCCCTCCCGTGGGACGGTCGTACATGGACCATGAGGGAAGGCAAGTTGGCGTACCAGGCCGGGGAGCCCGGGCGGATCTATGTGCAGCGTCCGAAGGACCAGTCCACTACCCTCATTTATCAAGTGGAGCGAGACGGCGAGCTTGGGGGAGGTATGGAATGGTCTCCTGACGGTCGCTACCTGGCCTTTTCCGACTTTGACCATCTATGGCTTTATGATGATCGTGAAGACAAGTTGGACAGCTTGCCGGTGGAAGACACGAGGTTAGGGGTGTACGGCTGGACCTCCAGCGGGATCTTGCTGATAGCCTCCGGAGAGGATGCAGGGGCGATGAGCGGGTGGGGGGACATTTATGCTTATGACCCGGGGGAAGACCGGCTCTGGAAGGTAGCCGGCGAGCAGGGGAGGCATTGCCGCCTGGTAGCCGTATCCACTGATAACCAGAGTATCTACTATACCGTCTCCGATGACAACGAATTGGGTCCTGTCACCTCCTTTTGGCGAGTGGACATTGCTGGGACCTCCCCGGAGAAGCTCTCGGACATGAACCGCGGCTATGATATGCTGGCCGAGGGATTGTTCCTGGCTACGGAAGTCAATAGGGAGACCGGGGCAAAGACGCGCTTCTTCAGTGATTTTATCGCTGGTAGCGAGAAACAGCTCGACCTCCCGGTCGATGAAGTTCTCGGCTATGATGCTCCCGGCCGGATGCTCTACTATCTTGAACGGGTAGAGGATCAGCAGGGCACAGAGTGGGTTATCCACAGGTATTCCCTGGAGCGGGAGGCCGATATCGAGTTGTTCCGGGATTATTCCTACCATAATTATTAGGCTTGCTACCCGTCCCGCGCTGCCTGTTAAGTGCGCCATATTCTGTGGGAATTGGACGGCACCGTTGATCTGGCCCTCTACACCGTGGAAACCGGCGGGATTGGGGTAATCGCCGAAGGCACCCATGAGTTTTACTATTACCCAATAAAATGGGACAGCGACGGAACCCTCGTTTACGGAAAGAATTGGTTTAACGAGAAAGCAGAGCGTTTAAAGTACCTCTACAAGTAAAGGTTTCCTCCTACGTGAAACCCTTGGGACCAGGTGGATGGGTGCCAAATGCTGTCTAGAGATGGTGGTATTTAATGAAAATAAAGAGATATAATGAACTTACTTCAACGGAACGGGAGCGGCTATTTGACTTTCTCGTTTCTATGGGTAAATTGGTATTACCATTGATACTTCTTCTTGCATTTGCAATAGTATACAGAATAACACCGGAACCCGCAATTTCTGAAGAAGAAGCAATAAGTCTGCCTTGGTGGCTTTGCAAGAACACTTTGATAAGTACGGCATCAAAGATTCAATTTATGAAATTCATCAGCCTAAGCTAAGTATATGGTTTCTTGAAAACGGGGAAGAAGTAATGAGATATCAAGTACGCATCATTGTAGGAGACGAATTTAAAGCGCCAGTATCTGTAAACGTAAATGCCGTGACAGGTGAGACTTATGATCTTGAAAATACCCCTCTGAGGAGAAACGAAGAAATCAACGGCACTTATGATTACGTATTGAACCGTTTTAAGAACTTAGCTTTACAACTAAAGCTACTAAAGAAGAAAGTCTAACCAGGAAGTTTAATCACAGGAAAAAGGAGAAGTTCCCCGTGTATGGATGGCGCCAGTGGGGAAAGGACCCTCATCGGCTATGACCCCGCGCAGAAGCGGTGGCTGAAACACCTCACCATGGGTACGCGCGGCTAGCTGAGCCAAAGGGCACAAGATAGTAAAGGCGGGGAAAAAGTTGAAAGAAAAGAGAATGGTCAAGATGTGCTTTATCGGTGGGTGTCTGCCTACTGGTTGGATTTATCTTTTGGTACCTTACCCCCGGACTTGGACTTCAGGGGTTGGAGCGGTTCTGCGGAGCTTTTGGTTTCCTCCGATTTGGGGAAGACGTGGAGAAAAGTCGGAATACCCGGTTCCGGGATTGACCCCAAACCGTATTGTTCGCCACGGAAAAAAGGGTTTTCCTGTTCCAATCCGACCGGCTACTTATACTAGAATTGAACTGAAGTGGGTGGGAGAGGCATTTCGTTATGGGATGAAACGCCCCGTACGCCTCCGTGCGTAAGAGAGGACCAACACGGAGCGTATCCCATAAGGTAATACGTCAGCCCAGCCGAAAGCCGCTTTTGGTTTTCGGTTAGATCACTAAGTGCACAGAGCAGGTTTTATGCCCGAAATGGCTCATCCAAGACTTGCGGGGTGCGGACTGAACCAGGCGACACCAGCCCTGAACTTTGGCGGTTAAATAAAGGGGTGATCAGATTGAGGAACAACTGGCAGGCTGCCCTGATGGGGGTGCTGATACCCGGAGCCTTTCTGCTTAATGGGTGCGTGGCAGGTCCTGCCAATGTCGTAGCAAACAAAACAACGGTCGTGGACGCCTCCCTAAAGGATATTTCCGCCGTAGTGACGCCCCTCCTACCCGAAGGGGCGCGGCTGGTCAGGCCAGGTCAGCCGGATAACCTGCCCCTTGTCCAGCAGGTGGACCTGGACGGCGACGGCACGCCCGAGTTTCTGGCGGGCTACGAGTACGGCCAAAGGCAGGTGGGCGCCATGGTGGCCGGGAAGGCGGGCGACGCCTACCGCGTGCTCTGGCAGGATAACGACCTCGGCTACCTCCTGGACCGCCTGGAGGCCGTGGACCTGACCGGGGACGGGAAACCGGAGGTAGTGGTGGGCGGTACCCTGGGCGCATCGGCCGGCCAGAAACTGGTGGTCCTGCGAGAAGAGTTCGGCCGGCCGCAGCCCGTCCTGCAGTCTGGTTACCACCGCCTGGAGTGGGGCGACTGGAACGGGGACGGCCAGGCGGAGTTGGCGACATGGAGCCACGATACCGGCCCGGTATACCTTATTGAAATCTATTACTGGAACGGGCGATCCTTTGTGCGGGCGGACCATACGGTCCCGGCCTACTTTCAAGAAAAAGTATTGCCTTATTACCAAGCACAATTGGCCGAGTCTCCGGACCTGTCGCGCATGCTCATGTACGCGCTGGCCGACGCTTCCAACAAGGCGGGCGACCCGCGGCGGGCCCTGGATTACGCCACCAAGGCCCTGGCCGCCCGAGGGTATCCGGATGAGGCCATGCTCCTGGCCGTGCGGGGCGAAGCCTACTATCAAGCCGGGGATTATGCAAAGGCGGTTACCGACCTGGAGCAGGTAGTGGCCGGCCTGACCCCGGAGCGGGAAAATGCACTGGTGGAGGGCGCTCCCGGCGGGGAGTTCTGGATGAGCGCCCTCTACTACCGGGGCCTGGCCCACTTGGCCTTGGGGAAGAAGGAGCAGGCGGCGGCTGACCTGCAGCGGGCGGTAAAGATCAGCCAGGTCCATCCGGATTGGGAATTCTACCGGACAGCCCGGGAGACACTGCAGGAAATTACAGCACCCGGCAGGCTGAACCTCCTGGGGCAGGTCTACCCCGTACCCTTTCCCGAGGGTGCGCCCGCAGAACTGATCAAAGGCGCCTGGACCCGGGACGGCATAATCTGGGCCACCGCCCCGGCCGGCCTTAGAGAGGCCGGCAACCCCGGGCGATGGATGCCCACCGAACCCACCGCATTTGCCTCTACCCCTATACCGACCCCGGCCAGACGTGGGGCTTTCTTTTCTCCTTTAAGGGAACCTCGAACGATTTTGAGCAGGTCCATCGGACACCTCGTTATTCCCTCATATTAAAGACGCAGCAGGCACAAAAACAGTTCCCATGATTTTTCGATAAAGAGGGATTTTACCATAATGATTATTCTTGAACAATCTTTAAAACACCTGCTTATTCAACAGATAGATACAATCCTGGACACTTCTAGGTTTAACAATTTCCCAATCAGAATCGTCTGGTAATGGCGGCATGAAACATCCCTTCCTCCTGACTGATATCGTGTTTCATCAAATAAATTACTCTTCTATCTTACCTAATGGGAACTTTTTCCGGGCCTGCTCCGTCATGTAATTGAGGCGAAGTAGATAGTAAATGTAATAAGGGAGGTATCTCTTTGTATTTTAAAAAGCTCGTAGGAAGTAGATGCTATTTATCGCCCATAAATGTAGAGGACTATGAAAAGTATACTCAATGGGTTAACGATATGGAAGTAGGGGTGGGGATGTTGTTTTCATCCAGCATGATAACGCCTGCTAGGGAAAAAGATATTCTAGTAAAGCTGTCAAACGAGTACAATTTCGCCATCGTAGACCTTGAAAAGGACGAAGCTATAGGAAATATAGGCTTCCCAAGGATAGATTTTATAAACAGTGTCGCGGAGATGGGGATTTTTATCGGCAATAAAAACTACTGGGGAAACGGGTACGGAGCTGAAGCCATTGGACTGCTACTCGACTTCGGGTTTAACATTTTGAATATGCATAACATCTACCTGAAGGTTTTCTCTTATAATAAGCCCGCAATCAATTGTTATAAAAAGGCGGGTTTTAAGGAGGCGGGGAGGATAAGAGGGGCCAAGAAGATAGCAGGAGAAAGGTACGACGAAATATATATGGACATTTTGGCTAAAGAGTACGAGTCTGGATACATAAAAAGCCTGGTTGAAAAAAAGCAGAATGCTGGTCATGGAGAAGGAGGCATTTATCGATGATACCCTGGCGAAGCGGGAACAACGGACAGGCAGCAGGAAACAGTTTAGTGTGTGGCTGGCGTGGAGCACTGTCTGTAGGTTTTTTTGGTCTACTAATCGTGGTTATATTAGCCTGCGCAAGGCAGCCTAAAAACACCGATGCTCGTCGTGATCCAGTGGGGCGGCGGGTCCATGGGGAATTACTACCGGGGATACCTGTACGATGAAAAGTCGGAGCGACTGAACCGGATCGAGTGGGAAGGCCACGAATTCGCTGCAGGTTTTAATCTCGACCAAGGACCACCTGGAAGAATAGTGATGAAACACCGGATCCTTCGACCGGACGGGGAGTGGCAGATTGTCTCCCGGCATTGGGTCTACCGGGATGTTGCAATGGTCGTCTTGATGTCCCAGTAGGCCGTAGAGTACATTGGTAGTTAGGAGGTGGACGAAGTGTCCCCAAAAGAGTTGTTGGCAATTGCAGTGCCTGGGGCAACACTACAGGGGGAGCTAACATTTCCCCGTAATAACGCCCGGGGGTTAGCCCTATTGTTACATAACAGGGTAGGATGCGACCGAAACTTAAACGGACCAAAAGTGAGAGATTATAATGGTTTTAAAGTACTGTCCGATATGTTGATATCCATCGGTGTAGCCAGTTTTAGGTATGATAAGAGGGGTTACGGAGAAAGCACCGGCGAATTCTCTGATGACGTTGACACCTTGTCAAAAGATGCGCTGGTTGTTTACAGATCATTAACCCGTCATTTCCCGGCAAAAAAGGTGTACTTAATTGGGCAGAGCCAGGGGAGCCGCATAATTGCATACAACTTCAGCGCATTTAATTCCATTGTTCGTGTGGGACGGCGTAGTAACAATCTCACCCGCAGTCTTCGGGGAAGAGTTTGATTCGATCACTTGTCCCCTTAAGATTGTGATAGGCTCCGAGGATAAGTACGAGAAAGATATGGACCTGAGAATGAGAACAGTAGTTCCTTGTGAGCGGCATCTTAACCTACATGCAACGGAAGCAAGTTTTAGCGTGATTGATGGCTTGACACACATACTATCCAGCTCGGAAATGTCGTCTCAGGATCCAGTGCTGGACCCCCGGGCGTACCAGGAGGCTGTCAAGTGGATCGAGGGGCAGCTAACGGTAGGTAACGCTCCTGTCAACTAGGGGAATGCCAGATTACCATGAAGCTGCAGTGAATCGCTGCGCGAACTTTTCTCGTAGCTCATCGGTTGCTTCAACTTGCTCCATGGGAAGGAGGTTTTAAGAAATGACCGGGAGGGAAGAAACACGCCACCCATTATGGAAAGCCGCCGTAATCCTGACATTAATGGCTCTGCTGGCTTCAGGGTGTGGGGAACAGGTACGCCCTGACAGCCAGGGAGGTAAGCAGGGGGAACAAGTCAACCACTCTGGTACTAGCGGGAACCAAGTGAAACAAAACTCGGGCAATGCTTTGGAAGGATATGGGGAGGAAGCCGATTCTAGCGATAGGTGGGAAAAACCCCAGGAGATATTGCTTTCAAGGGCGGGTTTGCCTCCCCACTTTCAAATAGGCGCGGGGGAGAGAGTATGGGATTATTACGACGAAATCATCTCCTTGGGCCAGATTCAGCCGGGTGACAACCCCAGCTTCTGGCTGGTCAGCCCCTTTTTTGAACCCAAGAAGTTCACGCCGTCCATAGCCGGGAATACGCCCGTGGCCGGTACGGACCCAATAAAACTGGCCCCCCTGGCGGCTGGCATTCCTTCCAGGACGGTACCGGTGGCAAAGACGGATTGGGGTTACCGGGTTGGACCGTTTCCCCATTACGGCGCCTTCCGGGAGTATTACTACAGCTGGGTAAGTGAAACAGGGCTGGCCCTGCACC
The DNA here is from genome assembly GCA_000987045.1 of Clostridiales bacterium PH28_bin88. GTDB lineage: Bacteria > Bacillota > PH28-bin88 > PH28-bin88 > PH28-bin88 > PH28-bin88. The sequence goes on along the minus strand of LAKY01000068.1, from coordinate 2,760 downwards.
CCGGCGATTACGTGTCAGGTGTAGTGGAACTTTCCCGGGGCCAAAGCTTTCCCCTGCTAGACGTGGACAGGCGTTCCATGGCGGTCTCTGCAGACAACTCCCGGATCGCCTTTGTACGCGACGGCTATCTCGTAGTTCGAGATGTGGCCGGTGGGGAAGAAAAGAAATGGCCGCTAACCAAGGCTCCTGAGACCGATACAAACGTGTCTGTCGAAATGCTGTCCTGGTCGCCTAACGGGCGGTACCTGCTGGGAGCATGGTACCCATATCCGGAAAATTTCGCCATAGACAAACTCTGGATGCTGGACTGGGAGACCGGCAAAATGTATGGTTTGTTAAACGAGAAGGATCACCCCTTTAGTAAACCTACCTGGTCCCCGGACGGCAACCAGGTGGTGGTGAGAGAGAGTTTCGCTGGGTATACCGAAGGGTATGATGTACGGTGGATCATGGTTAACCTCCCATCAACCACCATCCAGGTAGTGGCGCCGCGAAGCGCGGAAAAGATTGATTACCGTTTTACCTGGGATGCCGGCCAGCAGCTCCAGGTTGCAGCATTTAGGCCCGGTCCAGGGGGCACCAGGGCCATAGGGTATGACCCTGCCCAAGGGATCTATCAGGACAGCCTGTATGATGATCCCTTTGTGGCTACCCAACTGCATTTCGTTACTTCCGGTATGAAAACAGTTTTCCAGGTAGACTTGCTGCAAGCCTTGAAGGATACTGGGTTAGTATTACAGGATTTGATTCATCTTTACATACAACCAATCTGGTCTCCCGATGGAAAATTCCTGTACCTTGAGGGATATGCCGACGGGGGAATTGTCTCTGTTGCTAACTACAGTTTTCATGGCTCCGTGGACCTGGTCACTCGTACCGCCCGTTTTCTTCCCGCGGAGAAAGAAAAGGGACACCGCTGGTTATTCACCATCAGCCCTGAGAGCCGGTGGTCGGGCAGCAAGGTGATACTTGCCGCCAGCCCGGAAGTCCGCAAACTCAGGGTGATGGACGTGAAGCAAATGAGGGTTGCCACCCTGGCCGAAGGGGAGGAATACCTGGCAGCCAGGTGGACGGATCAAGGCTTATTGTATGTGAGTGCAAATAAGGTGGAATTGATCCAGCCAGACGGCAGTGCCAGGGTGCTGGTGAGCGTTCCCGAGGGTGAGGTCTTTGTACCCACAGTCGTTACTTCACCCTCCGGCCGATTCCTGACCATATCCCGTGAGCGGCCAGACACAGAGGGTCTACGGTGGATTACTCTGGAGATACTTGACCTAACGGACTTTTAGCCTATTCCAAAGGGAGGGCAAATTGGGATGAACAAAAGACTCGCGGCGTTAATCTTGGTGGCGAGTATCGTGGTTATGGCTGCAGGATACGTCATAAATATCTTTAATGGCAATCCGGAAGCACTGATTACTAACGGTGTCTTTGACGCAAGAGAAATACAAATCGGTGATACCATACTTAACATGAAAGTCACCCAAGCAGAGGTTCCCGACAACAGGGAAGGTAACGATTATCCGGCAGTAGTTATGTTTTCTGGAAAAGCGACTGTAACCGGGAGCTACTACCATCATAAAGAAGATCCTTTTCTAGATCACGAAATTTCTTTTACGGTAGATGAAGATAGCGCACAAAACCTTCCACGACTGAAGCATGACGAGCGTTCTTTATGGTTTTGCCTCACCAATCATGACGAGGCGGAAATGGAATTTGGTCCTCCTGGTTCAGAAGGAAAAGCAAAGATTATTATTGATGATTACACGATACGATATGAACCCACGGAAACGTGGAATACTGCCAGGCTAGTGAAAGTGATAGAGAAGATCGGAACCATTGTACAACAGAGAGTTGCTGAGCCGATCGTTCTAGGAGTAGAGCCACAAGACGGGGCCGTGGATGTTTCCCGGAACAGCCGCATTGGTATACGCTTTGATAGACCCATGAACTACGGTTCCGTCGCTCAGCACCTAATTATAGTACCCGCTGTAGCAGGTCCCTGGCACGAGGATGGCGGCTTAATCTACATTCAGCCTGTTGAGCCTCTTCGCCCGGGACAGAAATATACTGTTATTCTAGCATCGGGAGCAACCAGCCAGGATGGAAACACATCAACGGTCGCGATGAGTTGGAGTTTCGAGACAGAAGAGCCTCAATACAGGCATCTACCCGCATTGCGCGATCTTGAGCCTATACAAGCTCTAACAGGTGTACGAGCCCTAGCCTTTGGCTTAAATGGAGAGATGTATGTGTCGACTGATCAAGAAGTAGGCCAGGTGCTATCTAGTGGTTCCACTATGAATATAAACAATTATCTACCGGATGGCGGGAGATTGAAGATCTGGCTGTTGATGGGGAAGGCCGGCTGTGGCTCATCGTAGATGAAAAAGACAACTACCGGCTTATTCAAATGGACGAAGAGGGAAACGAAGCAACTGTAATCACAATTTCTCAACCGGAACAGCTAAGCGGGCATTCAAACTGGTTTTACCCGAAAAACCTCACCTTTCTTCCGAACGGAGACATTTTGTTGCTCGGAACCGACAGGATCCGGTGGCTTGATCTCTCGGGAGAAGTAAAAACGGACCTTGGTGTTGGCGCACTCGATGGAGCCGTCACAGAAGGTTATTTTGGCCCGTCGGGGTTGGTATTGGATGGTGATATTGTATATGTAAACAACGGTTATAATTACGGGAGGGGGGTAGTCAGTTAGCGCCAGTTCATTAAGAAATGTATAATTATACATTTGATTACCTC
>LAKY01000084.1 GCA_000987045.1 Clostridiales bacterium PH28_bin88 | reverse complement strand
GAACCCCTGGAACTTGCCCTGACTGCAACCGTTGGCAACGCCATATACGATTACCTGACTAATGAGCGTCCCCCAGTTGATTGCTCAATCCTATTCCTGACTCAGCAAGGGCCTTACAGAGGGATGGAAAGCAGCAGTATTTGGAGGGTGGCAGCCCGAATTATGGAGAAAGCTGGCATACGCCAGTCGAAGGGGGACAGGAGAGGTTTCCATATCTTCCGCCACCACCTTGCGACAACCCTTTTGGGTAACGGAGTACCCCAAACGGTGATTAGTGGCGTGCTCGGACATGCCGTACCTGAATCGATGGAGACCTACCTCTCGGCAGATCTTGTCCACCTCAAGGGATGCGCCCTTAGCATAGCCCGTTTTCCAGTGTCCGAGGGGGTGTTCGCCGATGCGTAGATTTCAGTCTTTTCTTGCCCCCTTGCTGGAAACGTTCATTATCTTTCAGAAAGCATCCGGGCGGTGGAATGTGACATATGAGCATAACCTGTTCATTTTCGACTGCCATTGTGCACGGTTGTACCCGGAAGCGGTGACGCTGACACAGGAAATGGTGGACAGTTGGTGCACACAGCGCGCCACAGAGACAAATAACAGTTGCAGAACGAGGATATTCGTCATCTCGAACTTCGTCCGTTACCTAATGGATCGGGAGATTACGGATGTCGTAGGACCAAACATCCCAAAGATGGAACCCCGCACCTACGTGCCCCATGCTTTCACGGACTTCGAACTGGAGAACTTCTTCCGGGCATGCGACAGCCTGCCGCCCACACCCCGCACCCCTGCGGTGCTTACACGCAGGATCGTCGTGCCGGTGTTCTTTCGGCTCCTGTACAGCAGCGGGATAAGGACCAACGAGGCAAGAATGCTCCGTGTGGACGACGTAAACCTGGTTCAGGGCGTCCTCAACATCCGCCATTCCAAGGGTCCTTCCCAGCGCTATGTCGTCCTGCATGACACCATGCTGGACCTGCTGGCGCGGTACAATACTGTGATCCATGCGCTGCACCCGAGGCGGAAGTATTTCTTCCCTGCCTCAAAAGGTTCATTTCTCACGAATAGGTGGGTAGTGCACAATTTTTGCAAGCTCTGGTACAAGCACAACACACCGCATGCCACGGCGTACGAGTTGCGCCACAACTACGCCGTGGAAAATATCAACCAGTGGATTGGCGAAGGCTTCGAGTTTTTTTCGAAACTCGTATACCTGAGCAAGAGCATGGGCCACGCTTCGCTGGAGAGCACCAAGTACTACTTCAACCTGGTACCGGCTATGGCCGATATCCTGTTGGAGCTGACCGGGCGCGATTTCGACAATATCGTGCCAGGGGTGGATTATGAAAAAGGCTGAGAAAGAGTCCATCACCATCGCCCGGCACATCCACACGTTCCTGAGAGAATATGTACCGTCCCAGAAGAGCCACAGCGAAAACACCCTCAAGTCGTATGAGTACGCCATCTCGCTTTACATAGGTTTCCTTGAGGACGAAAAGGGAATCGATCCGGAGAGGCTGAGCTGCGACTGTTTCAGCAGGGACATGATCGAGGAATGGCTGCAGTGGCTGGCCGATAATCGCGGATGTTCCCCGGAAACCTGCAACATCCGGCTCGCATCCCTGAGGGTGTTCTTGAATT
>LAKY01000072.1 GCA_000987045.1 Clostridiales bacterium PH28_bin88 | reverse complement strand
TTTTTCATGGGTTTGCTTAGTTTCTTTCCATTTTTCGAAGATACCTGGACTTAAGAGCCTAAAACCGGAAGCGTCCAAAGCTGATATTTTAAATCTGTGTACCGAAGCCGCAAGATGGAAATTTAAGGCCGTTTGTGTAAATCCGGTTTTTACTGACTTGGCTGCTAAACAACTTAGCGGTACTGACGTTCAGGTGTGCACGGTTGTAGGTTTTCCATCAGGAGCTACTACAACCGAAGCTAAAGTTTTTGAAACTCAAGAAGCAATTAACAACGGAGCCAATGAAATTGATATGGTTATCAACATTGGAGCCCTGAAAGCCGGAGACTATAGTTATATTTCAAACGAGATAAAAAATGTGGTTAAAGCCTCCAATGGAGCACTGGTAAAAGTTATTATTGAAACTTGTCTTCTTACCGATCAGGAAAAAAGAACAGCATGTGAACTGGCGGCGGAAGCTGGAGCTCATTTTGTCAAAACTTCCACAGGTTTTGGCAACTCCGGCGCCACTATCGAGGATGTAGCTTTAATGAAAAAAGTTGTAGGAGAAAAACTAGGTGTTAAAGCCTCTGGGGGAATTAAGGATAAAGAGACGATTAAGGCTATGGTAGCGGCAGGCGCTACTAGAATAGGAACCAGTTCGGGCGTCAAGATCATGGAGACTTGGTAGTTGAACAATTCCATGGAAGGAGATGGTCATATAGAAATAATTAGTAGAATAACTGAATAGTTACTTGGGAGATGAAGATTAGAGGAGGGTGAAACGATGTTTAACAAACGGGTTAGCTTTTTATTAGCTGTCTTATTGATGGTTGCTCTTGCTGTTTCAGGTTGTGGTGGTGGATCTTCAACAACTGAAAAGCCTTCTGAGAAGTCGGCTGCTGGTACAGCCGGTTTTAAGGTGGGCATGGTTACCGATGCCGGTACTATTGACGATAAGTCTTTTAACCAGGGAACGTGGGAAGGCGTTGTTAAGGCAGGAAAAGATTTTGGGCTTGAAACAAGATATTTAAAACCTAATGGCACCACTGAAGCGGATTATATTAAAGAAATAGGCAACTTGTATGATGCCGGATTTAGAATGATAGTTACTCCCGGGTTTAAGTTTGAAACTGCCATTTATCAAGCTCAAGCCAAATACCCCGACGCAAAATTTGTCTTGATCGACGGCACTCCTCATGCCGGTGATTGGAATCCGGTAGTGAAAGATAATACTGTTTCCATCTTTTTTGCTGAGCATGAATCCGGCTTTTTAGCCGGTGTGGCTACTGCTTTGCAGCTACAAGAAGGTCAGGTTGGCTTTATTGGGGGGATGGAAATCCCTCCCGTGCAGAAATTCAATTGGGGATTCCAACAAGGGGTCCAGTACGCTAACGACAACTTTGGTACTAAAGTAGGCATGAAAGCTGAAAACGTAGTATATCAGGGAAGCTTCGATAATGTGGCTGCCGGACAGCAATTAGCTGCTCAAATGTATGATAAGGGTGTGAAGGCTATCTTTGCCGCTGCCGGTGGCGTGGGCGTCGGGGCTATCAACGAAGCCAAATCACGAGCCAAGGCTGGCCGGGGAGTATGGATTATCGGCGTTGATGTTGACCAGTTTTCAGAAGGCATCTATGAAGGAGACAAATCCATTATCCTGACCTCTGCCATGAAGCGCATTGATCAGGCCGCTTACGACATGGTCAAAGCTGAGAAGGAAGGTAACTTCCCCGGTGGAGAAACCCTGGTATTCAGTGCCGCCAATAATGGGATAGGCATTCCTGCTAAGAACCCCAATTTAAGTGACGCTGTCCAGCAGAAGGTTGCAGATGTATTTAAAGATCTTCAAGCAGGTAAAATCACCGTTTCCGCTGATCAAGGGAACTTGATTAAGTAGTAAGGTTCTTTTGACAATGAAAGGGACGGAGTGATCCGCCCCTTTCATCTTACTAAAGAAATCCCTTGGGATGAGAATGAGGGGATCTAATTGGAATATTTGGTTGAAATGCTGAAAATCAGAAAAGAGTTTCCCGGCATCGTGGCCTGTGATGATATTACCCTGCAATTGAAGAAGGGTGAAATCCATGCCTTATTAGGTGAGAATGGCGCAGGCAAGTCTACCTTGATGAGCATCCTTTTTGGCCTCTATCAACCTGACAGCGGCTCCATTCGCCTGAAAGGGAAAGAAGTGAGCATTGCCAATCCTAATGCCGCCAATGATCTGGGAATTGGCATGGTACACCAGCATTTTAAGCTGGTGCATAATTTCACTGTGACCGAAAACATTATTTTAGGCTTTGAGACCACCAAGGGTCTCGTTGTAGATATTCGTTCGGCAGCAGAACGGATCCGGGAGCTTTCCGAAAAATATGGATTAAAAGTAGATCCTTATGCGAAAATTGCCGACATTTCTGTTGGGATGCAGCAACGGGTGGAGATTCTAAAAATGCTGTATCGCAATGCGGATATTCTGATATTTGACGAACCTACGGCGGTTTTAACACCTCAAGAAATTCAAGAATTGATGAACATCATGAAAAGCCTCATAGCCGAAGGGAAATCTATCATCTTAATTACCCATAAACTAAAAGAGATTAAAGCCATCGCTGACCGCTGTACGGTGATTCGCCGTGGTAAGTACATTGACACGGTAGATGTTAAAGAAACCTCAGAAGCAAAACTGGCAGAGATGATGGTGGGACGAAAGGTTTCTTTTACTACTGAAAAACAAGAGAAAGAACCTGGCGAGGTGGTATTGCGCTTAGAAAACTTGTCGGTGCGAAATAACCAAGGGGTTCTAGGTCTGAAAGACTTTTCGCTGGAGCTTCGCCGGGGAGAGATTGTGGGAGTTGCCGGTGTTGACGGAAACGGGCAGGAAGAACTGGTGCAGGCCATTATTGGGCTAAAGCGTGTTGAACAGGGTAAGGTCCTTTTTAACGGTACGGATATCACCAACCTTTCCATTCGCCAGCGCATTGGCAAAGGAGTTGCCCATATTCCCGGAGACCGGCACAAGCACGGACTGATTCTTGATTATACAGTGCGAGAGAACCTGATTTTGATGGTTTACCACCAGGAGCCATTTTCGCAACGGGGGATTTTAAACAAAGAGCAGATTCATCAATATGCGGAGCAGATAGTTGAGCAATTCGATGTGCGCGCCGGTCAGGGTGCCGCCTCCTCTGCCCGCTCCCTATCAGGAGGCAACCAGCAAAAGGCTATTGTGGGCAGGGAAATCTTCCGGGATGTAGATCTTTTGATTGCTGTCCAACCTACCCGGGGCCTTGACGTCGGGGCCATCGAGTATATTCATAAGCGTTTAGTAGAGCAGCGCGACAAGGGCAAAGCAGTGCTCTTGGTTTCCTTGGAATTAGATGAGGTGCTTGAGGTTTCCGATAGAATCGCTGTCATCAATAATGGGGAACTGGTTGGTATTGTCCAAGCGAACCAAACTAATGAAAATGAGGTGGGCTTAATGATGGCCGGCGTAAAGGAAGGTGCTTCCGCTTGAAAATAAACAAAGATTTCATGCTGGCCATTGTGGCGGTTATCTTAGGGCTTGTGGCGGGAAGTCTCCTAATGTTGGTTGCCAAGAGCAACCCTGTGGATGGATATATCTACCTATTCCGGGGTGGATTGATGAATATTGAGCGCATTGGCAATACCTTTGCAACCGCTACGCCGTTGATTTTTACAGGCCTTTCCGTGGCCTTTGCCTTTCGAACCGGTTTATTTAATATTGGCGCTGCCGGCCAGATGCTGATCGGAGGACTATGTGCAACAGCTATCGGTCTCACCTATGCTTGGTCAAAGCCCATGCTGCTGACGGTGATGATCGGTGCTGCCGCCCTGGGGGGCGGGCTCTGGGCCGCATTACCCGGGTGGCTAAAAGCGCGATTTAACGTTCATGAAGTTGTATCTACCATCATGATGAACTGGATCGCTTACTGGACAATCTATTATATTGTGCCTGCCTACTTTAAAGGCAGTTTTATGGAAACAGAGTCCCGGCGTATTTCCCAGCATGCATCCTTGAAGGTGCAGTGGCTCACGGAGCTTTTTAACGGCTCTTACATTAACCTGGGCATTTTTCTGGCAATCATGACCGTAATCTTAATTGCTTTTATCCTGAACCGGACGACCCTGGGTTACGAGCTGAAGGCCGTTGGCTTCAATCGACATGCATCTGAAGCGGCGGGCATCAATGTCAACAGGAGCATGATCATTTCCATGACCATCGCCGGTATGTTGGCAGGTTTAGGTGGTGTTAGCTTTTATGCCGGTTATGCCTCTAATATCCAAATCGGGGTTTTGCCTTCCCAGGGCTTTGATGGCATTGCCGTTTCGTTGTTAGGAGCCAATTCGCCCTGGGGAGTATTAGGCGCAGCCGCTTTTTTCGGACTGCTGCACACGGGAAAAGGCTTTATGAATGCCATGACCAGCATTCCTCCAGAGATCGCTGACACCATTATCGCCACTATTATTTATTTCGCGGCCACCAGTATCCTCATGCAGAGATTCTGGGATAAATTGAAGAAAAAAATAGGGGGTGTCAAGTGATATGCTGGACGTCATCATTTTAATTTTCCCCTATGCCATAGCCTATACCATTCCCCTGTTGATTACTTCCCTGGGAGGTCTTTTTAGCGAACGGAGTGGCATCGTCAATATTGGCCTGGAGGGCCTCATGGTGGTAGGGATGTTTACCGGAGCTTTGACCATTACAAAATTAGAAATTATTTTTCCCGGTACTGCCATCTGGATAGGGTTATTGGCAGCCATAATAGTGGGGGCCATCTTTTCGCTGCTGCATGCCTTTGCCTGTATTACTTTGAATGCCGACCAAGTCATCAGCGGTATTGCCATTAACATGATTGCCGGCGCCTTGACTACCTTCCTTGCTCGAAATATAACAGGCAGTGGGAACATCCAAATTTTGCACAGCTTGGGGAGAAAAAATATTCCCATCTTAGCGGACATTCCGGTCTTGGGGAAACTGTTTTTTACCATGAGCTATCCCACCACCTGGCTGGTGTTGGCCATCTTGTTGAGCTCCTGGTTTATTTTGTACAAAACTCCTTTTGGCTTGAGGTTGAGAGCTTGTGGTGAGCATCCCCATGCCGCTGACTCTGCCGGGATCAATGTGTACCGTCTGCGCTACATTGCGGTGATGGTCTCTGGCGCCTTCGCGGCACTGGGGGGAGCTATAGTGATCGTCACGTATTCGGGAGAGTTTAATGGCACGGCGGCTGGATTAGGTTTTTTAGCCTTGGCTGCTTTGATCTTTGGCCAGTGGAAACCCCTGGGAATCTTAGGAGCTACCCTATTCTTCGGCGTTGCCAGCACTATTGCCAATGTGTCCCAGGTGGTGCCTGCCCTGGCGCAAATTCCTGGCATACTCTTAAAAACCTTTCCTTACGTGTTCACCTTAATCGCATTAGTTATTTTCTCTAAATCATCCCAGGCGCCGCAAGCAGCCGGAGAGCCTTACGATAAAGGAAAAAGATAAAGCATAAGATGATGATTAAAGCGAGTTATTTTGAGTATCTAAGTATTAGCGGCCGTGGCCTGACGGTCTACCAAACCATGGTCCAAATAGCCATTCGAAAAACTTCTCCGGTCTTGGCTGCGGCCAGGTCCAGGGGGCTGGTTTGGGACGGGGTGGGGTTGAACCCTTGCTTACGGCCCGGTCGACGCGTACCAAACCGGCACCCTGCTGGTCGCTTGCAAGATTGGGCAGTCTTTCGGCGCTGCCCTGTACCAGTTTAACTACGCTGGAATGGTTTAACCCCGAGACTGCCTGCAACATGATGGCCACCGTACCTGTAACATGAGGAGTTGCCATAGAGGTACCGCTGAGCCGGCGATAGGTGCCCTGCAGTCCTGTTGATAACACCTGCATCCCCGGTGCTACCACGGTTACTTCTGGCCCCCGGCTGCTGAACGGGGCCAGGTCGTTTCCATCGCCAATGGCTCCGACCGCAATAGTTTCCGGGTAGGCGGCAGGATAGTCCACCGAATTGCGAGTCCCGTCGTTCCCGGCTGCCGCTACCAGCACAATCCCATGGGAGGCTGCCTGCCTGACGGCCTGGGCCATGGCAGTGCTGGGCGTATCTGTTCCGATACTCATGTTGACGATATGCATACCGTTTTCCATGCACCATTGCAAGGCCTGGACGATGGAGGAGATGGTCCCTTCACCACGGTTGTTCAGGGCCTTCACCGCATAAAGTTCCACTTCCGGAGCAATCCCAATGATCCCTTTACCGTCATCCACCGCTCCAATGGTACCAGCTATGTGGGTGCCGTGGCCGTTATCATCCTGAGGGGGACGACCGGGGGATATCAGGTTAATTCCCCCCCGGTAGTTGGCGGCCAGGTCGGTATGTTCCATATCGATGCCGGTATCCAGCACCGCTACCTTGACACCGGCACCTTTCCATTTGCTCCAAACCTCAGGAGCGCCGATGCGGGCAACGCCTGTGGGAATGATTTGATCGTCGCTTTTCATCAGGGCGAGACGTTCTTCTTGCACCACGGGCTGCAGGCGGACGATAAGGTCTTCCTCTACCGAAAAAACGTGTTGGAAACCCGAGATTGCTTGAACCCGAGTTTCAGGGAAGGAACAGGCAACCCCGTTAACCAGCGGCAGAGGCTGCAGGTCTTTAGCTCCTAGTTGATCCAGTACCTCCGTGTATTCCCTGGGCAACTCACTCCCGGGTGGAACCGGATAATTAAACAGTACAATTTTACTGACGTAGCCCCTGCCTTTCCCTCCGAAGAGCGATTCATTAAGTACAGCCGGCCTGATGAATTTCATTTTCTTTTTACTCCTAGTATTTATCTCGGTAATTTCCGCTAATGTCAGCTTATGTGGGTACTGGGGGAATTGTTACTTTCGTATAAATTGCACAGGCTGCCTGCCAATGGTCTTTACTGAACAAGATTTTAAGAAAAATCCTGCTGGATTAAAGGAATCTGCCAGAAGGCGTGGAAGATATTTCCCGGTGGACACGATTTGGGATGGGGGGATAGGTTTGTGCGGACGTGGGTGGACGAATTCATACACTACCTGGCGGTAGAGCGGGGGCTGGCTGATAATACCTTGGCCTCATACTATGGTGATCTCCAACAATTCCTGGCCTTTTTGCATCAGATGCAGGTGTCAACATGGCTGGAGGCGTCTAAAGGGGAAATTCTGGCGTACCTGCTTTACCTGCAAAAGGAGGGGCGTGCCCCGGCCACAATGTCCAGACACTTGGCCGCCCTGAAGTCCTTCTACCATTTTCTGGTCCAAGAGAGGGTCATCCCGCAGGATCCCACTGTTGATCTGGAGTCCCCCAGGCTTAGTAAAAAGCTGCCGCGGGTGCTGTCATCGGAAGAGATAGAACTCCTCCTGAAGCAGCCCAATACTTCCCGGCCCGCAGGCCTTAGAGATAAAGCCATGCTGGAGCTCTTGTACGCTACCGGCCTGAGGGTGTCAGAATTGATTTCTCTTGACATGGAAAACCTTTCGTTGGAGATGGGATATGTCCGCTGCCTGGGAAAGGGTTCTAAGGAGCGAATCGTGCCAATGGGTTCGGTAGCCACCCACTTTTTGAGCGCATATCTGGAATTGGCCAGAGGGAAACTAATGAAGATACCCGGGGAGCGGGGCATTTTTCTTAACCAGCACGGAGGCAGGTTGACCCGGCAGGGTTGTTGGAAGATAATTAAAAAGTATGCCCGGCAGGCACGGATCAAGAAGGAGATCACTCCCCACACTTTGCGCCACTCCTTTGCCACCCACCTGCTGGAAAACGGAGCAGATCTGCGGTCGGTGCAGGAAATGTTGGGCCATGCGGATATCGCCACTACTCAGATTTACACCCACCTGACAAATAAAAAACTCAAGGAAGTTTATGATCGCACTCATCCTAGAGCGTAGCACTTGTATAACACCTGTCGCTCAGCATCAGCTAAGAAGAGGTGTAAGGAATGATTAGGAGAGTAATCCTCATCGTATTGGACAGCGTGGGCGTCGGGGAACTCCCCGACGCCCACGCGTATGGCGACCAGGGCAGCAATACCTTGGCCCATACCGCTGCTGCGGTAGGGGGGATTAACCTGCCCAACATGGCAGACTTGGGACTGGGCAACATCCTTTCTATCCAGGGGGTACCTCCGGTGGAGCAGGCCCGGGGAGCCTACGGCCGGATGGCGGAACAATCGCCGGGGAAAGACACTACCACCGGCCACTGGGAAATAGCCGGCCTTATTCTGGAGAGACCATTCCCTGTTTACCCGGAAGGCTTTCCCGCCGGCTTAATCGTCGGGTTCGAGCAGGCCATCGGCAGACCTGTCCTGGGAAATGTAGTAGCTTCGGGAACCCAGATCATTGAAGAACTAGGGGAGGAACACGTGCGCACAGGTCACCCGATCGTGTATACCTCAGCGGATAGCGTGTTCCAGATCGCCGCACATGAAGAGGTAATCCCGGTGGACGAATTGTACCGCATGTGCGAAATTGCCAGAGAAATGCTGGTGGGGGAACACGCGGTAGGAAGGGTCATTGCCCGGCCGTTTTTAGGGAAGCCTGGCGCCTGGGAGCGAACGCCGCGGCGCCATGATTACTCGCTGAAGCCGATCAGTCCCACTGTGTTGGATGCCGTTAAGACAGCCGGGCAGCAAGTAGTGGCGGTGGGGAAGATCAAGGACATCTTTGCCGGAGAGGGTATCACCCGCAGCCTGACCACTCTAAATAACATGGATGGAGTGGACAAGACCCTGGCGGTATTGCGGGAACCTTTCCAAGGGCTGTTGTTTGCCAATCTGGTGGACTATGATTCCAAGTACGGCCACCGCAACGATGTAGAGGGGTATGCCAGGGCGCTGGAGGAATTTGACCGCCGGTTGCCGGAACTCCTTGCCGCCTTGCGCCCGGAAGACATCCTTATTATCACAGCCGACCACGGCTGCGATCCTACTACTAAAAGTACCGACCACTCCAGGGAATATGTTCCGGTAATGGTATGTGGAGATTACGTGCTACCCCATGTTGACCTTGGTATCCGGGAGACCTTTGCGGACCTGGGGGCTACGGTGGCTGATATCCTGGGAGTGATCCCGCCGCCGGCGGGAACCACTTTTTGGCCCATGATTCGAAAGACATCGAAAGAGGAGGAACGCTGTGGATCTGAAGTCTAAAATTAACGAAACCATGACTTTCTTGACGGGAACAGTAAACTGGCGACCGGAGGTAGGGCTGATCCTTGGGTCGGGCCTTGGTGCGCTGGCAGAAGAAGTTAGGGAAGCATTAGCCATTCCGTACCGGAAAATTCCCCATTTCCCTGTCTCAACTGTGGAAGGTCATGCCGGCAAGCTGGTGATGGGGAACTTGGCCGGGAAGAAGGTAGCGGCTATGCAAGGCCGTTTCCACTTCTATGAGGGCTACAGCATGGCAGACGTAACCTACCCGGTACGGGTGATGCGGGAGATGGGGGTGAAGACCCTGGTGATAACCAACGCTGCCGGGGGAATCAATCCCTTTTTCCGGCCGGGAGACTTGATGTTGATCGGTGACCACATCAACCTGATGGGAGATAATCCTCTTCGAGGGCCTAACGATGAAACCTTCGGTCCCCGGTTCCCCGATATGTCACGAGCCTACGCACGGGACCTGCGAGATAAAGCCCATGCGGTCGCGGCCTCCAGCGGTATTCGTTTGCAGGAAGGGGTCTACGCGGGGTTGATGGGGCCCAGCTATGAAACCCCGGCGGAGATCCGGTACTTGCGGGCGGTGGGAGCGGATGCCGTTGGCATGTCCACTGTTCCGGAGGTAATCGTGGCTAACCACTGTGGTATTCAAGTGCTTGGTATCTCCTGTATTACCAACATGGCAGCGGGTATCCTGCACCAAAATCTCAGCCACGACGAGGTAATGGCGGTGGCGGAACAAGTGAGAACGAAATTCTCGGAACTGGTCAAAGGCATTCTGGCTGCCCTGGACTAGTCACTGACAAGGGGTGAGTGTATGCGGGCTTACGACATCATCTGGAAAAAACGCAACGGGGGTATCCTGTCCAGGGAGGAAATCGAGTTCTTTGTCCGGGGGTATACAGCCGGCGGTATTCCCGACTACCAGGCGGCGGCTCTGGCCATGGCTATCTATTTCCGGGGCCTTGAAGCCAGGGAGACTGCGGACCTGACCATGGCCATGGTATATTCAGGCGATCGGGTGGACCTTGGCGGAATCCGTGGGATCAAGGTGGATAAACACAGCACCGGCGGGGTGGGAGATACCACCACTCTGGTGCTGGTTCCGCTGGTGGCGGCGGCCGGGGCTCCCGTAGCGAAGATGTCCGGCCGGGGACTGGGGCATACCGGGGGGACCGTCGATAAACTTGAGTCTATCCCGGGCTTTAAGGTTTCCCTTGAGCCCATGGAGTTTGTGGAGGCGGTTAACAGGGTAGGGGCGGCAGTGGTGGGCCAAACGGGGAACATGGTCCCCGCTGACAAGAAACTTTATGCCCTTCGGGACGTTACAGCCACAATCGAAAGTGTGCCCCTGATTGCCAGCAGTGTGATGAGTAAAAAGATTGCGGCTGGAGCAGACGCCATTGTCCTGGACGTGAAGGTGGGGAGTGGAGCCTTCATGAAAACCCCGGAAGCGGCTTTCGAACTGGCCCGGGCGATGGTGGACATCGGCACCATGGTAGGCCGGCGGACGGTAGCGGTGGTTACCCAAATGGATCAGCCCCTGGGGTACGCGGTTGGTAACGCTTTGGAGGTGCGGGAAGCCATCGATACTCTCAAGGGGGAAGGGCCGGCCGACTTGCACGAATTATGCCTGTTATTGGGAGCCCATATGTTGCAGCTGGCGGGGGTGGTTGCCGACGTACAGTCAGGTACGGAACGGTTGCAACAAGTAATAGCAGAGGGTTTGGCAGTGGCCAAGTTTAAGGAAATGATCGTAAGCCAATCGGGGGACCCGGCGGTAGTTGACAGACCGGAATTGCTCCCCAGGGCCAGCTTTACCCGGGAGGTTAAAGCCGAACAGGATGGGTTTGTCCGGTCAATCGATGCCCAGGAAGTAGGCTTGGCCGCTATGATGTTAGGTGCGGGTAGAGAGACCAAAGAAGATCACATTGACATGAGCGCAGGTGTGGTTGTGGGCAAGAAGGTAGGTGACCGGGTACAGCCAGGAGAGACGTTGGTAACCCTTCACGCCAACCGGCAAGAAAAGCTGGCCGAGGCGGAACAACGGATCCGGTCTGCCTACCGCGTCGGCGCAGAACGGCCGTCACCGCCGCCACTGGTGTACGGGGTGGTGACCGCAGAAGGGGTGCGGAGGTTTTAATTGCCTTTTCCCCTTGCTTAAATCTTTTCCCCAAGCCGCTTCGCATGAGCAGTGAAGAAAAGGATATACTAAAACCGGTCGTCGAAAAGGCTTGACGAAGTTTATTACACCGTTTGGGAGATCAGCGGTGATAAAGGGGGAAAAGAGTGGATGGTATGGCGAAAAAGTTTATCCTTAACCCTGTGTTTACTGATGTTGACGGTGATCTACCCCTTCCCGGTAGCCTGGGCCCAGGAGTTGAACCTCAAGGCTAAAGGGGTAATATTGATGGATGCCGACTCCGGCCAGATCCTTTATGAGCAGGACGCTGATGCCCGGTGGTACCCGGCCAGTGTCACCAAGGTGATGACCCTGCTCCTGGCCCTGGAGGCGGTGGAGGAAGGGCGGGCTTGCCTGGATGATACTGTCATCGCCAGTGAGTACGCATGCAGTTTCGGGGGTTCCCAGGTATGGCTGGAACCGGGAGAGAAGTTTCCCCTGGAACAGATGCTGATCGCTGTCGCGGTGGGCTCTGCCAATGACGCCAGTGTGGCAGTGGCTGAACATATTGCCGGGTCGGAAGAGGCCTTTGTTGAAATGATGAACCAGAAGGCCAAAAAACTGGGAGCTACCAACACCCACTTCACCAACCCGCACGGGTTGCACAACGATGAGCACTATACCTCAGCGCGGGATATGGCCCTGATTTCCCGCTATGCCCTGCGCTACCCCAAGATGCTGGAACTCACCGCCATCAAGGAATACACCTTCCGGGAAGAACCCAAATTGGTGTTGTGGAATACGAATAAGTTGCTGTGGTGGTACCCGGGGACAGACGGGTTGAAGACCGGTACTACCAGCGAGGGCGGACGCAGCCTGGCCTCCACGGTGGAAAGGGAAGGGTTGCGCCTGATCGGAGTTGTGATGGGTGTGGATTACGCGAAAGGGCACTTTAGCGAGTCCATGAAGCTGTACAACTACGGCTTTGCAAGGTTCGGCTTCAAGCAGTTCTTCGCTCCTACCGACATAGTCCAGCACATTCCCGTGGCCAAGGGCGACCGGGATTCATTACCTGTGGTGCCCGCCCGAAAAGTGGGCGCCATGGTTCCGAAGGGTAAGGGGGAAGGGCTGGTCACCAGGATTGAACTCCCGCCGATGGTCACAGCCCCTGTTGCTCAGGGGCAGAGGGTTGGTGAAGTGGTGGTGCTGCGGGATAACCAGGAACTGTCCCGGGTGGACCTCTTGGCTGCTGAGACGGTGGGCCGTGGCTCTCTCCTGAGGGAAGTGGGTAAGGTATGGCACCGGGTTGTGGTCCCGTAGGTAATCACTCGAGGGATAGCAACCTTTAAAAAGCCCATCAATACCGGTTTCGACCGGTATTTTTGTTTTGACAAACAGGATATTTGCCAAATATTAGAAGGAATTAACAGGTAATTGTAGAATATGGTGTTAGATATAACAGGGGAGGCGACGAGTAGGATATGCATCTTGACTTTAACTTAATCCAGGGTACCTTGATTGTCCGGGTTCATGGTGAACTTGATCTGAGCGTAGCGGAGAGGTTCAGGGCTGAAATAGACACCCGGCTAGAACAGAACCAGCCCAAGAATTTGCTACTGGATATGGGCGGGGTGTCTTTTATTGACAGTTCCGGGTTGGGCGTAATCCTGGGCCGGTATAAGCGATTGAGCCAACAGGGGGGCCGGATGGCCATCACTCGCGCCCAACCCCAGGTCAGGAGGATCCTTGAACTCTCCGGGATTATGAGGGTAATGGGTATCTACCATGACGAGGCCGGGGCTCTAGGTGACCTGTGACTTCCGGCCTCCGATTTCTGACGCCCGATTTGCGCTTCAAAAAGGGGGAAGATGATGTGGACGTATCCAAGAGGCGGGTACTGAACTTTATGAAGTTGGAGTTCCCCAGTTTACCTGAGAATGTGGGTTTAGCCAGGGTAGCGGTCGCGTCCTTTGCGGCCCAGGACGACATGACTCTTAACGACTTGGAGGAGATCAAGGTGGCGACCTCCGAGGCGGTTTCCAATTGCCTGATCCATGGATACCAACACCGCCCGGATGGAATGGTCAGGGTAGAGGTTACCCGCTATGATGACAGCTTGGCGATTGTGGTTGAAGACGATGGCTCGGGGATCCCTGATGTCGAACAGGCCACTCAGCCTACCTATTCCACCGACCCTGAGCGGATGGGCCTCGGTTTTGTTTTCATGAAGTCATTCATGGACGAGGTATTGGTGGAGTCCGAGGTGAACAGGGGGACCAGGGTAACCATGGTCAGGAAGATCGGTGGCGTACTCCCGGCTGTGGCCCATCAAAATTAGTGAGGCGGCTAAGTATGATTACCAGATTGTCGGAGATGAACCTCCCGCGCTTTCCTCTGTTATCCGAGGAGGAAATAACCGACTTGCTGATCAAAGCCCAGGCCGGAAATAAAGAGGCCAGAGAATACCTGATTAACTGTAACCTGAAACTGGTGTTCAACCTGGTCCAGCGATTTGAAAACAGGGGCCACGACCTGGAGGACCTGTTTCAGATCGGCACCATTGGGTTGATGAAGGCCATCGACAAGTTCGACTTGTCCTATAACGTTAAGTTTTCCACCTATGCAGTGCCGATGATCGTGGGAGAAATCAGGCGTTTTTTACGGGATGACAGCCCGGTAAAAGTAAGTCGTTCCTTAAAGGAAACCGCCTATAAGGTCCACCGGTCCAAAGAGGAGTTGACAAAGGAGCTGGGGCGGGAACCTACCATTAACGAGATAGCGGAGGCGTTGCACATCTCCCGGGATGAGATTATCAGCGCCATGGACGCAGCCCAGGCCCCTAGTTCTATTCACGATACCCTCTACCAGGATGAGGGCGACCCTATTTACGTAATGGACCAGCTCAGCAACGATAGGGACGAAGAAAGCAACTGGTTCGATAAAATTGCCCTTAAAGAGGTACTCAAGAAACTACCCGAAAAACACAGGCAGGTTATCCTGCTTCGTTTCTTTCAAGATAAGACCCAGACCGAAGTGGCGGAAATGGTGGGGCTGTCGCAGGTCCAGATTTCTCGCATCGAAAGGCAGGCTTTGCGCCAGATCCGGGAATTGTTAACCCTGGAAGGGGAAACAAGTCAAAAACCCCAAATTGGTTGAGTGTAGGTTCCTTACCTACATATTTTTATTTTTTAGGGGGAAAATAGCTATTGTATTTAACAAACAATGGTTTAAGGAGGGGACAAAGTGCACGTCAAAGTAGTTGAACTGGTGGGTGAGTCCAGCACCGGTTGGAAAGATGCGGTAAATTCCGCCATTGCTGAAGCCTCCCGGACTATTCCCAATATAACTGGGGTGGAGGTCTACAATTTAACCGCCAATGTGAGCGGAGGGCATATCTCCGAGTACAAGGCGAATGTCAAGATCGCTTATGCGGAAGACGCCACCCGTCGTGGATAACACCTGGGCACCCAAGGGTGCCTTTCTTGTTTTTCTTTATCTTCCGGCGGGGGGAGGTTGTATAAAGCCGCTGGGCCGGTAGAAAAATAGCCACAGGAGGTGACGGCAGTGACGATAAATAATTCCGGGAACGAGCAGGGCCCGCAGTCGCGACTGCAGCAACAGATCCAGCAAAGCTCCGAGCAGTACCAGCAGCAGGCGTACCAGCAACTCGCCAACCGTTTTAAACCCAAGCCCACCTACGTAAAAAACCTTGTGGGTGCCTTTGTGGTGGGCGGTTTGATCAGCCTCATTGCCCAGTTGATCCTGAACCTGTTCAAGATGGGCGGTTTGGTGCAAAAGGATGCCAGTACCGCTACCGTGATGATCATGGTCTTTCTGGGGGCATTTCTGACAGGGTTGGGTATATACGATAACATCGGCAGGTTTGCAGGCGCCGGATCCATCATTCCCATCACCGGTTTTGCCAACTCCATTGTCGCTCCTGCCCTGGAGTTCAAGCGGGAGGGGTTTATCTTCGGGGTGGGCGCCAGGATGTTTACCATTGCCGGACCGGTGTTGGTTTACGGCTTTGTTATTTCGGTGATCATCGGCCTGATCGCATTTTTCACGCTCTAGGGGGTTCTACTTTGTCAAACAAGAAAATAGGACAGCAGACATACCAACTTGCCAATCCGCCCGTCATCATCGCTTCAGCAACCATTGTCGGTCCCAAAGAGGGTGAAGGCCCTCTCGCAAATACCTTTGACAAGGTGCTGGAGGACACCTACTATGGCGAGAAGACATGGGAAAAGGCTGAACGGAAGGTTCTTCAGGAGAGTATCGAACTGGCCTTGCAAAAAGGCGGTCTAACGCCGCAACAGGTGGACTTTATGCTGGCAGGCGACCTGTTGAACCAGACTGTTTCCGCAAATTTCGCCGCCAGCAAACTGGGGATACCTTTTTTGGGGCTATACGGCGCCTGCTCGACGGCTTATGAGGGGATGGCCCTTGGGTCCATTCTTGTCGACGGGGGATTTGCCGCCACCGTAGTAGCTGCAGCGTCCAGTCACTATGGGACGGCGGAGCGCCAGTATCGCTTCCCCACCGAGCAGGGAAGCCAGCGGCCCATGTACGCCCAGTGGACGGTGACCGGTGCGGGTGCTTTCCTCCTGTCCCGAACCGGGGTTGGGCCTCGAGTAACCCATATTACCATCGGCAAGGTGATGGACATGGGGGTGAAGGACCCTGCAGATATGGGGTCGGCCATGGCCCCTGCCGCCACCGACACCATTGTCCGTCACTTTCAGGATACCGGGCGAGGGCCGGCGGACTATGATCTCATTGTTACCGGTGACCTGGCGAGCGTCGGTAAGGCCATTACGGTAGAGCTGGCTAAACAGCAAGGATACGACCTCTCGGCCAATTATACCGACTGCGGCATTCTCATCTATGACGCTTCCCAGGACGTCCATGCTGGAGGTTCGGGGTGTGCCTGCTCGGCGGTGGTTACCGGTGGACACCTGCTGCAAGAAATGGCGGAAGGCCGGTATAAGCGGATCCTGGGGGTGGGAACCGGTGCCCTGCTTTCTCCCCTGACTGTCCAGCAGGGAGAATCCATACCCTGCATCGGCCACGGGGTGGTCATCGAAATGCCCTGAATTAGTGGCAAGTGGTCAGTGGTAAGACCAAGGAGGGTTGGACATATGACACTGTTAATGGCTTTTCTGATCGGTGGGGCGATCTGCGTGGTGGGACAGCTGGTGATGGATTTGACGCCCTTTAACGTGACTCCTGCCCATATACTGGTGGGATTTGTCACCGTTGGGGCGGTCCTTAGCGCCGTCGGCCTGTATCAACCCCTGGTGGACCTGGGGGGTGCCGGTGCCACCATTCCGTTGAGCGGTTTTGGCCACTCCCTGGCCCAGGGAGTATTGGAGGCGGTGAAGACCAAGGGGCTGATTGGGGCCTTTAGCGGCGGCCTGGAGGCCACTGCGGCGGGCATTGCGGCTGCGGTGGTATTCGGCTACTTGATGGCGGTCATATTTAATCCCCAAGGTTAGGTTAACATTATGACCGCGGAAAAGCGAAAAGTGGTACTGATCACCGACGGAGACCGCGTGGCCAAAAAAGCAGTGGAACAGGTAGCCCGGAAAATCGGGGGGCGCTGCGTCTCCCTTTCCGCCGGTAACCCCACTCCCATCACTGGAGAAAAGATCGTGGAACTGATCATGCAAGCGCCTCGAGACCCGGTGCTGGTGATGCTGGACGACCGGGGTAAGCGCTACAAGGGCCCGGGGGAAAGGGCGCTCGAGTATATCGCCCGGCACCCCGGTATCGAGGTGCTGGGGGTGGTGGCGGTAGCTTCAAATACCGACCGGATCCAGGGAACTGAAGTAGAGGAGTCCATCACCAAGGACGGTCAGGCTGTCCACGGTGCGGTAGACAAGTACGGAAATCCTAAACTGGGTAATACCAGCCTCCTGGGAGACACGGTGGACGTGTTGAATGACCTGCATATACCTATCGTGATCGGCACTGGGGATACCGGTAAGATGGACGGAAAGGACAGCCTGCGGAAGGGTGTACCCATTACCACAAGGGCGGTGGAGGAAATTCTTTTGAGGAGTGGGTTCAAGTATGGCCATCACTGACGAGAAAGTCCCTGCAAGTAAGGACCTGGAACGCAATGTCCAGTGGTTGAGCCGTGAACTGGGGGTCAAGAAAAGCTTTGACATGATCTGCCGGGAAATCACCTTCGCCGGTAGAAACGCGGCCATCTTCTTTGTGGATGGTTTTGCCAAAGACGAGATCATGCTGTGGATTCTCCGGGCTCTATCGCAAATCAGGGCAGAAGAGATCGAGCCCGACACCTTTGACAAGGTATTTAAAAAGCATGTCAACTATATAGAAGTGGAATCCGTGGATGACCTCCACCAGGTGGTGGATGCGGTACTGGCCGGTCCCATAGCCCTTGTTATCGATGGTGAAGACCGGGTGATTATCATTGACGCCCGGGAGTACCCCGCCCGTAACCCGGAGGAACCGGACCTGGAGCGGGTGGTACGCGGTTCTCGTGACGGTTTCGTGGAGACCATTGTTTTCAATACCGCCTTGATCCGCCGGCGGGTGAGGGACCCCAAACTCCGCATGGAAATGATGCAGGCGGGGCAGCGCTCCAAGACGGATATCTGCGTTTGTTACATCGAGGACATCGCCAACCCGGAAACAGTGGACATGATTAAAGAACGCATCAAGGCGATCAAGATGGACGGCCTGCCGATGGCGGAAAAGTCGGTGGAAGAACTCATCAACCCGGGAAGTATGTGGAACCCCTTTCCCCGGGTGCGTTACACCGAGCGGCCAGACGTGGCGGCTACTCACCTGCTGGAAGGGCATGTCCTGGTGCTGGTGGATACCTCACCCAGCATCATGATCCTGCCGGCCACCCTTTTTCACCACGTACAGCACGCTGAGGAGTTCCGCCAGAGCCCCGCTGTAGGCGCGTTTCTCCGGTGGGTCCGCTTCGCCGGGATTATCGTTTCCGTGTTCGTGCTACCTCTGTGGTACCTGTTTTCTTTGGAACCGCAGCTGCTCCCTCCAACTCTTCGGTATATCGGTCCGGAAAAGGTGGGCCAGGTGCCCCTGATCTGGCAGCTATTGATCGCTGAGGGGGGTATTAACCTCATGCGCATGGCAGCGGTGCATACCCCCAACGCCCTTACCACTGCCCTGGGCCTGATCGCGGCTGTTCTCATCGGGGATATGGCGGTAAACATCGGCCTCTTTACCCCGGAAGTGGTGTTATACGTGGCGGTGGCAGCCGTAGGCACCTTTGCCACCCCCAGCTATGAGTTGGGTATGGCCAACAGCCTGGTGCGCATCATACTGCTGGTCTCGGTAGCAGTTGCCCGCCTGCCGGGGTTTATCGGCGCCCTGCTGGTGATCTTGCTTTACCTGGTGCGTACAACTTCTTTCGGTGTTCCGTACCTGTGGCCTTTAATTCCCTTTAACGCCATGGCCTTAAAGGCTGTACTGGTCAGGTCGCCGGTACCCATCCAGAACACGCGGCCCAGCATTTTGCGCCCGCTGGACCCCGACCGCCAGGCCGCTCCCGCCCTGAAGCCAATTCCCGGTGAAAAACGAGGGCGCGGGGGTAACAAGCGCAAAGAAGGAAAGGAAAATAACGAAAAAGGTAAGGAAGAAAACACCCTTCTGATGCAGGATCAGGCCGGCCAGAGGGATAGAAACGACTTTCGAGAGTGGGCCGGAAGTAGAAGAAAGGAGTAACAGAAGCCCGGAATAACCGGGCTTTTTTGAGGCCTTTCTTTATGCATATTTAACCCCGGTACGGTTCATAATACAGTAGTAACTGTCCAAACGGGAGGTTTTTACTGTTGACTGTAAAGGTTGGCATTCCCCGCGCCTTGTTTTATTACTACTATTTTCCCCTGTGGAAGTCGTTCTTTGACGCCCTGGGAGCTGAGGTGATCACCTCGCCTCCCACCAACAAGGGTATTGTCGACGGAGGCGTCCGGCGGGCGGTGGATGAGGCTTGCCTGCCGGTCAAGATTTTTTACGGCCACGTAGCGGAACTCGCCGGGCGGGTGGATTACTTGTTTGTACCCCGGCTGGCCGCTGTGGAAAACAAGGCCTTTATCTGTCCCAAACTGATGGGGTTGCCTGACATGCTGCGGGCCGGTATCCCTGACCTGCCGCCGATGATCGACGTTACCGTGGATTTAAGCCGGCAGCGGGAGCGGCTGCAGCAGTCGGTAGATGAGGTAGGCCGGTATCTAACCATAGATCGCCGTGAGATCCACCGGGCGTGGGAACTGGCCCTGGTGCAATACCGACAGTTCCGGGAAACGGTCAAGCAAGGTGTACTGCCCTCCGAGGCTGTCGAGGGCATCAATCAGGCCGCAATCACGGCAGGCATGGAAGAGGGCGCGAGCAGCCCGCGGATCGCCGTGTTGGGGCACGGTTACAACCTCTACGACCGCCATACCAGTTTGGACCTTATCCAGAAACTGCGCCGGCTGGGAGCGCAGGTCGTCACCTCGGATATGCTACCCAGGGAAATGGTTGAAAAAGAGGCCTCCCGCTTGCCCAAGCGCATGTTTTGGACCCTGGGCAAAGGCATCGTGGGGGGGGCTTATCACTTTCTGCAGCGCCCGGGCATCCGCGGCATCATCCACCTGGCTTCCTTCGGGTGTGGACCGGATTCCCTGGTAGGAGACCTGGTGGAACGGATTATCCGCCGGGATGGGCGGGTTCCCTTTATGCTGCTGACTGTGGACGAGCATACCGGGGAGGCGGGGGTCAACACCCGCCTGGAGGCCTTTATGGACATGATTGCCTGGAGGGGTGCCCTGTGAAGGTAACTTTTCCGCATATGGGAAACTTGGCCATCACCGCCCGGCCGGTGCTGGAAGCGTTGGGCCTGGAGGTGGTGGTGCCTCCTCCGTGCAGCAAGCGCACCTTGAGCCTGGGGGCCCAGTACTCCCCGGAATGCGCTTGCCTGCCCTTGAAGGTGAACCTGGGCAATTACCTGGAGGCGGCGGAACTGGGGGCGAACACCATCTTGATGGCGGGAGGGGTGGGACCCTGCCGGATCGGGTATTACGCTCAAATCCAACGCGAGATTCTCAAAGACCTGGGTTATGACATGGAGATGGTGGTGCTGGAGCCACCAGACGCCCATTTCTCCGAGGTAGTGGACAAGGTCAGGTACCTGGCCAATGCCCCGTGGCAGGAGGGGGTCAGGGGGGCGGTACTGGCCTGGAAGAAGACCTGCGCCGTGGACGCGGTGGAGCGGGAGGTCCAGCGGACCAGGGCGCGGGAGGTGAAGGTAGGGACAGCGGATCGTCTTTACCGGGAGGCCGTGCAGGCGGTGGACAAAGCCAGCAATGCCCGCCAGGTAAGACAGGTTGCAGAGGAGGCCATCGCGGCCCTCAGGCAAGTCCCGATGGATAGGGAACGGCCGGTGGCAAAGGTTGCGGTGGTGGGTGAGATCTATACCGTGCTGGAGCCCTTTGTCAACCTGAACCTGGAGCGGCACCTGGGCCGGTTGGGGGTGGAAGTTGTCCGGTTCATGAGTTTAAGCCAGTGGATCAATGACCACCTGCTGGGAGGCTTGTTTCGTGGTAGATCAGCCAAGCACCTCAAGGACATGGCCCGCCCCTACCTAAACCACTTTGTGGGCGGCCACGGGCGGGAGACGGTGGGAGCGGCGGTGGCCTCCGCCCGGGCTGGGCTGGATGGTGTAATTCAACTGGCCCCCCTGACCTGCATGCCGGAGATCGTTGCTCAGTCCATACTCCCGGCGGTATCCGGGGACCACAACCTGCCTGTTCTTACAATTTACCTGGACGAGCAGTCGGGGGAGGCCGGTCTGGTGACCCGCCTGGAAGCCTTTGTGGACATGATCGTATGGCGAAAACAACAGTCCGGGGTCAAGGTGAACAAAAAGGTGGAAAGAGGAGGCAAACCTTTTGCAAGGGTATTTGGGGATTGACGTGGGTTCTGTCAGCACCAACCTGGTAGTGATCAACGAAGGCATGCGTATCCAGGCGGCTATCTACATCCGCACCCGCGGGCAACCCATCGCGGCTGTGCAGGAGGGCATGCGCATGCTGGCGAAGCAACTGCCCGCGGAGGTTAGTATTCGCGGGGTAGGGACCACCGGTAGCGCTCGCCACTTGACGGCGGTAATCGTGGGGGCGGACGTGGTGAAGAACG
Source organism: Clostridiales bacterium PH28_bin88 (assembly GCA_000987045.1). Lineage (GTDB taxonomy): Bacteria > Bacillota > PH28-bin88 > PH28-bin88 > PH28-bin88 > PH28-bin88. Next base: position 198,536 of record LAKY01000072.1, on the reverse strand, counting down.
AGATCACCGCTCACGCGGTGGCTGCCTCGCAGATAGTTCCCGGCGTTCAGACCGTGCTGGAGATCGGCGGCCAGGATTCCAAGATCATCCTCCTGCGGGACGGGGTAGTAGTGGACTTTGCCATGAACACCGTCTGCGCGGCCGGCACCGGGTCCTTTTTGGACCAGCAGGCCGCCCGGCTGAACATCCCCATCCAGGATTTCGGTGAACTGGCGCTCAAAGCCTGTTCCCCGGTGCGTATCGCAGGGCGTTGCGCGGTGTTTGCTGAATCCGACATGATTCACAAGCAACAAATGGGGCACACCATTGAAGATATCGTGGCTGGCCTGTGCGAGGCCCTGGTGCGCAACTACTTAAATAATGTGGGTAAAGGGAAAGAAATCCTGGCCCCGGTGGTGTTCCAGGGCGGCGTGGCGGCCAACGCCGGGATGCGCCAGGCCTTTGCCAAGGCTTTGGGTATGGAGGTAAAGGTTCCGGAGTATTATCATGTGATGGGCGCCGCGGGGGCTGCCATGCTGGCGCAGCAGGCAGTAGCGGGAGGGAAGACCACCAGCTTCCGCGGCCTGGACATCGGAGAAATGGATTTCCAGTCCTCCAGCTTCCAGTGCGGTGGATGCGCCAACCAGTGCGAAGTTATCCAGATCAGACAGGGCGAGCGCCTCCTGGCCCGGTGGGGGGACCGTTGCGGGAAGTGGGAACAGACCATTACCGCATAATAGGGGCAAAGTAAAAGATCAGGCGATGGCAGAGAGCTATCGCCTTTTTCCATTTTGTTTTACACCTCTTCTGCCTCGCTCGACACTATGATCAACTTCACCCGGATCATTTGTTTTCTTACGTACTTCAAGTAACCTGAACCTCGTACCACCAATTCTCATAACTTGTAACAAATGACGATATTCTGTTGAGTGCTTGTCATTTAGAAAGGAAGAAGAGATATTGAGCGGGATCAGGAAAGTAGTGTTCATCAGTTCAAGCCGCGGGGCAACCCGCAGGTACCGGGTCGACCACCAGGCCGAACAGCTTCGCATCCAGGGGATTGCCACTCAGGTCATTGAGGCGTGGGACGGTTCATTCAGCGGCCATTACAGGAATGCGAACGTGATTATACTGCACCGGGTGGCCTTCTCATCCTTACTGCAAAGAGTCATTTCAGAAGCCCGCCGTCAGGGCACGGTTGTCTTGATGGATGTGGACGATCTGGTGTTTGAACCTTCCCTGGCTTCACAAGTCGGTGGGTATCACCTGATGGAGAGTGAATGGCAGCGCAGAAATTTCACCAGGCACCTGGAAAACCAGCGGCTTTCCCTTCTGGCCGCCCATGGGGTGATTACTTCAACGGAGCGGCTGGAGGAACACTGCCAGCAGTTGAACGCAAGGGTAATGGTGAACCGGAACGCGCTGTGTGCCGCCACAGTGCAGTTATCAGAGGTTCAGAATACCTTATCGGGAGAGCGGACAGGGGGTTGTGTCCTGGGTTATTTCAGCGGTACTCCTACCCATGATGCTGATTTCGAGACTATTACCGGGGTATTGGATACCGTTTTTCAACGATTTCCTGAAGTTTCCCTGTTGGTGGTAGGGCACCTGACAATACCTAAAAAATTGAAATTCAAGGAAAGAATCCGGTACGTTGAACCGGTTTCATGGGAAAAGTTGCCTGCCCTGATCAAGCAGGTGGATGTTAACTTGGCGCCGCTGGACCTAAGCAATCCATTTTGTCACTGCAAAAGTGAAGTTAAGTATATCGAGGCAGGAATATTGAAAATACCAACCATTGCCAGCAGCACCGACGGTTTTAAGGAGGTAATCAAGGATGGGGAAAACGGCATGCTGGCGGGTGGGGTAGATGAGTGGGTTGAAAAGCTATCCGCGCTGGTGGCAGATTCCCGGTTGCGCCGGGCTATTGGGGAGCGATCTTACCATCACGTCCGGTGTGAATATGCGCCCGAAAGGAGGGCTGAGCAGTTTGCCAGTAACCTGGCGTCAATGGTAAAGAAAGTCACTGAGGAAAGGGTGTTCCACCGTGGAAGTGTCAATTTGCATCACGGTATACAATACTCTACCCGTCCTCCGGCAGTGCCTGGCGGCAGCCGTCGAGAGCTCCGGTAACGACACGGAAATTCTCCTGGTCAATAATCACCCTCCATACGAGGAAGTGCAGGAGTTTCTTTCCCGACCAATTCAACAAAGAGTCAGGGTGTTGGACCCCGGCACCAACCTGGGCTGCCACCTGGGGGTGCATTACGCTTTTGCCAGGTCGAAAGGGAAATATGTAGTCAAACTGGACGATGACATCATTGTGCCCCGTAACGACTGGCTGGCCGCCATGCAGCGCGCCCTGCGGGACTTCCCGGACCTGGCCTACGTTTCACTTCCCTGGTCTCCCATCAGGACAGGACTATACCGGAGCGTGGCCCAGCATGGGTACCGGTTGGAATTATTTCCCACCAGGATCTATTCCAGTTGCCAGATGATGCGCCGGGAACTCTGGGCCAGGCACTTTTCCCGGGAGGGCAGGCGTGCCCTCTATGCCACCTTTGAAGGCGACTACTTTGAAATTTCTTCCCGCCTCGGGATGAAGCGCGGGTATCTGGTATCCCATCCTGTCAGGCACCTCGGCCGGAGCAACCAGACGGATCTGCTTTACGGCGTGTGGAAAATTCTCTACGCCAGGGGCATAACCAGGCGGGACCTTGTCGGCTGGCGCAAAGATTTTAAGCTCACACCGCAAGAGTACTCATACTTAAAACAGTGGGGTTATTCCGAGAGGCAGCTGGAGCAAGTTAAGGCCGAAATTGGCAGGTTGTCCAGACCTGCCCCGAAGCAGAGATGAATTGCCTTCCTGACAACTCACCCCCAAAAAAGGGGACACCCGTTTAGCCTTTCGGGTGTCCCTTTCTTTTCGCCGCTTCCAGGCAGGCCATGATTTGACCGACCCGCTGCCGCCAGCTATGAGAGCGGGCGGCCAGTATCCGTCGAGTCACCCGGTCGGAGGGTTCTTGTAAAGCCTGCACGACGCCGAGATAAAACTCTTTGGGGTTGCTGGCCAGGTAGACCAACCCTTGCATGCGCCTGGCGCCCGCTACCCGGGTGGTCACCACCGGTTTCCCCAGGGCCAGGTATTCATAGACTTTGATCGGGTCCATACTCTCGGTAGCGGAATTGACTACATGCGGTATCAAGCAGACGTTGAAACCTCGCATGTACCCGGGTACTTCCCGGTAGTGGCGCAAACCCAGCAAGCGAATATTGGCGTAACGGGCAAGGACTTTCCGGATGGAACCCAGAGCCGGCCCTATTAGCGCAATGGTAGCCGTGGGCATCTGGGTGGCCAGATACCCCAGCAAACGGGTGTCGATCCGTTCCTGAATGGTTCCCACATACCCCAGCACCGGACGGCGCAGGCCCCTCAGGTCCGGGGGTACCGGTTGGGTCATAGCCCGTTGAACAAAGTCCATATCCACACCATTGGGGATCCAGTGCACGGTTCCCCGGCTGCCTGCAAAAACCTTGATCAGGCCCTGGGAAACGGTGAAGATGATATCGGCCTGCTTACGGATGGCCTGATATCCGTCCGCCACCTGTTTTTTCACGCCGCGGTAATGGACATGATCTAACCAGTTATCCACTGCGTCAAAAACCACCAGGCTTTCCCCTACCCGGCCGATGTAAGGCGTGGCCAGAGGGGTGTTCAGCCAGAGCACCGGGTTCAAGAAGCCCAGTTTCCGGGACAACTCGGCCACCAGGGCCGGCGTTTCATAACCGGCGGGGACTCCCGGCCGGAAGGCCAGTGTCCATACCTTGGGTAGCGACCGGTATACCTCCCACCAGCGGCCCGACAGGACCGGCTGGCAGCCTTTGACCAGTTCCGGCCAGTCGACCGGTGGTACGTACAGCAACTTACCGACTTGCGGGGTGTGATTCATGGTTTCAATCAGGTGGCCTACCCGGGTGCGAAATCCCTGGTCGACAAATACCTGCCACGGGTGGTAACCTACAATGATGATATCCAGAGCGCCGGCCTGCCCTGCCATCATATTCCTTTTGGCCACTTGGCCCGCAGCCTGGCCAGGTTGGCCTGGAGCATTTTGGCGCGATCGATGCCGTTTTCCCGGAAGGTAGCGCTCTGGTAATGGTGGATAAAGGTGTCGCCGGCACAAACCAAGCGGTAGCCCGCTTTTCTCAGCCGCAGGCAAAAATCGTTGTCCTCGCACAGGCCCAGACCGAAGCGCTCGTCAAAGTTCCCCACTTGTTGCAGTATACGGCGGCTGGTCAGCAGGCAGAAACCTGATAGCCACGGTAGCGTTTCCCACCTAGCCGGGTTGGAAGGACCGCATCTCCCGGCGAACAGGTGCATTTCGGCCATGTCCCGGTAAGGAGGGTTCTTGACCACCTGGCGCATGTTGCCCAACCGGTTGGTTTTGGGGCCTACCGCGCCAATGCGGGGATCGCTTTTGAAGCATTTTAGTAGTTTCCCCAGCCAGCCAGCAGTCACCACTGTGTCGTTATTGAGAAATAGGACGTATTCTCCCCGGGAAGCTGCGATACCCTGGTTATTTCCCCTGGCGTAGCCCGCGTTGGCGGTATTTTTGATCAGCCTGGCGCCGGGTACCTTTTCCAGGTAGGCGGCGGTCCCGTCGGTGGAACCGTTGTCCACCAGGATCAGTTCGTGGGGTTCGGGAGTATGGCTACGTATACTCTCGATGCACTCTCTGGTGTAAGGGAGGGCGTTATGGGCCAGTACGATGATGCTGGTCAGTCCTGATATCAATGGTCTCTCTCCTTTCTTGGACTGCCCGCGGCTGCGGGATATCTTGCAGGCAGGCCAGCAAGTATACCAGGCGCAGGTACGTCCATCCACCCCGCCGTATCATGGACATTTCCATTTCCCTCAGTTCCTGAAGGAGGCTGTTCATTTGCTTTTTACCTTCTGATGGGAGTTTTTTTTGGGCGGACAAAAACAGGAGGAGACCCGGCAAAACCGTCTTGCCGGTAATAATGGGCTGCATCCGCCCTGATCTTTCCGTGCCACTTGGCCTGCAGCCGGGCTCGGTTTTGCGGAATGTGCTTGTGGCGGCCGGGAGTGCGGGATTCGAAGTGGTAGAGGACACTGGCCGGCACATAGACCACCCTGTACCCCCGTTGCCTCACCCGGAAGCAGAAGTCCAGGTCTTCGCAGCCGTTAATGAATCCCTCGTCGAATCCTCCCACCGTGTCGAATACCTGCCGCCGGACAAGCATGCCGGCGCCGCTCACCGATTGAAAGTCCCGGGTCCTGTTCACAAAAGGGGCGTTGCCGGGAACTCCCCGGTAGATGAGCACCGGGGAGATGGGATTTTCCCCGGTAATCACCACTCCCGCGTGCTGGACGGTGCCGTCTGGGTACAGCAACTTGCTCCCGGCCACCCCGATGCGGGGGTCGGTTTGCATCACCGCCACCAGCGCGGCAAGCCAGCCGGGACGGCAGACAGTATCATTATTCACAAAACATAAGAATTCACCGGTGGCTGCCCGGGCGCCCTGGTTGCAGGCGCGGGCAAACCCCATGTTGGTGGTGTTGCGGATGGCCTTAAGCCTGCCGGAATGCCTCTGCAAGTAGGAGAATGTGCCATCGGTGGAGGCGTTGTCGATTACGATGACCTCCCGCCGGACGCCTTTGTCGGTGGCGATTACGGACTCGAGGCACTGCCTGGTGTAAGGCAATTGATTGTGGACCGGTATGATCACGGAAACTAACAATGCTTACTCCTCCTGCCGTTATGTCCAAAAATAGCAAATGTCACCGGCCGGGATGGGGATGTTCACCGCGCTGCCGTGTTTCCGGGCGAGGATCACAAAGTAGAGGGATTTCCTGATTTCGGCCATTGTGTTCCTCCGCCTGGGGGGCGCCTGCAAGGAATTATAAAAATTGCTCCCGGCCCGGTAAGGCAACAGCCGGATGGGTACCCTTACCAGGTGCACCGTCCCTGGCTGGAGGTTCGCCAGGTTTTGAAAGATAACCGGCCTGGCGAAACCCTGGCCGAAGACGGCCACTTCCTGGAAATAGCGGCCCAGGACCTGGCGAAACTGGTCCAGGGTAAATTCGATGACATGATGGGGATTTACCGGCTGTGGCTGTTGGGGAGACCAGACCTCCTTGTTGGGAGTTGATACCAGCAAGAAACCTCCCGGTTTCAGCACTCGCTTCACTTCCGCCAGGAACTGCGGGTAGCGGTCGAGGTGTTCGATGATTTCCATGGCTACCACGCCGTCGAACTCGTGATCAGGAAACCTCAGATTACAGCAGTCTCCCACCTGGAACACAAGGTTGGCGGCCTGGAAATTTTCCCTGGCATAGGCAATGGCTTCGGGGGAGATGTCTATCCCTACCACCGCCCTGGCGCCGTTGGCGGCCAAAAAGGCGGCTCCATAGCCGGCGCCGCATCCCGCGTCCAGGATCCTTTTGCCCTTACACGGGCTCTGGGCCAGCAGGTACCTGCTCATGTGCTTGACGAACAGTTCAGCGGTGTGCTCCAGGTGAGGTACCAGTCTTTCTCCGGTGAATTCCATGGGTATTCTCCTTTCCACCATGCGTGGGGCTAATATGCATTAGGGTGCGGAGGAGGAGCCGAGTCAGCCCGGTAATAAAGGTCGGCGTCAGCCTTGATTTTTCCCGCCCATCTGGCGTTCAGCCGCTGCATGTTTTCTTGGTCTTTCAGGTGGCGGCCAGGGCTGACCGACTCATGGTGCACCAGCACGCTCCGGGGTGTATAGACCACTCGCCACCCCGCCTGTCGTACCCGCAGGCAGAAGTCCACGTCCTCAAAACTGTTGACATACCCCTCGTCAAAGCCCTGCAGGCTGTTGAACACGTACCGCCGCACCAGCATGCAGGCGCCGGTGACCACCTGGAAGTCCCGCTCCTTGTTGACCTGGGGGGCGCTGGCCATGTAGCCCCGGTAAATGTGGCGCGTACCGATGGGATTGGCCTGGCGGAATACCACCCCGGCATGCTGCACGCGCCCGTTGGGATACAACAACTTGGCGCCCACCACGGCGATCTTCGGGTCCCGCTGGGCGACGGCCACCAGGGCCGCCAGCCAGCCCGCACTAGGGATGGTATCATTATTCAAGAAGACCACGTACCCGCCCCGGGCGATCCGGGCACCCTGGTTGCAGGCCCTCGCGAAACCCAGGTTTGCTTTGTTGGTGATTACCTTTACCCAGGGTTTCAACCGGGCCAGAAACTCACCGGTACCGTCGGTAGATGCGTTGTCGATCACAATCACCTCGTATGACGGCCCAGCGGTATGGCTGCGCAGGGCGTGCAAGCACCGCCTGGTATAGACTAGGCAGTTATATACCGGGATGATGATGGAGACCGCGACCGGAGAGACTCTGGCGCTTGATTTCACATTAACAACCTCCTTGCTTGTCACTCCTGGCGGATGATCAAAAAAATCCGCCGGTAGCAATCGCCGAAACTTTTTGCTTTGGTAAATGCTGCCAGGTTGCGCAATGCATTCTCACGCAGTTTCCGGTAGGATGCCGGCCAGGGTTCCATCAGTTCCGCGAGGTGGGTTTCCAACCAAAAATCCAGGTTAACGTTACCGGATTCATGGATACGTGCTTCCGGCGAGCCTTGTGTTACCCGCAGCCAGGCCCGGCGCACCTCCTCGGCTTCCGGCAGGCCATGCTGTTGATGTTCCACCAGCCAAGGGTTATCCCGGCCCAATCTTTGCCTGTAAGCGGTATTGTACCTTTCCTCGTATCTTAGCGCCTTGCTCCCGCATGGTACCCCGCATAGTACCGCCCTCCTGGCCAGCCGCCACATTTCCCGCATGGCCAGTTCCCTCGCATCGCCGGGTATGTGCTCCAACACGTCGGTACAGACCACGAAGTCGAAGCTGTGATCGGGAAAAGGAATTGCCGTGGCATGGCCTTTATGGGGTTCCAGGTACGGTGACACCGGGGGCGGGAAATCGATATCCAGTCCCACTACCCGGCGTTTACAGAACCGGGTGATCCCGTGGGAACCGCTCCCCACCTCCAGGATCCTTGCATCCCGGGGAGCATGCGTTTCCAGATGCTCTATCAACGGAGCATAACGCATCAATAGGTCCAGATCCACCTGGTATTCCTCCCTTTTGTCTGTAACGATTTCCTTGACATCATTTTGTCTCCTTGCTGACACTCTCTGAGAAGGTTGGGCATCTCGCTTCACCTGCCCTTGACGGCAACCACAATGTCCTGGTATGACAGGAAATCGTCCCTGCCGGACCAGGAACCGTAGTGGATGGGTTCCGCGATTACCAGGCCGTTCTGCCGGTAAAGTTTTCTGATGTAGTCCTCGCGATAGGCGACGGCGGCTTCCGGCGCTCCCCGCCGGTGGGTTTTGCAGATACCGTGGTCGAAGGGAAACGTCATCCTGTTTTTGCCCTGCGCCTCCAGCTCTTGCTGAGTTCCATTCAACAGGAAAAAGGTGATCAGGCACCTGCCTCCGGGCTTCAACACGCGAGAAATCTCGGCCGCGTAGCGGCCCTGGTCGGCTGGCAGCATGTGGGTGAAAACTGAGGTCAAGAATACAAAGTCGAAGAAGGCGCCTGGGTAAGGGAACCTGTATTGACGGGCCGGCACCTTGCCATAAGGGTTATAGTTTTTATTGATGATGTCCGCGTGCCGGAAATGAAAGTTCGGGTAATGGGGGGTGATGTTTTGTTGGCACCAATCAATTCCCTTTTTTACCACGTCAAAGCCTTCATAAACGGCGTGCTCGTTCAGGTAGCCCGTCAAGGGAATGGCCATGCGCCCGATGCCGCATCCCACGTCCAGCACTTTTTCGTGAGGCTTTAGTTGGCAAAGCCTTTGAAAGTATCTATGGAATTCCTGCCCGATTTCCGTGAATCCGTTTTTCCCGACAAAATTCAACTCGTCCGGCGGTGGGGAAACAGATTTTGTTGTCATCAGCAGACTTCCTTTCAAGTTATTACTTACCCTAATCAAAGTGAACCCATTTACCTATACTCATTGAGCCGGCGCAACTACCATCTAAAACCATTATATGCATCACCTGGTTAACAGGTCACCCTGTGTACTACAAGTTCGGGTTGCTGTACCCCCGCTAAGCTAATGTATAAGGGGATGACGCTAGTGGAGGCTGTTCTAGAAAACTGTGCAGGGAGCCCGTGTGATTATTCTTTCGATGTGCAGGATTTCGAGCAGATCATGCTGGCCGGGGGATGCTGTGCTTATTTCTGGGGTAAGGTGCCGGAGGTAACGTCCGAGGATGCCCTGGGGGCGGCAGTAAGGAAAGCTGGCAGGGGGACAGGCATATCTTTCCCGACGACTACATCGACATCCACCGGTTAAGCGTAGCGCTGGGGGACCAAGGGAAAAGAATTGTATGTACCCACTGCATGCTGTATGGAGCACAGAATAGTTGCCGGATCATTCGCAATCATATGGTTAAGCTGGTGATTCAGGATTCAGGGAGAATAACTTTAATTCTCCCTGAATCACTGACGAGTATTCCGTCAACTTCTGGAAAATTAACAATGTCAAGTTCTGGACATTATGCGGGTGCAGTAACACCCAGCGGGGTTGGCTTGGTTTTGTCACCATCGTTAACCGTATAACATATTATGATATTGATGGTAGAAATGTCTGTAATAACTACATGCTGGAATGGCCCGTCCATAACAGCAAACAAAGGAGGAGTATTTCATGGCGTTAGTCAGATTGGCCAGCGTGCCCGGCAAAACCTTCTTCCGGTTAGGTGCCCCGCCCTACGTGATCGGCGACGTGGCTGTGACCGTCGGCCAGCAGTTCCCGGCGTGGCCGAACATTATCGACGTGGCGACCATTGACGCTGGCGACCTCGGCGCGGCCCAGTACCTGTGGTACCAGCCCGGCGTCGACCCCGCCCTGGTAGACACCGGGGAAACCGTGTTCTTCGCCCGTGAAACAACTCTTGGCATCACCGCCCTGCTCGCGGCCCTGACCGTGCCGATCAAGGTGAAGATTTTTGCCGACAACGCCTTCCAGGCCCGGATGACCATTTCCCCCGACGTTGGCACGCCGCTCGTGTTCGACTTCACCAACGGCCCCATCTCCCAGGCCACAGTGCAGACCAACCCGCCCTTCGGCTGGCAGAACGTGTATGAGTTCTCGGCTCCGGTTACTCTGGCCATCGGCGTCATCACAGTGGGCATCGAGTTCGAAGCCAAGGTGGTCAACTACGCCCAGCCCGGCGGCACCCCGGAGACCAATACCGCCGGTTTGATGTATTCCATCCTGCTGGACAACTTCCTGGTGGCTCCGACCGTCACCGAGGTGCAACCGCCAACGATCACCAACCCGCTGGCGTAACAGATAGGGCATCCACCCTATTACGGAGAGGCAGTCTAAACGTAAACTACCGCGTGTCTGGAAAAACAGGGGCTGTTTACTTGCCAGGTAAAGAGCCCCTGTGCTGGTGGTGGACAGGAGACATGGGGGGGACGGTTCCGTTCTCTTGCAAACCCTGACAAATAGAATCAGCGATGGGAGAACGATTGATACCTTCAATGTATGGTATAGTAGACAGTAAGGTTTACCGCTACTGTTCGGGAGAACAATGCTTGGAAAAAGCCGAGTAGGAAGGAAAAGGAAGGAAAGATATAGGGTAGACAAAGATCGCCCGGTTTAGTAAAATAAAGTTAATTTAACCAGCGCTAAGCTGAGTTGAGATGAGAGGAGAAGGAGACCATGAGTAAGAGCGTAGGGGGGACCAAGATTCTTCTTGAGGAAAGGGATATCCCTACCAGATGGTACAACATCCAGGCGGATATGCCAAACCCGCTCCAGCCCCCGCTGAACCCGGCTACAAAACAACCAGCCGGCCCGCAAGACCTGTCACCCATCTTTCCCATGGAGTTGATCAAACAGGAGGTAAGTACCGACCGTTGGGTGGAAATACCCGACGAGGTACGGGAATTGTACCGCCTGTGGAGACCCGCTCCCCTCTACCGGGCCCGTCGCCTGGAACAGGCACTAGACACCCCTGCCCGCATCTACTACAAGTACGAGGGTACCAGCCCGGCCGGTAGCCACAAGCTGAATACCGCCTTACCACAGGCTTACTATAACAAGCAGGCGGGCATCAAGCGACTTGCCACCGAGACGGGGGCAGGCCAGTGGGGGAGCGCTTTGAGTATAGCCTGCAGCTTTTTCGCGCTGGAATGCCAGGTCTACATGGTGAAGGTCAGCTATAACCAGAAGCCTTACCGGCGGTTATTCATGGAGACATATGGCGCTTCGGTGGTGGCCAGTCCCAGCAACCTTACCGTAGCTGGGCGACATATCCTGGCAGAACATCCCGATTCCCCGGGCAGCCTGGGCATCGCCATCAGTGAGGCGGTGGAAGACGCCGCTACCCGTGACGACACCAACTACTCCCTTGGCAGTGTACTGAACCACGTGCTGCTGCACCAGACGGTGATCGGACTTGAAGCCAAAACTCAATTAGAGAAGGTGGACGATTATCCCGACGTGGTAATCGGCTGCTGCGGTGGCGGGAGCAACTTCGGTGGGCTGTCTTTCCCCTTCCTGCACGATGTTTTTACCCAGGGAAGGAAGGTGAGAGTGATTGCGGCGGAGCCTACAGCCTGTCCCACCCTTACCCGCGGGAAGTTTGCCTATGACTTTGGCGATACTGCCAAGCTGACCCCGATGATGATGATGTACACCCTGGGCCACGACTTCATGCCGGCCGGGATACATGCCGGCGGCCTGCGCTACCACGGGGATTCCCCCCTGGTGAGCCAACTCTACCACGATGGGTTTATTGAAGCGCGGGCCTATAACCAGAAGGATGTCTTTGCGGCTGCCGTGTTATTCGCTCGCCATGAGGGCATCTTGCCGGCACCGGAAAGCGCCCATGCCATCAAGGGGGCCTTCGAGGAAGCCCTGGCGGCCAAGGAAGCCGGCGAGGCCCGGACTATTCTTTTCGGCCTCAGCGGGCATGGCCATTTCGATTTATCTGCCTACGAGGCTTACCTAACCGGGATGATGGAGGATGTTCCCTATGCCGATGAGGATCTGGCCAGGAGCATGGCCAATCTTCCGGAAATTAAATAAAAAGCACGTTTGAGGCCGGATCTTTCCGGCCTCAGATACTTCAAGAAACCTTTGCTACTCTGGTACTAACCGCTCCTGAACTGTTTGAATTACTCATACCTGGTGGACTTTCGGTGTAACAAAGGAACGGGGTGCACCATATTATGGTAATACAGAATGCCAATGATAGGATAATTTTTATACCGTTCATGGAGGTATAGTTATGTGTAATCTAGCCTGCATAGATTTTGGGCGAAAAGTGTTAAGAGAGAAAGAAATAATGGGAAAGGCCGTTATTGATGTTGGCGCTCGCAATATTAATGGCTCATTAAGGCCCATTGTAGAAGCTTTTAAACCTGCCAGTTATCTTGGGGTAGATATTCAAACAGGTCCCGGAGTAGACCTAATTTGCGATGCCGAGGATTTATTAATCCAGTTTGGCACGGAATCGTTTGATTTATTAATATCAACAGAATTATTGGAGCACGTTAAAGATTGGCGGAAAGTAATCACAAACTTTAAACAAATTTTAAAACCTAACGGGGTGCTCGTAGTCACTACCCGTTCGAAAGGATTCCCGTGCCACGATTACCCGCATGATTATTGGAGATATAAACTTCAAGATATGCAGTATATCTTTTCAGATTTTAAAATTGAATATCTTGAAAACGACCCTGTCGAACCGGGAGTATTTGTCAAAGCGAAAAAACCAGCAGGTTTCAAAGAAAATGATTTATCAAGTTACACACTTTATTCTGTGCGTTCCGGCCAAATAGTAGTTGATACCTAATTGTGGGCAATGGGATTGGTTCGTTCTTTTATAGATTGAGAAAGGAGATCTCCTTTTGAACGATGAATATTCTTAAACAATTTCCTCCTGGATTTAGGTGGTATGTTAATGACAAACATGGAGCTTCAAGGCATTGTCGAGCGGATTTCCCGCGATTACTTTGAGAAACCGGGGCTGGTGCGGAGCCGATTCCGGCATACCGCCCGGTGGAATTCCCGCCTTTCCACTACCGGCGGTAGGTACCTGCCCAAAACCGGAGACATTGAAATTAATCCCCGCCAGTTGGGCATCAACGGGATGAGTGAACTGGAGGGGATCATCAAACATGAACTGGTTCATTACCACCTGCACCAGCAGGGATTACCTCACGGTCACGGGTCACCCTACTTCAAAGCCCTCCTGGCCCAGGTAGGTGGGCACAGGTACTGCCAGCCGGTGGGGGTGAAAAAACGTTCTTCGGTGAGATACGTGTATTTATGCTCTAAATGCGGCCAACAGTTTACCCGCCGCCGAAAAATCAACCCGAAGAAGTATATTTGTGGAAAGCCCGGCTGCGGAGGGAAACTGGTGCTCGCAAAGTCCTACCGGATTGAGCCGGTTACTTAAGTGATTTGCTGGGCTAAACCAGGAAAAGATAGCGGTATGAAAATGCTATGGATGGAGGGAGAGGTTTTTGCTTACCAAGGAAAAGATTGACCGGATTAACGAACTTGCCAGGAAGCAGAGGAAAAAAGAGCTGTCCCCGGAGGAAAGGGAGGAGCAGTCACTGCTACGGCGGGAGTATGTGGAGGCGGTGAAGACCTCTTTGAGGCAGACACTGGATTCCATCAAAATTGTGGATGCTTACGATACTGAGTGCCAACCGGGCTGTGACTGCCGGCATCATAAACACTGACACGGGCTTGACTAAATTCGTTGACCTGGACGGGGTTCTGTGCTAGAATATAGCTAAATTTAATACAGTATGCAAATGCCTCATCTCTTAAGAGGTGAGGTAGAGGAGCGGGACGTCAAGAGTACTGCCGGGAGATCAGGGAATTCGATGAACCGGTTGGAAAGGGGCGCCCGCCGAAGTCTTAAAGCCCACCCGGGGCTTTTGGGCTGGGCCTGCATCAAACAGGTGCAGGACTGTCACCAGAGGAGATCCTGGTCCTCTGGTGGAGCACTATCTCACGAACAGGAAGAGGTGGGCGTTTCTGCAAAAAGCCATTAGCGGCCATGTGCGGGAAATGCTCATGGCCGTTTATTGTTGCCCACCCGCCCAATCATCATGGCAGGAAGGGAGCAGAAAAAAATGAAGTTGCACGGAACCATGCGAGTAAACGGCAGGGGGCACCTGGAGATCGGCGGATGCGACACGGTAGAGCTGGCCAGGGAGTTCGGTACCCCGCTGTACGTGATGGATGAGGCGCTCATCCGCAATACCTGCAGGCAGTATTATGAATCCTTTGTGGAGCGGTACGGGAAGGCGGACGTTATTTACGCCAGCAAGGCATTTTTGACCACCGCCATGTGTCGCATCATCGAGGAAGAGGGGCTGGGACTGGACGTGGTATCCGGAGGGGAACTCTACACAGCCCTCTCAGCCCGTTTCCCGGCTAGTCGCATTTATTTCCACGGTAATAACAAATCCCGCCATGAACTGGTCATGGCCCTGGAAGCAGGGGTCGGGCGCATCATGGTTGATAACTTCTACGAACTGGAGATGCTGGAACAACTTGCCGCGGGCATGGGCAAGCGGGCGGACGTTATCTTGAGGATTAGCCCGGGAATTGAAGCCCATACCCATGACTACGTGAAGACTGGGCAGATCGACTCCAAGTTCGGGTTTACCTTGCCTAACGGCCAGGCTTTGGAGGCGGTGCGCACGGCCTCCAAGCTGAGGCATGTGCACCTGCATGGCATACATTGCCATATCGGATCCCAGATATTCGAGATGGAGTCCTACGCCCATACCGTCCGAGTGATGATGGAGTTTATCAACCAGATCCGGGAGGAAACCGGGCTGGTGATGGAGGAACTGGACCTGGGTGGCGGGTTCGGTATTTACTATACCCAGGCGGACAGCCCGGCATCCGTTTCGGACTACGCCGACGTGGTAATGGGAACGGTTAGACAAGAGGCGGAAAGTTTTGGATTACCTGTACCCAGGGTGATCGTGGAACCGGGGCGTTCTATCGTGGGTAACGCCGGCACTACTCTTTATACGGTGGGTTCTATCAAGCATATCCCGGGAGTGCGCAAGTACGTGGCGGTAGACGGCGGGATGGCGGATAACATCCGCCCGGCCCTGTACGGTTCCCGTTATGAGGCGATCATTGCCAATAAGGCGGAATGGCCTGCTGAAGAAGTGGTGTCTGTCACCGGCAAGTGCTGTGAATCCGGCGACATGCTTATCTGGGACATCGAACTTCCCAGGGTGACCCCCGGCGACGTCCTGGCCGTTCCCTGCACCGGCGCCTACGGCTATACCATGTCCAGTAATTATAACCGCCTGGGCCGCCCGGCAGCGGTGCTTGTTCACGAGGGAGCGGCTGACCTCATCCTCAGGCGGGAGACCTACGAGGATCTTTTAAGGAACGACGTGATTCCTGACCGCCTGCGTTCCAAGAAGGTAGTTTCCATGGTCTCCAGAAAATAATTAAGTAAGACAGGCTCTTCGGCTTAGCGCCGGAGGCCTTTTTCTTTTTGAGTTGACACTGTTGGACAGCAGCGCCCATGCTCTCATATTTCCCGTGCCTTGAACTGCTTGACAGGGCCGTGATATAATCAAGAGAGTCTGTCGTTGCCACAATCGGCACAAACAGCTACCGGTTTAATGCCTTGAAACACGAATTGGAGAAAGGTGGTGCCGCCGGTGGACCTGATCGTATCCCATTCTCATTTGGATTTTGACGGTTTGGCTTCCATGGTGGCCGCCCAGAAGATTTACCCGCAGGGGCTAATGGTAAACCCCGGCAAATTGAGCCCGGCGGTACAAGAGTTTATGTCCCTTTACAAGGATTCCGTGCTTTTGGAGAACGTGAAGCGATTAGACCTTCAGCAGGTCAAGAGACTGATCGTGGTGGATACCAGCGGGTTTCAGAGACTGGGGGAATTGCGCGGGCACTTTCCCAGGCCCGGGGTGCAGGTTGAGGTCTATGACCACCACCCGGCAGGTGGGGAATTGCCGGCGGATGCCCGCCAGACGCTTGCCCAGGTGGGTGCAGCCACCACCTTGATGGTGGAATTGATCCGGGAAAGGGGTATTTCTCTTAATCCCTTCGAGGCCACTATCCTGGCCCTGGGCATCTACGAGGATACCGGCAGCCTGACCTTTACCAGCACTACCGCGCGGGACGCGGCGGCGGTGGCCTACCTGCTTTCCCTGGGGGCCAACCTGCAGGTTGTGGCCAACTTCATCGACCGGCCCCTGGGGGAAAGGCAACAAATGCTGTTAAACGCCCTACTGTCTTCGGTACGTGAGTACCGGGTGCGGGGAATAGACATACTGGTAACGGCCACCTCCCAGGAGGAATACGTGGGAGGACTGGGTCTTCTTGTGGAGAAGCTGGCGGATGTAACCAACGGAGATGTGGTTTTTGCGGTGGTGGAGATGGGCGGTCGTGTGCACCTGGTTGGGCGTAGCCGGGTGGATTCCGTTTCCGTCAATGAGATTTTGGCCCACTTTGGTGGTGGGGGGCACCCCAAGGCGGCTGCCGCGAACATCAAAGGAAGGCCCCTGGCAGATGTTTTGTCCAGTTTAGACCGGGAGCTGTCCCGCTGTGTCCGGCCGCCGGTAACCGCCCGCCAGATCATGTCTTCACCGGTGAAGATGGTGTCGCCTGAGACATCCATCGACGAGGCCGGACGGGTAATGCTCCGGTACGGGCATACCGGGTTGCCGGTGGCGGATGATGGTAAGCTGGTCGGGATTATCTCCCGGCGGGACCTGGAGAAGGCCCAGCATCACGGGTTGGGACATGCCCCTGTCAAGGGTTACATGAGCCGTGGAATCATTACCATTTCTGCCGACGCCTCCGTACAAGAGGTGCAGGACCTGATGATCCTCCACGATATCGGGCGGTTGCCGGTCCTGGAAGGGGAAAGACTGGTGGGTATTGTTTCCCGCAGCGATGTGCTGAGAGTGCTGCACGGGGAACACTATCCCAGGAGGTTCCATACCATGTACCAAACCCAGTGCCCGCTGGCCTGCCCCATGGATACCAGAAAAATGGTCGCTGAACGCCTTCCCCTGGATATGCTGGACTTGTTGCGAGACGCAGGTGAAATGGGAGACCGGTTGGGATACGGGGTCTACCTGGTGGGTGGGATGGTGCGGGATCTGTTAATAAACGTCCCAAACTGCGACGTAGACCTGGCGGTGGAGGGAGACGGTGTGGCTTTGGCAGAATTGCTCGCCCGGGAATTGGGTGGCGAACTGGTGCGTCACGAGCAGTTCCATACCGCCACGGTCAACCTTCCCTCCGGGCAGAAAGTGGATGTTGTCACAGCCCGCCGGGAATTTTATGACTACCCGGCTTCCTTGCCTGTGGTTGAGGTATCTACCCTGCGGGAAGACCTTTACCGGCGTGACTTTACCATCAATGCCATGGCCGTCCAATTGAACCGTGAGCGGTTTGGCACCCTGGTCGATTTTTTCTGCGGCTACCATGACCTGGAAAGGGGTATTATCCGGGTTTTGTATAACCTGAGTTTCGTGGAAGACCCCACCCGGATCTTGAGGGCGGTGAGGTTTGAACAGAGGTACGGCTTTACCATGGAACCCCAGACCCTCGCTTTAGCCAAGGATCCCAGGGCGCTGGCCGTCTTAAGCAGGTTATCCGGCACCCGGTTATGGGTTGAACTCTCCTGCCTCCTGGAGGAGGAACGCCCGGTACAGTCCGTCATGCGACTGGTGGAACTGGGGGTGTGGGCACAAGTGTTGCCTGGTGTTGTTACCGATAGCCGGTGGTGGGAGGCAATGGAGCGGGTCTTTTGGCTGACCAAGCGGTGGGAAGAGGTAAGGGGCCGAGCCCGTCCTCTAAGAAGGGCGATTCTTTATCTTGCTACCATTTTGCACCGCATGGAAGAGGAAGAAGTGATCGCTATCAGGCACCGCTTTAACCTTCACCGGCAGGATCTGGAGGTGTTAAGCCGTGTGATCGCCGGCGAAGAATTGTTGGCGGGGCTTGAGGAGGATGATCTTTCCCCGGGGCACTTGCACCGGCTCTTCCGTGAAGAGCAACCGGAAACCGTGTTAGCCTGCCTGGCATTGACCGGACGGGAGGAAGCGGAATCCCGGGTGCTTGCTTACCTGGAGGCGCGCGAGTCCCTCCACCCGCTGGTAAGCGGTGACGATTTGAAGGATATTGGCCTGAAACCTGGCCCGATCTTCGCCGACGTGCTGCTGGACCTGGAGTGTGCCTTCCTGGAAGGAAAGGTGCGCAACCGGGAGGAGGCCCTCGCCTGGATACGTGGGCTAAGCTGAACCGGAAAGGAGACTACGAACACAATGTTCTTTAACAGCCTGTTTGACCTGTTGGCGGGCATTCCGGCCCTTTTAATCGCCATTACCTTTCACGAGTATGCACACGGGAAGATGGCGGCTATCCTGGGGGACCCTACCCCGGCTTCCCAGGGGAGGCTGTCGTTAAATCCCCTGGCGCACCTGGATGTGTTGGGAACGTTGATGTTACTGGTGGCCGGGTTTGGCTGGGCTAAACCGGTGCAGGTCAACCCCTTTTACTTCCGCGGCGACCGGCAGAAGGGGATGATGAAAGTGGGACTGGCCGGCCCGGTGATGAACCTGGTGCTGGCTTACCTGGCAGCGGTAGCCGCCCGGCTCACGGGAGGTGCTCCTCCACTCCTCGACGCGTTTTTATGGTATACCCTCTGGTACAACTCCATGCTGGCGGTATTCAATCTGATCCCGCTTCCTCCCCTGGACGGTTCCAAGGTTCTTGCGGGGATCCTTCCCCGGCGCAGCGCCATGTCCCTGTACTCCCTGGAGGCTTATGGCCCCATGATCCTGTTGCTGCTCCTGGCCACCGGCGTTCTAAGCTCTTTCCTGCGCCCGGCGGTGCGAGGCCTCATGACCGCTATTGCTACCCTGGCCGGGTTGGGCATGTAGTATAATACCTTGCTTAATGGGAACTCACCACTAGTCACCAGTCACTAGTAACTAGTCACTAATACAAGGAGTGAAGGCAAATCTATGGCTAAAGGAAGAATCTTCAGCGGTATGCGGCCCACCGGCCGTTTGCACATCGGGCACCTGAGCGTGCTGGAAAACTGGGTCAAGATGCAGGACGAATACGAGTGTTTTTACGGGGTGGTGGACTGGCATGCCCTCACCACCGCCTTTGACGATACCTCTCAAATTAAAGATAACATCCGGGAGATGCTGATCGACTGGCTGAGTGCCGGTATTGACCCGGAGAAGAGCGCCGTGCTGGTGCAATCCCATGTGAAAGAGCATGCTGAGCTACACCTCCTTTTTTCCATGATTACCCCCCTCTCCTGGCTGGAGCGGGTTCCAACCTACAAGGACCAGGTGCAGCAACTGGGTCAGGAGGGCAAGGACATCTCTACCTACGGTTTCCTGGGTTACCCCCTGCTCCAGGCCGCGGATATCCTGGTGTACAAGGCCGACACCGTGCCGGTAGGTGAAGACCAGTTGCCCCACCTGGAACTTTGCCGGGAGATCGCCCGCAGGTTCAACTTCATGTATGATACGAAGCTCTTTCCGGAGCCCAAAGCCAAGCTGGCAAAGGTGGCCATGTTGCCCGGGATAGACGGGCGCAAGATGAGTAAGAGCTACCATAACGATATTGCCATCAGCGCCAGTCCCCAGGAGGTCCAGGAAAAAATAAGGATGATGGTAACCGACCCCGCGCGGGTCCGGAAGGACGACCCAGGACACCCGGAAGTATGCGTTGTCTATGCCTACCAGCAAATCTATAACGCTGCGGATGTGGAGAACTGCGCCGACTGCTGTCGCGGGGGCACTATCGGGTGTGTCGCCTGCAAGAAAAACTTGGCGGCTAAGATGAACGAGGTGCTGGAACCAGTGCGGGAGCGACGGGCGCGGCTGGAGGCCAACCCGGGTCTTCTGGATGAAATTGTGATTGCCGGAGTGAAGCGGGCCCGGCAGGAGGCGGCAAAAACCATGGAAGAGGTCAGAGAGGCCATGAAAATTTAGTTGTGGCGAGAGGGGATGAGCGATGAGTTACCACATCAGGCTGGAGGTGTTTGAAGGGCCGCTGGACCTCCTGCTTCACCTGATCGAAAAGGCGGAAGTGGACATCTACGACATCCCCATCGCGCAGATCACGGAACAGTATCTTGAGTACCTGCACGCCATGCAGGAGATGGACCTGGACGTGGCCAGCGAGTTTCTGGTGATGGCTGCCACCCTGCTGGCCATCAAGGCCCGGATGTTGTTACCCCAGGAACCTGCCGGAGACCCGGAATCCGTGGAAGCAACCACGGACCCCCGGGAAGAACTGGTGGCCCGCCTGTTGGAATACAAGAAATATAAGGAGGCGGCTGCCCACCTTAAGTCCCAGGAGGCGGCACAGGCCCGGGTTTACTCCCGGCCCGTGGATGTGGAGGCCTTTATAAGTGCCTTTACTCCGGACAACCCCCTGGAGGGGGTTTCCATATGGGATCTGGTGGGCGCCATGCGGGACCTGTTGGCCCGGGTCCCGGCAGAAGAGCCGGTTCACGAGATTTCCAGGCAAGAGGTTACTATCAGCGAACAAATGGACTTGATTATTTCCTACTTAGCGGAAAGGCCAGGAGGGCTCCTCTTCCGCGAGCTATTATCGGGTGCGGCTACACGGGTCGCGGTGGTGATTACCTTTTTGGCCCTGTTGGAGTTGGTCAGGTTGCAGCAGGTAATCATTTACCAGCCTCGACCCTTCGACGATATTACCATTTTCCCGCGTACCGCGGAACACCCGCAGGTAGCGGCCGGCCTTGGATAAATGAAAACCGGAGGTAGGTCATGGAGAAGGAAGTTCAGCCAGTTGGAGTCCTTTTTGCCGATGAACCCAGGGCTGTGATCGAGTGTTTGCTGTTTGTGGCCAATGAACCCCTTGACCTGGGAACCCTTAGCGAGATTGCCGGGATCACCAAGTCTGATGCCCGTATTCTGCTGCAACAATTGGAGGAGTTGTACAACGGCGAGGGTCGGGGCATCCGGCTGGTGGAGGTGGCGGGCGGATTCCAGTTGATCACCCGCCCAGAAATGGCCCCCTACATCGAAAAGTTATACAAGCCTCATACGGCTGCTCTTTCTCACGCAGCCCTGGAAACCCTGGCCATTGTGACCTACCGTCAGCCGATCACCCGGGCGGAAATAGAGCAAATCCGCGGAGTCAAGGTGGAGGGGGTGTTGACCACCTTGATGGAACGAAAACTCATACGCGAGGTAGGGCGAAAGGAAGGTCCTGGGCGGCCTATCCTCTACGGTACAACCAAGGAGTTTTTGACGTATTTCGGCCTCAAAGATTTAAAAGAATTACCGGATCTGGCAACCTTCCAAAGTAATAAAGATAACGCTCCGGAGGAATAGACCTCCGGGGCGTTTTCCTTTTACAGTAACAAAAACGCCCCTGGGCGCTTTCAGACCGGGAAGGCTAGTGGCGAAAGGAGGTGAAACCCCATGAACCTTCTTTCGAGTGTGCAGGAGCAACTTCACAGTTTATCCATGAAACACGCCGCTAGGGAACTGGAGGGCATCCTGGAAAAGGCACGTAAACAGGAATTAACGCCCCTACAAACCCTGCAGGCACTTCTGGAGATTGAGCAGCAAAACCGCCAGGATACTGGCCGATTGCGCCGGCTAAAGGCAGCCAATTTACCCTTCCACAAGACACTGGACGACTTTGACTTTGGGTTCCAGACCAGTGTATCCAGGCGGCAGCAGTTGACCGAGATGGCCTAGCTCGAAGGCGCCTACAACATCATGTTCCTCGGGCCGCCCGGGGTGGGGTAAAACCCACCTGGCGGTGGCCTTGGGGCTGGCAGCAGTAGATGCCGGCTACCGGTGTATTTCACACAAATGGACCAGCTTATCCAGCTACTGAAGACGGAACCTATCTCTGGACGCAGTCGTAAAAATTTTTTACGGGGACTTATAGTCAAGAAGAAAAAAGTCAAGGTATACGTGAACGAAGAAAACCTTTACGAAGGCGTCATTAGCCATATTGATGATCTTGGCCTCGTCTTGGATATGGGTGATTTTAGCGCCGTTGTCCCGTTGTCGAGCATTTATGTCATCGAGGTGGAAAAGAATTAAAATTGCCTTTTACTCTGCTAGGCCATCCCGCACCGTCATTTTTCATTACTATTTTGCATACCAGTCGCAGGGATAGGAAAAATAATGCAATGATGGGGGGTGGCGGGGTGCAGTTTTTAATTACCATAATTATAGCTTGGGTTTTGTTTAGCCTGGTGGTAGCTGCAATTCCCCTCAGGATGGAGGTCGAGTACCGTAAGCACGCGGATGATGACCGCTTGACCATGGTTTTGCGGGCCTGGCCGGGGGTATGGGGCTATAAACTGGAGGTTCCGGTTATCCAGTGGAACTGGGAGGACTGGCTCCCGTACCTGAGGATGGAGGCTGCAACAGAGACCAGCACCGGCCAGTCCTTGACAAAGCATGAGGTTAAAGTTAAAAAAGTTCCCCCGCTTCCCCTGGGGATTGTAACAAAAATATCCGGCCTGTTTAAAGCGGGACTGGACATCCTACGTATCAATCGTTGGTTTTACCGGAACATCCGTTGCCACCGGTTGAAATGGGTTACAGAGGTGGGCCTGGAAGACGCTGCAGCCACAGGAATGTTTATTGGAGGGTTATGGGTCCTGAAAGGGTGGGTTTTCGCCAACCTGCAGCGGACGGTAAAAGTGGAGTTCAGCCGTCCAGAATTCGAGGTAATTCCCAGCTTTGCCGAGACGAAACTTAACCTGGGTTTTAATTGCATATTTGCCATCCGGGCCGGTCATATTATGCTCATGGGACTGCGAACTTTTTGGATCCTAATTAAAGCAGTGGTGGGACAAAGGGGGTAACAGAACTTGAGCAATCACCCGATTGAAGCTTTGATGAAGACGGCAATGGAAAGCATCAAAGAAATGGTGGATGTGAATACCGTGGTCGGTGACCCTGTGGAGGCGCCCGACGGGAGCGTTATTATACCGGTTTCCCGGGTGGCGGTTGGTTTTGCCGCCGGCGGCGGGGAGTACCAGACAGGTAGTGGGAAGGACGGTGGAAAGGACGGCGGTGGACTACCATTCGGGGGCGGTAGCGGGGCGGGGGTTTCAGTTCAGCCGGTAGGGTTCCTGGTGGTGGGCAACGGGCAGGTTCGCCTGCTGCCTGTTGACGGCAACGCTGTTGTAGACAGGTTGATTGACGTGGCCCCCCAGGTTGTGGCGCAAATACAAGGATTGTTTAAGCGGAACGGAGGAGAGCGGGGACACAAGGAGGAAAGGAAGGAAGAAAAACGGGAACGAGGCAACGCAGAGATGGTTCCCCATACTCTTCAGGGCGGGGTATGAGTTAGTGACTAGTGACTGGTGACCGGCATTAGTGTGTTTAGACCTGTACAACAACAATGGCACCATAGGGCATCACAATAAAAGCAGCGACGGTGGCGGCTCGGGTTTTGCTGGACGTCGCACTGGTGGAGATCCACAAGCACTTGGTTTAAGGCCGGGTGCTTTTACATTTTGGCCATTCTCCCCTGGGGTTCTATTAAATGGTAATCATACATAAGTTTACTAACAAGACAACCTTGGGGGGAACGATGTGGTCAACACCATCTGGCTGTTCATGCTGCTTTTCGGAATAGCGGTGGCCGGATTTCGGGGAAAGGTGGAGGTGGTTACCAGTTCGGCCCTTAGCGCTGCCCAGATGGCGGTGACCATCGCCCTGGAACTTATCGGTTTAATGTCTTTATGGTTGGGCCTGTTGAAGCTGGCAGAAGCCGCCGGGCTGGTGGAGGCACTGGCCAGGCTATTAAAACCTGTAATGGTCAGGCTGTTTCCCAGCGTGCCAAAAAACCATCCCGCTTTGGGCTCCATTATCATGAACCTGGCCGCCAGCATGTTAGGCCTGGGAAACGCTGCTACTCCCTTCGGCCTGAAGGCGATGAAAGAGTTACAGACTTTAAATGACAAACCGGATGAAGCCTCCGAGGCCATGTGCACCTTCCTGGCCCTTAATACCGGCTGTATCACTTTAATCCCGGCGACTATTATCGGGATCCGGGCGGCGGCTGGTTCCATAGACCCGGCGGAAATTGTGGCGCCTACCATCTTGGCTACTTCTGCCAGCATGCTGGCCGCAGTGGTGGCTGACCGGTACTTTCGGAAGACGCACCGCCGGAATGGGAGGAGGTCCTGAGGCAGATGGAATTTTCCCAGGTAATCACGCAAATATCTCGTTGGGCTATCCCGTTGATGCTTTTTTTTATACCCGCGGTTGCCCACCTCCGAGGCGTTAAGGTGTATGAGACTTTTGTGGAGGGTGCCCGGGAAGGTTTTGAGACAGTCATCAAGATCATCCCCTTTCTGGTAGGGATGCTGGTCGCCATTAGCGTTTTTCGCGCCTCCGGAGCAATGGACCTGATGGTCAGGGCACTAGACCCGTTAATCGGGTTGGTGGGTGCACCGGCAGAACTGCTGCCTTTGGCGATCATGCGGCCGCTTTCCGGCGGCGGCGCCCTGGGGGTTGCGGCAGAACTGATCGGCGCTCACGGTCCTGATTCCATCATCGGGCGTATGGCATCCATCATGCAGGGCAGTACCGATACCACTTTCTACGTGCTTACCGTCTACTTCGGGTCGGTGGGCATCCGCCGTTATCGCTATGCTGTAACCCTGGGCCTGATCGCCGACCTGACCGGCCTGGTAGCTTCGATTCTAATAGCTAATTGGTTGTTCGGTTAGTCGAGAGAAAAATATTATAAATGAGAGAAAAAGAGAAAAAATAGGAAGAATGCGGTTGGTGGCGAATGCTAACCGCATTACACATTTTAACCCAGTTTTGTTTTCGGAGGTGGTGCGGGTAATTTGTTACGCCGGGAATATGGTTCTTTGATTTATTTTCGGGGAGGAGAGAACTTTGAAAAAAGGGAAAGTTTTGTTTTTAGGGTTAGCTGTGTTATTACTTGTTACCCTGGCTCTGGCCGGTTGTGGCGGTGGTAAGACCACCGATGGGCAAGCCAGCAAACCGGCGGAGAAAATCCTGGTTTATGCCCGGGGCGCCGACCCCCGCGGCCTGGATCCCGCTTATGTGGATGACGGTGAATCCGCGAAGGTGATCGTGAACATATACGAGAACCTGGTGCAGTACAAGCCAAACAGCACGGATATCGAACCGGGCCTGGCCACTGAATGGTCTTCATCGGAGGACGGGAAGGTATGGACCTTCAAGCTGCGCCAAGGGGTCAAGTTTCACGACGGTACCCCCTTTAACGCCCAGGCGGTGAAGTTCAGCGTGGAGCGGCAGCTACCCCCTAACCTTAACGACGACATGCCTTACGCCACCTTTACCTTCGGGCCGGTGGACAAGGTGGAGGCGGCGGACGAATACACCGTCAAGTTTTACCTGAAGGAGCCTTATGCCCCCTTCCTGGCCAACCTGGCCATGAGCCTGTCCGCCCCCATCGTCAGCCCGGCGGCTGTACAGAAATTTGGCGCTGACTTTAACCAGAACCCGGTGGGCACCGGCCCCTTCAAGTTCGTCAAGTGGGAAAAGGACCAGCAGATCGTTCTGGAAGCCAACAAGGACTACTGGGGTGAAAAACCCAAGGTTGACAAGGTGGTCTTTAAGGTCACCAAGGAGAACTCGGTACGGGCCAGTGAACTTATCTCCGGAGCAGTGGACATCATCGACGGCGTTGACCCCAACGACGTGAAGAAACTGGAGGACAGCGGCCTCAAGGTGCTGAAGGCCCCGGGGATGAACATCAACTACATGGGCTTTTTCACCCACAAGAAACCCTTTAACGATCCGAAACTGCGCCAGGCGGTGAGTATGGCCGTCAACCGCAAGGACCTGGTGGATTTCCTCTATCAGGGGATGGCCAAACTGGCCAACGGCCCGCTGCCCGACTTCATGCCGGGATATGCCGCAGACCTTAAACCCTATGAGTACAACCCGGAAGATGCAAAGAAACTCATGGCCGAGGCCGGGTATCCCAACGGGATGAAGGTGAAGATGATCACTTACGTGAACCCGCGACCGTATAACGCGGTAGGTGGTGAGAAACTGGCTGCCGCGATCCAGGCTGACCTGTTGAAGATCGGTATCCAAACAGAAATCGTACCTTACCAGTGGGTTGAATACAAACAGGCAGTCAAGCAGGGGGAAGGAGACCTGTTCTTCTACGGCTGGATTGGCGATAACGGCGACCCGGACAACTTCTTGTACGCCCTGTTGAGCAGTTTCGAGATCGAGAGCACCCTGAACTCCGCCAAGTACAGCAACAAGCAGGTGGACGATCTGCTGGTACAGGCCCAGCGTACCTCCAAGCCGGAAGAGCGTAATAAACTGTATCACCAAGCTCAGGAAATCATCTTGCAAGACGCCCCCTGGGTCTTCATCAGCCACGGGGTGGATATGGCAGCCACCACCAAGAACATCAGCGGTTACCAGCTGCACCCCACCGGAGTATACCCGCTTAAGGGAGTTACGAAACAATAACCTTGACGGAAACAGGGTGGAACAGGAATGTGGTTTCGCGAGAAGCCACATTCTTTCTTCCGTCGTCAAAGGAGTTTGGAAGCATGATTAAATACTTGTTCAAACGCATTTTACTGTTAGTCCCGGTTCTGATCGGGGTGTCGTTGGCGGTCTTTGTGGTGATGCACATATTTGTCCCGGATCCCACCTATATCATCCTGGGACAGCACGCCACTGCCGAGCGAGCGGCTGCCCTGCGGGCGGAATTGGGACTTAATGACCCGTTGTACGTCCAGTACGGTAAGTTTTTGATCAATGCGGCGCAGGGGGACCTGGGCCGGTCTCTGATGACCAGGACCCCGGTACTGCAGGAGATCCTGACCCGTTTTCCCGCCACCATCGAGCTGGCCCTGGCGGCCATGGCGCTGGCTACTGTTGCCGGGGTGGTGGTGGGCATTATCTCTGCGGTTAAGCAATATTCGTTCTTTGATTACCTTAGTATGACCGGAGCGCTGGTGGGGGTCTCCATGCCCATCTTCTGGCTGGGCCTCCTCCTGATCGTCATTTTTTCCGTGGAGATGAAGGGGTTTCTGCCGGCCACGGGCCTGGTAGGCATCGGGCTTGAACCGGATAAAGTCACCGGGTTTGTGATCCTGGACAGCATCCTCACCGGCAACCACGCCGCCCTCATCTCCAGTCTCAAGCACCTGGTGCTGCCGGCGGTGGCCCTGGGTGCTTACTCCACCGCCCTCATCGCCCGGATGACCCGTTCTACCATGCTGGAGATTATCCGGCAGGACTATATCCGCACTGCCCGGGCCAAGGGATTAGCCGAGCGGGTAGTAGTCTACAAACATGCGTTAAAGAATGCCCTCATTCCGGTGGTAACGGTCATCGGCCTGCAAACCGGCTCCCTCCTGGGTGGGGCGGTGCTCACCGAGACGGTGTTCTCCCGGCCCGGGCTGGGGAGCCTGGTGGTGAGCGCCATCCAGACCAACGATTACCCGCTGATGCAGGGGGCGGTGCTGTTTATTGCAACGGTGTATGTGATGGTTAACCTGGTGGTGGACATCACCTATGCCTTTATTGACCCGCGGATCCGTTACTCATAAGGGAGGGGGAGAAAATGAATGAGACAGTAATTACCGCCGCTGACCCGGGAACCGGTCTCTTTGTCCAGTTGGCGGGGTTTTGGCGGCGCTTCCGGAAAAACCGGGCTGCCCTGGTGGGGCTCGTCCTGCTGCTGCTGATTTTCCTTCTGGCTGCCTTGGCACCGGTGGTGTCCCCGTATAACCCGTACGAAGGAAACCTTCCCCAGAGCCTCCAGGGTCCCAGCGGGAACCACTGGCTGGGTACCGACCACCTGGGCCGGGACATCCTCAGCCGCATCTTCTACGGCGCCCGCATCTCCCTGCGGGTGGGTCTTATCGCGGTAGGGATTTCCCTGGCGGCGGGCGTGATGGTGGGGGCGGTGGCCGGCTACTACGGCGGGTTGGTGGACCTGGGCCTGATGCGGGTGATGGATATCATGATGGCCTTTCCTCCCATCCTGCTGGCCCTGGCACTGATGATCTTGCTGGGCCGCGGTATTGAGAATGCCATGGTCGCCATCGGTATTGTTTACATCCCGGAATATGCCCGCATTGTCAGGGGGTCGGTCATGTCGGTCAAGGAGAATGACTACGTCCAGGCTGCACTGGCCCTGGGGGCCGGCGACCTGAGGGTTATTTTCCTGCATGTGCTGCCCAATGTAGTGGCGCCCATCATCATACGGGCTACTATGGGTGTTTCCCAGGCCATCTTGGAAACCGCCGGCCTTGGGTTTTTGGGCTTGGGGGTACAGGAGCCTTTCGCCGAGTGGGGAGCCATGCTGGGCAGCGGGCGGGGGTACTTCTACAACGCACCCCATGTGGTCATTTTCCCCGGTTTGGCCATAACCATTACAGTGATGGCCTTTAACCTCCTGGGGGATGGCCTGCGGGACGCCCTCGATCCCAGGCTGAAACAGTAAGGCAGGTGAAAAACATGGTTGAACCGTTATTGGAAGTACAACAACTGCAAACCTACTTTTACACCGCGGACGGGGTGGTGCCGGCAGTAGACGGGGTGAGTGTCAGCATGGGCCGGGGAGAGACTTTGGCTATCGTCGGCGAATCGGGCAGCGGGAAGAGCGTTACCTCCCTTTCCATCATGCAGCTGGTTCCCCGGCCGCCGGGAAAGATCGTGGGTGGGGCGATCCGTTTTGGCGGGGAGGATCTGCTGAAGAAGTCTCCGGCAGAGATGCGACGGATCCGCGGCAACCGGATATCCATGATATTCCAGGAGCCAATGACATCCTTAAATCCCGTGTTTAGAGTAGGGGAGCAGGTGGCCGAAACATTACGGCTACACCAGGGTCTTGGCAAGCGGGAAGCCTGGCTACAGGCTGTGGAGATGCTGAAAAAAGTGGGGATCCCTTCCCCGGAAAAAAGGGTGCGAGATTACCCCCACCAGCTTTCCGGAGGGATGCGCCAGCGGGTGATGATCGCCATGGCCCTGTCCTGCAACCCGGAACTCCTGATCGCCGATGAGCCAACCACTGCCCTGGACGTGACCATCCAGGCCCAGATCCTGGATCTGATGCGCCAATTGAGGCGGGAGTTCGGCACTGCTATCCTGCTTATCACCCACGACCTGGGGGTGGTGGCGGAGATGGCCGACCGGGTATTAGTGATGTACGCCGGCCGGGTGGTGGAGGAAGCTGGGGTGACCGACCTGTTCGATGACCCCAAGCACCCGTATACCGCCGGGCTGCTGAGATCCATCCCGCGCCTGGAAGGCACCGGGGAGCGGCTTTACACCATCGAGGGAACGGTACCTAATCCTGTGCAACTTCCGGCCGGCTGCGCCTTTCACCCCAGGTGCCCCCTAGCAGGCGAACTTTGCCGTAAGGAGGAGCCACAACTGCGCCGGGTGGCTCCCGGACGGTTTGCCAGTTGCTGGCTGTACCGGCAGGAGGAGGTGGGGACGGTTGTCTGAGTACCTGGTAGAGGCCAGAAACCTTACAAAGCACTTTCCGGTGCAGGGGAACCTGTTGGGCCGGGGACGGGGGCTGGTCAAGGCGGTGGACGGGGTCTCCTTCGGCATCAAACGAGGCGAGACTCTTGGGTTGGTAGGGGAAAGCGGCTGCGGCAAATCAACCACCGGTCGCCTCATCCTGCGGCTCATCGAGCCTACCGGCGGCGAGGTGTTTTTTGAAGGAGAGGACATCACACGGTTGAACCGGCGGGAACTGCGCCCCAAACGTCAGCGGATGCAGATTATCTTCCAGGACCCGTACAGTTCTTTAAATCCCCGCATGACGGTGGGGCGCATAGTGGGTGAACCCCTCACCCTCCATGGATTGGCGAATGGAACGCAAAAGGAACGCAGGGTGCGGGAACTGTTGGAGATGGTGGGGTTGAGCCCTTCCCACGCCAGGCGCTATCCCCATGAATTCAGTGGCGGTCAGCGCCAGCGGATTGGCATTGCCCGGGCCCTGGCGGTTGATCCAAAAATGATCGTTTGCGACGAACCGGTTTCCGCCCTGGATGTATCCATTCAATCTCAGATCCTCAACCTTTTGGAAGACCTGCAGCGGGAGATGGATCTGACCTACTTGTTCATCGCCCACGGTCTTAACGTGGTCAAGTATGTCAGCGACAGGGTGGGAGTGATGTACCTGGGGAAGCTGGTGGAACTGGCCGGGGCGGAAAGGCTCTACAGCTCACCACAGCACCCTTACACCAAGGCGCTCTTATCCGCCATTCCCGTTCCCGACCCCCAGGCCAGGCGGGAGCGCATCCTCCTTGGCGGTGACGTCCCGAGTCCCCTGAACCCGCCGGCCGGTTGCCGGTTTCACACCCGCTGCGCTGTGGCGGAAGAACTTTGCCGGGAGGAGGAACCTCCTTTCCAAGATACAGGCGGGGAACACATGGTGGCCTGTCACCTCGTCAGATGAGGAAACCTGGCGAAATTACCACCGGTAGCAACCTGGGCAAGGAATTTGGTTGATTTGGGGCCGAAACGGTGCGGTAAAAAAAGTGCTAACCCGGCCTAGATCATGATATGATCTTGGGAGAGGGGTATAATAGCTTTAGCCGTTTACAGGAGGGCGTTTTGTGGAAAGGTTGCATAAGGTGATGGCCATGGCCGGAGTGGCTTCCCGGCGCAAGAGCGAGGAAATGATCCTGGAAGGCAGGGTGCGAGTCAACGGGGAGGTAGTGACCCAGTTAGGTACCAAAGTGGACGCCGGCAAGGACGTTATCGAGGTGGACGGTAAACCGCTACGGTTCTGTGAGCCTAAGACATATGTCTTGCTCAACAAGCCGGCGGGTTTCGTGACCACCGTTCGTGACCCCCAGGGACGGAAGAAGGTGGTAGACCTGGTGCGGGACCTGCCAGTCCGGCTTTACCCGGTAGGCAGGCTGGACTATGACACCGAGGGTCTATTAATCCTTACCAACGATGGTAGCCTTACTCATGCCCTGACCCACCCACGCCACGAAGTGGAAAAAACCTACCTGGCCCTGGTGCAGGGGATCGTTCAGCCCGACGGACTCCGGTGCCTGCGACACGGTGTACCTTTGGAAGAAGGGGTCACGGCGCCTGCCAGGGTACGGATCCTCCAAAGGATTGCCGGTGACACGCTGGTGGAACTTACCATTCATGAGGGAAAGAACCGGCAGGTACGAAGGATGCTGGGGGCGGTGGGGCACCCGGTGAAAAGCCTGGTACGAACAAAAATCGGTTTCCTCACCCTGGGTGAACTGAAGCCTGGCCAGTACCGGCATCTTACCGCCGATGAGGTTAAGCGCCTGCGGAGCTTGGCCAACGGGTTCAACAAAAAAGCGAGGACCAGTGCCAAGAGGGCAAACAACGGGAAGAGTTCCATCCAGCACCCTGCAGGCAGGCCGCCCTCCCGCATCGCCACAGCCCGAGAACGGTAGAAGGGAGAAGCCTCCAACACGGGGTTCCCCGCTCGGAGGCTTTCGCTTAACCCTGCTTGGCTCTAAGGCGGTGGTTCAGGGTTTTACTCCACTTTTCTACCTGCTGGCCGCCGTAACCGAGCAGGATATTGGCCACCTGGTTTACTTTATCATTGTTGGTCTCGATCACCACCAGAGCCATACCTGTGGCTACCTGGTCCTCATAGTACCTGGCTCGATCAAAGTCCATACCGTAATAACCGAGGACCTCGGCCAACCCCTTGTCTTCCTGGCTGATCGCCCCTGCAACCGAGCCGCCCGCCTCCACTGAGCCGATCCTGTCCAGGTTGATGTCCTGTACCTGCACCAGTAGCCCGTGAAAATCATCCAGGGTGCCGGGAGCCGGGTACCCTGCAATTTCTGTGGCATATTCCTCCTTGGCGGGCGAGCGCTTTTTAATTACCAGGGATACCTGGTTATTGGCCAGGCTCTCCTCGCCTATTTCCACAATCGCCCTGCGAGCCTGCTCCAGGGAGGAAAACAAGCCCACTACGGTACGCCGGATGCTCATAGTTTAACCCTCCAAAGTCGATATTTTGCTTCCAACCGGGTGCTCATTTCTCACCCGGCGTGTTTATTATGCTCTTGCGGGAGAAACACTAAACGGGTGGACATGCCAGATTGTCGGGTAGGAGGTTTAAAATCAGATGCCCAGATGTGTCAATTGCGGCAACAATGAGGCCTTTGTCAGCAGCTCTGTACCTGTGGCGTCACCCACAACAGGACGGTATTTTTCAGGACTGGTAGCGAATTTCTCTGGTGAGGGAAACCTTATTAACCTGGAAAATACAAACGCTTCCTGGGACCAGGTGCAGTCCGCGTGGCAGCGGCCCGAATACTATTTTGACCGGTGCTACCATTGCGGGTCCCAACGACTAATTTGGCCTTAAACGGCCAATTATTTTGTTCAAAAAAGGATTCCGGCAGTCTTTATCGAATACCTAACTTGTCCAATCTAGCCTGCGGGTGCCCCTAGGGGAGAATAGGGAAGTCCGGTGCAATTCCGGCGCGGTCCCGCCACTGTAACCCTGAGTGTCTGTTGCTATGCCACTCTTCCGTAAAAGAAGGGGAAGGAAGCCTGACACGAAGAGGGGAAGCCAGGAGACCTGCCTGTGGGTTTACGGCATCATCCTTCGTGGTAAAGGAGGGAGCACCGCAGAAATATCTTCTCCAGCCTCTACGCGAAGCTGGGGATTTTCTGTTTATGCCCATCAAAGAAAAGAGTGAAAAACTTACATCACATTGGTTTAAGGAGCAAAAAAGGCCGTCGGAGACGGGCGGAATATATATACATAGCTTCCACGGGGAGGAGAAGAAAAGTGAAGAAAAAATGCGGGTTGACTTTAACGCTGGCGGTATTGACGTTAGTGCTGGTAACCGGCTGCAGCCGGAATATTCCCTCCGGTGGTGGAAATGCGCCTGCTGAAAAAATTGAGGGGTTCCCGGTTACCATTACCGACGTCACCGGTGTGGAAATCGTAATACCCAAACCTCCCCAGCGGATCATCTCGATCACCCCCAGCAATACAGAACTCCTATTTGCTCTGGGGCTGGGGAACAGGGTGGTGGCGGTAACCGACAACGACGATTATCCTGCGGAGGTGCACGGTAAGGAGAGGGTCGGAGGTTTTACCGTTAATGCGGAAAAGATCGTTTCCCTGGAGCCTGACCTGGTGGTGGCAATGCAATCCGTAAACATGGGTCAGATTGATGAACTGCGCAAGTTGGGTTTACCGGTACTGGTAGTTGAGGCTCAGACAGTGGACGCCATCTATGAGACTGTCCGAACCATCGCCAAGGCCGCAGGCGTTTCTCCCCGCGGAGAGGAAATAGTTGCTTCCATGCGTTCCCGCCTGGAGGAAGTCCAGCAGAAGGTGGCAAACGTGCCCATGGACAAGCGTAAGCGGGTGTTTGTGGAAATCGGCGCCGAACCCCTGTACACTGTGGGTGAGGGTTCCCTGCAGCACGAAATCGTTGAGTTGGCCGGGGGAATCAACATTGTGGAAGAGAAGTCTCCCTGGCTGGAATACAGCCCGGAAAAGGTGGTGGAACAGAATCCCGACGTAATCATCCTGGCTGTACACGACCAAAAAGTACCTACCCGTCCGGGCTGGGACCACATTACTGCGATACGGGAGGGTAAAGTGATGGACAGCCTGGACATAAACACTCTGGTACGGCCCTCCCACCGGATCGCCCAGGCGGTGGAGGAGATAGCCAGGTTCCTATATCCCGAACTTTTTTAAACGCGCTACGATAAACTTTGCGTGGCGGGCTTTCGGCTTGTCTAAAACTACATCATTAGGTGGTTAGGGAGGATGTTGAAATCGTTGGAGGGATGGCAAGCCAAACTGATGGTTTCCTTGCCTGCCCTGGCGTTGCTGTGGGCGGTGGTGGTGATCGGTAGCGCGGTAATCGGTAGCGCCAACATTAGCCCACTGACTGCCGCAGGGATACTGGTACACAAGGTGCCGGTTCTGGGTCCCGCGCTGGTTATTCCCGACTGGACCCGCACCATGGAAGTGATTATCTGGAAAATCCGGTTTCCCCGTATCCTGATGGGCTCCCTGGTGGGGGCGGGTTTGGCGGTGGCCGGAGCCGCCTTCCAGGGATTGTTGCGGAACCCCCTGGCCGATCCCTATACTGTGGGGGTTTCTTCAGGGGCGGCGGTGGGGGCTGTGCTGGTTATGCTGGCTGGAGCGGGGATTAAAGGGGTCCCCGGTATCGGCCTGGTACCTGTGGGAGCCTTCTTGGGGGCGATCTTAACCATTATAACTGTGTACCGGCTGGCCAGGATCGGTGGGCGGGTGGCTGTAGAAACCCTCATCCTGGCCGGTGTGGTGGTTGGGTCCTTCCTGACAGCTATCCTGTCTTTCATGCTCACCAGGGCGTACCACAACCTGGAACAGGTAGTGTTCTGGCTGATGGGGAGCCTGTCTTTAAGAAGTTGGGGCCATGTGGCCTGGTCTCTTCCAGCCCTCCTGGCCGGGATGGTGATAATCGGGTTCTTGGCCCGGGAACTGAACCTGCTGGCCCTGGGCGAGGAGACCGCCCAGCACCTTGGGGTGGGCGTGGAGCGGGCTAAAGTCCTCATTCTTTTCGCGGCTTCTCTGGTTACCGCCCAGGCGGTGGCGATGGCGGGGACCATCGGGTTCGTGGGGCTGGTGACCCCGCATGTGGTGCGGATGGTATTGGGACCGGACCACCGGGTGCTTTTACCCGTTGCCGCCCTTACAGGCAGTATCTTTCTGGTGCTGGCGGATACGCTGGCCCGCACCGTTATCGCCCCCGCCGAGTTACCGGTCGGGGTAATCACGGCATTTCTGGGCGCTCCTTTTTTTGGCTACCTGCTGCGAACCAGGCAGCGGAGCATGTGGGTGTAAAGGTGATACAGCATGACTGTTGTTCTGAAAGTACATGATATTGAATGCCGGTATGGGGCGCGAACCGTGCTGGATGGCATTACCTTTTCCGTGGATCCCGGTACTTTCCTTGGCGTCATTGGACCCAACGGATCGGGAAAATCTACCCTGATCAAGACGCTGGCCGCCACCGTAAAGCCTTCTATCGGTATTGTATGGCTGGATGGGCGAGACCTGTCCACAATCAAGGTTAAGGACCTGGCCAAGAAGGTGGGAGTGGTACCCCAGGATACCCGCGTAGACTTTACCTTCACCACAGAAGAAGTGGTCTTGATGGGACGTCATGCCCATCTAGGACGATTTCATGTTGAGGGCATCCGGGATCGGCTGGTGGCCCAAAAGGCCATGGAAATGACCGATACATGGGGGTTAAGGCATCGACCCGTCACCCACTTAAGCGGTGGTGAGCGCCAGCGGGTGCTCCTGGCGCGTGCTCTTACCCAGGAACCTCAACTGCTTCTGTTAGACGAACCGACGGCGCATCTTGATATCAATTACCAAGTGGAGATACTGTCCCTGTTGAGGAAGCTGGTGCTGGAGGAAAAACTAACGGTAATCGGGGTGCTCCACGACCTTAACCTGGCTTCCCAGTTCTGCCAGCGGCTGCTGCTCCTCCACCAAGGGAATATTTTCGCTGCCGGCGATCCTGAAGAAGTGATCACACCGGAACATATCCGGGAGGTGTTCCGGGCGGAAGTGGGTATCGCCCGTCACCCAATCACCGGTGTGCCCCAGGTCACCCTGCTTACACCGAAAACAGGAACGGAAAAAAGCCACCTGAAGGTTCACCTCATCGGTGGGGGTGGCGTTTCCGGTTGGATGATGGACCAATTGGCCTCGAGGGGTTACACGGTAACGGCGGGTGTACTGAATGCGGGCGATACCGACTGGCAACGGGCGCGGGATCTGGGCCTCATCATGGCGGAGGAAGCTCCTTTTTCACCAATTGGTGACGAAGCCTACCGGCGGAACCTGGAGCTTATCGGTGAGGCGGGCGCGGTGGTGATGCTGCAGGTTCCTTTTGGCCACGGTAACCTGAGGAACATTGAGTGCCTGGCCCATGCCATCAGGCTTGGTGTTCCGGTGTTGGTGGTATCCCCTGATGAGCTGCCCCAGCGGGACTACACCGGGGGGCAGGCGGTTGAGTTTCTTTACTCGCTCCCTGCTGGGGGTTGGCAGGGAGTCAACTACCAGGAGGCGGTCTTGGCCTTCTTGGCCGGTCTGGAGTCAAGAACTCGTGTTTCTGAACCGGGTTTGTGACTACTCAGGAGTCAGGAGTCAGAAGTCAGGAGTCAGCATTAGAGAGCGGTTTATCGTCTCGAAGTATTCTGAATTCTGACTCCTGAATTCTGAATACCTGAAGAATAACATTTAACTTTTCTTGGAGGGAGTGGTGACAATATGACTAAACCGAAGCTGGAGCAGGGATTGATTCAGGTCTATACCGGGAACGCCAAGGGTAAAAGCACCGCCGCTTTCGGCCTTGCGGTAAGGGCTGCGGGAAACGGTTTCAAGGTGCTTATCGTCCAGTTTATGAAGACCGGTAACTACGGGGAAAACAAGGCTTTTGCCCGCCTGGCCCCCGAAGTGGAGATCCATGCCTTTGGACGGCCCGGGTTTATCCACCGGGGCGGTGCTAAACCGGAAGACTATACCCTAGCCAGGAAGGCGTTAGCTTTTGCCGAAGAGGCCATGTTGGGAGGGGACGTAGATATTCTCATTCTTGATGAGGTAAATAATGCCCTGTTCTTCCAACTGCTTACCATCGAGGAAGTACTGGCTTTTCTGGACAGGAAGCCGCCTCATTTGGAACTGGTGCTTACCGGTCGCAACGCACCCCAGGAGATTATAGATCGGGCTCACTTGGTCACCGAAATGAGGGAAATTAAGCATCCATATCAGTTGGGTGTTAACGCCCGCCGAGGTATAGAGTTTTAGAACTTATAATTGCCTCCTGATTTTTCGCTATCGATTAAAGCACGTCAGAAAAGAGCAGGAATTTTTACCCATTACATCGAACATACTATCCTTGGGAAATGTTGGACAACTCAGGGGGAGTGCCTGTTGAAGGTAAAGATAGGTGATGAGGTCATCCAGAGCAACATTAAGCTTAGAGTCAGGCTGGATTACCGGGGTGAGACAAGGCCGGCCAAGTTTTTCTTTGGCGGGAAGAATACGGAGAAGGTGGCTGAAGAGATCAGGGAACAGAAGGTGGCCCAACTCCGTAACGTACCCGTCCAGGGGATTAAGATCGAGGATATAGACAATACCCTCGACGTTTATACCGTTGCCGACGAAATCAACGGGGAAGAGGTGGCGTACGCTCCCGTTATCCTGACTGTCTGGGCAGACACGATCGAAGACGTGATCCGTTTTATCATGCGCGAGGAGTTCCGAAAGGTGGAAATCCTGGAACCTGAGCAAATGCTGGTTACGCGCCAGGATGTGGAACGATTCCTGTTTAAAATGAACCAGGAACTTCATACCTACCGCCTCCTGTGGGAAAAGAAAATCAACGCCCGGTAAAAGTATTATTAATCAAACACTCAGGAAGGGAGAAGAGGGATGACGGAGTTCGTGCGTTTCCTGAATGGGGAAAAAGCCTGTTACGGAGTAGTGCGCGGTGAGCAAGTGATTGCTTTGTCGGGGAGTATTTTTACCCAATGGCAAGAGACCGACGAGGTTTTCCCGTCTTCGGCAGTACGCCTGCTGGCCCCCTGCGAGCCCAGTAAAGTAATCTGCATTGGCCTCAACTACCGGGATCATGCGGAAGAGATGAAGATACCCATTCCGGAAAAGCCGGTGGTGTTTATGAAACCTTCTACTGCGGTGGTAGGTCCCGGTGAACGGGTGATCAAGCCGGCCATGTGTCGCAGGCTGGACTATGAGGCGGAACTGGGCGTTGTCATCGGTAGGGTTACCCGCCATGCGGAACCCGGGAACGCCATAGAAAATGTGTTGGGCTACGTATGTGGCAACGATGTGACAGCCCGGGATCTGCAGCCCAAGGACGGGCAATGGACGGTGGCCAAGTCTTTTGATACTTTCTGCCCCCTGGGACCACGGATTGTTTCCGGGATTGACCCGTCTGACCTGGAGGTAAAGGCGTTCCTTAATGGGCAAGAGCGACAACGCTCTACCACTGCCCAGTTGATCTTTCCCGTAGAGTACCTGGTAAGCTACCTCTCCAAGGTAATGACCCTGCTGCCGGGGGATGTGATCCTTACCGGTACTCCCAGCGGAGTCGGACCTATGGAGCCGGGGGATGAAATCGCGATTGAGATCCGGCACCTGGGCAGGCTGGTGAACAGGGTGGCCGCGGAGTAGTAGGAAACCTGAGCTCAAGCCGTCAACCGATTTTTCAGGAAGAAACGAAACTAAGTAGGGGTACGGGAGGTATGGTAAACCAGCATGCCAGCGCGGGTAGTGGTGGTCGGCGGGGGGGCCGCCGGAATGCTAGCGGCGATTGCCGCCGCGGAAACGGGAGCACCAGTGGTGTTGCTGGAGAAAAACTCCCGCCTTGGCACCAAGGTGCTGATCAGCGGCAAGGGCCGGTGCAATCTCACCAATGCTGCCGACATCACCGGGTTGGTGGACAATATCCCGGGGAACGGGCAGTTCTTGTACAGCGCACTGCATACCTTTTCCAACAAAGACATGGTTGCGCTCCTTAACAGGCTGGGTCTCCCCACCAAAGTGGAGCGGGGGGGGCGGGTGTTCCCCGTTTCTGACCGGTCCAAGGATGTGGTACAGGCGCTGGAAGGGTACCTGCGCCGATTGGGGGTGGAAGTGCGGGTAAACCTCCCGGTGGCCGGACTGCTGGTGGAGGGGAACCGGGTAACCGGTGTAAAGGCCGGTGGAGGAACCGTTCCGGGAAAGGCGGTAGTTGTGGCTACCGGCGGGATGTCGTATCCCCGCACCGGTTCTACCGGGGACGGTTATCGCTGGGCGGCAGAGTTGGGTCACCGGATCACCCCGTTAAAGCCCGCTCTGGTTCCCTTGGAGACAAACGAGGAATGGGTAAAGGACCTGCAGGGGCTTACTCTGAAAAACGTAGAGGTTTCTACCTGGGGGAAGGATTCGCTGGGCAGTGAATTCGGTGAGATGTTGTTTACACATTTCGGAGTTTCCGGGCCGATTATCCTGACCCTCAGCCGGAACGTTTCTCGTTACCTGGAGCGGCACGGCCCGCCGGTCAGAGCGGAAATCAACCTGAAGCCGGCTCTGCGACGGGAACAGTTGGATGCTCGCCTGCAGCGAGACTTTGCCCAGTTCAGCCGGAGACAGTTGAAAAACTCCCTGGGGGAACTATTGCCCCAGCGGTTGATCCGGGTGTTTACTCATCTGTCGGGCTTACCGGAGGACAAGTTTGTCCACCAAATCACCCGGGAGGAGCGATTGCATCTCGCCTACCTGTTGCAGCACCTCCCCCTGACAGTGACGGGAACCAGGCCTTTGGCTGAAGCCATTGTCACCGCCGGCGGGGTATCGGTTAAAGAGATTGAGCCCCAGACTATGGGGTCCCGCCTGGTTCGCGGACTTTATTTTGCCGGTGAAGTGCTTGATGTGGACGGTTACACCGGCGGGTTCAACCTGCAGGCTGCCTTTTCCACCGGTTTTGTGGCTGGTAAATCGGCAGCAGCTGTTCCAGGAGACTAAAAATCGGAGAAAATCCTTTTCCTGCCGTTAATATTTGCTATAATTAATCTAATAAGTGTCCCGAAGGGGAGGTTTTGCCCGATGTCCCATTACGGGAGCAAAAAGATTGCGGCGGTGGCCATCCAGATGGCCCTGACGGAAACACGGGAAGAGGAACTGGATTTGAAGCGCAAGTTTCAAGAGATGGGGATCAAGACAGCGGCGGTGGATTACGGCGGAGAGTTTATCAGTTCCGTGAAAAAGATCGTCGAACGGGCTGTGGTTGCCGCCAAACGGGAAGGCGTGATCAAGGAGACCCACGCCGACGAGGGGGCAGTTGCGGGTGCCACCCGGGAGGCCTTGTCTCAGATTATGCCGAAGGCGGTAGGTCTGAATGTGGGAGGGAAAATTGGACTTGCCCGCCATCATGACCACATCAGTGTGGCGGTGTACTTCGGCATCGGCCTCCTGCACCTCGACGAGGTAGGGATTGGCTTGGGCCACCGGGCCGTACCCTGATCTGGAAGTCAGAAGTCGGGAATTCGAGGTCGGAAGTCGGAGCAGGTCGGAAGGACGGAAGGAATGGGGAGAGGGATATGACCAAGGTGCGGGGTGTTCGCGGGGCTATTACCGTGCGGGATAACTCAGAAGAAGAAATCCTGGTGGCTACGGGGGAAATGTTGCGAAAACTTGCGGAGGACAACGGGCTGAACCCGGAGGAAATTGCCGGTGCTATCTTCACCGTAAGCCAGGATCTGAACGCGGCTTTTCCAGCCAAGGCGGCACGGCAAATGGGGTGGGACCTGGTCCCGCTGATGTGTGCCACGGAAATTGCGGTTCCCGGGAGCATGTGCGGCGTCGTCAGGGTGATGGTCCTGTGGAATACCACCAAGTCACAGGCGGAAATCAAGCACGTTTACCTGCGGGATGCAGTGAAGTTGCGTCCGGACCTGAGCCAAGGAGAAAAATGATCTTGACATTGTCCTGCCCATGGTGGTACGATAAATAAAACTCATCACTGGGAGCCGGTGGTGAGGAAGAGTTTAGCCGAGCCCTCGAGATACTGTCGAGAAACTTAACTTAATATATTAGTTGAGCTGAGTTGAGTTGGTTGAGGAGAGCTGAGATGAGCGGGAGACCAGTGGGTTATCATTGCTGGCAGGCCAGTGCTCATTTTCGGGCACTGGTTTTTTGCATTTTTTTAAGACAAGAGAGGCGACTTACGCCAAAGGCGATGAAAGTCAACTTGCTTGAGGCGATGGGGATATTGGGGGGAGGAATTGTAGATGGTAAAGCCGGGTTTGGCGGAATACCTTCAAAGGTCGGAAGCCGAGGGACTTATTCCCGTCTGGGAGGAAGCGGTGGTGGATTGTGAGACTCCCATTTCCTTGTACCAGAGGTTGGCCCGGGAAGAAGCCTACTCCTACCTACTGGAGAGCGTAGAGGGGGGGGAACAAGTAGCCCGCTACTCCTTTATTGGTATCAACCCCTTTCTGGTGCTGCGGGCGCGGGGAACGGAAATGGAGACGGAAGAAGACGGGCAGCGGGCGGTTGCACAGGGTGATTCGCTGGGGTATATACGGCGGGTGCTTAATGACTACCGGGTGGGGCAGTACCCGGAACTGCCGCGATTTTTTGGTGGTGCGGTAGGGTATTTCGCCTATGACATGGTACGAGGGCTGGAACGCCTTCCCCGGCTGACTTCCGATGACCTGGGCCTGCCGGATTGCTACCTGGTGGTATCAGGTACGGTGCTGATCTACGACCATGTTCAACGCGCCTTAAAGACAGTGGTGCTTTCCAGGGTGGGTAGCGACCCGGCAGCGGAATATTACCGGGCGGTGGAACAATTGAGGGAAATCCGCCGGCGGCTGGAAGAGGTCTCGCTTCCGGTGAACGGCAGCGGCAGGCTGCGCACCCTGACGTCAGGTGTAAAACTGGATGAAGGTAGCTTGAGCTGTAATACAACTCGTGAACGGTTCCAGGAAATGGTCCTCCGGGCGAAGGAGTATATCGTTGCCGGGGACGTATTTCAAGTGGTGCTGTCCCGGCGGTGGTCACGGCGTTTTGACGGCGATCCCTTCGAGGTATACAGGGTGGTGAGGGTACTAAACCCTTCCCCTTACATGTTTTACATAAACTATCCGGGATTGCAACTGGTTGGGGCTTCACCGGAGATGCTGGTGCGGGTGGAGGGGGGCCGGTTACAGCACCGGCCTATCGCCGGTACCCGGCCGCGGGGAAACGACCCGCAAGAGGACGCACGGCTGGCTGACGAACTAAAACACGACGAAAAAGAGCGGGCGGAGCACGTAATGCTGGTAGACCTTGGCAGGAACGACGTGGGTAAGGTGTGCCGGTACGGGTCAGTGGAGGTACCACGGTTTATGGAGGTGGAAAGGTATTCTCACGTAATGCACCTGGTATCCCAGGTGGAAGGGATACTGGGCCCGGGACGGGACGCGATGGACGCCCTGGCGGCATGCTTTCCTGCCGGCACCTTGAGCGGCGCCCCCAAGGTGAGAGCCATGGAGATCATCGAGGAGTTGGAACCGACCAGGCGGGGACTTTATGGGGGGGCGGTGGGGTACCTGGGACTAAACGGTAACCTGGATACTTGCATTACCATCAGGACGGCGGTTTTCCACGGTGGCCGTGCTTATGTGCAGGCGGGGGCCGGCATCGTGGCGGATTCGGAGCCCCAACAGGAAACCCTGGAGTGTTGGAACAAGGCCAGGGCCATGCTGGTGGCCCTGCAAATAGCGGAGGAGGGCGAATAAATGATCCTGGTCATTGACAACTATGACTCTTTTACTTATAACCTGGTGCAGTATCTGGGAGAGATGGGTCAGGAGGTGAAGGTGATCCGTAACGACGCTGTCACTGTGGAGGACATCACCGCCATGGGGCCGGACTATATCCTGATCTCCCCGGGGCCGTGTACCCCCGATGAGGCAGGGGTTTCGCTGGAGGTGGTATCCGCCCTGGGTGGAAAGGTCCCCATCCTGGGGGTTTGCCTGGGTCACCAGTGCATCGGGCAGGCCTTC
This sequence comes from Clostridiales bacterium PH28_bin88, assembly GCA_000987045.1. Taxonomy (GTDB): domain Bacteria; phylum Bacillota; class PH28-bin88; order PH28-bin88; family PH28-bin88; genus PH28-bin88. The sequence goes on along the minus strand of LAKY01000072.1, from coordinate 155,880 downwards.
GGCGGCCGGGTGGTACGGGCCAGAGAGCCTGTGCATGGTAAAACCTCCGAGGTTATCCACGACGGGAAGGGCATCTACCGGGACCTGCCGGGCTCCTTTACCGCGGCCCGTTACCACTCCCTGGTACTGGAGCGGGAAAGCCTGCCGGAGTGCCTGGAGGTAACCGCGCAAACCAGTCAGGGAGAGGTAATGGGGGTGCGGCACCGGAAATTACCTGTTGAAGGGGTACAGTTCCACCCCGAGTCTATTATGACCAGGGAAGGCAAGAAGATTCTAAAAAACTTCTTAGGTTTTTAATGGCAACTACTAAGAGAGGAGAGAAGAGCCGAGATGGACTTTCGAGACGCTATTGCCCACATTGTGGCGGGAATGAGCCTTTCGGAACAGGAGGCTCAACGGGCTATGGAGGTCATTATGAACGGGGAGGCCACCCCCTCACAGATTGCCGCTTTTCTGGCCGCCTTGCGCATGAAAGGGGAGACGGTGGAGGAAATCACCGGGTTTGCGCGGACCATGCGGGCCAAGGCAATACCGGTAAAAACCAGCCATCCCAGTGTGGTAGATACCTGCGGGACCGGTGGTGACGCCAGGCAAACCTTTAACATTTCCACCACCGCTGCTTTCGTGGTGGCCGGTGCGGGCCTACCGGTGGCCAAGCACGGCAACCGGTCAATATCCAGCCGGTGTGGCAGCGCCGATGTGTTGGAACAGCTAGGAGTCCAGGTGGCCATCCCCCCTGCGGCAGTCGAAAGGTGCCTGGAGGAAATTGGCATCGGATTTATGTTTGCGCCCAGTTTTCACGGGGCCATGCGTCATGCTGCAGGCCCACGGAAGGAAATCGGCATCCGCACGGTTTTTAATGTCCTGGGGCCTATCACCAACCCGGCGGTGGCAACCGCCCAGGTATTGGGGGTCTACGACGGGCGGCTCACGGAGGTGGTAGCCGGAGTGCTGCAGCGTTTGGGTACCACTGGGGCTTTTGTCGTCCATGGGAGTGACGGGTTGGACGAGGCAACCATTACGGGTGAGACCAAGGTGACCATCTTGAGGGAGGGACGCCTGCGGACTTTCTACCTGGCCCCCGAGGAGGTAGGCCTGGCAAGGGCGCCCCTGCAGTCCATCCTGGGGGGGACGTCAGAAGAGAATGCCGCCATCACTAAAGAGGTGCTGCAGGGTAGGCCGGGCCCATGCCGGGATGTGGTGCTGTTAAACGCCTCTTTGGCCATGGTGGCGGGGGGCAAGGCGGATACGCTCCGGGAGGGTGTGGAACTGGCGGCCAGGAGCATTGACTCCGGGGCAGCCCTGGCTAAACTTGAACAGTTAATTTCATTTACCAAAGGATGTGCCGCCTGATGCTAGCCGAGATTATGACACACAAGCAGGTAGAAGTCTCACAGGCCTTGGCCAGGTATCCGATGGCGGAAGTGGAGCGGAGGGCGGCCAGGCGGCCTGCCACCAGGGATTTTACAGGAGCGCTCAGGCAAGGTGTGGGACGTATCCGTTTGATCGCTGAGTTAAAGCCTGCATCGCCTTCCAAAGGGGTTTTGCGGGAAGAATTCGATCCGGCTGCGCTAGCGGTTGCGTACACGGAAGCAGGAGCTGCGGCGCTGTCGGTGCTCACAGACAGCAGGTATTTCCGGGGAAAACTGGAATACTTGGAACTGGTTAAGGAAGTGTCCGGCTTGCCGCTGTTGCGCAAGGATTTCATTATCCACCCGTACCAGGTGTATGAATCCAGGGCGGCAGGGGCGGATGCGGTGCTGTTAATCGTCGCGATCCTGGAGCCGGGGATCCTGGCGGAACTTTACCGGCTGGCCACTGCCCTGGGCATGGCTTGCCTGGTGGAGGTGCACACCGCGGGAGAAATTGAGCAAGCCCTCTTGGCCGGGGCCGAGGTAATTGGTATCAACAACCGGGATTTGCGCAGCTTTTCCACCGACCTGAATGTAACCAGGTCATTGCGGCCTTTGATACCGGGGGACCTGGTTGTGGTCAGCGAAAGCGGCATCACTACCAGGGGCGACATGGTATTGCTGGGAGGACTGGGTGTGGATGCGGCCCTGGTGGGGGAGGCGCTGGTTACAAGCCCTCACCCTGGGGAAAAAGTAAGGGAGTTGTTGGGTGTTATACCGCCGGGCTAGGAGACTGCTGCGGAAAGCCCTGATGTGCTCCAGACAGAGCGAATAGGAGCGAAGGGTAACCGGACTTGGTGAGGCCGATGAGCGAGGGCGGACCGGCGGGCAAGGACGCCCGCCGCCGAGACTTGAGGCAAGGACGCCGAATGGCGAGGGAAGTCCGCCCGAGCCGGAGACCGAGCCTTAGTCCGGTCTGCACGCGACTTTTGAGCGATGTCGGAGCACTCCGGGCTATACGATGGGTTTGTTAACGCCCTCCTAGTGACGAAAGGGGAGTAGCATGGTTCGAGTAAAAATCTGTGGCATCAGGACCATAGAAGACGCCCAGGTAGCGGTGGATGCCGGGGCTCACGCCCTGGGGTTCGTTTTTGCCGCAAGCCCGAGACGGGTAGACCCGGAGCGGGCCCGGGAGATCATCGTACGCCTGCCGCCCTTTGTGGCCCGGGTGGGGGTGTTTGTCAACCAGCCGCGGTACGAGGTTCAGGAACTGGCGAGTTTTTGTAAACTTGACGTGCTGCAGTTCCACGGGGAGGAGACACCAGAGTACTGCAAGGGGTACAGCCAGCAGGTAGTTAAAGCATTTCGCGTCCGGGACCAGGTACCGTTGGCGGAAATGCGGCAATACGCCGGTGTGGCGGACGCTTACCTGCTGGACGCATACCACCCCGACCTGCGGGGTGGCACCGGCCAGGCATTTAAATGGGAGCTAGTCCGGCAGGCGGTTTTCCAAAAGCCAGTTATCCTGGCGGGCGGTCTGACGCCGGAAAATATTACCCAGGCTATCCAGGTGGTCCGTCCCTATGCCGTGGACGTAAGCAGCGGGGTGGAAGCTGACAATCGCAAGGACCCGGCAAAAACTCGAGAATTTCTCGATGCGGTAAGGAGGGTTACCGGTGACGTTACCGGATGCTAACGGTCGCTTTGGCGCCTACGGTGGCAGGTTTGTCCCCGAGACGCTGATGCCGGCGCTGGAGGAACTGGCGAGAGCCTACCAGGAGGTTCGGCAAAATCCGGAGTTCCATGAGGAACTCCGTTATTACCTGCAGCACTACGTGGGCCGTCCCACGCCTTTGTACTACGCGGCCAGGCTCAGCGACAGCCTGGGGGGTGCCCGGATTTACCTGAAAAGGGAAGACCTTACTCATACCGGAGCCCACAAGATCAACAACACCATGGGCCAGGTGCTGCTGGCCCGGCGGATGGGTAAACGGCGCATCATCGCCGAGACCGGTGCGGGCCAGCATGGTGTGGCCACTGCCACCGCCGCGGCACTGTTCGGGTTGGAGTGTCATGTATTCATGGGAGAAGAGGACATGAAACGGCAGGCACTGAACGTCTACCGCATGGGTCTCCTGGGGGCCACGGTGGTACCGGTAGCCACAGGATCCAGGACATTGAAGGACGCTACCAGCGAGGCCCTCCGGGACTGGGTAACCAACGTGCGGGACACCTACTACATTATTGGCTCGGTGGTGGGCCCACACCCCTATCCCATGATGGTACGGGACTTCCAGTCGGTCATCGGCGAGGAGGTAAAGCGGCAGGTGCGAAACCTGACCGGGCGGCTGCCCGATCACATTGTGGCCTGCGTGGGTGGGGGCAGCAATGCCATGGGCATCTTTTACCCCTTCTTACAAGATGAGGTTCGCCTGACCGGGGTGGAAGCGGCGGGGCGCGGTCTGGAAACCGGGGAGCACGCGGCCTCTCTTTCCGGGGGGTACCCGGGGGTGCTGCACGGTGCCCTGTCCTACCTGTTGCAGGACGAGAACGGGCAGGTGTTGGAAGCCCACTCCGTTTCGGCCGGTCTGGATTACCCTGGTGTAGGCCCGGAGCACAGCTACTTGAAGGACAGCGGGCGCGTGATCTACACGGCGGTAACGGATGACGAAGCGCTAAAGGCGTTTTATTTGCTGGCCCGTACCGAAGGCATCATCCCGGCTCTGGAAAGCGCCCATGCTGTCGCCCGCGCGGTTAGGCTGGCGCCCCAATTGTCTCCAGAGAAAGTGATTGTTGTTAATCTTTCCGGGCGGGGGGACAAGGACGTACAGTCGGTGGCAGCCATAGAGGGGGGACGGTTATGATGGAGAAGCCAGGTGGCAATAGAATTGACCACAAGTTCAAGGTATTGAAAGAACGAGGGGAACAAGCTCTGATCGTATACGTCATGGCCGGGGACCCGGATCTGGAGACCACGTCGCGATTGGTCTTGGAATTGGAACGGCAGGGAGTGGACCTGATAGAACTGGGGGTGCCCTTTTCCGATCCCGTGGCCGATGGGCCGGAGATCCAGGCGGCTGGCCAGCGATCTTTGGCCAGCGGTACCACCTTGCGGAGGGTGTTGGGGCTGGTCGGGGACTTGCGACGACATACAGAAATACCCTTGCTGCTGATGACCTATTATAATCCCCTGTTACGGTATGGGTTGGAAAGATTCGCGGAGGATAGTTCCGCGGCAGGGGTAGACGGGATTATCGTACCCGACCTGCCCATGGAGGAGAGCGGGCCGCTGGGCAACGCCCTGCAGGACCGGGAAGTAGCACTGGTACCGCTGGTCGCCCCCACTACTCCCCGGGAAAGGGTAACCAGACTGGCTGCAAGCGGTGGCGGGTTTATTTACTGTGTGTCCCGCACGGGAGTGACGGGAACGGCAGGCAGGGTGGAAGACGGGCTGGCGGGCTACCTGGAATCGATCCGGCAGTGTACCGATCGGCCGCTGGCGGTGGGTTTTGGGATATCCGGACCCGAGCATGCGGCGCAAGCGGCCCGTTACGCTGATGGGGTGATCGTGGGCAGCGCGGTGGTACGGCTGGCTGCTTCCTATGATGGGTACCCGGCAGGGCGTATAGCAGAAGTAGGAAGGTTCGTGGGGGGGATCAAGCAGGCTCTCCGGGCCACATAGGAGCCGGAAAAAGATCATATTGCCACCGGTTGCCGGTTATGGTATCATCCTTTTTAAGCCAGGTGTTGGATGGTATCAACCAGTAGGCCTGGTGGGGCAGCGGCCAGGAGGCCAGCAGAACGGTAGGAAAGACAGAATACGGGTAGGACGGTAGGACGGTAGGAGTAGCGGTCTGTCTCGAGCGCAGTGGTCACTCCTGTACCAGGGGTGGCTTTTGTTTTTTACGGGACGGCGGCGCCTATCTCCACCCAAAGGGGGGAAGAGGAGCGAAAAGCCGCCCGCCAGCGAGTTGTGAAATATTTTAAGAAAGGAAATAATGACCTTACACAGGAAAAGAGGGTGAATTGCATGATTGTTGTGATGCGCCACATGGCGCCTCCGGAAGAGGTAGAAGCCGTCACTTCCCGCCTCTCCAGGGCTGGTTTTCAGGTACACCTTTCTCAGGGGGTGGCCAGGACGATTATTGGAGTGATCGGAAACGACACCAAGACCCGTTTGCCGGGGATGGCCCTGGAAGCCATGCCAGGGGTGGAGAAGGTGGTCCCTATCCTCCAACCTTACAAGCTGGCAGGGCGCGAATTCAAGCCCGAGAATACGGTAATCAGAATAGGAGAATTCACTATTGGGGGGGAGGATATCCACGTGATGGCCGGGCCTTGCGCGGTCGAGAACCGGGAACAGATCCTCGAGTCGGCTTACCAGGTGAAACAAGCGGGAGCGACCATGCTCCGCGGGGGAGCCTTTAAGCCCCGGACGTCCCCCTACTCCTTCCAGGGGTTGGAGGAAGAAGGGCTAAAACTCCTGGCTGAGGCCAGGGAAGCTACCGGTTTGCCGGTGGTCACCGAGGTGATGGATCCTTACACCCTGCATCTGGTGGCGGAATACGCCGATGTGCTGCAGATCGGCGCCCGTAACATGCAGAATTTCCACCTGCTGCGGGAGGTAGGTAAGTTGGAAAAACCGGTGCTGTTGAAGCGCGGCCCTTCAGCTACCATTGAGGAATGGATCCTGGCGGCCGAATACATCATGGCCGGTGGTAACTATAACGTGATGCTTTGTGAACGGGGCATCCGTACCTTTGAAACCTACACTCGAAATACCCTGGACCTTAGTACGGTCCCGGTGCTCAAACAGTTGACTCACCTGCCGGTTATTGTTGACCCCAGCCATGGCACAGGAAAGTGGAAACTGGTACAGCCCATGTCCAGGGCAGCGATTGCCGCAGGTGCCGACGGTCTGATTGTAGAGGTGCACCCTAATCCCAGCGAGGCCCTGTCTGACGGGCCCCAGTCTCTTAACCCCGAGAATTTTGCTGCCATGATGGGACAGATCAGCCGGATTGCCGAGGTGATGGGTCGCCGGATGGCGGGGATGCCCCGATGACCGGGATCGGATATCTGGGCCCTCCGGGCACCTATTCCGAACAGGCGGCCGGCAGGTGGTCGGAACGCGGACTACCTGGAGCAGCGCTGGTGCCTTTTGACTCAATCCCGGACGTGATTGATGGGGTAGAGACGGGCACGGTGGCCCATGGTGTGCTGCCGCTGGAGAATTCCATTGAAGGGACTGTTAACCTGACTGTGGACCTCCTGGCATCTCACCAGTTGTCCATTCAGGGAGAAGTGGTAGTCGATATCCGGCACTGCCTGGCAGCTACGGTAGCCGGCATCGAAGAGGTGAATGAGGTTCTCTCTCACCCGCAAGCCCTGGCCCAGTGCAGGGAATACATGAGTCGCCACTTGCGGGCGGTCAGTGTCCGGCAGTCTACCAGCACAGCGGAAGCGGCCCGCATGGTGGCACTCTCCCCACCCGGCGCGGCGGCCATTACCTCCGTGCTGGCGGCGGAGCGGTACGGGCTCAATATTCTGGCCAGGGATATTCAGGACTATGCCGGCAACAGGACCCGTTTTGTAGCGGTGGGCAAGGGAACTGTGCCCAGTACCGGGCGTGATAAAACCTCCCTAGTGCTGGCGCTGCCCAAGAACCGGCCGGGTGGCCTTTATCGTGCCCTGGAAGGATTCGCGGTACAGGGGATCAACTTGACGAGGATAGAATCCCGCCCAACCAAAAAGGAACTGGGTGATTACCTGTTCTTTATTGATTGTGAGGGCCACGCCGAGATCGAACCCCTGTCCACGGTCCTCAGGCGTCTGGAGCCTCAGACGGTATTGCTTAAGGTCCTGGGGTCCTATCCCCGGGATGAGGGGGGATAGTCAGCATGAGGTTGCCGGTACGGAAAGTTACGATCATTGGCCTGGGCCTGATCGGCGGTTCCCTGGGAATGGCTTGGACCCAGGGCGGGGCGGTACAGGAGGTGAACGGGGTCGACATGGATCCCGAGGCCCTGCAGATGGGTTTGGAGACCAGGGCTATTCACCGCGGCACTACAGACCTGGCGGAAGGGGTGAAGGATGCCGACATTGTGGTGCTGGCCACCCCGGTGGGCCAGGTACCGGAGATGGCGCGCCGCATCTCACCGTACTTGAAACCAGGGTGTGTTGTTACTGATGTGGGGAGCACAAAACGAGGTATAGTTGATCAATTGGAAGCCTCCCTGCCACCGGGTGTTCATTACGTGGGGGGACACCCCATGGCCGGTTCGGAACAAGCCGGCATCAGGGCTGCCGACAGGTATCTTTTTGAAAACGCCGTCTACCTTTTAACCCCCACTACCCGCACCAGTGCGGCAGCGCTGGAACAGGTCACTAAGCTGGTGGGGGCAACCGGCGCCAGGGTGATTACCATCGACCCTGATGAGCACGACCTGATCGTGGCGGCGGTCAGCCATTTGCCTCATTTGCTGGCGGTCGCCCTGGTGGGTACGGTGGACCGGGTTGCCCTGGCCCATCCCGAGGCCTTGATGCTGGCTGCCGGGGGTTTCCGGGATACTACCAGGGTGGCTGGAGGGAATCCGGTGATGTGGCGGGACATCTGCCTTGCTAACCGGGAAAAACTCCTGCAAATGCTAGGTTATTTCCGGCGGGTGCTGGACGAAATGGAAACATCTATTGAGGCAGGTGACGGTCCGGATCTCGCCCGGAGGTTTGAACAGGCCAGGTCGGTAAGAGGCCAGATCCCCGCGAAAATGAAAGGCCTACTGCCGTCACTTTATGAAGTTGTGGTGACGGTGCCGGACCGGCCCGGTGTCATCGGCCAGATGGCCAGGCTTTTGGGTGATCACGACATTAACATTATCGACATCGAGATCCTGCGGGTACGAGAGGGCGAAGGAGGTTCCATCCGTTTGGGTTTCCAAACTGAACCGGCCGCCAACCGGTCGGTGGAGGTTTTAAGGGAGAACGGAATCATTGCAAAACGGAGATAAATCCTGGAAGGAGCATCTCGAGCCGTCTCCCGGATGTTTACATCCATTAACCATCGAAGAATGGTTTGATTTAGGCTTTCAGAAAAGAATGTTGAAAGAGGTATGGGGAATGGAGCTACGTATTGAACCTGCCCAGGGGTTTAAAGGCGAGGTTAACGTGCCTGGCGACAAGTCCATTTCACATCGGGCGGCCATGCTGGGGGCGATGGCGGAAGGGACTACGGAGATCCGGGGGTTTCTCCGGGGGGCTGACTGCCTTAGCACTATTCGTTGCCTGCAACAACTGGGGGTTGAGTTCCGGGGTGTGGAAGACGGCCCCATTACCGTGTACGGGCGGGAGTTAGACGGGTTACAAGAGCCAGCCGGGGTGCTGGACTGCGGGAACTCCGGCACCACCATGCGGCTTTTATTGGGAATGCTGGCCGGTCTCCGGGGTTACGCCGTGCTGGCGGGCGATGCTTCCCTCCAGCGCCGTCCCATGGGCCGGGTTGTTAAGCCGTTGAGGGAGATGGGTGCAGCCATCTGGGGCCGGCAAGGTGGTACATTGGCGCCTCTTTCGGTACAGTGGGGAAACCCTCGGCCCATACATTACCGTTCTCCGGTGGCCAGCGCCCAGGCAAAGTCGGCGGTTCTATTGGCGGGCCTCCATTCGCCAGGTAAGACAAGTGTCACCGAGCCCTCCTCCTCCCGGGATCATACAGAACGGATGCTGGAGGCCTTTGGCGCTAAGGTGCATATTGAAAATCTTACAGTTTCAGTGGCTGGGCAGACTCCTTTGACCGGCCGGAAGGTGGAGGTACCCGGGGACATCTCGTCCGCTGCCTTTTTTCTCGTAGCTGGCTCCATCGTTCCGGGAGCTGAGATCCTGCTAAAGGGCGTGGGTGTCAATCCCACCCGTACCGGCATCCTGGAGGTGCTACGCTCCATGGGGGCGGATATCCAATTACTGGAGCAGCGGGAGGCAGCTGGAGAACCCGTAGCGGACCTGTTGGTTAAGCATCAGCCCCTCCGGGGGGTTACGGTGGGTGGTGACATGATCCCGCGCCTGATCGATGAGGTGCCGGCCCTAGCGGTTGCCGCGGCTGCGGCTCAGGGCACCACCGTCATCCGGGACGCCACCGAGCTGCGGGTTAAGGAAAGTGACCGGATCAGCGCCATAGTTAGGGAATTAAGCCGGATGGGTGCGGATGTCGAGGAACTGCCGGACGGATTGGTCATCCAGGGTGGCCGGCAGTTAAAAGGGGCTACGTGTTGTTCCTATGATGACCATCGCATGGCCATGGCTCTGGCCGTGGCCGGGCTGGTGGCCAGAGGGGAAACCCGCATCAGTGATGCGGAGTGCATCCGGGTATCTTTTCCCGATTTTCCTCAAGTTTTGACTGAGTTACAGAGATAGTGTGTGTTTTAGTTCGAAATATGGTACAATAATGCCCGGAGGGAAGGCTGTGGAATCAAATGGTAACATTGCCATCGACGGTCCTGCCGGGGCGGGTAAAAGCACTATCGCCAGGCTACTGGCGGAGCGCCTGAACTATCTTTATATAGATACCGGCGCCATGTACCGGGCGTTAGCGTGGAAGGCCCTTCGAAAGGGTCTTGACCTTACCGATGAATCCGGCCTGTCCAGACTGGCGGAGGATACCGAAATCATGCTGCGGGTGGACCCGGAAGGGAAGAACCTGGTGTACTGCGATCACGTTGATGTCACTGAGGACATTCGGCTGCCGGAAGTTTCCCGGAATGTTTCTCTGGTGGCGAAGGTCCCCGGTGTGCGCCGCAGGATGGTGGAGCTTCAGCGGCGGATGGCGTCTTCGGGCAGGGTAGTAATGGACGGCAGGGACATCGGGACTCATGTATTGCCGGATGCGCCGTATAAATTCTTTCTCACTGCTTCTTTGGACGAAAGGGCACGAAGGCGTTTCATGGAATTGAAACAGCAGGGTCACGCCGTTACTCTGGATGAGGTTAAGGAGGAAATCCGGATGCGGGACCATACGGATGCTAAGCGGGAGGTCGCCCCCCTGGTGCAGGCCCCCGAGGCAATGCTTATAGATACAACCGGGCTTTCCCCAGAAGAGGTAATTAGAATGATCCTGGCCCGGTGCCATGGTGGAGGTAAGCACTAATGTTTTATCGTTTTGCCAAGGGCCTTTTCCGTCTCTTCTTTGACTACGTCTGCCACTGGCAGGTAGTGGGACGAGAAAACCAACCTTTGGAGGGGCCGGTGGTGGTAATCTGCAACCACGTAAGCAATTGGGATCCTATTGCCCTGGGAGTTTCCCTGGACCGTCAGGTCTGTTACATGGCGAAACAGGAACTGTTCCGCGTCCCCGTACTGGGAACCTTAATTAAGTGGCTGGGGGCCTTTCCAGTGAAGCGTGGCGGTGGGGACCGGGGAGCCCTCCGGGCTGCCCAGGAAACTCTCAACCAGGGCAAGATGATCGGAATGTTTCCTGAAGGAACGCGCAGTAAAAACGGGGAGTTGCTGCCCTTCAAGCCAGGTGCCGCTGTATTGGCGGTGCGTACAGGGGCTCCCATTCTGCCTGTTGCGTTAGTCGGGATTAAAAGTATCTGGTACCGGGGGTGGTTTCGCCCATTCAAGGTATTGATCGGTAAACCTATTCCAGTAGAAAAGCCGGAAACAGTACAATCGGAAATGGTTAATGAACTTTCGGCCAGAGCCCAGCAGGCGGTAGCCGATCTTCTGCAACAAGGGTAACCCCCTATAAATTGTACTGGTTGATAAATAAAACCCGGCCCTTTTTGGCCAGGTTTTTTTGGTATTTTGCAGGAATCGGCTGATTTTTAACGAAAGATAAATAATGTTTGATCAAAAGCCATAAAATAGTAATTGAATGCGGGACAGCCAGGGTTGCTTTCAAAGGGGTATCAAGGTTGTCCTGGTTGTACGAAACTATAGGAGCTGGTGCTGTCGTTGGAAGTGATTTTAGCAGCGCATGCCGGTTTATGTTTCGGCGTGAAACGTGCTCTACGGAAGGTTCAACAGGCTGTTAGAGAAGAAAAGGGGCCTATTTTTTCCCTCGGGCCGTTGATACATAACCCCCAAGAGGTGGCACGCCTGGAGCGGGAGGGTTTACTGCCCGTAGAAAGTTTAGGTGAAGTTAAAACAGGAAGAGTGGTCATCCGTTCTCACGGAGTACCACCAGAAATCATCCAGCAGGCGGTTGACAGGGATCTGACAGTGATTGATGCCACCTGTCCCGATGTGCGGCGGGTCCAGCAGTTGGCTCAACGCCTGCAGGAAGACGGCTATCAAGTGGTGGTGGTTGGAGACCGCGAGCACCCTGAAGTGGAGGGATTGATAGGGTGGACCGGGGGTAAGGCATGGGTAGTGGGAGAGGTTTCTGAAGCGGAGGCGCTTCCCGATACCGGACGGATAGGCGTTGTCGCCCAAACCACCCAACCGGTAGAAAAGTTGGAGCAGGTAGTAGAGGTACTTCGCGGTAAAGCCAAGGAACTGGTAGTGCATAATACTATCTGCCATGCTACACGGCAGCGACAGGAAGCGGCGCGGAAACTGGCCCGGTCGGTTGATGCCATGGTGGTGATTGGAGGCAGGAACAGTGCCAATACCGGGAAACTGGTACAGATATGCGCAGGTACTGGGACGGCTACGTACCACGTGGAGCGGGCAGCAGACCTGCAGCCCCAGTGGTTTGAGCATACAAAGCGGGTAGGGGTTACTGCTGGTGCCTCAACCCCAGATTGGATTATTGAGGAGGTAGTCAAGAGAATGACGGAGTTCAATCAAGAAGAAGTCAAGAACGCGGGGGAGGTACGGGAACAAGATGTAGCTCCGGTAGAACCCACGGTCGAAGCAGCCCCTATATCCGGCGCACCCGCTGAAGTTGCTCCGGCAACTGGTGGGGCAGAAGCCGCCCCGGTGGAAAATAAAGAAGACGTGAATATTCATTTAGCCGAAAATATGAAAGACCTGCGCAAGGGTGAAATTGTAACCGGCACTGTGGTTCAGGTTAAAAACGACGAGGTACTAATTGACGTGGGTGGTAAATCGGAGGGAATCATTCCGGTAGCTGAGCTGTCGCACCGGCCGGTGAACGATCCGGGAGAAGTGCTTAAAGTGGGAGACCAAGTGGACGTCTATGTTCTCCGGGTTGAAAACGAAGAGGGCCACCCTATCCTGTCCAAAAAGCGGGCAGACCGCAAGAAGGCATGGGAGAAACTGGAGACGTCTTTTAAGGAGCAGGCGGAGATCCAGGCCCCGGTGGTGGAAGTGGTTAAAGGCGGCTTGTTGGTTGACGTGGGGATCAACGGATTCGTGCCGGCTTCTCTGGTGGAACGTGGATACGTGGAAAACCTGGAGACTTATCTTGGTAAAACCTTACGTCTTAAGATAATCGAAATTGACCGCAACAAAAACAAGGTAGTTCTTTCCCAGAAAGCGATCCTGGAAGAGGAGTACGAGCGGAAGCGCAAGGAAACATGGGAGGACCTGGCAGAAGGTCAGGTTCGACACGGCGTGGTACGCCGTTTAACAAACTTCGGAGCTTTCGTGGACATCGGGGGAGTGGATGGGCTGTTACACGTTTCCGAAATCTCCTGGGGCCGGGTGGATCATCCCAAGAACGTACTTAGCGAGGGGCAGGAACTAGACGTGATGGTGCTGGGAGTGGACCGGGAGGCCGGGAAAGTCTCCTTGGGGTTGAAGCAACTCCTGGCTAACCCGTGGCATACCGCCGCCCAGCGTTACCAAGTGGGCAGCATTGTTGAGGGTAAGGTTCTGCGGATTGCTCCCTTTGGCGCTTTCGTAGAGGTGGAGCCCGGAATTGAAGGCCTGGTGCATATTTCGCAGTTAGCTGACAGGCATGTGGCCAAAACCGAGGAAGTTGTTTCCGTGGGTGACGTCATTCCTGTCAAGGTCCTGAGCGTTGACCAGGAAGCCCAGCGCATGAGCCTGAGTCTGCGTGAAGCCCAGGGCACCGAAAAGCGACGGGGTAAAGAAGAGGCCGCCGTTGCCCCTCCAGCTGCAGGGGAAAAGGCTCTCACCCTGGGTGACCTGTTTAAGGATGAACTGGGCGAATTATTAGAGGAGAAGGAAAATGAATAATCCTCCATCCCGGCGGGAGGAGCGTAAGCTGGAGCACATTAAGTATTCCCTGGAAATGATGGACGGCCCGGTTACCAGTGGGTTTGAGGACGTGGAATTGGTTCACCAGGCCTTACCGGAGTTGGACCTGGAAGGAGTGGAAATCGGGGCGCAGTTCCTGGGAAAGGAACTGCGCCTTCCGCTCGTTATTAATGCGCTCACAGGGGGGACGGAAAAGACCACAGAGATCAACAGGTCTTTAGCCCGGGTAGCCCGGGAAACCGGGGTAGGGATGGCTGTGGGTTCCCAGGCGGCCGCACTGGAAAACCGGGGCGTTGAGGAGAGTTTCAGGGTGGCCAGGGAAGAAAATCCCCACGGGTTGCTGCTGGCGAACGTAGGGGCATCGACACCTTGGCAATCGGCCTCCCGGGCGGTGGAGATGATCGAGGCAGACGGGCTACAGCTCCACTTGAACGTACCCCAGGAATTGGCCATGGCGGAGGGAGACAGGAGCTTCCGGAGTATTTTGGCCAACATTGCCACAATCGTTCAACGGGTTCCGGTGCCAGTGGTTGTGAAAGAAGTGGGATTCGGCATCTCCCGCGAAGCCATCATTGGACTGTTTGCTGCTGGAGTCCGGTATGTGGATGTGGGTGGGCAGGGCGGGACCAACTTTGTCGCCATCGAACGCGCGCGTTGGCCGGAAGAGCCCGGAGGGCCTCCCAGTCACTGGGGAATCCCAACAGCAGTAAGTCTCCTGGAGGCTGCGGGTACCGGTTTGCCGTTACAACTCATAGCCAGCGGGGGCATCCGTAGTCCCTTGGACACTGCCAAGGCTATAGCCCTGGGAGCTCACCTGGTGGGAGTAGCCGGTCCGATGCTGCGCGTTCTCATTACCCAATCCGAAACTGTTCTCACTGAATTGATTAAACGCTGGCAATCGGAATTACAGACCATCATGTTGATGGCGGGGGCTGGGCGGGTTGTCGACCTGGCCCGCCTTCCGGTGGTTATCACCGGCAAGACAAGAGAATGGCTTTCCCAGAGAGGTATTGATACGGCCAAATATGCCAGGCGATAGCCAAAAGAGCACTGTGAGGAAGAAAAGCCTCACAGTTCTTGTTTATGAGGGGTTTCTTGACTAAGGATAATTCACAAAAACAGGAGAAGTATAACAACGGTGATGGTATATGAGGCAAACCTAGGGGGAAACATAAGCCATAGGCCGCGGGTGCTGTCCCAGGCCTGTCTCAGGCGAGACTGCCTGCTGCGGCAAAACCTGCAGAATTCCAATGTAAAGGGATCAGGAAAGGAGCTTGTGGCTTATGGCGGGGTTTCCAATCGGCATGATCGTGTTGCTAGTGGTATCCGTCTTAATCTACTTTGGCCTAGCACAAAGGGTATTGGACCGGATGGGAATTTCGGACAAGGTAGCCCTTGGCTTTTTAGCAGCCATTATTGTGGGTAGCTTTATCAACATTCCCCTCTCCAGGGCCCGGGTAGATGCATCGGTAAATGTAGGAGGAGGCCTGGTGCCTGTTGCCCTGGCAATATATGTGTTAACCAGAGCGGGCACCTCCAAAGAGGTTATCCGGGCGCTGGGGGCCGCCGTGGCCGCGGCTGCGGCAATTTACGTTATTAACACCAGGCTGTTTTCCGGCGACCCATGGCAAACGGGTACAGACTTTCTCGACCCGCTTTATGTCTACCCGCTGGTGGCGGGAGGCATCGCATACATCATTGGACGCTCGCGCCGCGCGGCTTTTGTGGCTGCTACTTTGGGAGTACTCTTCCTGGACGTTTTCGACTGGGTAACCCTTCAGGCGAGGGGTATCCCGGGTAACATTTCCATCGGAGGCGCAGGGGCGCTGGACGCCATAGTGCTATCGGGCGTAGTGGCGGTACTGTTGGCCGAACTGATCGGTGAGACGCGGGAGCGACTACAGGGAGGGCCCGAGGCAGAGGGCCATCCCAAAGCGATGATGGACAGCTTGCGGGGCATCCAAGATCACCGGCCTCTTGGCCAGCCAGCCCGAAAGGAATTGCCGGAAAATCGGGGTGCTAACGGCCAGCAAGATGATGGGGGTGAGCATGATGCGTAAGAACTGGAAATGGAAACTGGGAGTGTTGATGCTGCTTGCCGGTATGGCCTGGTTGTGGTCCGGCCAAACTCTAATGACTATCGGATCGCTCCGAGATATTCCCGAGGAACTGGGACTGTACGAGGGAGAAAGAGATGACGGCGGGTACTTTACCATTGTGGACAAGGACGGAAATATACTCGATAAAACTGCCCGGGTCGTATACCCCGAAGACGAATTTATCGCCGAAAACAATAAACGCTACCGCGTTATCAGGGTGGAAGGTGATACCGCATACGCCGAGTTCGTACAGGACGAGCATATCGTCTGGCTGGACGAATGGGATCAAGTGCCTGTAATGACCGGGGACGAAGAACCGGTCCAGGCCCAGGGTGGAGCGAAAAACCTGATTGCCATGTACAGCACCCACAGCGCGGAATCTTATGTGCCAACCGACGGGACGGAGAGCATTCCCGGTCGCGGGGGTATCTTCAAGGTAGGAGACGCCTTGGAAAGAAAGCTTAAAAGTATGGGTGTGGAGGTTCTTTACGACAAGCGCCCCCACGAGCCCAGGGATTCCAATGCCTACCGGAGATCTCGCCGGACGGCCGCCGAGTTGCTTGCCAAACGTCCCACAGCGATCATTGACATCCACCGGGACGGAGTCCCGGACCCCGATTTCTACAAGACCCAGGTCAAAGGGACCGAAGCCACCAAAATCCGGCTGGTGGTGGGCAGGCAGAACCAGAACATGGGAGCTAACCTGGATTTCGCCAAAAGGATCAAGGCCTACAACGACAAGGTGAACCCAGGATTGATGCGGGGTATTTTTATCGGCAGGGGTAACTACAACCAGGATCTGGCCCCGAGGTCCATCCTGATAGAAGCGGGTACCCACACCAATAACCGGGAGCAGGCCGAGCAGGGTGTGGCCCTGTTTGGAGAATCCCTACCCAAGGTGATGGGGATCGCTGCCGGACCCTCACCAGCCGGACCCGGACCAACCGGACCGGCACCCCAGGTGCCGTCCACCAGAGGCGACTGGTCCAGTCTTTTCTGGGTGGTGGCAGTTCTGTTGATAGGCGGAGGGGCGTTCCTCTTGATCAGCACCGGTAGCTTCAAGGGAGCGGTGGACAAACTGAAGAATTTTTCCTCCACCGAGATGAGCGGTTTCCTGGGCCGCAGGCGTACCACGCCTGCCCGCAAACCCGCAGCGGAAGGTAGTAAAGAAGGTAGTAAAGGTGATACCAAGCCGGAAGAAATGGCAAATACGAACGATGTACGCAAGGGGTATCAAAAAGACTAGCAGTCCGGTTTGCTTAAGAGGTATGACTTAGATGAACCAATACGGCATGACTATCCTGGTAGGGCTGGTGGCAGGGGTAGTGGCCCGGGTGTACATGCTGCGTACTGACTACCGGCAGTACCCCGGCTATCCCCATGGGTACGTCACCCACCTGTCCCTGGGGTTTATCGCGGCCGCTCTTGGGGCGGTAGCAGTGCCGGCGCTGGCGGAAAAGGAGTTTACCGCGGTTACGTTTCTCGCCCTGGCTGCCCAGCAGTTCAGGGAAGTACGAGATATGGAACGGGAAAGCCTTAGCCGCCTGGAGGAACGGGAACTTGTCCCCCGCGGGTTGGACTATATTGAGGGCATCGCCAAGGTATTCGAGGCGCGCAATTACCTGGTTATCGGTACCTCCCTCGTAACCGGCCTTACCCATTACCTGATGGGATGGCCATGGAGTCTCCTGGCTGCAGCAGGGGCCGTTACCGTGGCGGTACGGTTGATGCGGGGGCGGGTAGTGGGAGACATTGCCACAGTGGTACCCGCGAAATTTGACTTTGACGGGGCCACTCTGAAGGTAGGGAGTGTCGTCATCATGAACGTCGGCCTCCGGGCCTCCCGGGAAAAAATCCTCCGGGAAGGGCTGGCGGTGGTGATCAAGCCCAAGGATGACAATGCCCGTGCCACTCTCCATGATGCTGGCCAACGGCAGGCGATTATCCATACGGCGGCAGCCCTGCTGGGGACAAAGCGAGAGATTGGAGAGCCGGACTGGTCCCCTAGCGCCCGTAAGGACATCGATACCGGGGAGATTGCCCTGTTTATCCTGCCTAACGAACCGGATATGGACTGTCTGGTGGAAGCGGTGAAACGGGTACCTGTGCTGGAAAGCGCCAAAAGAAAACCCCTTGCCACCAAAGTTGGGCGCGCAGCTGCAGACTAGTCCCGTATTTAACTTGCGGAAGGCAGGCGGAGTGTTGATGGAGTTCACCGATACTATCCTGGCGATTATCGTTAACGATCAGGACCGGGAAAAAGTAGTGGCGGGTGGGACGCCACTTTTTATTGCCCGGGATGACGACGAACTGCAGCGGGTTGCTCTACAGTTAAGTAGGATCCTCAAAGCCATGTGCCATCTGTTGGACACGGGAGTATACATTATCGTCAAACACTAAGAGTGGTATAGGAGTGCATCAATGAAAATCATCTACCACTGTTACGGAGGCAGCCACTCCTCGGTCACTGCTGCCGCCATTCACCTGGGCCTCTTTCCAGGCGGGCAATTACCCATATTGGCGGACTTTATGAACATACCGTATTTTGACCACCAGGTGGCCGAAGAGCACGGCGTGTTCCGTTTTATGGGCACAGACGCGGATGGGCACGAAGTATACGTGATTGGCCGCCGTAACCTGAAAAACTTTGAACCATTGGTAAGAGGCCTGGCAGAATTAATGGGCGTACCCCAGGACGACCTGCTGTTGGTCAATACCATGCCCTGTGTGAACTGGGTGATGATGGTGGGAGGGTATATATCCAGGCGGCTGAAAATCGTGGGGTTGGGCCGGCCCATTGTTGTTCACGGGACCAGGCAGGCGTTTCTGCTCTTTAGCGGGCTGGTAGACCAGGTGAAAACTGTACTGGTAGGCAAGCCGGTCCCCCCCTCCGCATGCGGTGGTGACAAGTTGTGAAGGTGATCTATTGCTGTCAGACCGGCGCCCTAGCCTCTGTGGTGGCTGCCGCCATCCATCTGGGACGTTTACCGGTGGAACTCCCGGCCACTGTTCAGGAACTGGACAACCTGGCGCATTTCCACGGACAATCCGTGTACAGGGGCTCTCCAGCTTACATGGGGGTTGACGGGAGGAATCACCGTATCTATGCCATGGAGGTAGAAAATGACAAACACCTGGTTACCAGGATCGCGGAAAGCTTTGCGGGGTTGTACGGGATTCCTCCTCAAGAAATGCGTCTGGTAGACGTAGAACGCCTGTCAGGATCCTGGTTGGAGATGGTTGCGCGCTTGCTGGGAATGTTAGGAATTACGAAGCTGCAAAAAAAAAATTATCCTTCGGATTATCCAGAAGAACTATTCTTCTATCGTAGACCAGGTAAAAAAAGTCCTCGCCGACTCAAGATGAGCACATTCTGTGCACGATCACCCTTGACTTATCGTGTATATTATTGGATAATAATGCCGAATAAGGGGTGATGGTGACTTTGGCTATTAATCGTGGTTGCCTGGTAGCCGGGGTTGAGCCGGGAAGCGCTGCTTCCGATGCCGGGATCGAACCCGGGGACCTGATTCTCTCCATCAACGGGGAACCCCTGGAAGACTTCATCGATTACCGCTATCTCTGTGCCGAGGAATTTGTCCAAGTGGACTTGCTTAAGGCTACCGGAGAACGTTGGACCGTGGCGATTGAAAAAGACGTCGACGAAGATCTGGGCGTGAGTTTTTCCACCACCACCTTCGACGGTATTCGCCAGTGCGGCAACCGGTGCATTTTTTGTTTTGTTGACCAAATGCCAGCAGGGATGCGGGAGAGTCTCTATGTAAAAGATGATGACTACCGTCACTCATTTCTGCACGGCAATTTCATTACCCTGACAAACCTGAGAGATAGGGATATAGAACGGATCCGTTCCCTCAAGTTGAGCCCGCTGTACATCAGCGTGCACACCACCAACCCGTCACTGCGTGAGCAGATGATGCGGCACCCTGCTGCAGGCAGGATTATGGAACAGATGCGCCTACTGGTGGAGGCAGGTATCCAACTCCATACCCAGATTGTCCTTTGTCCCGGTATCAACGACGGTACCGAGTTGGATCGGACTATTTCACAACTGGCTGATCTTTGGCCCCAGGTTTTGTCCATCGCGGTAGTTCCAGTTGGATTGACTGCGCACCGCCGCGAGCTTTATCCCCTCCAGGGTTATTCTCCCCAAGCAGCCCGGCAGGTATTGAAACAGGTATCACAGCATCAACAAGAGTTATTGGAGCGTCTGGGCAGCAGGCTTGTGTACGCTGCGGATGAGTTTTACCTGCACGCCGGGTTACCCATTCCCGGTGTGGAGACCTATGAGGACTTTCCCCAGATGGAAAACGGTGTCGGTTTAGTGAGGAAGTTTCTGGACGATTATGACAAAATTAAAAGAAAGCTTCCACGCCGCCTCCCCCGTTCACGGGAGGTTGGGGTGGTCACAGGGGTATCTGCCGCTAAAATTATGCTAACAATATTGGATGAACTTAATAAATACGTAAAAGGATTAAGGGTACAGGCCGCGGTCGTAGAAAACCGGTTTTTCGGCCCTACGGTTACGGTAGCAGGGCTTTTAACAGGGGCAGACCTCCTGAGGGCGTTGGACAGCGCGTTCCCCCGGAACACCCCTGTATTAATTCCCGAAGTAATGGTAAAGGCAGGGGAAGACTTGTTGCTGGACGGCTACCGGGTAAACGAGGTGGCAGGGCACCTGGGACTGGACCTACAGGTAGTACCGGCAGACGCCAGGGCACTGGTAGCATCGGTATTGGGACAGGCTTTATAAGCCGTCGTCTGAGAGACGCGAAGTAGCCGTATAAGGCAAAGAAAGGATTTTAGCAGCATGGCCATACCAATTGTCGCTATTGTTGGGCGACCCAACGTGGGTAAATCCACACTCTTTAACCGGTTGGCAGGAGGTCGGGTGGCTATTGTGGAGGATACCCCTGGCGTTACCCGTGACCGGATTTACCGTGACACCGAGTGGTTGGGCCGTCAATTTACGCTGGTGGATACTGGTGGCATTGATCCGGCCAGCCTGGGTGATTCCATTACCGCCCAGATGCGCCGCCAGGCTGAGATAGCCATTCACGAAGCAGACCTCGTGTTGTTAATAGTGGACGGAAGGGCCGGGGTGGTACCGGATGACGAGGCGGTGGCGGAAATTCTACGTAGAAGCGCCAAACCGGTCATTCTGGTAGTAAATAAAGTGGAACAATACGACGACCTTTCCCCGGTCTACGAATTTTTTAGGTTGGGATTGGGCGACCCGGTTCCGATTTCTGCCGCCCACGGTATGAACACCGGCGACCTCCTGGATCGGGTAGTCGCCAACCTGCCGGAAACTACTGAAAAGACGGAACCCGACGATGCCATCAAGATCGCGGTAGTCGGCCGGCCTAATGTGGGGAAGTCTTCACTGGTCAATGCCTTTTTAGGGCAGCAGCGGGTCATAGTCAGCGATGTGCCGGGCACTACCCGAGATGCTATCGATACCTGGCTCACTCGCGATGAACAGACGTATATTCTCATCGATACTGCTGGTATGCGGCGCAAGGGACGCATTGAGATACCCACCGAACGGTACAGCGTGATCAGGTCCCTCCGGGCCGTTGACCGGTCTGATGTGGTGTTGGTAGTGCTGGACGCGGTGGAGGGGATCACGGAACAGGACAAAAAAATCGCCGGTTACGCCCATGAGGCAGGAAAGGCTGCAGTCATCGTGGTGAACAAGTGGGACCTGTTGGAGAAAGACGAAAAGACCATGCTCCGCTACGAGGAAGAACTCCGGCGGGAACTTGCCTTCATGCAGTATGCGCCTATCATGTTTGTGTCCGCTCTTACCCGGCAGCGTATAGCAAAACTCCTGGAACAAGTGGATGTGGTGGCTGAGCAGGCCGCCTTAAGGGTGAGCACCGGTTCCCTCAACACAGTGCTGGTAGAGGCAATTAACTTGAACCCTCCTCCCACGGATAAGGGCAAAAGGTTGAAGATCCTTTACACGACCCAGGCTGGTGTAAAACCACCTACATTTATCCTGTTTGTCAACGATCCTGAACTGATGCATTTTTCTTACCTTCGCTACTTGGAAAACCGCCTTCGCCAGGCCTACGGTTTTGTCGGAACGCCTGTAAAATTGATTACCAGAAAGCGTGGGAGTAAGGAATAGGGGGCGAGAGCGTGAAAGTCATCCTGGTTCTGGCGCTTTCTTACCTGTTGGGTGCCATTCCGGTGGGGTACCTGGTTGGACGGTACACCCGAGGCATCGATATTCGCCGGTATGGCAGCGGTAATATCGGTACCACTAACGCTTTCCGCATCCTTGGCACTGGACCGGGTTTTATGGTGCTGGGCGGCGATGTCTTGAAGGGTCTCTTGGCTGTCTTGATCGGGGAAATGGGTGGAGGGACGGGTTTAGCCCTCCTTTCCGGCCTGGCCGCCATGGCCGGTCACAACTGGTCCGTCTTTCTGGGCTTTCAGGGCGGGCGTGGGGTAGCCACGGCGGCCGGGGTAATCCTCGCCCTGGTACCTGATGTGGTACTGGCTGCTCTGGCGGTTTGGGTGGTGGTTGTGGTTTTGACCCGTTATGTTTCCCTGGGTTCGATTTTTGCTGCCGCATCGGTACCGTTGTTCATGCTATATTTTGGTAAGGACTGGACCCATGTCCTTTTTGGCCTGGTAGCGGCGGCACTGATCATCTACCGCCACCGTCCCAATATTCGCCGTCTGTTGGCGGGAACCGAGTTTAAAATCGGTGATCGGCTGCGATAGACTTGTTATGACTTGACTTGAACGTTTAGAATTAAACCGTTGGTGTAAACAGGAAGCAAATTGGTGAAGCCAATTCCAACAAACGGCTCTTGCATCCGGCATCTTGTCTCTGGCTTCTTGAAAGGTGAGGAGTTACAAATGGGGGAACATGTAGCAGTTCTCGGGGCAGGCAGTTGGGGAACTGCCCTGGCCATTCTCTTGGCCAACAACGGGCACTCCGTGCGGTTGTGGGCAAGGAACCCTGCCGTTACCAAGGAAATCAATGAGGAGCGGACTAACAGGCATTATCTACCCGGCGTTACTGTTCCCGGTAGGGTGATCGCAACGCCAGACCTCGAATGGGCTGTCAGGGAGACACGGGCAGTGGTATTGGTGGTGCCCTCCCACGCGGTAAGAAAAACAATGGGCTTGCTGCGACCCGTTATCCCGCCGGATGCCATTCTGGTGAATACGGCCAAGGGGCTCGAGGTGGAAAGCCTGTTGCGCCTGTCCCAGGTGATCACCGATGAACTTCCCGCAGAGATGCATGCACGGGTCACTGTCCTGTCCGGTCCCAGCCACGCGGAAGAGGTAAGCCGCAGTCTTCCGACTGCGGTGGTAGTTGCCGCCCATCGTCGCCAGTATGCCGAAATCGTACAGGACCTGTTCATGGGTCCCACGTTTCGCGTATACACCAATCCCGACATGATAGGAGTGGAGTTGGGTGGCGCCCTCAAAAACGTGATCGCGCTGGCAACCGGCATTACCGATGGCCTGGGATTGGGAGACAATACCCGAGCCGCGCTGATGACCAGGGGCCTGGCGGAGATGGCTCGTCTAGGCATGGAGATGGGAGCCAAGCCTCTTACTTTTGCCGGGCTAGCGGGAGTGGGGGATCTGATCGTAACTTGCGGCAGCATGCACAGCCGCAACCGGCGGGCAGGTATTGAGCTGGGTAAAGGTAAACCTTTGCAGCAGGTATTAGCCGGTATGGGAATGGTGGTGGAAGGTGTGCGGACTACCCAGGCAGCTTGCCGTATTGCCGAAAAATACGGCGTAGAAATCCCCATCACCCAGCAGGTTTACCGGGTGCTGTTTGAGGGGCAGCCGGCTGCCGACGGTGTGCCGGAACTAATGCGCCGCGGCCCGACCCATGAGGTGGAAGAGGTGGTAATGAGCCAGGATGGTTGGTAGTGCCAATGATTAATGTTTTAAGAGGCTAAATGTAATGCCCCCTGTTGGGAGCCAAGAAGGCTCAGGCGGGGGATTTTTATGTTTGTTAAGGAAATTACTAAAGTTGAAAATACGTTGGATATGGACAGGATTTTCTACCCTGCCGGTTATAATCCCCGGGGCAACTCATATATATATATTGTTAATGCATACCAAAATCTAGGAATGTGCATCCGCCGGATACAGTCGAGATCATTCAGGATTAAGAAGGCGAAGGAGGGGAGAGCCAGGGGGGCTGCGGCTGAAGTACGGGGGAGGAGAATAGGTATCACAAGGGAGGGAAATGTATGGAGAAACACGATATCTTCCGGGACATTGCTGAGCGCACCGGCGGTGACATTTACCTGGGTGTGGTAGGCCCCGCGCGCACAGGTAAATCGACTTTCATCACCAGGTTCATGGACCTTCTAGTAATTCCCAACATTAAAAATCCCAACGAACGCGACCGGGCCAGGGATGAATTGCCGCAAAGCGGCGCGGGCCGTACCATCATGACCACCGAACCAAAGTTTATTCCCAATGAGGCGGTGGAGGTCACCGTCAAGGAAGGCCTGAAGATGAAGGTTCGCCTGGTGGACTGTGTTGGTTACACAGTTGCCGGGGCGATAGGGTATGAGGACGAAGACGGCGGGCCGCGGATGGTGCGGGCTCCCTGGTTTGAAGACGCGGTGCCCTTCCAGGAGGCGGCGGAGGTAGGTACCCGCAAGGTCATCGCGGAGCACTCCACCATTGGGTTGGTAGTTATCACTGACGGGTCTATCACCGAGATCCCGAGGGAATACTACCTGGATGCGGAGGAAAGGGTTATTTGGGAACTCAAGGAACTGCAGAAACCTTTCGTGATAATCCTTAACTCGGCCTACCCGTACCAGGAGCACACTGTTGCCCTGGCCAACTCTTTGGAACAGCATTACAACGTACCGGTGGTACCGGTAAACTGTGCAGAAATGACAGAGGACGACGTCATCAACATCCTTGAGGCGGCTCTCTACGAGTTTCCGGTCACCGAGGTTAATATCACTCTGCCCCGGTGGGTGGAAGAGCTTGATAGCAGCCACTGGCTCAGAGCAAAGTTCGAATCCGCGGTAAGGGATGCGGTAGGGAAGATAGCCCGGTTGCGGGATATCGACGGGGTGATAGAGGAACTCTCCACCCATGAATTTGTTCAGAAGGTAAACCTGAGGGATATGAATCTCGGTACCGGGGCCGCCTTTATTGAAATGAGCGAAAAAGAGGGGCTCTTCCACCAGGTTCTCCAGGAGGTTACCGGATATGCAATCCGAGGTAACCACCATCTTCTCAAGCTGATGACGGAACTCAGCGTGGCCAAGAAAGAATACGACAAGGTTGCTTACGGCCTCCAGGAAGTTAAAAACACCGGCTATGGGATCACCACTCCCAGCTTGGAAGAAATAGAACTGGCAGAACCGGAACTCATCAAGCAGGGTGGGCGGTTTGGGGTGAAACTGAAAGCTACCGCCCCGTCCTACCACCTGATTAAAGCCAACATCACTACGGAGATTACCCCGCTCATCGGGACAGAGAAGCAGTGCGAAGATATGGTCAAATACATGATGGACGAATTTGAAGGCAATCCGCAAAAGATCTGGGAGACCAATATCTTTGGCAAGTCCCTTTACGACCTGGTAAGGGAGGGCATCCAGGGTAAATTATACCGGATGCCGGAGAACGCCCAAGTGAAGCTCCAGGAGACGGTGGAACGCATCGTCAACGAGGGCAGCGGGGGCCTCATCTGCATTATCATATAAAAAGTCGGTTCACCACCGGCTTTTTTCTTTATAAAAACAGGTGTTGACAACCGGTTGGCTCACCTGTATATTATTACTATAAAAAATCACGACATAGAATAATACGCTCTTATCCAGAGAGGTGGAGGGACTGGCCCGATGAAACCCGGCAACCCTCACCTTGGGGATTAACGCGCCAGATAGGCGAAACCCCGGGGTGAAAGGTGCCAATTCCTGCGGGACGGGTTTGTCCTGAGAGATAAGAGGAGGTAGGAAATCTTTTGCCTCTTCTTATCAAAGAAGAGGCTTTTGATTTTTATTAAACCACCACAACAAAATGCACTTAAGGAGGCAGTATGAAGATGTCCGAAAAGCAGTTTCGATTCGATACCCTGGCTGTCCACGGAGGACAGCGCCCTGACCCTGCCACCGGTTCCAGAGCGGTACCTATCTACCAGACCACTTCCTATGTATTCCGTGACTCCCAGCACGCCGCGGACCTGTTCGCGTTAAAGGAAGTTGGGAATATTTACACCCGCATGATGAATCCCACCACCGATGTTTTTGAGCAGCGGGTGGCGGCGCTGGAGGGCGGCGTCGGAGCGCTGGCCGTAGCCTCTGGCCAGGCTGCCATTACGATGGCTATTACCAATATCACCGGTGCTGGCCAGGAAATTGTTTCCGCCACCAGCCTTTACGGAGGTACTTACAACCTGTTTTCCACCACGCTGCCAAAACTCGGCATCAAGGTAAACTTTGTCGACCCTGTTGAACCGACGAATTTTCGGGAGGCCATCAACGAAAAAACCCGGGCGCTCTACCTGGAGACTATCGGTAACCCCAAGGTGGATGTCCCCGACTTGGAGGCGGTCGCGTCCATTGCCCACGAAGCGGGGATCCCTCTTATAGTCGACAACACCTTTGCCACACCATATCTTTGCCGGCCTTTCGAGCACGGGGCGGATATCATCATCCATTCAGCCACCAAATTCATCGGCGGGCACGGCACCTCCATCGGCGGGATTATCGTGGATTCGGGCAAGTTCAACTGGGATAACGGTAAGTTCCCAGAATTGTCGGAACCGGATCCAAGTTACCATGGTGTTAAGTACGTGGAGACCCTGGGCCCCCTGGCATATATCATCAAGGCCCGGGTACAGTTGCTGCGGGATATCGGACCTTGCCTGAGTCCCTTCAACTCGTTCCTGTTCCTCCAGGGGTTGGAGACCTTGCCGCTCAGGATGCAGCGTCACGCCGACAACGCTCTGGCCATCGCCAGACACCTGCAGGGACACCCACAGGTCAGCTGGGTCAACTATCCCGGGCTTGCCAGCCATCCGTCATACCCGCAGGCCCAACGGTATTTGCGGAACGGTTACGGGGCGATCCTCACCTTTGGGATCAAGGGCGGGTTGGCAGCAGGGATTACCTTTATCGACAGTCTCAAGCTGTTCTCCCACCTGGCCAACGTGGGAGATGCCAAGTCCCTGGTGATCCACCCTGCCAGCACCACCCACCAGCAGCTTACCGAGGAGCAGCGGGTCAGCACCGGGGTAACCGAGGACCTAATCCGCCTGTCGGTGGGGATTGAAGACGTTAACGACCTGATCGAGGACCTGGATCAGGCCTTGGCTGCCGCCACGAAATAACGTAGCATCAAGAAGTGGATTGGCCAGGCGTTTATTACCGCGTTTCAACAAGTATCGTAAAGGAGCACCATTGTAATGGACGGAGTAGGGTTGGTCGAAACAAAAACCTATACCTTTGCCGGTGCCCCGGAAGGGTTCCTCCTGGAAAGCGAGGCGCGGTTGAGTCCGGTGTCAGTGGCCTATGAGACCTACGGCGAATTGAACTCTGATGGAGATAACGCCATCTTGATTTGCCATGCCCTTACGGGGGACGCTCATGTAGCAGGAAAACACTCTCCCCATGACCGTATCCCAGGGTGGTGGGACGAGATGATCGGCCCTGGAAGGGTTTTTGATACCAACCGTTATTATGTGGTTTGCAGCAATGTGCTGGGTGGGTGTTACGGGACCACGGGACCTTCCAGCATCAACCCGTCCACCGGCAGGCGCTACGGTATGTCTTTTCCGGTAGTCACCATCCGCGATATGGTCCGGGTGCAGTGGGAATTGCTGCGGTATTTGAAGGTTAACCGCCTGGTCTCGGTAATCGGCGGTTCCATGGGTGGGATGCAGGCGCTGGAATGGGCGGTCACATACCCTGACTTCATGGAATCCGCTATCCCGATAGCCACTTCCGGACGGCTATCCGCTCAGGGTATCGCATACAACCAGGTTCAACGCCTGGCCATTACCCAGGACCCCCGGTGGAACAACGGAGACTATTATGGCGCTGGCGGGCCGGACGCCGGCCTGGCGTTGGCCCGGATGATCGGAACAATTACTTATAAGAGTGACCCTTCCTGGACGGCCAAGTTTGGCCGTACCTTCTCGGGTAAGCGGTCGGATTACTTTAAATTTGATGGCCGCTTTGAAATGGAGAACTACCTCCTTTACCAGGGACAGAAACTGGTGCAGCGGTTTGACGCCAACACGTACCTTTACTTGACCAAAGCCATGGATCTGCATGATGTGGGCCGGGGCTACGAGTCGTACGAGAAAGCCCTCCTGCGTATTCGTTGCAAGGTGCTTTCGGTTGGAATTTCCTCGGACTTCTTGTACCCCACCCCATTGCAGAAGGAACTGGTACAGATACTAAGGCGCGCCAACCGGGACGCCCGCTACGCCGAACTGGAATCCCCTTATGGCCATGACGCCTTCCTGATCGAGTTTGAGAAGATGTCGGGCGTATTGAGCAGGTTCCTTTCCACGCTGTAAAGTGACTAGTGACTGGTGACTAGTGAGTGGCAAGTAAGACAGGCTTTTTTCCGGAGCGGGATAAGTGCAAATCCTGCTCTTTCGCTTGTAATGAGCCGAGAGAGGGAGAACTGGCGGTTAAAACCCTGGTGCAAGGCCAATGGAAAACGGTCCTGGCTTTTGATGAGTATTACCCCTGGTGTTATAATGTCTATCATATGAGGAAAAATGTTCGCGAGACGCGGACAAAGGGGGATCCGGCATGCGCCCCAAGGAAGAGCGGTTTTATGTGGTTAGCGCATCTGTACTGCCCGAGGTCATCCTCAAGACCGCGCAGGCCAAGGAATTGTTGGCCCGGGGAGAGGCAGCCACCGTTTTTGAGGCTGCCGAAAAGGCGGGCTTAAGCCGCAGCGCCTTTTACAAGTATAAGGATGGCATCTTTCCCCTGTATGCCGCCACTCAGGGTAAGATCGTCACCCTTTCCATGCACCTGGAACACCGGGCAGGTATCCTTTCCAAAGTCCTCAATACCATCGCCCACGTGCAGGGTAACATCCTTACCATCAACCAGGGAATCCCTCTTCAGGGAATGGCGAGTGTTACCGTTTCTCTGGAGACTGCCGGTATCCAGGTTCCCATGGACGAACTGTTAAACATGCTGGCAGACATTAATGGCGTTAAAAATGTAGAAGTGGTAGGACAAAGTTGACAGGTTTAAGGAGAGTGAATTGATTGGCTAAGGACAGGATTTCTGTGGGTATCCTGGGGCTTGGCACCGTGGGATCCGGGGTGGTCAAGGTGCTGAGGCAGAACCGAGAGGGAATCGCCCACAAAGTGGGGCTGCCGGTGGAAGTAGCCAAGGTCGTCGTCCGGGATCTTAATAAACCCCGCAGTGTTGATCTTCTGCCGGGTGTACTCACCACGAACCCCGCGGAGGTGCTGGAGGACCCGGCCATAGACGTGGTGGTAGAGGTAATGGGGGGGATCGAGCCTGCTAAAGAATATATTTTGCGGGCGCTGCACCGCGGTAAACACGTGGTCACCGCCAACAAAGACCTGTTGGCCATTCACGGAAAAGAGCTGTTTGATGCTGCCGCGGAGCATGGTAGCGACCTTTTCTTTGAGGCCAGCGTGGCTGGCGGGATTCCTATTATCGCCGCTCTGAAAGAATCTCTTGCGGGCAACCGGATCCGGAAGGTGATGGGTATCGTTAACGGTACCACCAACTTCATCCTTTCAAAGATGACGGCGTTAGGTGCCGGCTTCGGAGAGGTGCTGGCCGAGGCCCAGGCTTTAGGGTATGCGGAGGCCGACCCCACCGCCGACGTGGAAGGTTATGATGCTGCCCGTAAGATTGCCATTTTGGCGTCCATTGCCTTTAATACCCGGGTTACTCTCCGGGACGTCTATGTGGAAGGCATTGCCAAGATCACTGCCCGGGACATTACCTACGCCCGTGAACTGGGTTATGTGATTAAGCTTTTAGGTATTGCACGGGAAGCCGGCGGCGTGGTAGAGGTGCGGGTCCACCCGGCCTTTATTCCCAGAGAGCATCCCCTTGCGGCGGTGAATGACGCTTTTAACGCTATTTTTATCACCGGCGATGCCGTGGGGGATACCATGTTTTACGGGCGGGGCGCCGGTGAACTGCCTACCGCCAGCGCGGTGGTGGGTGACATCATCGCCGTGGCCCGGGACTTAACCCATAACGTCAGCGGGCGCATCGCCTGCACATGTTTTGAGCAGAAGCCAATCAGGCCCATGGGAGAGGTGGAGGCCAGCTTTTACCTGCGGCTGGCGGTCAAAGACAAACCGGGAGTACTGGCGGGAATTGCCAGTGTGTTTGGCAACCAGGACGTTAGCCTGGCTACTGTCCTCCAGAAGAAGACCATGGGCGAGGATGCCGAAATTGTTTTAATCACCCACCGGGTACAAGAACAGAACCTGCAGGATGCCTTGTGCATAATCGAAGGGCTGTCCACTGTCACAGAAATCAGCAACGTCATCAGAGTTGTAGAGGGGGAAGCGTAACGTGGTTTGGCGCGGTGTAATTCCCGAGTACCGGGATTATCTTCCGGTAACGGACCAGACTCCTATGGTAAGCCTGCAGGAGGGGAACACCCCCCTGATCAAGGCGGAAGGACTATCCCGGATTGTGGGGGCCAACGTCTACCTGAAGTACGAGGGGCTCAACCCTACAGGATCCTTTAAAGACCGGGGAATGGTGATGGCAGTGGCCAAGGCGGTAGAGGAGGGTTCCAAGGCCATCATGTGTGCTTCCACCGGCAATACTTCGGCGGCCGCCGCCGCCTATGCAGCCCGCTGCGGGCTGAAGTGCAGCGTGCTAATCCCTGAAGGGAACATTGCCTTAGGGAAATTGGCCCAGGCTCTCATTTACGGCGCAACGGTGGTATCGATTCAGGGGAATTTTGACGACGCGCTGGAACTGGTACGGAAGATCACAGCTGACTACCCCATTACACTGGTAAACTCCGTTAATCCTTACCGCATTGAGGGACAGAAGACGGCGGCCTTCGAGGTATGCGACCAACTGGGGCACGCGCCGGATTACCTGGCTATCCCGGTAGGTAACGCGGGAAACATCACGGCTTACTGGAAGGGTTTCAAACAGTATCACACAGCAGGTCGAGCAGGGAGGCTGCCCGAGATGATCGGCTTCCAGGCGGAAGGAGCTGCGCCGATTGTATTGGGCAGGCCGGTGGAAAAGCCGGAGACGGTAGCTACCGCCATCCGGATCGGGAACCCGGCCAGTTGGGAGGGCGCCGTCAGCGCGGCCAGGGAGTCGGGCGGTTTCATCGATAAGGTGTCTGACCAGCAGATCCTGGCAGCCCAGCGGCTGCTGGCTTCCAAAGAGGGTGTCTTTGCTGAACCTGCTTCTGCCGCCTCGGTGGCCGGGTTGCTTCAGTGTGCCGAGCGGGGGATGTTCGGGCAGGAAGACGAGATTGTTTGCGTGCTTACCGGCCACGGGTTAAAAGACCCCAACATTGCCATTAAGCAGGTATCCGAACCAATTTCCGTTCCGGCTACGGAAGAAGCAGTCTTGAAAGTGGTTTTATAGTTGGAATCATCGAGAAGTATCGAGGGCGGATACAACAGAAGGCGGTCTTGCTTCCTGCATCCTGCCTCCAGCTTCTTGTAATGGGGGAGAAGAAATGGTCACAGTCCGCGTACCCGCTACCACCGCTAACATGGGCCCGGGATTCGATACTATCGGGATGGCTTTGGACATGTTCAACCTAATTCAGATGGAAGAAACTGGCGGAGGGCTGGACATTCACCTGGAGGGCGAAGGGGTGGAATCCATTTCCCGGAATGAAGGGAACATCGTATACCAGGTTGCGGCTAATCTGTTCCAGCGATGCGGATACCGGCCGAAAGGACTTTCTATTCGCCTCACCGGACGGATCCCCGTGGCGAGGGGTTTGGGTAGCAGCGCCGCCGCTGTCGTAGGGGGGCTGGTCGCCGCCAACGTTTTGGCCGGAGAGCCTTATAGTAACGATGAACTTTTAAACATGGCCTGCGGTTTTGAAGGGCATCCGGATAACGTCGCACCGGCTCTACTGGGTGGAATCGTGGTTACCGCTCAACTAGGTGAAGGGCTTGCTTACAGGCAAGTAGTACCACCGGAGAAACTGAAGGTGGTGGTGGCTATTCCCCGGTTTAGTTTACCCACAAAGGCGGCCCGGGAGGTCCTGCCTGCCAGTATACCGGTGCAAGACGCAGTTTTCAACATCAGCAGGACGGGATTATTGGTTCTGGCGCTGCTGGAACAGGATTTGGAACTACTTGGGCAGGTAATGGACGACCGGTTACACCAGCCTTACCGCTGCCGCCTGATCCCGGGTATGGAGGAAGTGTTTACCGCTGCCAGAGAGGCGGGGGCTTTGGCTTGTGCTCTCAGCGGTGCAGGACCTACTTTGGTGGCGTTCACGGATTGCAGCGGAAAAGACGGGATACGGGAAGCTATGGCTGAGGCTTTTCGTAAGAACAAGGTGGATTGTACTGTGGAAGAATTAAGCCCCAGTACGGTAGGGGCCGAGATCATTAGCTAGTGTAGGGAGGGGACCGCAGTGGCGATTGTGGTACAGAAGTATGGGGGCAGCTCTGTTGCGGATGCGGACCGGATCCGCCGGGTGGCCCGGCGTGTAGTGGAATGTTACCAGCAGGGCAATCAGGTGGTGGTAGTGGTGTCTGCCCGGGGGGATACCACCGATGAATTGATTTCCCTGGCTAAGGAGATTACCGATAACCCACCAGAACGGGAGATGGACATGCTTCTGTCCACCGGTGAGCAGATTTCCATTGCGCTGCTAGCGATGGCCATTCAAGCAATGGGCTATCCCGTGATCTCCCTGACCGGTCCCCAGGTGGGGATCCTGACAGATAACGTACATACCAAGGCCCGTATTCAGGACGTCAGGTCAGAGCGCCTGATGGACGAACTAAACCAGGGAAAGATCGTCATTGTGGCCGGTTTTCAAGGGATGACCCCGGATAATGACATTACCACCCTGGGACGGGGAGGGTCCGACACCACCGCGGTGGCCGTTGCAGCCGCCATCAAAGCGGACGTGTGCGAGATCTTTACCGATGTGGACGGAGTCTACACAGCAGATCCACGGGTGGTACCCAGAGCACGGAAGCTGGCTGCCATTTCTTATGACGAGATGCTGGAACTGGCCAGCCTGGGGGCGCTGGTGCTGCAGCCCAGGTCAGTGGAGTTCGCTAAACAGTACGGCGTTACAATCCACGTGCGTTCCAGTTTCAATTACAACGAAGGGACAATCGTCCGGGAGGTGACCGACATGGAAAAGACCATGGTGGTAAGCGGGGTGGCCCACGACTTAAGCGTGGCCAAGATTTCTTTGTTCGATGTTCCTGATCGTCCGGGTATTGCCAGGACGGTATTCAGTGCCCTCGCCAAAGAGAGTATCAACGTAGACATGATTATCCAAAGCGGCATGCGGGATGAGATGAACGACATTTCTTTTACTGTCGGCAAGGACGATCTCAACAAGGTAGTTGCGGTGATGAGCAGGGTGAAGGAGGAGACCGGCGCCAGCGGGGTTTCCTATGAAGATAACGTGGCCAAGGTAAGCATTGTCGGAGCCGGCATGATCACCAATCCGGGTGTAGCGGCGGCCATGTTCGAGGCGCTGGCGGATGCAGGGATCAATATCCAGATGATCAGCACATCCGAGATCAAGGTATCATGCATCATCGACGCCAGTGACACATACAAGGCCGTCAAGGCTCTGCACGAGAAGTTCGGCCTGGATAACAGCATCGAGGAACCGGACTGCTGTGTCGCCTCGTAACATAGAAGCAGGAGGCAAGATAGCTTGTTGGAATTGGCTTTGCCAACTCCTTCGTCGTGCTTAAGACCTGTTTCACGCTCTTGGTGCTACATGAAAATAACGCGGTTGGCAAGAGTCAAGTTTGAATTAAGATGCCGGAGGCAGGAAGCAGGACTTTGTTCCTGCCTCTTGCCTCTTGCCGCCTGAATGCCCAAAACGGGGCGGATAACTTTAGGTGAAACTAAGGCTTGACAGCCACTAAACGTTAGGATAAGATAGGGCTGGAAATACCAATACATAACAATAATGACATAATTACTCCGATTCATCATATCCTGTAAGGGATGTGATGGACGTTAGGTAGAGGAAGCAATTCCTCTGCCCGCCGTGTGCAAAGGAGGCGTCTTGTCCAACCCGGGGAAGACCCTCTTTTTTGTTAATGGTTATCCCGGGTAAAAGGAGGTGATACCAGAACCTAATTGAGTAAAGTATTTTGGGTGCTATTATTGGAAAAGGAGGGTTCGCATGCAAAAGATTATCAGGGTAAATATGACCGATGCCAGCGTGCGGTTTGAGGAGGTCCCGGAAAAATACCGTTTACTCGGTGGACGCGCTTTGACATCAAGTATCGTTTGCGATGAAGTGGCTCCTGACTGTCACCCCCTGGGACCCGGCAACAAGGTGGTATTCGCCCCGGGAATTGTCACCGGTACCACGGCGCCCAGCTCAGGTAGGCTATCCGTGGGTGGAAAAAGCCCTCTGACCGGTGGCATCAAGGAAGCCAACGCGGGGGGGATCCCGGCTCAAAAACTGGCCAGGCTCGGTATCAAGGCCATTATCGTAGAAGGCCAGGCCAAGGACAACCGTTTTTACCTGCTGAAGGTGGACGACAGCGGGGTGGACCTGCTCCCGGCGGATGATATCGCAGGTAAAGGGATGTACGAGGTTAATAAAATCCTGTGGGAGAAATACGGCGAGGGTACCGGTGTGATCGGGATCGGCCCTGCCGGTGAAATGAGGATGGCCAATGCCGGCATCTCATGCAATGACCCTGACAACGGGCCTGGCCGTTACGCCGGCCGAGGCGGCTTGGGCGCGGTGATGGGTAGTAAAGGACTGAAGGCGATCGTCGTCAATACGGAAAAAGGGTCCTCCGACGTTCCGGTTGCCGATAAGGAACTGTTTGACCAGGGCCGCAAGAAGCTGACCAAAGCCCTGGCCACCCATGCTGTCACCTCTCAAGCTCTCCCGACCTACGGTACCGCGGTGCTGATCAACATCATGAACGAGGCCGGCGGGTTGCCCACCCGCAACTTCAGTTCGGGACGTTTCGAAGGAGCCGCGAAAATCAGCGGCGAGGCCATCAATGAAACCACCGGCCAGCGGGGTGGGGCCATGGGACACCCCTGCCATCCGGGGTGTGTGATCAAGTGCTCAAACGTTTGGGCCCGCCCCGACGGCAGTTACCACGTGGCTCCGGTGGAATATGAGTCGGATTGGGCCCTGGGGGCGAACTGCGGCATAGACAACCTGGATGATATTGCGGAATTGAACCGCATCTGCAACGACGTAGGGCTAGACACCATTGAAGCGGGTTGTACTTTGGCGGTGGCAATGGAAGCCGGACTGGCGGACTTCGGTGACGGTAAGAAAGCCATCGAACTCCTCAGTGAAGTGGGCAAGGGCAGCCCCCTGGGACGCATTTTAGGGAACGGCACCGCTTTTACCGCTAAGGCCTTTGGCATTACCCGCTGTCCCACCGTTAAGGGCCAGGCCATGCCTGCCTACGAACCTCGGGCGGTCAAGGGGATTGGTGTCACCTATGCCACCAGCACCATGGGGGCTGACCATACCTCCGGTTACACCATTGCCCCGGAAATCCTCAGTGTCGGAGGGAAGGCCGATCCCATGGCGGTAGAAAAGGCGGAACTTGCCAGGGCCTTCCAGGCGACTACTATGTTTATAGATACCACCGGCTTCTGCCTGTTCATTGCCTTTGCCATCCTTGATATCCCCGAGGGTTTTGAAGGGATGGTAGAGACCGTAAACGGCCTGCTGGGCACCTCCTGGACCACAGGAGACGTGGCGAGCCTTGGGCAGGAATGGCTGGCCCGGGAGCGCCGTTTCAACGAGGCCGCCGGCTTCAGCCAGGTGGACGACCGGATACCCGAGTTCATGACCCGGGAACCCCTGCCTCCCCACAACACCGTCTGGGATGTTCCCGACCGGGTACTGGATCTGGTCCATGACTACCAGGTTGAAACGAAACAGGAGCAGGTGAGCTGAACTTTCGGAAATCGGTGAAAGGAACTACCGGGGATGTCATCTAATGATACAATCAGGGTATACCTGTACGGCGAATTTCGGAAACTGGCACCCGATACCAGCCCTTTTGGAGAGAGCTTTATTGATGTTCCTTGCCGTGAGGGAGAAAAG
The DNA here is from genome assembly GCA_000987045.1 of Clostridiales bacterium PH28_bin88. Taxonomy (GTDB): domain Bacteria; phylum Bacillota; class PH28-bin88; order PH28-bin88; family PH28-bin88; genus PH28-bin88. Next base: position 120,017 of record LAKY01000072.1, on the reverse strand, counting down.
ATCGAGACGATAATCTCCCGGCTGGGCATCAAGCGGGATGAAGTTTCCCACATATTCTTAAACGGTGAGTATTCCAGTGCGCAGCGTCATGGGCAGGCGGGGGATCGACTGGGGCTGTTTCCAAAAAACATGAGCCTACTTTACCGGCAGTACTTCCCCGTCAAGGGGGGTGACTGATTTGGTACGGGTAGCGGTCAAAATCTTTGCGACCCTGCGCCAGTTTCTCCCTGAGGCAACCAGTGAAGGAATACGTACCGGTTCCCCCATCGTTATGGACGTACCGGACGGGACCAACGTCTCCGACATCCTCGGGCGGTTAGGGGTGCCGCGTGAACACACCAAACTGGTCTTTGTCAACGGCCGGCACCAGGGACTGGACTATACTTTACAGGATGGGGATGAGTTGGGGCTCTTCCCGCCTGTCGCAGGTGGCTAAGAGCAGCGTTTTTGGAGCTCATTTACTTTAGGCCGGATAACACAACCCGCCGGGGCTACCTGCTCCGGCGGCAATTTTTATTACGGGCTGCTGGATTTGTGGTAGAATAGAATGCGAGCGAAGCAAATGACTGGCATGTTGTATGAAGGGTGAGGGCTATCAAGCGGGAAATCGCCGGCAAAATCGATGGATTGAAAAAGGATGTAGCACAGGCGTTGGAAGGTCTCTACCTAATGGAGGTGGAACGCACGTCTCTCGTCTCGGTGGACCTGGCTCAAAGGATGGCGGTCATTTCAGGCCTGCTGCAGCGGGAGGTGGCGGTGTACCTGAACCGGCGGGGGCGGGTGGTAGGGGTGGCCCTGGGTGAACACGACAGGGTCAGCTTACCGGATTTTCAGGGACGGAGGGGCGCCAATCGCTTGAGCGGGATCCGTTGTGTCCATACTCACCCGGGGGGCAGCGGGATGTTGTCCGGGGTGGACTGCACCGCCCTCTCCTCCTTGCGCCTGGACTGTATGGCCGCTCTCGGACTTCAGAACGGGCTGGTAACTGACATTTACGCGGGATTTCTCAGACCGGCGACAGGGTCGCCTGACCCAGAATACCTGGTGAAGGGCCCGATGACACTGCACGACCTGGAAGGGTTTGACCTGATGGCGCTGGTGGAAGCTATCGAGGAAGAATTACGGGGGGAAGAAGTCCTCTACACCGGTGATGACCGAGCCGAACGGGCGGTTGTAGTGGGCCTCGACATGCCGTCTCGGGGTTCCGCCGGTTACTCAGCCGGGGAATCCTTGGCGGAACTAGCCCAACTGGTGGAGGCAGCCGGGGCCACGGTGGTTGATGCAGTACTGCAGAGGAAGGGCCACGTCGACAGGGCCTACTTTATCGGCAAAGGGTTGGCGGAACAGTTGAGCCTCCGTTTGCGGCAATTAAGGGCCAATTTGGTGGTGCTGGACCATGAGGTTTCCGGTACCCAGGCCAGGAACCTGGAAGCATTGATGGGAGTAAAGGTGATTGACCGGACGGCGGTGATCCTGGATATCTTTGCCCAGCGGGCTAAGACCAGGGAAGGGAAATTGCAGGTTGAGCTGGCTCAACTTCAGTACATGCTGCCCAGGCTGGTGGGGTCAGGGGCTCAGATGTCCCGCCTGGCCGGTGGTATCGGGACCAGGGGCCCGGGAGAGACCAAGCTGGAGACCGACCGCCGTCATATCCGGCGCCGGATCGAGGAAATCGAGAAACAACTGGCTGAGGTGCAGAAGCACCGGAGGGTGCAACGAGCGGGACGGCGGGGAGGAACTCCTACGGTGGCGCTGGTTGGCTACACCAACGCCGGAAAGTCCACCCTCCGCTACTGCCTTGTGAAAAGAGCAGCCAGCAGCCGTACCAACTGGGAGGATGAGGACGCTGGTACCAACCGCGTCTTCGCCACCCTTGACCCGACTCTTCGTGGAATCACCCTGCCTGGCGGGAAGGAGGTGCTGGTGGGAGATACCGTGGGGTTCATCCAGAAGTTACCCCACCAACTGGTGTCTGCCTTCCGGGCAACTCTGGAAGAGGTGGTGGAAGCCGATTTGCTATTACATGTGATAGACGCCAGCAGCCCAAGGTGGGAGGCGCAGATGGCCGCTGTGGAGCAGGTGCTGGAGGAACTGGGGGTAGCGAATAAGCCCCGCATCAACGTCTTTAACAAGATGGACCTGGTGGAACCAGGGGCGGTCGCACTACCGCCGGCTGACGGCAATCCTTGCGTAACGGTGTCCGCAGTCATGGGTACCGGGTTAGACCTCCTTCTGGAGGAAATGGCAAGGGTTCTCCGGGTTGAGACCAGGCAAGTGCGGCTGTCCATACTTTACCGGTATTCTGGACTGCTCTCCGAGCTTTACGCCGCTGTCCGGGTGGTCTCCGTAAACTACCAGGAGGACGGCATCGCAGTAGAGGCGGTGGTGCGTGATGACCAAATGCACCGCTACTCTGATTACCTGGCGCCTTAGCCTGTTTCCTATAAAGTTCGCAAGTGCTCGGGCTGTAACAGGTTGGTAGCAGCCTGGGGGTACAGAATTAACTGCTCAAGCACGGCGTTAAGGTTTGACAGCAACGCTTCCTTATCATCAGGGAGCTTTCCGTCCAGCGCCAGGTAGTTGGAAATGTGATCGCTGACGAAGTGCGAGGTGACCTCCAACCGCTCGAGTAAAAGTTTCTCCTCCTGGAAGATTTCTACCGGCGTGGATGGGTGAAACTCCCCTTTGGCCTGAAGTTCCTCTAAGAGGGTACCAGGCTGGATCATCAGTGTGCGCAACCTGATAAAGTGAGGATCCACGGCGTTCAGCACTTCAGCTGTGCCTATCGCGTGCTGTTGCCAGAGCTGTTTGCCACCAAGGCCCAAGATCACGTACATGGAGAACTCAAACCCGGCTTCTTTGGCCTTTCTTCCGGCGGCTGCCATTTCACTGGCGGTGGCTCCCTTTCTGATCAGCGCAAGCAACTGGTCGTCTCCTGTTTCCAGGCCCACGTGCAGGCGATCCAACCCGGTTTCTCGCAAGGTTTTCAGTTCCTCGGGGGTCCTCCTGAGGAGGGTTTTCGCCCGGGCGTAACTGGTTACCCGGATTACCTCGGGAAAGGTGGCTCGTAGAAATCGAACCACTTCGGCCAGGTCCTTGGCAGGCATGGCCAGGCTATTGGAATCAGCGATGAAGGCCGTTAAGTTTTCCCGGTAGAGCCACGGAAAGGATGCGATGTCCGTTCCTGATTCCTGTATTACGCGCGACCTTACCAGGTGGTTAACTCTTCCCTCTAACCCGAGCGACAGGGAGACTTTTTTTACCCTTTCCCACAGTTGCCGGGCGGTGATAATATCCTCTTTCACCTCTTCGACGGTTCTCAGGGAAAACTGTTTACCCCGGTACATGGCGCAGAATGCGCACTTATTCCACGGGCAGTTTCTCGTAGCCCTGACCAGCAGGCTGTATGCCTCGCTGGGGGGCCGGTAGGCAGGAAGTTCCATCAGTGATCGCCTCCATTAACATTTCTATTCATTCCACATACCCTTCCGGTTTCCTCTTTGGTATTTAAAATTGCAGGAAGAAACGGGACGCATGGAAATGTTGTTATGGTGCGAAAAGAATGAATGGAGGGCTTAAACTTATGGGGAAGGTTTTGATTCTGCCCGGCAGGTTCGGGGAGTTCTGCGGCGAGGGGATGCAAGTTTTAAAGGAAGCGGGATTGGAGATCCGTGAAAACCCATACCGTCGCCCTCCGGGACCGGCGGAACTGGCCCACTTGCTGGAGGGGATGGACGCGGTGATCATCAGCCCCGATAATATCATCACGGGGGACCTGATCCGGGAGACCCGGGGGCTAAAGGTGATCGCCACCCGCTCGGTAGGATATGAACACATTGATGTCCAAACCGCCGTGGAAGCGGGCGTAATTGTTACCTACACCCCTTGGACCAACCATCAGGCTACGGCGGATCACGCCTTTGCCCTGATGCTGGCGGTATCCCGGCGCGTCGCGGAGGCCGACCGCATTGTGCGGGCCGGCCGGTGGAAGCGGGTTATCGGCACCGACGTGTGGGGTAAAACCCTGGGTCTCATCGGCATGGGCGCGGTGGGGCAGGCCATGGCCCGGCGGGCCCGGGGGTTTGATATGCGAGTGCTGTACCATAACCGTACACGCAGGGAGGACTTGGAGAAGGAATTGGGGTTAGAGTACGCCCCGCTGGACAGCCTGCTGCAGGGTGCTGATTTTGTCAGCCTGCATCTCTCCCTGACTCCGGAAACCAGGGGAATTATCGGAAAACGGGAACTGGCCCTGATGAAACCAGAGGCAATTTTAGTCAATACCGCCAGGGGAGGGTTGGTGGATCAAGCTGCGCTTGACTGGGCATTGAAGGAGCGGCGCATCGCCGGGGCCGGGCTGGACGTGTTTGAACAGGAACCGATGGAGGCTCGTTCCCCTCTGGTAGAACTGGATCATGTAGTGCTGACACCCCACATCTCCGGGGCGACTTACGAAGCAATAGCTGCCATGGGCAGGGTGGTGGCAGAAGATGTGGTACGGGTGTTGCGCCACGAACTGCCTTTGCATCCGGTCAAGATCTAGTTTGTTCCCGTCGTGAAGCCCGAGCAGGTGAAGGTGGCTCTCGAAAAAATGGTGTAAACGTTGGCTAATGGCGGGGCAGTACTCGTAGACCANNTACGGACCCAAAGGGACCGGAGTAATGAGAGGCACTTCCGCCCCAGTCTAGGTTTGCCTTCCACTGCCGCTCCCAGTAATTTCGATTCGTTATACTTGATCGGAATACCTTTGTAAACCCTGGGGGCATCGGCAACCCGCTTGGACCACTGTTCCATGGCAAAGCGGGAAGAAGCGGCTTTACCCAGCCGGATGAGGGTAGGAGTCATTCCGGATTTTTTCAGCAGCACGATCTGGACGTCAACCTGGGTCGTAACCGACCGGAAAAAACCTTTGCTAGACCTTCTGACCTTTACCCTGGCCGGCACGGGTTCTTTCTCGCGGCAGCGATCAGTCATGGCCCACTTCACCTCCAAGCCTGTGATATGGTTCTTTAATTATAATGTAATTTAAAACTACGAAAAATTCCATATATACAAACGAAATGCAAGAAAAATGCAAGGAAATAAAGCAAAAAACACGGACTATGGTTTGGTGTACCATAGCCCGCCGCCTACTTACCGGATATTCAAGAGTTGATTGCTTTCTTCAAAGTGCTTTTCGCCAGGGCCTGGTTAAGGTCCTCGATGATATCCGCAACGTCCTCCAATCCTACTGACAGCCGGATCAATCCGTCGGAGATCCCTGCCCTCAATCGTTCCTCCCGCGGGACTGCTGAGTGGGTCATAGAAGCGGGGTGCTGGATGAGGGTGTCCACGTCCCCAAGACTGACCGCCAGGTGGCATAACCGCACGCTGTTCAGCATTCGCTTGCCCGCTTCCAGCCCGCCTCTGAGTTCGAAAGAAATCAGCCCGCCGAACCCTGCCATTTGACGTTTGGCAAGTTCGTGTTGTGGGTGGGAAGCCAGGCCGGGATAATGTACACACTCCACCAGGGGGTGGGATTCAAGGAACCGGGCCACCTGGATTGCATTCTGGTTATGCCGCTCCATTCGTACCACCAGTGTTTTTAAACCCCTGAGGAGCAACCAGGCGTCAAAGGGACTGATCACTCCTCCGATGTCTTTTAGCGTGGAGACCCGGACTGCATCAAGAAAATCTTTGGACCCTACCGCCACGCCGGCGATGACATCCCCGTGACCGCTGATAAACTTGGTGGCGCTATGTACCACTACGTCTACCCCGTGGTTTAAGGGTTGCTGGAAGTAGGGGGACATGAAGGTGTTATCCACCACCACCCGGGCTCCCGCCCGGTGGGCCAAACGGGAAACCGCCGCCATGTCAACAAGTTTCATGGTTGGGTTGGCGGGCGTTTCAAAATACACGACTCTGGTATTTTCTCGCAATTCCCGCTCCACATTCTTGGGGTCAGCCATGTCTATAAAGGTGACCTCCACCCCAAACTTTGATAAGAGGTGGCTAAAGAAGGAATGGGTACAGCCGTAAAGGGTTGCATCCGCCAACAGGTGGTCGCCGCTTGCCACCAGGGCCAGTACAGTACCGGTAATCGCCGCCATTCCGGACCCGAAAGCCAGGGCGGCCTCGCCCTCCTCCAGAGCGGCTATCTTTTCTTCCAGAGCCGCTTGAGTGGGGTTCCCGATCCGGGTGTAGATGTAACCGGGATCCTCGCCGGAAAAGCGGGCAGCTCCCTGGTCTACGCTAGGGAAGACGAAGGTGGAGGTTTGATAGATGGGTGTAGCCAGGGCCCCGGTCTTCGGGTCGGGGTGCTGGCCCGCGTGAATAGTCCGGGTAGCGAAGCCGTATTTTTTAGGTTGTTTTTCCACGAAGTTCCCCTCCTGCAGAACAGCTAGTCTAACTGCTTTTATTGCAAAACTTATGCCATCTACGAGAGGAGAGCCCTGAGCCCCGGATTGGTTTGAAATTGCGAGGTTTACAAAATTCCTTACTGTAAAGAACAAGTCGCTTGGAAACTAATGCTTCCGATTTTTTGCTAAAACCGGAAGCACAGGTTTCCGTGCTGGAAACTTATGCTTCCAAATCGTTCAATCTGTACCGTTTCATTTTTTTTAGGACGGTGGTGTGTGATACACCCAGCGCCTTGCCGGCCAGGCGGGAACTCTTGTATATAGCCAGGGCCTGCTTCAACGCCTGTGCTTCGGTTTCCGCCACTTGTTCCGCCAGGAACAAAACTTGAGACGGGTTTCCTGCCGGTGAGTTTTCCTTTCCCCGCGCATCTTTTGCCGCCAGCGGGTAGGGGTACATCTCCCCTGAGGTGATTATTAGGTGAGACGGTTCCAGTACCTCACTGTTACCCGCCAGGTTGATAGCCCGCTCGATGGCGTTGGCTAGTTCCCGTACGTTCCCGGGCCAGGCGTAACCCATCAGTTTTCCTGTCGCCTCGGGAGATATACCCTTGACGGAAGTGCCCAGCCGGGCATTCAACTTGGAGATAAAGCTCTCTACCAGAAAAGGGATGTCCTCCTTTCGCTCCCTGAGAGGCGGCAGAAATAGGGGAATCACATTCAGGCGGTAGTAAAGATCTTCTCGAAAAGTCCCCTGACGGAGCATTTCCTCTAAATTGCGGTTAGTAGCGGTCACTACCCGGGCGTTGACGGGGAATTCTTCTTTGCCGCCTATCCTTCGTACCTTGCCGTCTTGGAGTACCCTTAATAACTTGACCTGCAGGTGGGGAGAAAGTTCCCCTATTTCATCCAGAAAGACGGTGCCCTGATGGGCGAACTCGAATAGGCCCTGCTTGCCGCCCTTGCGGGCCCCGGTGAAGGCTCCCTCTTCGTAGCCGAAGAGTTCGCTTTCCAGCAAGGAATCCGGGAGGGCAGCGCAGTTAATCGGGACAAAGGGCTTATGCTTTCGAGGGCTGGCCATGTGGAGTGCCCGGGCGAACAGTTCCTTGCCGGTTCCACTTTCTCCTCGAATCAATACGGTGGAATCCGACTTGGCCACTGTCCTGGCCAGGTTGATCATGTTTTTCATGACTTGGCTCCGGGCGATGATCGCGTCAAAGGTGATCATGGAGGGCCTGGTGATGGAGTAAACCAGATCCCTTACCTGCGACATGTCCTTTAAGGCAGCCACTACTCCGGTGATACGTCCCTTCTCGTCCTGCATTGAGCGGCCGGTAGTGATGTAGTGGCTGCGGCCCCGCGGGGTGTTGATCAAGATCTCTTCGTGATCGTAACCTTTGCCATCGGCCAAGGCTTTAAGCATGGGTACATCCGGGGAGAGGACTTCTTGCACCGGCCGCCCCAGGGCCTTAGACTCCGGACACTGCAGGATCCTTTCTGCCGCAGGGTTAATCAGGGTGACTTCCCCTTTGTTATCCACCGCGATGATGCCCTCGCTTACCGAGTTCAGTACCGCCTTCATCTGCTGTTCCCTCCGCTCCGAGGGCAAGAATTCTACTTGTCCAACGCTGTCTACCCCAGGAACCCGTGTCAAGGCATCCACCAACTGCTCCCACCGGTTAGGGGACGTACAGGCCAGCTTAACGTAAACAACCTGTGGGTGCACTTCCATGGAGACAATGTTCAGTTGAAAATCGTAAATCACCCGAAGTATGTCCAGTGTCATGCCTACCCGATCTTCCGCCTCAATCACTACTCGCAAGTATTCCGTCATTCCCCCGGCTCCTTTTTGTTGCATATAATTTACTACCATTATAACTGATGACTCTGCGATCTTACCTGCAAATTTTGAATTGAAAAGGCGAGAAAAATATACCGTGAACCTTGCCTTGACATCGGTCCCGAAATCCTTTAAAATACTCCTTGTCGGGAAAACCCCAAAGAAAAGTCGGGGCGTAGCTCAGTTTGGCTAGAGCGCTACCTTGGGGTGGTAGAGGCCGCTGGTTCAAGTCCAGTCGCTCCGACCATTTTTATTTGTTTAGTAAATACTGAAAGGCTTCCTGGACATGAAATAGTCCAGTGAAGCCTTTTTCATTCGGGTCCGCTGAATCCGCTGTTTGGTGCCTGCTTAAGACAAATTGCATATTATATGCATGACAGCGGTTATATTATCAACGAATGCCCGCTAGGGTGGTGAAGACCTTGGAGCCAGTCAACGTGATGCACGTTGTCCGCCCGGCGGAAGGCGGCATCAGGGTTCATGTCAGGTGCCTCCTCCAATACACCGACCATGACCGGTTCAACCTGATGGTGGCGTGCCCCGACATGCCGGGCATGGTGGAAGACTTCCGCCTACCGGGCATCCGGTTTTTTCCCGTGAATCTGCGAGGAGAGTTTCGCCCCCGCATGGATTGGTTGTGTGCCAAGACCTTGCAGCGTTTGATGGTGGAACAGCAGGTACAAGTGGTGCACGCTCATGGAGCTAAGGCGGGGTTAATAGGCTGGCTGGCCGCCCGGTGGGCAGGGGTTCCTTTGGTGGTGGTCACTGCCCACAACTTTATAGCGGATTCTGCTGTACCCGTATGGCAGAAAACAATATACAATAAAGTTAACCGCTACCTTGCGAAACATACCGACCAACTGATCGCCGTATCCCAGGCCCTCGCCCGGCACATGGTGGAGGTCGAGCGGGTGGCCGCGGATCGGGTTACAGCAATACCCAACGGGGTTGACCTTACCCGCTTCCTGGGGATGGTAGATTGCGGAAAAAAGCGCAAGGAACTGGGATTAGACCCGCAGTTTCCGATAGTGGGAGTGGTTGCCCGCCTGATCCCGCAAAAAGGCGTGGAACTTTTTCTCCGCGCCGCTGTGCTTATTCGAGAAAAAATACCCTTTGCTCAGTTCCTGATCGTGGGGGACGGACCTCAGCGTCGCATGCTGGAACATTTGGCGCGGGATTTGGGTATTGAACGTTTCACGGTTTTCGCCGGCTGGCGGGATGACGTGCCCTGCTTGTTGCCTGTAATTAATGTGCTGGTAATTCCCAGTACCAGTGAGGGGTTTTCCATCACCGCCCTTGAGGCGATGGCGGCACGACGTCCGGTGGTGGCCTTTGCGGTGGGAGGGCTCACGGAGGTGGTAGTTCACGGCGAAACAGGGTTGTTAGTACCCGCGGGAAATTACCGCCTTCTTGCCGGGGCGGTATTGGAGATGCTGGCCTACCCTTTAAGGGCCGAGCGAATGGGAAGACGAGCCCGGCAGGCGGTGGAGGAACGCTTTGAGGTCAGGTCGGCGGTAGGGCGGACCCAGGAATTATATGTGGAGCTGCTTCGACGAAAAGGGTTGTTCCCTGCCTTCTCCCATGGTCGCTATACCTCGGACATAGATGCAAAGACTGACGGGTAGGGGTGAAAGATCGACAGGATGAAGCATCAGGCAGGGAAGAGAATGCCCCGCTATCGCCAACTATCCTGGATTGCGGTGCTGGTGTTGGCTCTTGTTTTAAACCCTGACTACGCCGGAGCCTGGAGCATGACTGGCCGGCACGTTACGCTGGTGGTGATGGACCGCCTGACCTTGGAACACCTGTCCCCTGAACGCATGCCGCTTCTGGCCGGATTGATCCGTAAGGGAGCGTTGGGCTTGATGAACACTAACACCGCCGGCCCGCGCAACTCCGAGAATGGAAGCGCCACCCTGGGGGCCGGCAAGGTGGCGGTAGCCGGAAAAGACGGAAACCTGGCATTTAATAGCGATGAAGTATACTTTGAAGAATCCGCGGGTACCACGTATTTTCGTCGTACCGGTAGACCCGCCCCGCCTGAAGGGGTGGTTTTTCTGGGTATAGCTTCCCTTCTCCATGCCAACTCAGCCGTGGGTTCACGCGCCCATCCAGGAGCACTGGGAAGCGCGCTGCACGAGGTGGGGATGACTACCGCTGCCCTTGGTAATGCCGATCTACCCACCGAGACGCATCGCCAGGCGAGCCTTATAGCCATGGACTCTAACGGGTTGGTGGACTTCGGCGATGTCAGTGGGAACCTGCTCCGCCGGGAACCAGGCGGCTTGCTTGAATGGCGAACCGATCATCACCGCCTCCTTGCAGTGTATGACCGGGTAGTGGCAAAGGGTGCCGGCCTGGTAGTGATAGACCTGGGAGATACATCCCGGCTCGAAAAGGTAAGGGACAGCGCCCTGCAGGGTGTGGTAACCAGGGAACAGGACCGTATTCTCAGGGAAACAGACGCATTCCTTGGACGGTTGGCCCAACGGACGGCGTCTTCCGGATCACTGCTTATTATTGCAAGCATCGTGCCGCCCCAGCAGGCTATCGACAGGAAGAACTTGATGGCTCCGGTACTGGTTGTGGGAGAAACGATCACTTCAGGGCTCTTAACCAGCGGGAGTACCCGGAGGACCGGGATCATCAGCAATATGGACATCGCTCCAACGATTTTAAATTTTTTGGGGTTGGGGGTTCCAGGGGAAATGGTAGGCCTACCTGTTCGAGGGATCGCGCCTCCCCCCGGGGTGGCTGACACCTTTTCCTGGCTCCTGGAGCTCAACCGGCGAATGGTTTTTACCTACCACGTGAGGCCCTTGGTGGTAAAACCTTATGTGATCCTGCAAATAATTGTGGTGGCGGCGGCGCTAGCCAGTATGTTTACCAAGGCCAGGGTGCTCCGTTACTTCACACCTGTCCTCCTGGGACTCATGGCCGTTCCTCTAAGTCTTTTAGCTATGGGGGGAGTGACCCAATACGGATATATTGAATATGCTGTTGTAGCTGTCATGATTACTCTGCTGGTAGTAGCGGCGGCTGTTAAATTTCTCGGGAGGGATTTGTGGGCTTTTGTCCTGCTGGGATTGGCTACCGCTTTAGCTCTTGTGGGGGACCTGCTGGCAGGAGCTCCGTTGATGCAGAACTCTACCCTGGGGTACGATCCAATGTCAGGGGCGCGGTATTACGGAATGGGCAATGAATTTATGGGTGTGCTGCTGGGTGCTACCTTGATAGGTGCCAGCGGGTTATATCAATTGCTTCCCCGGCACCGCGGGGTTGCGTACCCGCTGTTAGTGGCGTTGATGGTGGGGATCATATACCTCCTCGTCTCCCCGAGGCATGGCAGTAATGTGGGAGGTACCGTGGCAGCCCTGACTGGCTTCAGCGTTACCCTGCTGGCCATGAGAGGAGCCAGGTTTTCCCAACGCCAGATCTTTTCCTTAGCGGTGGGAGGGGTGGCGTTGTTGGTGGCGTTTGCTGTGATTGATATGAGCCGCGACGCGGAGGTTCAATCCCACTTGGGGCGTACTGCCGCAATGGTAAGAAGCGAGGGAATGGGAGCAGTATTGCCCATTATCAGCCGGAAGGTGTCGATGAACCTGAAACTTATCCGCTACACCATCTGGAGCCGGGTGTTCCTGGTGACCCTGGCAGCCACAGCGGTCCTTTTTTACCGGCCTGTGGGTGTGTTCACCAGCATTCGCCGGAGTTACCCTTACCTGTCCCACGGCTTCCTTGGTGTGATGGTGGCGGGTTTAACCGCACTGGTCTTCAATGATTCGGGAATTGTGGCGGCGGCAACCATGATGATCTACGGGGCAGCTCCATTAATACACCTGGCCATCCGCGAAAAGGAGGCGGCGTAATAGGTATCATCTCCATAAAATATATTGTTGACAACGGATCACAATGGGCTTAAAATGGGATTTGATTGGTAGGGCACATGGAATCTGATATGTCAAGGGAGGAATGATAATTGCAAGCATTGGGCCGGCACATTTTGGCGGAAATCTACGGATGTGATTTCGAAATCTTGAACGACATCAAACGGGTTGAGGAGATTATGGTTAATGCCGCTTTGGAAGCGGGCGCGGAGGTTCGCGAATTTGTGTTCCACAAGTTCAGCCCTCAGGGTGTTAGCGGTGTGGTGGTTATCTCCGAGTCGCACCTCGCTATTCATACATGGCCTGAACTGGGATATGCCGCCGTTGACGTATTCACCTGTGGTGACCGGGTAAACCCGTGGGACGCCTGCAACTACCTTACCAGGCACTTTAAGGCGGAACAGGTTAGCGCCACAGAGATTGAACGGGGTATCAAAACGCCTCCGCACCAGTTAGTGGTAAATTTATAGGAGGGATATTTATTTTATCCGATTTCATGCGGAGACATTTGAACAGGTGCAAGGAGTAGCTAAGCCTTACAGCCATAGTGGATGTAAGGCTTTAGTATTTTCTGGCCGCAGATAACAACTAAGGCAGGAATTTTCTGCAGTGTCGAGAATATGTTCTAAATGGCGAGCTTTGCTGCTACCTAATATTGTAAGGAGGCCAAGTCTGATGGCCGTTGGTCCTTTTAGTATGATCCGGCACGAATTGGAGCAGATGCAGCAACAAATGGAAAAGGACATGAAGATGAGGTCAGGGCACGTTTCCCGGTTTGTGCCCATGGAGTTGGATCCTATGGAAAAATACATTTATCCCGCTGCCCTGATCCTCTCCGCCCGTGCCATGGGTTTTCGCGGTAGTAGGGTGCAGTCCATGGCCTGCGTGGTACAATTCATTAACCTGGCCACCCATACCCACCGGTTATGCTGCCAGGACCCCGCCTTTCCGGTGTTAATTGGGGATTATATTTATGCCAAGTTCTTTGCCTGCCTGTGTGACCATGAGGGTTTACAGTGGCTGGCACCTCTGTCCAAGGCTATCTGTGACATCCATGAGGGTGGCATCCTGCGTTATGAAAACCGGAAACAGGGTACTGCCGCCCCGGCAAGTTACCTTGAGGTAGTGGCCAAAGAGATAGTGGCCAAAGAGAAAGCCTCGCTGTTAAGGGAATCTTGTGCTATCGGCGCCCAGTTGGCGGGAGCAGCCAACCATCACATTGCATTGCTGAGCGAGTTCGGGTTGAACCTGGGAATGGCCTGGGGTGCCAAGCGGGAGACGGAATGGAACCTTCCGGTTGATACCTACCTGGCCAAGGCGGAGGAAAACCTGCGGATGTTGCCTGAACAGGCGGAAACACAGTGGCTGCAAGACTTGCTAAGGATAGTTGCTCCGGTGGCTGGCAGATTCGCCGGCGCTGCAGTAGTTTAGGTATTGGGGGATAATGAGACTTGAACATGGAAAACTACCGCTCCAAGGAAGAATACGTACACGCAGTGTTTTCCGCCATTGCTCACCGCTACGACCTGATGAATACCTTGATTAGTTTTAACCGTCACAAGGCGTGGCGGTCTTTTGCCGTCCAACAGGCGGGCTTAAAACCGGGTGGCAGCGGTCTGGACGTGTGCTGTGGTACCGGCATGTTTGCCATGGAAATCGCTAAGGTAGTGGGGCCAGGGGGCCGGGTAACCGGCCTGGATTTTTGCGAAAACATGCTGGAGGTGGCGGATAGGAACTTAAAGGGGACCCGGTACCAACCGATTATTGACCTGGTGCAGGGAAACGCCATGGACCTCCCGTTTCCCGATAACGCTTTTGACTGTGCCACCATTGGCTTCGCCTTACGGAATGTCCCTGATATCGAACAGGTGGTCCGGGAGATGCTGAGGGTGGTCAGGCCGGGAGGCAGGGTGATCTCTTTGGAACTGGCTAAACCCTCGGCTCCTTTCTTCAAACAACTCTACTACCTGTATTTCGACGGGATAGTACCATTGATGGGCCGTTTGGGCATTGGCCGGTTTGGCCCGTACAACTGGTTGCCAAAGTCGCTTAAACTGTTTCCTCACCAGGAAGAGATCAGGCAGCTATTTGCCCGGTTAGGTATGGAGGATGCCCGTTGCTACGAGTTGACGGGTGGCGTTGTTGCAGTGCACGTGGGGACAAAGCCAGGAGGGGAAGCGGATGGCTTATAAAGACCTTAGAGACTTCATCAGTACACTGGAATCCAGGGGAATGCTGAAGCGGGTTGCAACAGAGGTTGACCCCGTCCTGGAGATCAGCGAAATTACTCACCGGGTTTGCAAACAGTACGGCCCGGCATTGTTGTTCGAAAAGGTGAAAGGGTCCTCCATGCCGGTTCTCACCAACGCCATGGGCAGCCAAGAGCGAATGGCCCTAGCCCTGGGCGTAGAGAGCCTGGACGACATAGCAGAGGAACTCTCTTCACTGTTTCAGCCCCCCGAGGTTCCCCAGGGGTTGTTGGACAAGCTCAAATTCCTGCCAAAATTAGCCCAACTGGCATCGTACCTGCCCAAGACTGTTAAGAGAGCTCCTTGCCATGAGGTTATCATTAAGGACAACCCTTCGTTACGTATACTACCGGCTTTGAAGTGCTGGCCCCAGGATGGGGGGCGGTTTATCACTCTACCTCAGGTATTTACAAAGGATCCGGAAACGGGAGCCAGGAACGTAGGGATGTACCGCCTGCAGATTTACGATGAGCGTACTACCGGTATGCACTGGCACCTGCATAAGGACGCAGCTGAGGATTTCCGGAAGAGTGGGGAAAAGGGACAACGCATCGAAGTGGCGGTAGCCCTTGGAGACGACCCCGCTCTGACTTATGCCGCCACCGCACCTCTGCCCAAGGCAATCGACGAGATGCTGTTCGCAGGTTTTCTTCGAAAGGCCCCGGTGGAGATGGTGAAGGCCGTCACTGTAGACATTGAGGTTCCGGCTAATGCGGAAGTAATCATCGAGGGTTACGTGGATCCCGCCGAGCATCGGCTGGAAGGCCCTTTTGGCGACCATACCGGCTACTACTCCCTGGCGGATTACTACCCGGTATTTCATGTCACCTGTATCACCCACCGGAAGGATCCCATTTACCCAGCTACCGTGGTGGGCAGGCCGCCCATGGAAGACGCATATATCGGCAAAGCCACTGAGCGGATCTTCCTACCCCTGTTAAAACTAACCGTTCCAGAGATAGTCGATATGAACCTCCCGCCGGAGGGAGTGTTCCACAACTGTGCGATCGTTTCCATTAAAAAGCGTTACCCCGGCCATGCGAAAAAGGTGATGAATGCCCTCTGGGGCCTTGGCCAGATGATGTTCACCAAATTGATCATCGTCGTAGACGAGAATGTCAACGTACACGATCTTAGAGAAGTACTTTGGCGGGTTTCCAATAACATCGACGCCCGCCGCGATGTGTTGGTTGTAGATGGTCCCCTGGACGCGTTGGACCATTCCTCGCCGCTGCCCCATTATGGCGCCAAGATGGGCATCGATGCAACCCGGAAGTGGAAGGAAGAGGGGCACCTCCGCGAGTGGCCGGACGATATCGTCATGTCCGATGAGATCAAGGCGATTGTCGACAGGAAGTGGACACAGTATGGGTTATAAGATGCGCGTTTTCCTGGAGATGATCAAGTTCGAGCATACCGTGTTCGCCTTACCCTTTGCCTACCTTGGTGCCTTCCTGGCTGTGAGGGGCATGCCCACCCTTGCCCAGTTATTTTGGATTACCATGGCCATGGTAGGGGCGCGTACAGCGGCCATGTCCTTAAACCGGTTGATCGACCGGCACATCGACGCCCTAAACCCCCGCACCGCCAGCCGGGCTTTACCCCAAGGACTCTTGTCGGTGGCGGAGGTGTGGGTATATACCCTGGCTTCCTTTGCCTTGTTATACATATCCGCCAGTAGACTGAACATCCTGTGCGTCCAGTTGATGCCTATTGCGGTGTTGATCCTGGTAGTCTATTCTTACACCAAGCGGTGGACCTGGGCTTGTCACTTGGTGCTGGGGCTGGCGGATGGTTTGGCGCCGCTGGGGGCGTGGGTGGCTATCACCGGTTCCGTCGACCTGCCGGGGGTTATTCTGGGACTGGCGGTGGGTCTCTGGGTGGCCGGATTTGACGTTATCTATGCTTGCCAGGACTACGAGTTTGACATGAATCACCGGATCCACTCCATTCCTGCCCGGTTCGGCATGCCCGTTGCCCTGCATGTTTCCCGCTTGATGCACGCACTGGCTACCATTGCTCTGACAGGGGTCGGGCTTTACTTGGGGCTAGGCTTCTTCTACTGGGTTGGAGTGGTGGCAGCAGCCGGTCTATTAATTTACGAACACCGGCTGATTTCCCCCCAGGACCTCTCCAAGTTGGGGGTAGCCTTCCTCAACGTCAACAGCTACCTCAGCCTTACTATGTTTGTTTTTACCCTTTTAGAAGTATTACTCTGAGTTTCGACTTATCCAGGAAACCAGCCGGTTACCAAAGGAATATTGCGTGCCCTTGTCGAATAACTAGTCGGTAGGTTTTATGAAAACTCATATTATTATAATTCTCTGTAAAGGAATCTGGACACATGCGTTATATCTCGATAGATGGAAGGGGAGGGAAAGAGAGATGACAACGATCCGTTTAGGTGTGGTGGAAAGCCTGGATTACCTCCCGATCATCGAGGCCCTCGGCTCGGATGAAGACCGTTTCGGTGTGGAACTGGTCAAAGGCAAGTCCCTGGAACTGCACCGGAAGTTTTTCGCAGGGGAACTGGATATTGCCCCACTACCTTCTATTGAATATGCCCGGCATTATCAGAAGTGTGTTATCCTACCCGATCTCTCCATCAGTGCCGATGGGCCGGCGTCCCATATTCTTCTCCTCAGCAAAGTACCGGTGCACCAATTGGTCGGGAAGACTATTTGTGTACCGGTGTCCGCGGTTACCTCCGTTGTTCTGTTAAAGATCCTCATTGACCATTACTTCGAAATGAGTGTTAATTATATCACTGGAAGCGGCAGCCTGGCGGAAATGCTTAAGGAAGCCGATGCGGTGCTCTTATTTGGCCCAAGGGCTATGGTGGGGCAGAAGGAAATGCCCGGGTTGCATGTTCTGGATCTTGCCGCCACATGGAAGGAATTTACTACTGAACCTATGGTGTACGCCCTGTGGGTGGCACGGCGAGAGTTCGCTCTACAGTATCCCGTCCAGGTAGACTTCATCAGTAAGGCGCTGCTGGCGTGCAAGAACCTGGCCGTAATAAACATGCCCCGCCTGATGGAAAAAGCCCGTAACCGGTACCAGTTGGAACCTGAAGCTGTGGAAAGATATTACGGTGGCCTCAAGTTGGAGTTCGACCAGGCATACAGGAAGGCACTGCTGCGGTATTATGCCCATGCCCAGATCTGCGGCCTGATCCCTCCTAAGGTCACCCTCAAGGTATGGGGTGAGGATCCGCTGTAAAAGAGATTTTATTAATTACCGGGATAAATTCAATCCTCGATGTCTTGTAGAAGCCTCCTGCTCCGACCAGGAGGCTTCCTCGTTATTATCTGGCATTGTCTCTTGACACAGGCCGGCCAGAGGAGTATTATAGAAACTAAATTGTTTAGAAACTAAAACATCCATGAGGTTGGAAGGAGAGTTTTTAGTGGAAGGAAAAAGGGAGAAAATGATTGTGATGGCCGGCGTCTTGCTGGCCATGCTGACTGCTGCCCTGGACCAGACGGTGGTTAATACCGCTCTGCCCCAGGTAGTAGCCGACCTGGGAGGACTGGAACTGTACAGCTGGGTATTTACCGCTTACATGCTGGCGTCCACCGTGGCGATACCGGTATTTGGCAGGCTGTCCGATATCTACGGGCGCCGGCCTGTTTTTCTGGCTGGGATAGCGGTCTTTCTGGCAGGTTCGTGGCTTTGCGGTATCTCGCGTACTATGGAACACCTAATTGCATTTCGCGGATTTCAAGGGATCGGGGCCGGGATGGTGATGGCGAGCGCCCTTTCAACTATCGGGGATATCTTCCCGCCGGCGGAACGGGGCAAGTGGCAGGGAGTTTTTGGAGCGGTATTCGGACTGGCCAGCATCATCGGGCCGCTGGTCGGTGGGTATTTTACTGACCACCTCTCCTGGCGGTGGGTGTTTTACATCAACCTGCCGGTGGGGCTGGTGGCTTGGGCCGTGCTGTGGAAGGGCTTGCCCCGGGTGGAAGGCGGGAAGGACCGGCGGGTGGACTACGCCGGGGCATATACTCTTGTGCTGGGTGCGGTTCCTCTCCTGCTAGCCCTATCCTGGGCCGGCCAGGGGTATGCTTGGGGGTCACCCAGGGTGCTGGGCTTGTTGGTGGTATCAGCGGTGATGCTATCAACCTTCAGCCTTATTGAAAGGAAAGCCCGTGAGCCCTTGTTGCCTTTTTCGCTGTTCGAAAACCCAATTTTTACTCTGTCCGCTGTGATTGTTTTCTTGACCGGTGTTGGCCTTTTCGGTTCCATGATGTTTCTCCCCCTGTATATCCAGGGGGTTATCGGTTCCAGCGCTACCAGTTCGGGTCTGGTCTTGACTCCGATGATGCTGGCAAATGTGATGTCCAGCGCTGTCAGCGGCCAGATGCTTTCGCGCTGGGGGCGTTACCGTTACATCAGTATCGGGGGACTGGTCTTCGTGGTAGCCGGAATGTTCCTATTGTCCAGGATGGGCGTAAATTCCACTCACGGTGAAGTGGTGTTTAACATGGTCGTCCTGGGTATTGGTTTGGGTGTAACCATGCCCATTTACATCCTGGTGGTACAGAACGCTTTGCCTTACAGCCAGTTAGGTGTGGCCACTTCTTCAATCCAGTTCTTCCGCAGTATTGGGGGTACAGTAGGGGTAGCGGTGATGGGAACGCTGATGAGCGGTCGCCTCAACCGTGAACTGGTTAAGGTATTGCCTACCGGAACTCTGGACCAGTTAGGATATAAATTTAACCCCCAGGTAATCCTCAGCCGTGGCGGTATGCAGGGACTGACGGACCCCGGCCTGGAAGGACTCCGGGCTGGCTTGCGCCAGGCACTGGCAACCTCCATTCACGAGGTATTCCTGGTGGCGACGGTAGTAACGGCAGCAGGATTAGTGGCAGGGTTCTTTTTAAAAGAAATTCCTTTGCGGAAGAAGAATCACCCGGGAGTAACTCATGAGCCGTTTCCCGGGAAGGGGGAACCGGAACCGGAAAATGCTTAAGGAGGGGTAAGGATGGGTAATGAAATGCTAGACCTGGCAGCCAGAATGGACCGCCAGTTGCATCTGCTGGTTTCTTACCTGAAAGTAGGACGGGGTCAGAACCCGCAGGGGATGAGCGGGGCACAGATGTTTTTAATGCATCTCCTGCACATTAAAGGGCCTTCCCGGGTATCCGATCTGTCCGGGTTGCTGGGAGTTACACCCGCAGCGGTAACCGGTTTAGCCGATACCCTCCTGGCCCAGGGTTTGATTTCCCGTCGACAGGGTACCAATGACCGCCGGGTGGTATTGTTAGACGTTACCCCCGAAGGGCACTGTTTATTACAGAAAATGAAAAGCGACCGGCACCGTCGCCTGGCTGGTCTCCTGGAATCCCTGGGGGATAATGATGCCCGTTACCTGATAGAATTACTTGAAAAACTAGCAGGATTAGCTGAGGCCGGCGGGGCAACCTCCTGCTTGATGGCTCGCTAAAATGTTGCTTTGACCCTCTGCCTGATCGTCTTAGGTGCTGCTTTTCCGACATTCCAACCAACATCTAGTAGGTACAATGTTGGTTAAGGTAGAAGTGTGGGAATGTTGTACTAAACCTGGGAGCCTTTGTCGGATGGCCGTTTAACGGCAGGAATCACGTTTGCGTTGAGCGAATCCTTATCCAGGAAAAGTACTAAAGCATCAGTGAGGTGAAAGCATGATGACAGGTCGTAGCTACAAGATTAAAATGCTGGGGGACGGTATTATCGTACTCCCTGACGAGGTCATGCAGAATTCCAGGCTGAAAAAGGATGATGAGGTGGAGTTCTACATGGGGGACGGGTGGATCGAGATGCACCGGGTTAAGCCTTTGCGCCCGTTCACTTTGGCCCACCCTCTGCTGCAGATGATGGGTATGGGGGAAGGCAGGCGCCCCGATGTTGCCCAGCAGCATGACCAGTACTTAAAGGTTGCCGGGAGTGGGAGCCATGGTTCTCAGGATACCTAATACTATCAAGGAACAGGTTATCTTCGTTGATACTTCAGCTTTTTACGCCTGTTTTGCGAGCAATGACAGCCAGCACCGGAAAGCCAGGGATCTCTTTACCGAACTCGCCAGGGACCGGTGGAGACTGGTTACCACCAACATGGTGGTAGCTGAGACCTATAATCTGGTGTTGCGGGAACTGGGCTACCATCAAGCCTGCCAGTGGTTGGAGGTTACCCAGGAACTGAACATTGAGCGGGTCATGGAGTATGACGAGGATGTAGCAAGGGAGATCCTGAAAAAGAACCCGCAAAAACTTTACAGTTATACGGATGCTACCAGCTTTGCCGTCATGCTTAGATTGGGTCTTGACCAGTGCGTAGACTTTAGCAACCACTACCGGGACTTCGGTTTTTTCCCTTTCAAGGACCTGCCTCAGATCCTGGCCACGAGCGGTTCCCAAAAAAAGAAAAGAAAATAGAGTTCAGCAGCCCTGCCATCCTTTTTTCTGGCAGGGCCTAACTTTTGATGCGCAAAATATTGAATGAAGATTCATTCACGAAGAAGGAATATCTTTATTCATTGCCGAATATTTCTATCACAATTTCTATGAATTATCAAAATTCCTGTGCACTTAGGATTACCGGTAATTTTATTGTTGTTGCGGAGTTGGGTGTCCCAGTAACAAGAATTCATCAGATAAAAAAGGATAAGGCAGCCAACGGCAATATCAGGCTTGTTGCTGCTCCAACAATAAAAGTCAGAAAACATGAAAGATAAGAATACACTTTTACTGGGAAAGGTGATCGACAGAGTTCCGCCTCGGGATTTTGGGCATTGACACTTTCCGGCAGACCTCCCGGATTGCCATGGAAATTGGTGGGCTATACTTGTTCTTCTGTACCTGGAAAAGTGGGAATAATCAAGCAGCGGTAAGATGGTATGGAAAAAGAGGGGGTGTTTGATAAGCCAGAAGTTTGCATTATGGTTAGCGGTAGTCTATCAACAAGGAACCGGAAAGGAGGGGTTAACATGTCCAAGCCTTGGCAAAATCACTACGAAAAATCAGTTCCGGCTGAGGTGGTTATCCCGGATATTCCCATGCACCGGGCATTGGAGGAAACAGGCCGCAAGATGCCGTCGCAAACCGCCACTATCTTTATGGGAGCTAGGATGACCTACAAGCAGATCAAAGACCTGGCGGATACCTTTGCCGCAGCTTTGGCGAGCCTGGGCATAAAAAAAGGCGACCGGGTGGCCATCCACCTGCCTAACTGCCCCCAGTTCGTCTTTGCCTATTACGGGGTACTGAAGGCCGGCGGCATCATCGTTCCTACCAATCCCCTTTATGTGGAAAGGGAGCTGGAATCCCAGTTAAAAAACTCGGGTGCTGAAGTCATCTTAACCTTGAGCAAATTCTACCCGCTTGTCCAGAAAGTGCGGGCCAGGACCAATCTCCGGCACGTTATTGTAACAAACATCAAGGAGTATTTTCCACCATTGCTAAAGGTCCTGTTTACTTTGCTGAAGGAGAAAAAGGATGGTCACCGGGTGGCAATCGCCAGAGACGGACAAACCCACCTGTTGCAAGACCTCTTAAAGCACTATTCACCGGGCCAGGCACCCAAGGTGGAAAATACCCCTGGCGACGTGGCGCTTTTAATGTACACCGGCGGTACCACCGGAATTCCCAAGGGTGCTGCGCTTACCCACAAAAACCTGTTGAGTAATACCCTCCAGGTAAGGGCGTGGTTTAGCCAACTCCAGGAGGGGAAGGAAATTATCCTGACTGCCCTGCCCCTCTTCCACAGCTACGGTATGACCACCTGCTTAAACCTGGGAGTACAAGCCGGAGCCGCTCTGGTGCTGCTGCCCCAGTTTATTGTCAAAGATGTACTGAAAACCATTAATAAGTACAGGCCTACCCTGTTTCCCGGGGTACCCACCATGTATGTAGCCATCAATAATTACCCGGAAGTGAAAAAATACAACCTGCGTTCCATTACTGCCTGTATTAGCGGTGGCGCTGCCCTGCCTGTAGAAGTACAGGCTAAATTCGAGGAGATTACGGGCGGCAAGCTGGTGGAGGGCTACGGTCTGTCTGAGACCACCCCGGTAACTCACTGCAACCCGCTTTTCGGCCTGCGCAAATCCGGTAGTATCGGTGTGCCTGTTCCCAACACGATGGCCAAGGTGGCCAGCCTGGAGACCGGCGAAGAACTGCCCCCGGGGGAAATCGGCGAACTTGCGGTCAAGGGCCCCCAGGTAATGCAGGGTTACTGGGAAAACCCCGATGAGACCGCCGCTGTCCTGAGAGATGGCTGGCTATTTACCGGTGACATGGCTAGGATGGACGAGGATGGGTACTTCTATATTGTCGACAGAAAAAAGGATATGATTATTGCGGGCGGCTATAACATTTATCCCAGGGAAATTGAAGAAGTACTCTATACTCATCCCAAGGTACAGGAAGCAGTGGTAGCTGCCGTGCCGGACGAGTACCGTGGCGAGACCGTTAAGGCCTACATCGTCCTGAAAGAAGGACAGGAAGCCACGGCCGAGGAGATTATCGAATTCTGCAGGGGCAAAATGGCCAAGTACAAGGTGCCCAGGCTGGTGGAGTTTCGGGATAGTCTGCCCAAGAGCATGATCGGCAAGATCCTCCGCCGCCTCCTTGTGGAAGAAGAGAGAAAGAAACTCCCGAAGGCAACATAAACGCTGACATATCAATGCCCCGCCCCAGGGGCATTTTTTTCATCGATAGATTGACGTTAACGTAAACTGGCGGTAGAATATTCTTAAAACGAGTTTGAGGTGAGGACATGAGGGAAACCCCTGGCGTTGTGTACACCATCTCTGAACTGGCGGATGAGTTTGGGGTTACACCACGGACAATCCGCTATTATGAAGAAGTCGGCTTGCTGTCTCCCATCCGGCGGGATGACGTACAGCAGCGCCTGTACACCCCCAGGGACCGGGCCAGACTGAAATTAATCCTCAGGGGTAAGCGTTTTGGTTTTTCTTTGAGCGAAATCAAAGAAATGTTGGACCTCTATGATGTAGATCCCTCCGAGCAGGAACAGTTGCGTCGGACCATCGAGTACGGGGACCGCCGACTGGCGGAAATAGAAGAGATTATCCGCGAATTGACTGTAATGAAGGAAGAGATCCTCGAGTTCCGGCGCCGTTTTCTCACCATGCTGGAAGACCACCAAAAGGGGGGTGATAATGGGGGCGGTTCTCAGTAAAGTAAGCAGATAGAGAGGAGGGAGAAAGACAAGTGTTTGAATTTATGCTTACCGAGGGACAGAGAGCCCTGGGGGCGGAAGTACGGAAATTTGTCGCTGAAAAGGTAAGTCGTCAACTCATCCTGGACATGGATGCAGAAAAAGTGATTTTTCCAAAGGACTATGTGCGGTCTCTGGCAGACGATCACTTACTCGGGCTGAGGTTCCCGGCGGAGTACGGCGGTCGCGGGCTGAATTGGGCTGACGAGGTGGTGGCCCTGGAGGAAGTGGGGGTGTTGGGTACCAGCCTTGCTTGCCTCTACTCCATGCCCAGCATTGTGGGTGAGGCGATCAATGCCTTCGATACGACGGAACTAAGGGAAAAGTACCTGCGGCCCACGTTGGAGGGTCAGTTATTCTGCGCCGAGGCCCTTACCGAACCCCGTGGCGGTTCTGACTTTTTCGGGACTACCACCATAGCCCGTCGGGAGGGGAATTACTATTATCTAACTGGCCAGAAGCGTTTCATTGTGGGGGCTGAGGGCGCGGACTACTTTTTGGTCTATGCCAAGACCGATCCGAACGGCCAACCCCATCAGTCCGTCAGCGCATTTATTGTGGACAGGGGAACGGGGGTGCGTGTAGAGCACCTCTATGGTCTAATGGGCACCCGCGGGGGCGGGGCGGGGCGGGTGGTATTCAAGGACGTCCGGGTGCCGGCCGAGAACCTCCTGGGCAGGGAAAACGGCGCCGCGGAGATATTTTACCGCATGATGATCCCCGAGCGGATGACCAGTGCTGCCGGTGCCCTGGGAATGGCCAGGGCCGCCCTGGAGGTGGCAACCAGCTACAGCACCAAGCGCAAGGCCTTCGGCCGGAAGATCAAAGACTTCCAGGCGGTAAGTTTCAAGGTTGCCGACAGCCTTACCAAACTTGATGCTGCCCGTAGCCTGGTCTATGTCACCGCCCGGGCGGTGGACACTGGCGTTGATCCCAGCCTCGCCCGGCGGCTGGTCTCGGAATGCAAGAAGCTGGCCACCGAGACTGCCTGGGAGGTGGTCAACCACGCCATGCAAATCATGGGCGGCATCGGCTATACAAACGTTTACCCGGTGGAAAGGATGCTGAGAGATATCCGCCTCATCATGATCTGGACCGGCACCAACGAGATCATGGACCTCATCATCCAGCACGAGTTCTATAGCCAGTTGAAGACCCGGCGCGACACCATGCGGGATGTGGAGGCAGATGCGACCAATGCAGACCTTATTGACGAAAAGGTATATGAATAATTGAAAGGGAGGAAAAATTTATGGGAGAACTCCTTCACCATATGCTGGAACGCAACGCGCGGAAGTACCCGGCCCTGCCGGCCCTCAGGTACCCGCCGGCAGACCGCACCGTCACCTGGGGACAACTGAACGCCCGGGCCAACGCCCTGGCCCGGCGGCTGGTGCAGGCCGGAGTGGAAAAGGACCGCAAAGTGGCCCTGTTCATCCCTAACCGGCCCGAGTTTGTGATTGCCTTCTTTGCGGTGCTTAAAGCAGGGGGAGTGGTGGTTCCTGTCAACGTCCGGCTAACTGCGGGAGAAGTGGCGTACATCCTGGAAAACAGCGATTCCGTGGGCATCATCTATGATCCCGCCTTGGAAAAAGTGGCCCAGGAAGCAGCCACTCAGTCCGGTAATCAGGTGTTCATGATCTCCACCGGGGAACTGAGCGACACTGACAGTAATGGGGACATGGGCATTCCCGCCAGCTTGGATGACACGGCTGAGATTCTTTACACGTCGGGTACCACCGGCAAACCCAAAGGTGTGGTGCTGACCCATAACGCCGTTCACTCAGTGGCCTCCATGATGGCATACTTTACCCGGATCGACTTTGGCGACAGGACACTCCTGTTAATGCCCTTAACCCATTCAGCCCCGTTAAACCTTTTTATGCTGGCGGGAGTCTATGCAGGCGCCACCGGGGTGCTGGGGGACTTCATGCCTCAAACAATGCTTGACTATACCCAAAATGAAAAAGCCACCCACTTCTTTGGGGCGCCGGTGGCGTACCTGCTTGCGTCCAGGCTGCCAAACTTTGACTCCTATGACCTCTCCAGTGCCAAGTACTGGGTATACGGCGGCGCGCCCATGGCCAAGGAGGCCGTCCAGTTGGTGCAGGCCAAGTTTCCCGGTCGCCTCATGGGTGTGTATGGCCTTACCGAGTGCGGGCCCAACGGCATGGCCCTTTTCCAGGAAGAGCACGCAGCCAAGGCCGGCAGCATTGGGTGGAGGGGCACCGTCAATACCGAAATCCGGGTGGTGGATGCCGATGGTAATGACGTGCCACCAGGCGGTGCCGGGGAAATTATCATTCACAGCTTGAGCAACATGACCGGGTATTACAAAAATGCGGAAGCCACCAGGGAAACCCTTAAAGACGACTGGGTGTGGACCGGGGACATCGCTCGTAAGGATGAGGATGATTACGTGTGGATCCTGGACCGCAAGAAGGATGTCATCATCACCGGCGGCGTAAATGTTTATCCCAAAGAGGTGGAAGACGTGCTAGCCCTGCACCCCGCAGTGGCTGACTCGGCTGTGGTAGGCGTACCCCACCCTGACTGGGGCGAGACTGTCACAGCCGTGATTGTCGCTAAACCTGGGAGTTCGCCCACGGCAGAGGACGTCAAAAACTTCTGCTCCCAGCGACTGGCCGACTTCAAGGTCCCCCGGGTGGTGCATTTTGTCGAAACCGTCCCTAGAAACGCTTCCGGAAAAATCCTCAAACACGTCTTGCGGGAACACTACAGGGCAGGGTAGTTTTTCAGACGACTTTATGAAGGGGCTCAAAGTAGCCCCTTCATACTTTACTTGAAGGAATAGTGGTGTAAACAACGAATTCCATAGGCAATAAAGGAATTTGGAGAAGCATCGGTTGAATTAGTCATAGGAGGAGTGATGTTTTTGACTCTCATCGACCTTGTCGGTATAGGCGACAGTCTTACCTATGGTTACCCTTATGGCCCGGATGCTTCCTGGTTGAACTTGGCGGCCGGCGCCATAGGTCTTAAAGCTGTAAACAAGGGAATGAACGGGGAGACTACGGCCGAAATGGTCGAGCGGTTCGACCGGGATGTGATCCGGTTAAAGCCCCGCGCGGTAATGATCCTTGGCGGGACCAATGATGCATGGGCTGGAGCAACTGCGGCGGAGGTCGAAGAAAATATTCGCGTTATGGTGGATCAAGCCATCCGCGCAGGCATCCTGCCGGTGATTGCCTTACCACCACCTCTATGCCAGCAGGGGTCGGATATTCCTGCTTCTTTCCTGGCACGCATGGCGGAAGCCCTTAAGAGTTACCGGCAGGCGTACCGGGGGCTGACTGCTTCGCGGGGGCTAAGGTTGCTGGACTTTCACCACTCCCTGCTGGACCCGGACACCGGTTGGGGGAGAAAGGACTTTTTTGTGGATGATGCCCACCCCAACCGGAAGGGTTACCGGGCCATGGCCGAAGTCGCCCTGACGTTATTCAGAGAGTTGTAGCATATTTTCACTTTTACAGAACTCCGTGCTGCCAACATTTATATAAAACGTGCGGCTTTGATTGTCAACTTGCATTAGGAGGGTGTGCCGGCGTCCCTCTGAATACGCCTCCAGTGGTAGAGATAAATGGGTAGTGCAACTAGGAGGAGGGAAAAGGATTCCGCTACACGGCGGGCACGGTCATACTTGATTTGCTGTTCCTGCCGTTCTTGCTCGAAACGGACCTGTTCTTCGATTACCTCAGGCTCTAATTTCTCATTGGCCATCCGCATTTTGATGTCAGCAGGACCCGGGTAATAAGCTGGTGGAGGGTAGACAAAGGCAACCGCAGATTGGATTAGCTGTACTGTACCGAAGATGATCATCATCAAAGTCACGAAGCTTACCAGGTAAAGATAGATGGTTCGAATATTCCACTCGCGCTTCATGGTTTCACTCCTTTCTTTTAGGAATAATAATATGACATGGCAAGCCTATTCCCCTGCCATGAACGGAATAAGAAATCAGGCATTCCTGTAAAATACTACATAAAGGGAACGACACATTAGCTGTGAACTCTTGAAGGGGAAAAAATACAGGGGTAGAATTAATAAATGGAAAACGGATGGGAAGTCACGTCATAAGGAGATTTACACGAGTGGTTGTCATACACGGAACATGGGTCGCCGAAGATCATGAAGGAATAGATGGGCGATTTTTTGTATGGGGCGAGTCTTTGGCCTCTTCCTCTCTGCGCGGAGGGCGGGGCCGCCCGTCAAAACAAACCTCTGATACCATTCCCTCCCACCCCTTTCAGGCATCAGAACAAGAACTAATCGATGCCCTCCGGGAGTTGACCGGAGGCCATGACAGAGGTATCCCCCTGGCGCATCCGGGGCTCGAAAGGCTGCAATTGTTGTTGCCTACCAAAAAAAGCGGGATTCCGTTACCTTCGCCGGAGTTTCGCTATGTTTTCGGAGACGTCCCAGAAGACCCGTTAACTTTATCGTTGTGGGGAGTTAACGGCCTGGTGGTTTCTCCCGTGTGGGTTGTCAACGCGCTGATTCGCTTGGAGGAAACTCAAACAGAACCAGTCAAATCGAGTACTTTTGGTAACGACTTGAGGTTTTGGAGCCGTACCGCCAAGTTGGCATTGGAACTGCTTGTGCGGGAGCGCTTTATCCCTACGGTTGCGATGCTGGCGGCACCGGTGTCAAAGCGCCGGGGAGGGGGTACCTCTCGAGGGGGGTCCGGACTAAAGGCTACCTGGCTAGCGCTTTTGGATCAACCGGAAGACACCCGGCGGGTGGCTATCCTGGCCGCGAATATGCCGGCCGTATGTCGCGCCATTAGCCCTGTTGCCCCGCCTCCGAAAAAACTGGTGGAGGGCTTCCTGCACGCGGCGGTAGACGGGATGGCCCGTCACTGGCTTGCTTCCATGCCCATGACTGTAAAAGGCGGCGGGGTGGCTGGACTTAGTGGGCCGGAGCGGTGGGTGAATGCACTTTGTTCCGAGAAGGCGGTGATCAGATCCCCTTTGCCGGAGTTGGGCAGGCTTCAGGAAGGAGTGGATAAATGGACGGCGGAGGTCTTCAGCCGGGGAACGGCCGCTGAGTTCCGTACTTGCTTTCGCCTCGAGCCACCGGATGAACAGAGTGAAGATGAGGAAAAAATGAGCCGGCTCAAGCAGGAGACGCCCGCGTGGTTTCTTCGCTTCATGTTACAAGCGAACGACGATCCCAGCCTAATGGTTCCCGCGGAAAAAGTGTGGCGTGAATCCAAAAGCGTGCTGAGGTTTCTGAACCGCAAATTCGCCAATCCCCAGGAGCGCTTACTGGCTGATTTAGCCCGGGCTGCCAGGGTGTTTCCACCAATAGAGGAAAGTCTTCGTTCCGCCTCTCCGGAGGGATGTTATCTTACCTCAGCTGAAGCCTACTGTTTTCTGAGGGAGGCGGCGACCCTCCTGACGGAGAGTGGTTTCGGCGTGATGGTGCCCCCCTGGTGGGGACAAGGAGGTTCACGGTTAGGTGTCCGGCTACGGGTGAAGCCCCAACAGCGATCCGCTGGCGGCCATACCGGAACAGTATCACAGGGTATGATGGGGTTGGATGTTCTGGTCAGCTATGACTGGGAGGTCGCCCTGGGTAGTGAGGTCATCAACCGGCGGGAGTTCGAGAGACTGGCTTCCCTCAAGGTGCCGCTGGTGCGTATCCGCGGCCGGTGGGTGGAACTGCGTCCGGAAGAAGTGGAGGCGGCGTCCCGTTTCTGGGAACGGCAGCAAACCACTGATGAGATGACGCTCCGGGAGGCCTTGAGGCTCGGTTTGGCAGGGGGAACGACCCTTTTGGAAGCCGGAGAGGAAAAGACTGGGCCTGGGCAGGTCGCTTTACCGGTAACCGGCGTGGAAGCCGAAGGATGGATAGCGCCTCTCCTGGAAAAACTGAAAGACATCCAACGGATCGAACTGCTTTCGCCTCCGGTGAGGTTTCATGGTAACCTTCGCCCTTACCAGGTGCGGGGATATTCCTGGTTGCACTTTTTGACGGAGCGGGGTATGGGAGCCTGCCTGGCGGACGACATGGGACTGGGCAAGACCATCCAGTTTATCGCACTGCTCCTTCACCGCCGGGCACAGGGTCTGTCTACCGGCCCCGTACTGCTGATCTGCCCCACCTCGGTGGCCGGAAACTGGCAGCGCGAAGTGGCCCGCTTTGCCCCTTCGCTAAGAATGATCCTGCACCATGGGAGCCAGCGGTTATCCGGCAGGGTGTTTACCCGGGAGGTCTCCGGGCAAGACCTGGTGATCACCACTTACACCCTGGCCCACCGGGATGCAAACCTACTGGCTGGTGTTACCTGGGAAGGGGTGGTCCTGGATGAGGCACAAAACATCAAGAACCCGGAGGCCAAGCAGAGTAAAAGCATCCGGGGGATTAAGGCCGGTTACAAAATCGCACTGACCGGGACCCCGGTAGAAAACCGCCTGTCGGAACTCTGGTCCATCATGGAGTTTTTAAACCCAGGTTTTCTCGGGAATCTGGCGGACTTCCGCACCCGCTTCAGCCTTCCCATTGAACGTTACCGGGATCCGGTGCGGGCGGCTCATCTTCAACGCCTGGTGCAGCCCTTTATCCTTCGCCGGGTCAAGAACGATCCCCAGATCATTCAGGATTTACCTGAAAAGCAGGAGATGAAGGTCTTTTGCCACCTTACGCGGGAGCAAGCCACCCTTTACGAGGCGGTTGTTAAGGACATGATGCACCAGATCGAAGCGGCAGATGGTATTCAGCGCAAGGGATTGGTATTGACCGCTCTAACTAAACTGAAACAGGTATGCAACCACCCGGCGCAGTTGCTGGGTGACGGGAGTTCCCTGGAGGGTAGATCCGGCAAACTTGTACGCCTGGATGAAATGCTGGAAGAGGTGCTGGCCGCCGGCGACCGGGCGATCATCTTTACCCAGTTTGCGGAGATGGGAGGGATGCTCCAGCGGTACTTGCAGGTTTCTTTCGGGCGGGAGGTGCTCTTCTTGCACGGTGGTGTTGCCCGGTCGGCCCGCGAGCAAATGGTCCGGCGTTTTCAAGAGGAAAAGCACGGCCCCTCGTTATTTATCCTTTCTCTCAAGGCTGGTGGCGTAGGCCTTAATTTGACCAGGGCTAATCATGTCTTTCACTTCGACCGCTGGTGGAATCCTGCCGTGGAAAACCAGGCCACGGACAGAGCGTTTCGCATCGGCCAGGTGAAGAACGTCCAGGTGCACAAGTTCCTCTGCGCTGGGACCCTGGAAGAAAGGATTGATGAGATGATTGAGAAAAAACGGGCGCTGGCGGAGGAGATAATTGGCACCGGTGAGGCCTGGCTCACCGAGATGTCTACCCAAGAATTGCGGGAGGCATTGGCGCTACAAGGCGAAGTGGTGGACATGGAGTAGTAGGGAGGGCAAAAGATATGGCGGCCCGTAAGGGTTTTGGCAGCAACTGGTGGGCAAAGCGATGGCTGGAGGTACTGGAGTCTTTTGGATGGTCCAGCCGGTTACAACGAGGGAGAGCCTATGCCAGGGGCGGCAATGTACTGAGTATCGATATTACACCGGGATTGGTGTCGGCTCGTGTACAGGGTTCGCGACCAAAACCGTACAGTGTGAAAATCAACATCAAACCGCTGTCTACCCAGGATTGGAACCGGGTGATTGATGCCATTGCCGGCCAGGCGGTATATGCCGCGCGGCTGCTGGCAGGGGAAATGCCGCAGAATATCGAAGAAGCCTTTGCTGGGGTGAGTTTATCACTTTTCCCCCAAAAATCCGGTGACCTCACCACTGAATGCTCTTGCCCGGATTGGGCCAATCCCTGTAAACACATCGCAGCGGTGTACTACCTGCTGGGTGAAGAGTTTGACTCAGATCCTTTCCTGATTTTCCGGTTACGGGGACGGACACGGGAGGAGATTATTACAGCTCTGCGGGAACGACGAGCAGGCAGGGAGGATGTTTCTACGGGAGGTACGCCTGTACAGGAGAAGCAGCCGGAAGCTGAAAATGACGCCGGTGACAGACCTCTGCGGGTTGAAGATCTAGAGCGCTTTTGGGAAACGGGCGACGGGTTGGAAGGGTTTTATGTAACCATGCAGCCACCCGCTGTGTCCCTGGGTGTCTTGAAGCGATTGGGGGTACCCCCTTTCTGGCGCGCGCAAAGGGATTTTCAGCAAGTAATAGGTGAGTGTTACCGCCTTGTTTCTCGGCGGGCGCTGGAACTTGCTTTTCAAACAGGTGAAGGTTCCGTGTCACCGGGAAAAGCTAACAAGCAGTTAAAAAAGGCCGATAGTTGAGTACAAGTGACGAATCCCGATATTTTTATATCCCCAAAAAAAATTATGGAAGCAAGATATTTCTTTTGCTTAAAAAACAGGGATTGGAGGGCGAGTGCCGAATAAATAAGTTTGGCACCCTTCTTGTCCTCATTATTTTTTTCAGACTATTCTTGGTGAGCGGTGTGCTATCAAAACAGGCGTTAATTTTTCTGAGTACTTGTGGGGGGAAAATGGATGGGAGAAGTTATCCTCAACACCTGGAAGGCCGATGTCCCCATTACTTACGGTGCGGGGGGACGAAAAAACGTAAAGGCATTGGCCGGTTGGGGTGGGTTAGCCCTGATGGACCAGGGCGTGAATGTGGTGAACCTGTTCAAGGCCTATTTAACCGCGGTGCAAGATGAGTCTTGTGGCCGGTGCGTGCCCTGCAGGCTGGGGTCCAAGGTGATGTTGGACATAATCAACCGCATTGCCGCCGGCGAAGGGCGGGAGGACGACCTGAAACAACTGGAACGGCTTGGGCGTTTAGCCCGGGACGGTTCTTTGTGTGAATTGGGCCGCTCTTTCCCTATTCCCCTGCTGGATGCCCTGGAAAAGCACCGTGAGGTTTTTGTAAAGGCCATTAAGGAGGGACGACCGGTGCCCCCCGACGATTGCCAGTACGAAAAGGTGGTTACTGCTCCCTGTTTGCATGGCTGTCCCGCTCATATTGACGTACCCCGTTATGTACAGGGAATCAAGGAGGATGTTTTTGATGCATCGCTGGCGGCGGTGCGGGAAAAAACAATCCTGGCCGGCGTCCTCGGACGGGTATGTGCCGGGTATTGTGAAAGCAATTGCAGGCGCAATGACCTGGATAATCCGATCAATAACCGGTGCTTGAAGCGGTTTGTGGCCGATTATGAGGCGGAAATCCGGCGGAAGCCTACTTGGATGACTACCCCGAAAGAGGAGAAGGTGGCGGTGGTCGGTGCAGGCCCTGCGGGCCTAAGCGCCTCATACCAACTGGCTCGCCGGGGTTACCGGGTTAGTGTTTACGAGGCCAGAAGCCAGGCCGGCGGCATGCTCTCAGCGGCCATACCCGCATACCGGCTACCCAGAGAGGTATTGGAACGCGAGATTGGACTATTGCGGGAACTGGGCGTAGAAATCAACTTGAATACAAAAGTAGGTAAGGACATCTTGTGGGATGACCTGTGGGCACAGGGATACAAAGCGGTATTCCTGGCTACCGGCTTACCCAGGGCTGCTAGAGGCGGCCTGGATGGGGAGGAGGCGGGTTACCAGGGTTGCCTTGATGGGTTAGCCTACCTGGAGCAGATCAACCAGGGCAAAAAGGTACCGGTAGGCCCACAAATTGCGGTAGTGGGTTCAGGTCACATGGCGATAGACTGTGCGCGGGTAGCCCTGCGGGCTGGTGCCGCCGAGGTTTACCTTGTCAGCGGGAAATCACCGGAAGAACTGGCTGCTGACCGGATGGAGGTCGGGGTGGCAGAAGCGGAAGGGGTGCAGGTCCGGTTTTCTGCCGTACCCCGGAAGGTAGTAGGCCGGGACGGCAAGGTGATTGCCCTGGAGGGCGACGGCTTCAGGATGGAGATCGATACCGTCATCCTGGCTGGCGGACAGGAGGCGGACCTGAGTTTTCTTCCACCCGGTCAAACCAATCTTCAGGTTAACATGTCCACTTTAGAAACCGGGCTACCAGGAGTTTTTGCCGGTGGGGATGTGGTATCAGGACAGGCCAGCGTGGTAGAGGCGGTGGCTGCCGGTAACCGGGCTGCTCTTTCCATTGACCAGTACTTGCGGGAAGGCCGGGTGACGCCAACTAAAGAGGCTGACCTGCAGGAACTGCTAGCAGCCCTCCCGGTATTCGACCCGCCGGAAAAGGCCGGTGACGTGGCAGGCAGGAAGCGCCAGGAACCGGAGGAGCTACCGGCTGTAGAGCGGGTAAAGGATTTCAGAGAGGTGGAGTACACATTGTCTCGCCGGACGGCGATGAAGGAAGCTGGACGTTGCCTGCGATGTTACCGCTTGTTGTTGATTGGATCATGAGAGGGGTGAGGTCTTGTGTACGGTGAATTTTTTAAAATTGCTTTTTACACCACTGCCGGGATGCTGCTGGTTGGCATTATCTATTTCTTGAACTGGCTGCTGGCCCCCCGGGTGGTGCCTACCGAACACCGCGATACTCCGTACGAGTGCGGCGACCTGCCCGTTGGCTCCGGCTGGGCGCGTTACCGCCTGGGCTTTTACCCGTTTGCCCTGTTGTTTGTGGTGTTTGACGTAGAGGCGATTTTTCTCTTTGCCTGGGTAGCTGCGTTCAAGTCTCTGGGCCTGTTCGGATTTATCGAGGTGATGGTGTTCATTCTGATGCTGGTGGGTGGATTGGTTTACGCGTGGCGGAAGGGGGTACTGAAGTGGGTGTAGAAGACAGGTGGGAAAGGCTTCACGAGACAGACATGAGCCCGTTGGGAAAACTCTTTACCTACGTGGAGAAGGTGCCGGGCGGGCACATCCTGGTGGGCAGTTCGGAGGCGCTCATCAACTGGGGTCGTAAAAGTTCCATGTGGCCCATGACCTTCGGACTGGCCTGTTGCGCTATCGAAATGATGAGCACTGGCGCCGCCCATTATGATATCGACCGTTTTGGCTCGGGTGTCTTCCGCCCCTCACCCCGCCAAGCGGACGTGATGCTGGTAGCAGGGACCATCACCTACAAGATGGCTCCACGGGTGAGAAGGCTGTATGAACAGATCCCGGCTCCCAAATGGGTAGTAGCCTTGGGAAACTGCGCCTGCAGCGGCGGTCCGTTTAATACCTACAGCGTGGTGCAGGGGATGGACGAGATTGCCCCGGTAGACGTGTACATTCCAGGATGTCCCCCACGGCCCGAGGCACTGCTCTACGGGTTGATGAAGCTGCAGGACATCATTAAACAAGATAAGCTTACCCGAAGGGGGCGGTCTTAGAGATGAGCCCTGGGGAACTGGTTAAAGGGTTAAAGCATCACTTCGGCGATGCGGTTGTCCCGGTACAGGAGACCCCGGACCTGGTAGTGGAGATACCAGGGGAGAGACTTTTGGAGGTAGCCGTCTACCTGAGGGATACTCCCGGGTATCACTTTAACTTCCTGGTGTTTATTACGGCGGTAGACCGGGTTGACTTTCTGGAGGTGGTCTACGGGTTGCGTTCCCTGGAAGAAAAACACAGCCTGATCTTGAAGGTAAAAACCACGGCGACAGCGCCGGCAGTGCCGTCCGTTACCAGCGTCTGGCCGGCGGCTGACTGGGATGAGCGTGAAACCTTCGACTTGTTTGGGGTTTTGTTTACCGGGCATCCCAATCTGAAGCGGATTTTACTGCCGGATGATTGGGAAGGGCACCCCCTGTTAAAGAGCTACCCAGTGAACAAGCGCCCCGTATTAGAAGTCTGATGTCAGAAGGCGGAAGTCAGAAATCCTAAGTCAGAGGTCGGAGGTTAACAGTCGTAAGCGTGAAGAGTACGGTCATATACAACCACTCATTAGTCACCAGTTACTAGCACGAGTTTCTAACCACTAGTCACTAGCAACTAGTAACTGAGATAAGGAGTAAGGCCAATGCACACTGAACAAATTACATTGAATTTAGGGCCTCAACATCCCAGTACCCACGGGGTCATGAAGTTTGAACTGATCTTGGAGGGTGAGCGGGTGGTGGAGTGCATCCCGGTAGTCGGTCAACTTCACCGTGGGCTGGAAAAGATGGCCGAGGGAATGCTATACGGCCAGTTTATACCCATCACTGACCGGCTGGATTACCTTGCCTCCGCCAACAACAACCATGCCTACGTACTGGCGGTAGAAAAGCTGATGGGTGTAGAGGCTCCGGAAAGGGCGAAGCACATCCGGGTGATCATGGCCGAACTGCAGCGCATCGCCAGTCACCTGGTGGCCCTAGGATCCATGGGACTGGACCTGGGAGCATGGACCATCATGCTTTACACCTTCCGGGACAGGGAGAAGATCCTGGACCTCTTCGAGATGTATTGCGGCGCACGGTTGACCATGAACTGTTTCCGGGTGGGGGGAACCACTTACGACTTCCCGCCAGGGTTTGTGGAGAAGCTGAAGGAGTTTCTGGATGACTTCCCGAAGAGGGTCAATGACTACGAGGCCCTACTGACCAGGAACCCTATCTGGATTAGCCGGACCAGAGACATCGGCGTGGTCTCGGCGGAAGACGCCGTCGCCTATGGCCTGACAGGACCAAACTTGCGGGCGTCAGGGGTCAACTGGGACATCCGGAAGGCCTATCCCTATGAAATCTATGACCGTGTTGAGTTCGACATTCCTCTTGGGAACAAGGGCGATGTCTTCGACCGGTACGCGGTGCGGGTAGAGGAGATGCGCCAGAGCCACCGGATCATCAAACAGGCTCTGGATATGCTGCCTGTGGGACCTATCATGTCGGACGTGCCCGGCATTGCGCTGCCGGATAAACAGCAATTTCCCCACAACTTCCCGGCGGTGGTCCGCCACTTCCACCTGCTGGTTCAGGGTTTCACACCGCCGGTAGGGGAAATCTACGCCGGGGCGGAGAACCCTAAAGGCGAACTGGGCTTCTATATTGTCAGTGACGGCACGGGCTACCCGTACCGGATGAAGATCCGGGCACCGTCGTTTATCAACTCTCAGATTCTACCGAAGCTGATGAGGGGAGTCCTGATTGCCGACGTAGTTTCAATTCTGGCCAGTTTCGACCCGGTGATGGGCGAACTTGACCGCTAAAGGAGATACCGGACATGGAATGGGGTTTAAAAGACATTGGTTTAGCTAAAGAACTAGTCCGGGGCTTAGGGGTTACCCTGCGCCACTTGTTTTCCAAGCCGGTGACCATCCAGTACCCCACGGAACGGCGGGAACCCTTCGACCGGTTTCGGGGCTTGATCCGGTGGGACCAGGAAAAGTGCGTTGCCTGCGTGCTTTGCGAACACTACTGCCCGGTTAAGGCCATCGACATCGTGACCGGTGAGGACGAACAAGGAAAAAAGACGGTGCTGCACTACCAGGTGGACGCCATTCACTGCATGCTGTGCGGCTTCTGTGTGGAGATCTGCCCGGTGAGCGCCCTGTCCCACTCGCACCACTATGAACTAGCCGTCTACGAGTCACGGGACGCCATCTTCGCCCAGGAGCGAATGGCCGGCGATCCGCCGATTACCAGGTACCGGTAAGGGGTGAATAAAATGTGGGAGTTTTTCTACGCGCCGGATCGATGGGCGGCGGGAGTATACCAGGGAATTGCCGAATGGGGGTTGTCGGTGGGCATACCCCTACCCCTGACCCAGCTGCTGGTAATGATCCCGGTGGCGATCGCGCTGGTAGCTTTTGTCTTTTTAAATGTAATGTTTTTAACCTGGATGGAGCGGAAGGTAGCCGGGCGCATCCAGATTAGATACGGCCCCACGCGTACCGGCCCGGCGGGACTCTTGCAGCCCGTGGCGGACGCCATCAAGGTGATGTCAAAGCAAGCGCTGGCCTTGCCCACCATGGATAAGCTCGTGTTTTTCCTGAGCCCCATGATGATGTTTACCATGGCCTTGATGGTTTATCTGGTCATTCCCTTCGCCCCGGGGTGGGTGGTATCCAGGATGGATAATGGCCTGTTGTACCTCTTTGCTGTCAGCGGTCTTGGCTCCTTCTTCGTGCTGGTAGCGGGATGGGGGGTAAACAACAAGTGGTCGCTGATGGGCGGTATGCGGGCGGTTTCCCAGACCATCGCCTATGAAGTGCCTTTGATCATTTCCGCCATAGGAGTAGCCCTGCTGGCGGGCAGCCTGAGCCTGGTGGATATAGTAGAATCCCAGGCGGGCCTGTGGAATGTCGTCCGCCAGCCGCTGGCCTTCCTACTGTTTGTCACGGTTGCTGCCGCTGAGATTAACCGGGCACCTTTTGATCTGGAAGAAGCCGAGCAGGAACTGGTGGGTGGGTACATGACTGAGTACTCCGGCATGCGGTTTGCCCTTTTCTACTTGGGTGAATACACCCACCTGCTGGGAGCCGGTGCGGTGATCACTACTCTTTTTCTGGGGGGCTGGCAGGGACCATTGTTGCCGCCGGTCATCTGGTTCCTGGTTAAGACCTACGCGGTGATCTTTTTCTACATGTGGGTGCGGTGGACCTATCCCCGCATCAGGATGGACCACCTGATGCAGTTCAACTGGAAGTTTATTCTCCCCTTGGCTCTTATCAATCTGGGTGTTACCAGCCTGATCATGGTGCTGTGACTTAGAAAAGAAGCGCTTCAAGGAAAGTAGGTTGAGCTATGGACGGGTTTTTGTTTCAAATCTCTTTCTGGGTGCTGGCGCTGATGACCCTGGTTTCCGCCCTGATGGTCACCGCCTTAAAGAACCTGACCCGGGCCACCATTTCGCTGGTGTTCTTCTTCCTGGGAACTGCCGGTCTGTACTTCCTGCTGCAGGCCGAGTTCCTGGCCCTGGTTCTGGCGATGGTCTATGCCGGCGCCATTGCGGTGTTATTTGCCTTCGTGATCATGTTGACCCCCGGGATGCCAGGGACGGCTGTCAAGCAGACGATGAACAGGTGGGTAGGCATGATCATGACGGGGCTGTTTGTGGTGCTGATGCTGGTAGCTTTTGCCGGGATGCCGGGCGCCGACGGTATACCTGCGGGCCAGGGCATTTCCTTGGCAGAATTCGGACAGGTGCTCTTTACCGACTACCTCCTGCCCTTCGAACTGGTGTCGGTGGTACTGCTGGTAGCCCTGGTGGGTGCGGTGGTCTACACGCGGGATATAGAGAGGGGGGACAGCTAATGGCATTGATGAATTACCTGGCCCTGGGAGCCATCGTTTTTGCCATTGGCGCGTATGGAGTGCTTACCAGGCGAAATGTCATTTTTATATTTATGTCTCTTGAGGTGATGTTTGTCGGGGTGGGGATTACCCTGGTGGCTTTTTCCCGTTACCTTTCTCCATCCGCCCCCACCGGTCAGATCTTCGTGATCTTCATGCTGACTGTGGCAGCGGCGGAGACCGCTCTGGGCCTGGGGATCTTCCTGGCCCTACAACGGAAGCACGGCACTATCTCCGCTGACGAAATAACCAATCTAAAGGGTTAGAAGAGGGTGGTGAAGCATGGTTCAGTACGCTTGGCTTGTGCCTGCCATGCCCTTGCTGGCATTTCTATCGATCATAGCCTTGACTTATAGAAAACCTATAACCAGTGCTGTCGTGGCGGTATGCTGTACCGGGGTATCGCTGATCTTGTCCTTGGGTATTTTGTTGGCGGTGATTGGGGGGCAAAACGCCGAGTACGGTCTTGAGTGGGTTGACCTGGGAACGATTAAACTGGAGTTGGGAGTACTGGTGGATCCCATGGCCGCGGTAATGTTTGTGGTGGTCTCCGTGGTGTCCTTTCTGGTACTGATTTACTCCTTCGGTTACATGCACGGTGACCCCGGGTTTTCCCGGTTTTACGCCTTCCTTTCCCTGTTCGTGTTTTCCATGATGGGACTGGTGGCGTCCAACAACTTCCTCCAGATCTTTATGTTCTGGGAGCTGGTAGGCCTCTGTTCATACTTGTTGATCGGTTTCTGGTACAACCAGCCCGGTAATGCCCTGCCCCCGCCGGTGGCAGGCATGCGGGCGTTTATCACTACCCGTATCGGGGACGTTGGTTTTTTGCTGGGTATCCTGGTCCTCGTTACGGCGGTGCCCACCCTGAATTTTACTGAAGTTTTCGAGGCAGCGGAGGGCGGGCAAATCGATACCGGCATCCTGACACTGGCGGCGGTGCTGATCTTCGCCGGCGCCGTTGGGAAGTCGGCGCAGTTTCCGCTACACACCTGGCTGCCGGACGCCATGGAGGGCCCCACCCCTGTCAGTGCCCTCATCCATGCGGCAACCATGGTAGCTGCGGGGGTTTACCTGGTGGCCCGGGTGATGACGATCGTGAGCGCTTCCCAGGAGTCTTTAATGGTGGTAGCCTATATTGGCGGCTTTACCGCCTTCTTTGCCGCTACCATCGGTTTGGTGATGACCGACTTCAAGCGGGTCATTGCCTACTCGACCATCAGCCAGCTGGGGTACATGATGATGGCTCTGGGCGTAACCGGAGCGGCGGCGGTGGGTATGTTCCACCTCACGACCCACGCTTTCTTCAAGGCACTGTTGTTCCTGGCCATCGGCAGCGTCATTCACGGCGCCCATTCCCAGGAAATGCGGGACCTGGGCGGGCTCAAGAAAGAAATGCCTGTAACGGCCTTCACTTTTTTGATAGGCTCTCTGGCCCTGGCGGGGATCCCACCCTTCAGCGGTTTCTGGAGCAAAGATGAAATCGTGCTCTCTGCGTTTGAT
The DNA here is from genome assembly GCA_000987045.1 of Clostridiales bacterium PH28_bin88. Lineage (GTDB taxonomy): Bacteria > Bacillota > PH28-bin88 > PH28-bin88 > PH28-bin88 > PH28-bin88. Next base: position 79,857 of record LAKY01000072.1, on the reverse strand, counting down.
GCCGGCTATCCCGGGCTGGGGGTGCTGGCCCTGGTAGCGGCGTTTATGACGGCATTCTACATTTTCCGGGTGTACTTTCACACCTTTTTGGGAGAGCGCCCGGCGCATATGCACAAACACCACGCCCATGAATCCCCCGCGACCATGACGGCGCCGCTCATCGTACTGGCGGTCCTGGCCGTTGCGGCGGGGTGGGTGGGAACTCCCTGGGCCAACTATTTCGGTGAGTTTTTAAGCCACGGCGAACACCATGAATCAGGGGTCAGTTCCTTCGCTTTGACGTTGATGGCCGTCTCCACCCTCATCGCGGTGAGCGGGATCTTCCTGGCCTGGCTGTTGTACGGCCGGAAGAGGGCGGAAAAAGACCCGCTGGCGGTGTGGCTGCCGGGGTTGTACAATTTCCTGTCCAACAAGTGGTACATTGAGCGCTTCTATTATGACGTCATTGTCAGGTACGGGGCGGTGGGCTTGGCTTACCTCCTGGCCCGGTTTGACCGCGGGGTAGTCGACGGGATGGTGAACGGCGTGGCCCGGGTGGTCGACGGCCTGGGTGCGGGACTCCGGAAAGTCCAGTCCGGCTACTTCCAGCTTTACGCCATGGTTACCTTTTCCGCGGTCGTGATCGTGATTATCTACTTCGCTTTGTTCCTTAGCGCATAACAATTTCGGGGGAGGGAAACGGCTCTATGCCCTGGCTCTCGCTTTTACTGACAGTACCGCTGGCGGCGGCAGCGATAATTCTCCTGCTGCCTAAGGACCAGCATCGAACGGTCAAAGTAGTGGCCCTGTTGGCCTCCTCGACCGGCCTCCTGCTGTCCCTATGGCTTTACCTGGGCTATGACAGGCAAACGGCGGGTTTCCAGTACGTGGAGAAACATAACTGGATTTCGTCCTTAAACATCAACTATCACGTCGGGGCGGACGGTATCAGTCTGCCGATGGTCATTCTCACCACTTTTATTTTTGTCTGCGCAGTACTGGCTTCCTGGGGCCAGACCAAACGGGTGAAGGAGTACTTTCTCCTGGTATCGGTGCTGGAAGCGGCGGTGCTGGGGGTGTTCACCTCCCTGGACCTGTTCCTGTTCTTCCTGTTCTGGGAGTTGGAACTCATCCCCATGTATTTCCTGATTGGTATCTGGGGTTCGGACCGCCGTGAATACGCGGCCATGAAGTTTATCATTTACACCATGAGTGGCAGCGCTTTCATGGTGGCGGGGTTCCTGGCCATGTACTTCCTGGCGCCCACACCTACCTTCGACATGGTGGAACTGGCTAAAGCAGGATTTGCCCCGGGGGTGCAGGTAATGCTGTTTGTGCTGCTATTCCTGGGATTCGGGGTGAAACTGCCTGTATTCCCATTCCACACCTGGCTGCCCGACGCTCACGTGGAAGCCCCGGCCCCGGTCAGCATGATCCTGGCTGGTGTGCTTTTAAAGATGGGCGGCTACGGCCTGATCCGCATCAACGCCGGCCTGCTGCCGGAAGGACTGAAGGTGTTCATGCCAGCGCTGGCGGTGCTGGCGGTGGTCAATGTGGTGTACGGGGCTTACGTGGCCATGGGCCAGAAGGACTTGAAAACCATGATCGCCATGTCCAGTGTCAGTCACATGGGGTTTGTGCTGCTGCCTATCGCCGCCATGACACCGCTGGCCCTGAACGGGGCCGTGCTGGAGATGTTCGCCCATGGGACGGTGTCCGGCCTGCTGTTCTTCCTGATCGGGCTTTTGTACGACCGGGCGCACACCCGCCAGATCAGCGAACTGGAGGGCGGCCTGGTCGCCCAGATCCCCAAGATCGGTACCGCCTTTGTCGTAGCCAGCCTGGCCTCGCTGGGCCTGCCGGGGATGAGCCAGTTTATTGCCGAGTTCCTGGTGTTCCTGGGTTCCTTCCCGGTGCTGAAGATACCCGCCACCATCGCCACCCTGGGCATTGTCTTTACCGCCGGGTACATGCTGTGGATGGTGAGAAGGGTGTTTTACGGGCCGATTAACCCCAGGTGGTCCCACCTGACCGACATGGCCCATACCTACGAATACATTCCGTTGGTCATTCTGGTGGGGCTCACAGTTTTTGTAGGGGTATACCCGGCGTTCATTACAGGCTGGAGTAATCCCAGCCTGATGGCATTAATCCAGTAGGCGGGGGGTGAATGATAGTGAACTGGTGGCTGTTTTTTCCGGAGTTAATCGTTGCCGCTACGGCTGTGGTGCTCCTCGTCATGGACTTTTCTCTCCCGGGCGCCGATTCGCGCAAGGGACTTTGGGCAACCGGCCTGTTCGGCCTGGTGGTGGCCCTGAGTGCCAGCCTCGGTTTGTTGGGCACTGAGGGGGAACTCTTTGGCGGCTTGATGGTGGTGGACACCTTGGCGGTGTTCTTCAAGATCTTGGTCCTGTTGGCCGCGATCCTGGTCTTTTACCTCTCTTTCAGTTACCTGGAACGGTTTCCGGGCAACCGTGGCGAGTTTTACTGGCTGGTGGTAACCGCCCTGCTGGGGATGATGGTGACCGCTGCCGGCCGGGAACTGATCACCATCTATGTGGGTATTGAGCTGATCAGTCTTTCTTTTTACGCTCTGGTGGGCTTCCACAAAGAAAGTAAGACCGCCATTGAGGCTGCGTTGAAGTACTTTATCCTGGGGTCCTTTGCTATCGGCCTGTGGCTGTACGGGGCGGCCCTGATCTACGGGCTCACCGGCAGCACGGATCTGATAGGGATTGCCAGGGCCTTCACCGGTGAAGCCAGCCTGGTGTTGTATATTGGGGTATTCCTTTTGGTAGCCGGGTTTGGTTTTAAGATGGGCCTTGCCCCTTTCCACATGTGGGTACCGGATGCGTACCAGGGGGCGCCGACGCCCGTCACCGGGTTTCTGGCGGTGGGTTCCAAGGCGGCAGCTTTTGCGGTGTTTCTGCGGGTGATGCTCACGGCTTTTGGTTCACTTGGCGAAACCTGGGCGGGACTTATTGCCATTCTGGCGGTAGTGACCATGACTTGGGGCAACGTGGCCGCCCTCCGGCAGGGGAATATCAAACGGATGCTGGCTTACTCAGGGGTTGCTCATGCCGGCTACACCCTGATCGGAGCGGCGGCTGTAAGCATGGTCGGAGTCCAAGGGGTGATGTTCTACCTTTTTGGGTACCTGTTTGCCACGTTGGGCGCCTTTGCCGTAGTAGTAGCCTTTTCCAACCTGACCGGCAGCGACGAAATCGCCGATTATGCCGGGTTGCGATGGCGGAACCCCTTCCTGGCCTTTGCCATGGCGCTATGCCTGTTGTCTCTGGCGGGCATCCCGCCGCTGGCCGGATTTTTTGGTAAGTTCTACCTCTTCTGGGGAGCTATTCAACAAGGCGGATGGTTGATGCCGGTAGTGATCATCGCCGCCGTTAACAGCGCGATTTCGCTGTTCTACTACGTAAATGTCATCAGGACCATGTACTTTCTCCAACCCAAAGACGAAGAGGCCGTGGCTACCGGTTCGCTGGTCAACCTGACTGCGCTGGTTGCGGTGGCTGGGGTGATCCTGGCGGCGTTCTACTTCCAACCGATTATTTCAAGTATCGAGGCGGCCAAGACCCTGGCAGCGTCGTTGGGTTTCCCCTTGTAGAGACTGTCAGGAAAAGCGCTTTTTTGACCAGTTAGGCCAGGATCTTTGCTGTTAATTTAGTATGGTTTACCAACTAGCCACTAGCAACTAGTCACTAACCGAAGGAGGGTTGGAAAAAGTGGTCAACTTGACGATAAACGGCCACAAGGTGAGTGTGCCGGAAGACACAACTATTCTCGAGGCCGCCAGGCAAAACGGCATTCAAATACCCACCCTCTGCTATCATCCCAGGCTTAACCCCCTGGGTCACTGCCGGATGTGTGTGGTGGAAGTAGCAGGGGTGGAAAAACCTGTGGCATCATGCGAGACGCCGGCCCTGGAGGGAATGGAGGTATTCACTGACACGCCCGCAATCCGGGAGGTGCGCCGCGGGATGCTGGAACTGATGATCGCCGCTCATCCCGTTAACGGCTGCTATACCTGCGACCGGTCGGGCAACTGTGAATTCCAGAACTTCGTTTATGAACAGGGTATTACCGGTACCGACCTGTCTACCGACACCTACTGCTTCCCGGTGGTACAGGATAATCCTTTTATCGCCCGGGATTACGAGAAGTGCATCCTGTGCGGCCGGTGCGTGCAGGTGTGCCGGGAGGTGCAGGGCCGGGCAGTACTGGACCTTGTGCATAACGGCTTCTCGACCAAAGCCGCGCCTGTTTTAAACGGCGAAGAAGTTTCCGCCAAGGAGGCGGGGTGCGTATTCTGCGGGCAGTGCGTGCAGGTCTGCCCGGTGGGGGCGCTGGTGGAAAAAAACCGTCGATACCAGGATCGCGAGTGGGAAATGAAAAAGGTCAAGAGCGTCTGCCCTTACTGCGGGGTGGGATGCAACCTTGATTTGTATGTCAAGGATAATAAGATTGTTAAGGTGATGGGCAGGGAACACCCGGAGGTAAACCAGGGCTGGCTGTGCGTCAAAGGCAGGTTTGGATATGACTACCTGCACCATGATGGCCGGCTGACCACTCCCCTGATCAGGGAAGGGGAGAAGGGTAAGGGGATTTTCCGTGAGGCTACCTGGGAAGAGGCTTTACAGGTGGTAGCAGACAACCTTGCTCGTATCAAGGACACTTATGACCCGGAGGCACTGGCGGTGATCACCTCGGCCAAGTGCACCAACGAGGAAAACTACCTCATTCAAAAGTTCGCCCGCGCGGTGATCGGCACCAATAACGTCGACCACTGCGCCCGCCTCTGACACTCCTCTACCGTTGCCGGTCTGGCAACTGCTTTTGGTAGCGGAGCAATGACCAACTCGGTGAACGAGGCCCACGAATCCGATTGCATCCTGGTGATCGGTTCCAACACCACCGAGAATCACCCCATTATCGGGCAGCGGATCAAGCGTGCCGTCCGGACAGCCGGGACTAAACTGATCGTCGCGGATCCGCGGGCTATCGAGCTTTCCGATTATGCCCACCTGTGGCTGAGGCAAAAGCCGGGCACCGACCTGGCCCTGATTAACGGGCTGCTGCACGTCATCGTGGCCGAGGAACTGTACGATGCAAAGTTTATTGAAGAGAGGACCGAAGGGTTCGAGGATGTCAAGAAGGCGGTAGTCCCGTATACTCCGGAAAGGGTCGAGGAAATTACCGGCGTTCCGGCGGAAGTCATCACCAAGGCTGCCCGCCTGTTTGCCAGGGGTTCACGGTCGGCCATCTACTACGCCATGGGGATTACCCAGCACGTTCTGGGTACTCATAACGTGATGGGACTAGCTAACCTGGCGATGGCCTGCGGCCATATCGGGAAGCCTGGTACTGGCGTAAACCCGCTGCGCGGACAGAATAACGTGCAGGGCGCCTGCGACATGGGCGGCCTGCCCAACGTGTACCCCGGCTACCAGCCGGTGACCAGCGAGGAAGCCCGGCGGAAATTTGAAGCTGCTTGGGGGGTCAAGCTATCCCCCACCCCGGGGCTCACGGTAGTAGAAATGATGAACGCTGTTCACGACGGCAGAATCAAGGGCATCTACCTCATCGGGGAAAACCCGGTGCTGACCGATCCGGATGCCAAGCATGTGGAGGAAGCGTTGCGCCACCTGGAGTGTTTCGTAGTACAGGACATCTTCCTGACGGAAACCGCCAAGTACGCCGACGTGGTCCTGCCCGCGGCCGGTTTTGGCGAGAAGGAAGGTACCTTCACCAACACCGAACGACGGGTGCAAAAACTGAACCGCGCGGTCTTGCCCCCGGGTCAGGCCCGGCAGGACTGGCAAATCGTCCAGGACCTCGCCAACCGGATGGGTTACCCCATGAGCTACTTCTCACCGGCTGACATCATGGAGGAAGTGGCCAAGGTTACACCCAGTTATGGGGGGATCACCTATCACCGGTTAGGCGATATGGGACTGCAGTGGCCTTGCCCCACGACGGAGCACCATGGAACCAGGATCCTGCACACCCAGGCCTTTACCCGCGGCAAGGGCAAGTTCCACGCCCTGGAATTCCAGCCCGCCGCGGAGACGCCGGACGAGGAGTTCTCGGTAATCCTCACCAGCGGCCGGTTGCACTACCACTACCACGCCACCATCAGCCGTCGGTCTAAAGGGTTGGAGGAAATCTGCCCGGAACCCTTCGTCGAGATCAACCCGGCAGACGCCGGTCGGCTGGGTATTGTCGACGGCCAGATGGTGAAGCTGATATCCCGCCACGGCGAGGTGCAGGTAAAGGCAGAAGTCACTCCCAGGGTGGCCCCAGGAGTGGTATTCTTGAGCTTCCACTTTGCCGAGGCGCGGGTTAACGAATTGATTGGCGCCAACCTGGACCCCATCGCCAAGATCCCCGAATACAAGGCCGGGGCGGTCAAGGTATCCAAGGCATAGCTTAAAGTATAAAATTAAAAAGAGATCCTCCGATCGACTGTAACGGCGGAGGATTTCTTTTTTGCTCGGTTATCCGATCAGACTCCCGAAGTGTTTTGATAACTGGGAAACGGCGTAAAAGATCAAAACTTAGCTAATTTCAGGGAGGAATTTAACGTTTTCCCTTAGAAATAAATGGTATGGATTGGAAGGATAAAAGCTGCATGAACCGGGAAAGAGGGACTTCTTATTTGAAAAAATTAAGGGGAAAATGGATACGAGGAGGTAAGACGGATGTGAGACACTTCCTGATGGTGCTCGTTTTTGCTACACTACTGGTGCTAACCGGTTGCCGGGCTACTGATAAAACCCAGGGAACACCAGCGGTAGAGGAAGAGAAGCCCACCATCGGAACCGTTATTAAGGCAGTAAAAGAGAACCCGTTGAGGGGTCGCCGGTGGACCAAACTGGCGGAACACAGCGTCGACCTGGACGGCGATCTGGTGGAAGAGCAGGTAGAGCTTTACACCGCCGCCCTGCGAGACCCACAAGGAGAGTTGATGTGGGACGACGGGCAGGAATGGCGGCTGCTGGTGCGGGACGGACAAACCGTCTACCCGCTTTTTTCCGGCTATGTACAGCTGGGTAGCGTGTACTTTGTCCTGGGGGCAGGAGACAGTGAAAGGCCTTCCGAGGTGATTGTCTTGATTACCACCGGTACCGGATTATCGCTTTCGAGTTACAGTTACAGCAAGGAAAAGAACGGCTTTGTGGAAGAGGGCGAGTTTACTTCCAGGAGTAACAATATCATGTACAGTTCCATCCAAGGGTACCGCTAACAATGTCCGAACTTAAATACTTATACGATGGTTCCCCTGTCCTTCAATTTGGACAGGGGAATTATTATTTCAATCAAGCACCTTACCTCTCTCCGGCATAGAATATATCAGCAACATGCGACCGAAGGGAGTGAATCTGAAAGTGGAAGACCTGCGATTCTTGACAATGCTTCATAAGGCCCTGAAAGATGAAAAAATGGCTGCCGAGTACTACGAACACCTGATGAAGATGGCTCCTCATGAGTGCAAGCCCCACATTAAACACATGATGGAAGACGAACAGAAGCACTATGAAATGCTGTCGCACATGTACCACATGTTAACCGGGATGCGTCCCATGATTGATGGCCACCATCCCGAGATGCCGGCATCCTTCCATGAAGGGTTACACGAGGCCTTTATGGATCAAATGGAAGCTGTGGAACACTACCGGACTATGTACCTGATGACCTATAACATGAAATTGCGGGACATGATATTCGAAATTATGACCGACGAAATGGAGCACGGCATGCGGCTGAACTTCTGCTGCTGCATGATGATGATGAAAAAACCGGAAATGCCGCCACCCATGCCGCCGATGCCACCCATGCCGCCACCGCCAATGCCACCGATGCCACCGATGCCACCGATGCCGCCACCCCCCTTCCCGAAACCACCAAAGGGATAATAGCCCTCATCTCTCCCACACCCAGGGGTGTGGGATTTTTTTGCGAGAGCGGTCGTAGGAATCTGGCGCCGGGATGCAGAATATGAAAGGAAAAGCGAGGGAATGAGGAGGTAGTGACGTGAGCCTGCGGTTTATCTTGGGAAGGGCCGGAACGGGAAAAACATACACCTGCCTGGAAGGCATCCGGCAGTCACTCCGGGAGAATCCGGCCGGCCCGCCTCTTGTCCTGCTGGTGCCGGAGCAGGCTACATTTCAGATGGACTATGCACTGATCAGCACGCCGGACCTGCCCGGGGTTTCCAGAGCCCAGGTGTTGAGTTTTCGCCGCCTGGCGTGGCGGGTTTTTCTGGAGGCGGGGGGGGCCGCCAGGCCCCACATCGGTGAACTGGGAAAGCGGATGGCGTTGCGTGCACTGCTACAGCGGAGGCAGGCTGATCTGGCCATTTTTTGCCGGGCTGCCCGCCAGCCCGGGTTTACCGACCGTTTAGCCCGGACCATCGCGGAATTGCGGGTTTACGGTATTAACGAAAAGGACCTGGAAAGTCAATATGCCGCTCTGGCAAGAGCGGGAACGGACGCAACGGTACTGGCAGGCAAGCTCCATGACCTGGCTATCGTCTACCGGGACTTTGAGACCTATTTACAGGGGCGGTATGTGGATCCCGACGATTATCTAACCCTGCTGGCGGAGCGGCTACAGGACGCGCCGTCCGTGCAAGGGGCGACGTTCTGGGTGGACGGGTTTACCGGGTTCACCCCCCAGGAGTACCGCGTGCTGGGAGCGCTCCTGCGGTCAGCCAGCCGGGTACATGTAACCCTTTGCCTGGATCACCGGGAACTGGTATGTCCACCTCAGGAGACAGACCTTTTTCATCCCACCAGGGAAACCTATCACAAGCTGGTGGACCTGGCCAAAAACATGGGAGCCCGGATAGAGGAACCCTTAACGCTCACGCCTCCAATTAACCCCCGTTTTACTTCCAGGGCACTAGCCCACGTGGAAACCCAGTTTTTTGGGCGACCAGGCCGGGAATACACGGGGGAAGTGGATGAGATTAGCCTGGTGGGGGCGGCCAACAGGTGGGCGGAAGTTGAGGCGGTGGCCAGAGAAATAATCCGCCTCTGCCGGGACCAGGGTTACCGGTGGCGCGACATGGCGGTGATCCTGCGTGACATGGATGCGTATCAAGGGTTGGTGGCAGCGGTTTTTACTGACTACGGCATCCCATATTTTATTGACCGGAAGCGACCGGTGCTCCATCACCCCCTGGTAGAACTCCTGCGGGCAGCCCTGGAGGTGGTAGTTACCAACTGGGCCTGCGACCCGGTATTCCGTTATCTGAAGACCGACCTGGTTCCCGTTTCCCGGGGAGCGGTAGACGAACTGGAGAATTATGTCCTTGCTCACGGCATCCGGGGGCGGCGATGGATCGACGATAAGCCCTGGAGGTATCGCCGTCAGTATACCCTCGGGGAAGAGCGGGAGGTCTCCCCCGGGGAAGAAGCGACTCTCGCCAGAATAAACCGGACGAGGGAAAAGGCTGCCGGGGCGCTGGGACGGTTTTACCGGAAGCTGGCATCCTCCAAGCAAGGACGGCTTCTGACCGTTTCCCAGGTAACGACCGCGCTGTTTGAGCTGTTGGTGGACCTAAGAGTACCTGATACCCTTGAAAGGTGGCGCCGGGAGGCGGAAGAGGCAGGCGACCTTGACGCCGCCCGGGAGCACTCCCAGGTATGGGACGGGGTAGTATCTTTGTTGGACCAGGTAGTAGAGGCCTTGGGCGAAGAAGAGATGGATCTCCCCGAATATGCACAGGTGCTGGAGGCCGGCCTGGAAAGCCTGCGGCTGGGGCTGATCCCGCCGGGACTGGACCAGGTGCTGGTAGGAACAGTGGAACGGTCCCGGAATCCCGACCTGATGGCTGCTTTTATGGTAGGGATCAATGACGGGATCTTTCCTGCCCGGGCTGCCGAGGATGAGATTTTCACAGATGGAGAGCGGGATGAACTTGCCTCACGGGGGGTGCACCTGGCTCCTCCGGGACGGGTGCGCCTGTTCCACGAACAGTATCTGGTATACATCGCCCTTACCCGGGCCAGTGAGCGTTTATGGATCAGTTACCCCCTGGCGGACCAGGAAGGAAAAGCCCTGGCGCCGTCTTCTATTATAGGCAGGGTAAAGGAGTTGTTTCCGGGTTTAAAAGAAAGTTTTCTTGGACTGGAGCCCGCGGGCGCCGTTATCAACGACCTTACAGAGGATACGCCCGAACTGGAGTTTATAATTAACCGGCGGAGGACTGTGGCCTACCTGGGGAGCCTGCTGCGGAAGGCCGAGACAGGGCGGCCATTACCGTTACTATGGGCTTATGTATACCAGTGGTATATTTCCGATGAAGCCCGTCGATCCGAGGCCGGACGGGTACTGGACAGTATGCGTTATGGTAACCATGTGGAGCGCCTGCCGGAGGAACTGGTGCGAGAAATCTTCGGCAACCCGATCAGCACCAGCGTTTCCCGGCTGGAGAGTTTCGCGGCATGCCCGTTCAGCCACTTCGCCGCTCATGGGTTGGGTCTCCGGGAGCGCACCATCTACCGGTTGGAGGCTCCTGACATGGGGGCGTTTTTCCACGCTGCCTTGAAGGTCTTCGTGGACCGGTTGCGAGAGCGTTCCCTGGACTGGGGTACCTTGGAAGACGATCAACGGTACCTGCTGGTGCAGGAAGTTGTGGAGGACCTGGCTCCCAAGCTCCAGGGAGAGATACTTTTGAGTTCTGCCCGTTACCGCTACCTGTCCCGCAGCTTACGCCGAACCCTGCACCGGGCGGTGGGAGCCTTGGGAGCCCATGCCCGCCAGGGTTGCTTCCGCCCGGCGGCAGTGGAAGTGGGGTTCGGCTATCCCGGTGAACTGCCGCCCTTGCGGCTGGAACTACGTCCGGGGTGGTTCATGGAACTGAAAGGGCGGATCGACAGGGTGGATTCCGCCAGAGGTAAGGAACGGGAATATATCAGGGTGATCGATTACAAGAGCCGTGCCACCGACTTGAGGATCCGGGACGTGTACCACGGTTTAGCCCTCCAGCTCTTGACCTACCTGGGGGTAGCCCTGGAACACGCGGACCAGCTGGCAGGGGGTCCTGCCACCCCGGCTGGGGTGTTGTATTTTGGCGTTCAGGACCCTATGGTACATGCTGTGGGGCCTCTAACTGGTGAAGAGCTAAACAAAGAGATTCGCAAGAAGCTTAAGATGCGGGGATTGGTTCTGGATGACCCTGAGGTAGTGGAACTGATGCACGGGGGACTGTCCGGGCGCTCCGACCTCATTCCTGTAACGGTGAAAAAGGACGGCACTCTCAGCCAGGGTAAGGGTTCCCGGGTGGTGACCCCCGAACAGGTGGACATGTTATTGAAGTTCTTACACCACCGCCTGCGGCAACTGGGGCGCCGCATTACCCGCGGCGAGGCCCAGGTTGCCCCATACCGGCAGGGGACCCGCACTCCGTGTACTTACTGCGCTTTTAAGCCGGCCTGCCAGTTCGACAGCTTGGTGGAAGGCAATGGTTACCGGTTCCTGCGGGACGCGGCCGAGGAATTCTGGTGGAAAAAAATAGCGGAGGTTGTTGAGGGGGGAAAGGGAGATGAGTAAGGGAAACCACAGCGGTCAGGGACGCTGGACACCGGCCCAGTGGGATGCCATCACCGTAAGGGACTGCAACTTGCTGGTATCCGCCGCGGCCGGCGCCGGCAAGACGGCGGTGCTTGTGGAGCGCATCATCCGCCGTCTCCTTGACCGGAAACAGCCGGTGGATATAGACCGGATGCTGGTGGTGACTTTCACCGAAGCTGCCGCGGCGGAAATGCGCCAGCGGATCGGAGAGGCGTTGAAAAAGGCCCTGGAGCAGGAGCCGGAAAACCTCCACTTGCACCGGCAACTGGCGCTCCTGAACAGGGCCGCCGTTTCCACCCTCCACTCCTTTTGTTTACAGGCGATCAGAAGCCATTTCTACCAGTTGGGACTTGACCCCATGTTCCGGGTGGCGGACGATGCGGAAGCGACCTTGCTAAGGCTGGAGGTGGCCGAAGACCTGTTCGAACGGAAGTATGCCGCCGAGCCGGAAGGCGGGCCATTTACCGACCTGGCGGAGTGCTACGGAGGACAGCGGGGCGACGAGGGGCTGATGGAGATCATGCTGAAAGTGTACGATTTCGCTCGCAGTCACCCGTCTCCTCGCGAGTGGCTGTTGAGGGCAGCTGAACGATTCCGGCTGACGGCAGGGACCGGGCTGGAGGATTTACCCTGGACCGGGACGGTCCTGGCACTGGTTTCTTTCCAGTTGGCCCGGGCAGAGGCGGCGCTGGTCCAGGCCCTGGAGGCGGCCAACCGCCCGGGAGGCCCGGCGGCTTACAGGGAGACCCTGGAGCAGGACCTTGCCGTAGTGCGGGACCTGGCCCAGGCTTGTGCCCGGGAGAAATGGGACACCCTGCGGGAGCTTTGGCTGCAGGCCGCGTTCGGGCGGCTTCCCGCGGTCAAATCGGGAACGGTGGATGAAAGACTTAAACAAGCGGTGCAGGATCTACGTGACGAAGCCAAGAAGCTGCTCGGGGGCTTGGGGGAGAAGTATTTTGCCAGGTCTTCGCAAGAACTGGTGACCGACCTGCGGGTGGTGGGTAGCCGGGTGGCAGCTTTGGTAGAGTTAGTTTTGGATTATGATGCAGCTTACTCACAAGCCAAAGCCTCCCGGGGCCTTGTGGATTTCGCCGATCTGGAACATTACTGCCTGCAGCTTCTGCGAGAACAGGACCATCAAGGGAACCCCGCGCCCTCTCCGGTAGCACTGGATATGCGATCACGGTTCGACGAGGTGCTGGTGGACGAATACCAGGACATCAACGGGGTCCAGGACGCTATCCTTTCCCTGGTTTCCCGCCAGGACCGGCAAGAGCTCCCCAACCTGTTCATGGTGGGGGACGTGAAGCAGAGCATTTACCGGTTTCGCATGGCTGAACCCCGGTTGTTCCTGGAAAAGTACCAAAGATACCCCGATGTACCGGGTGGGAGAGAGCGGAGGGTAAACTTAACCGCTAACTTCCGCAGCCGGGTTGGCGTGATCGACGCGGTCAACTTCCTGTTCCGCCAGGTGATGACACCGGGGGTCGGAGAGATGGCCTATGACCTGGCAGCGGAACTGACCTGTGGGGCCGACTACCCTGAGGTCGCCGCTGTTGAAGGCAAAACCCCGTCAGCTGCCGGGCCTGTGGAGGTCCACCTGGTGGAGCGGCAGGCGCCGTCCGGGGAAGGGAAGGAGCAAGTGGAGCCGGGGGCGGACGGCCTGCCGGCTGAGGTAGAGGCGGAAGGTGAGGAGAACCTGGAGGATTTGGAGGCGCTGGAGCTGGAAGCGATGGTGATAGCCCGGCGCATCCGGGAGATGGTGCTGGGCCGGGAGTTTCAGGTGTGGGACAAGGGAGCCGGGTGCTACCGCCCGGTCTCGTACCGGGACATCGTGATCCTGATGCGGTCCACCCGGGTACGGGCCAATACCCTGCTTGAGGTATTCCGCCGGCAGGATATCCCCGCCTATACCGAACTTGGTACCGGGTACTTTGCGGCCACGGAAGTGGAAACCATGCTGTCGCTGCTGCGGTTGATCGACAACCCGCGCCAGGATATACCGCTGGTGGCGGTGCTGCGATCGCCCATGGTGGGGCTGACCGCTGCCGACCTGGCCAGGGTACGGACGTGCGGGAACGGCGACTTCTACTCCGCGGTGGTGGCGGCAGCCCGGAAGAAGGATCTGGGTGACCTGTCTCTGAGGCTGGAGCAGTTCTTAAAGCAATTGGATGAGTGGCGAACGGCTGCCAGGAGAGCGCCCCTTGGGGACCTGATCTGGCGGATCTACCGGGATACCGCTTACCTGGACTATGCGGGGGGAATGCCGGGAGGGAGCCAGCGACAGGCCAACCTGCGGGCTTTACAGGATCGCGCCAGGCAGTCCGAGCGTTTTTCCCGCCAGGGGTTGTTCAGGTTCCTCAGGTTCGTGGAAAGGCTGAGGGACAGTGAGGGGGACCTGGGCACCGCCCGGGCTCTGGGGGAAAATGAAGACGTGGTGCGACTGATGAGTATCCACAAGAGTAAGGGGCTGGAGTTCCCCGTGGTGTTTGTGGCTGACCTGGGTAAGCAGTTTAACTTCCGCGACCTTTCAGGGGATGTCCTGGTGCACCGGGACCTAGGGATCGGCGCTGTGCTGGTGGACCCGGGAGCGCGGATCAAGTATCCTACCCTTGCCCACACGGCCATCCAGCAACGCTGCCGGGTGGAGGGCCTGGCGGAAGAACTCCGGGTGCTATACGTGGCCCTTACCAGAGCCAGGGAACGGCTGGTGTTGGTGGGATCCGCGCGCGATCTGGCCAGGTCCTGCGGTAAATGGTGCCAGGCGGTGGCACACCGCGGCTGGGCACTGCCGGATGGACAGCTGGCGGCGGCGCAGACTCACCTGGACTGGGTGTGCGGCGCTCTTGCGCGGCACGCTGACGGTGACCTCTTGCGCTCGATGGGTGGGTGTGAGCACCTACCTGATGATCCGGAAGTCCGGGATGACCGGTCCTCCTGGGACCTGCAGGTATGGGGCCGGCACGGCGGGAAGCAGTTGGAAACCAGCTTGCCGCAGCAAGTGAACCAGGAGGTGGATTGGGAGAGGGTCCGTCGTCTGGAACCCCTGGCCCTACCGGCTAACCCCGGGTTGATGGCTGAACTGGAGAGAAGGCTGTCGTGGGTTTCTCCCCGCCAGGTGCTGGCAGGTAAAGCGGCCAAAGTGGCCGTCAGTGAGGTGAAACGGCGCTTTGACGGTGGAACCGTAGAAGAGGATACCGGGCTGAGCCTCTTCAGGACAGGGATATCTTCCCGGCCGGTTTTCTTACAGGACAATAGGGGCCTATCCGCTGCTGAAAGAGGTACTGTCATGCACTTGGTTGCCCAGCACCTGGACCTGAAGCGCCCGCTGGACGAGGCAGGTATTCTGGACCAGGTGGCAGCAATGGTGACGAGGGAACTGCTTACTCCCGAACAGGCGGCAGCGGTGGGAGTAGCGGAACTGGCGGCTTTTTTCAGGAGTTCTTTGGGCCAGCGGTTGCTGGACAGGCGGGAGCAAGTGCGCCGGGAATTACCTTTTTCCCTGGGACTCCCCGCCGTTGAGGTCTACCCGGAACTTCCTCCCCTGGTGGCGGGGGAAGACCGGGTGCTGGTGCAAGGTATTATTGATTGCCTGGTGGACGAGGGTGACGGCTTTCTCTTGGTAGACTTCAAGACAGACCGGGTCATGGAGGGTGACCTGGAGAGGGTGGCCGCGAGTTACCGGGGCCAACTAAGGCTCTATGCCCGGGCAGTAGAGGCTATCCACCGCCGGCCGGTAAAGGAGGCCTACCTGTATTTCCTGACCCTGGGGAAAGAAGTGCGTGTGCCAGTGAGGGATGCGGAATGAAGAAGTTTAACCTGGTTATTGTTGCCAAACGTCCCAGTACCAGCCGGGCAGTGGTTATGCAGCTTGAGGCACTCATTGGAAAATTTTTCTCGATCAGTACCATGTCGATACAAGAAGGAATCAAAAGGCCGGTAGAGGCCGACTTGGTGCTTCTCACCAGCCTGCACCTGACTCCGGAAGTAACGCCCTACATCAACCAGGGTACCGATATCCTGGTAGTACGGCGAACAATTCTAAAACATAGCTGGGAAAAAGTGATGTACCTGCCTTCTAGGACAAAGGCCATGCTGGTCAATGATGACTTGGATTCGGCAGTGGAAACCATTGCCCTTCTCCATGAGCTGGGCGCCAAACACCTGGAGTTGGTTCCCGTTTACCCGGGTATGGCGGCTTTCCCTCAATTACCGCTGGCTATTACCCCTGGGGAAAGGGAATTTGTCCCGCCGGCGGTAACGCAGATCATCGATCTGGGTAACCGGGTGGTGGACAGTAGCACGGTGGTAGACATCCTCACCAAGTTCAGCCTCTTTGACGAATCCATGAACCAGATGGTGGCTGATTACATGGAAAGGACTATTCCCAGGAGCCCGGGGCTGCAAAAGGCCATCAACCTTCTGGGTGACATGCTGGAGCAGACTGAGTTGATTTTGGATATCGTTCACGAAGGGGTGATTGCGCTGGACAGGGAGGGCCGGGTGACCCTCTTTAACCGGATGGCGGAGAGAATATTGAAGGTTCAAGGCTGGAAAGCCCTTGGCCAGCACCTGGAGCACATTTGCCCGGAACTGGCAGTGAGCTGCGGGACCGGTGGAGACCCGGTGGTGGACACCTTATGCCGGGTGGGGCAGCAGGACCTGGTGGTAAATCGAGTACCGCTTATCAAGACCAGGGTGGCTGTAGGAGCGGTGATTACCTTTAAGGCGGCTACCGAAATTGAGGAGTTGGAAGACAAGCTCCGGCGGGAACTGAAGCGTAAGGGATATGTGGCCAGGTACACCTTTGAAGATATAGTCTTTGAGGGGGAAGCTATCAGGAAGGTTATTACTACCGCCCGCAAACTAACCCGCGGAGATTCCTCCATCCTTATCCAGGGTGAAAGCGGGACGGGGAAGGAGTTGTTTGCCCAGGCATTGCATAACGCTTCTCAGCGTAAAGGCTACCCGTTTGTCGCAGTCAATTGCGCGGCCCTCCCGCACACCCTGCTGGAAAGTGAGCTGTTCGGATACGAAGAAGGGGCTTTTACCGGTGCGAAGCGGGGAGGGAAGGCCGGGCTTTTCGAGCAGGCCCACAGGGGGACGATTTTTCTGGATGAAATTGGGGATCTGCCCCTGGAATTGCAGGCCAGGTTGCTCCGGGTGTTGCAGGAGAAGGTTGTCATGCGGGTGGGCGGCTCCCGGGTGATTCCAGTGGATGTGCGAGTAATTGCCGCTACAAACCGGGAACTGGAGCGATTGGTGGAGGAGGGGGCGTTCCGGGCTGATCTCTACTACCGGCTTAACGTCCTTCCATTAAAGATACCTCCTTTACGCCAGCGAAAGGATGATATTCCCGGACTCGTTCGCCATTTTTTGCATAGACTGGGATACAAACATGATCTGCCGGCGGATATCCTGGAAGTATTCACCAGCTACCATTGGCCCGGCAACGTCCGTGAACTGGAAAATTGTATTGAATATATGGTGAACATATCCGACGGTAAGTTACTTTTGGAAAACTTGCCGGATTCCATCCGGCGGGCAGGTTCAGGTGTCCCCCATATGCCATTTACCGAGAGGGTTAATAAACCGTTGGTGATTCCTGATAACCTGCTGGAACAGCCGGAAATCCGATTTCTTCTTCGCGAGTTGTATCGGGCTGAAAAGGCGGGCCAAAAGGCGGGGCGGCGTTCCTTAGCATTACACGCCCGCGCCCAGGGGATCGACCTGGGTGAGCAGGAAGTGCGTTCCCGTTTGGCCCGCCTGGCGGTGGCGGGATTGGTAAAGGCCGGGCTGGGGCGCGCGGGTACGCGGCTCACAGAGGAAGGAAGAAAGATTGCAGAAACCCTTACCCGCTCAACGGGATGATAAAAAGGGATGAATAGGATCACCCACACATCCCGCAAAAACCCATCCCATTCATCGTCCTGCATAAAAATGCAGGAATGAATGGTTTTTTTCTTCTGGTACAGTTTTTGCTTTTAACGGTGGTAACTGTCTTTGCATTGTCTGCTTGAACGGGGGAATTCACGCTGAAAGAAGTGTTGGAACTTGCCAGTGAATTGATTAGAACCCAGCCAACCTCGCCTTCCCGGGCGAAGATTTCCCTCCAAATTGCTGCCAAATGGTTGGAGATGAGGGGAGTTCCTGTTACCCTGAAGGAGGAGAGAGGTGTAGAAGCTCTGGTAGCATACGTTGGTGGAGGGGAGAAAACCATTGTGCTAAATGGCCACCTGGACGTGGTTCCAGGGAGAACCGAACAATTTCTCCCCGAGGTCAGAGAGGGTAGGCTTTACGGGCGGGGGAGCTATGATATGCTAGGCGCGGTAGCGGCTATGATGCATGTGGTTGCCCATCTGACCAAAAACCCGCCCTGGTGTAGGGTGGTGCTGATGCTGGTACCCGACGAAGAGACAGCCGGTAGAGGTACTAAGATGCTGGTGCGGTGTGGGTATGTAGGGGACTTCGTCATCTGCGGGGAACCTTCTAACCTGGGAATCGGGGTGCAGGCCAAGGGAATCCTGCAACTTGCCGTCAGGGTACAGGGGGTAGCGGCCCACGGTAGCAGACCCTGGCTAGGAGATAACGCCATTCTTAAGGCGGTCGAATTATACCGAGGGATCGAGAATTTGCCCTTTGCTGGTGAGACTTCTCCTTTTTTCTCCGGTCCTTCCATCAACCTGGCCAAAATCCGGGGAGGGAGGGTTTACAACCAAGTGCCGCCCGATTGTTATATGGGGGTGGACATCCGTTTTCTGCCAGGGCAGAACTCCCAAGAAATCCTGCGGCAAATCAGGTCCCTTTCCGGGCCGAATCGTGTACGGGTAATCAGCAGATCCCCGGCGGTGCAAACCAGTCCCGACAACCCCTACGTCTTGCAGTTAACAAAGACGGTGGCATCGGTGACCGGGTACGAGCCCAGGTTATTCGGGCAGGACGGGGCGGCGGATACCCGGTACTTCTCGCAGCATGGCATTCCGGCGGTGGAATTCGGCCCGGCAGGGGCAAACCACCACGGGGATGATGAGTATGTGGACATTGGTTCATTGGAAACCTTCATGAAAATCCTGACGCTTTACATACGAGATTTTCCCGGAGTAGAGACTAAGGCCGCAAGATAAAAAATCGAGGGCTGTTTACCTGCCCGCCAACTCAGGAGGACCCATGCGATGGGGAAATTGAGAGAAGAAATAAGACAGATGACGGCCATCGACGCTCATTGCCATCCCTTTTTGCCCAACGAGGTACTTAATTACCACGAGTTTGCGCGGTCGTTTTCCTTAACCGTCCTTGGGCCGGGGAGTATCGTGGAAGACCCTCGTTGCGGCTCAGGGACCGTCCTGCAGGAGTTCCTGTTATGCCAGTTGTCTCGCTTGCTGGATTGCCGTGATCTCCCGGACGAGGTAATGGAACGTCGCAACGGGTTAGTGGCCATGGGGAACCAGTATACTCGCTTGCTGTTTGCGGATGCAGGTTTGGCGGGGTTAGTGGTAGATTCCGGTTATCCCCAGCCTACGATAGACCTGGATGATTTCAGGCGGAGGGTGCCGGTACCTGCATGGGAGGTTTACCGCATCGAACCGCTTCTCCAGGAGTTGCTTCAAGAACAGGTTGATTTTTACTCCTTTGAATCCCGCTACCAAGAAGGGATTGAAAGGGCGCTGGGAGCCCCCGGGTGCGTCGGACTTAAGTCCATTATTGCGTATCGCACAGGGCTTAACGTAGGAGTACCCTGCAGGGAAGAGGCCGAGCGGGCTTATACCGCTTGGCAAAAGGATCCTTCCGCCAGTTTAAAAACCCTCAGGGACTATTGCCTGCTAAAAGCCTTTGTGGCCTGCCGGGAAACAGGCAAGGTGATGCAGGTACATACGGGTGCGGGGGATTCGGAAATCCACCTGGCTACCGCCCGGCCGGAACTGCTGTACGAGGTGCTTACCACCGACCCGTACCGCCGGACTAGAACTGTGCTGGTGCATGGCGGGTATCCCTGGACCAGAGAGGCGGCCTTTATGGTCAGCGTGCTGGAAAACGTCTACCTGGACCTCTCTCTCATTTCTCCTTTTGCTACTTTCGGGGTGGCAAAAGCACTGGAAGACGTGTTGGCCATAGCACCGGTCTCTAAAGTCATGCACGGTTCCGACGCCTTCAGGCTCCCTGAGATGAACTGGGTGGGCGCTTTGTATACCAGGCAGGCACTGGCCGCCGTGCTGGGGCGATTAAAGGGGGAAGGAGCGATCAGTCTGAAGTTCGCTTTGACAGCGGCGGAGGCTATCTTATCTGGTAATGCAAAAACGGTATACAGGTTAGGGAGTTGGGGGTGTGAAAACCATGAATGATGCAACCCTTCGGGAGATCATGCGCCGGGATGACCGGTTCCTCGGACGGGCCATGAAGATCCGCTTTTTCCCTATCGCTCCGGACAGGGCGGAGGGGACCAGGATTTACGATGTTAACGGTCGTTCATACCTGGATTTTACCGCCAGTTGGGCGGTGGCCAATGTCGGCTACGGACACCAGCGAGTGAAGGAAAGTTTAATTCGCCAGTGGGAGCGTTTATCCTGTTGTAGCCTGACCAGCGTTTTTCAAGCAACGAGCATATCCCTGGCGGAGCGCCTGGTAGAACTGGTTCCCGGAGACTTCGCTAAAAAAGTGTGGTTTGGCCTTTCAGGCTCCGACGCTAATGATTGTGTGGCGAAAATGCTACCTATGGCCTCCGGGCGACCACGGATGCTATCATTCATGGGAGCATACCATGGACAAACCATGGGGTCCCTGTCCCTGTCGGGCCATTCCGCCCAGGCCAAGTTTCTGGGTTTACCAAATGTCGTAAAGGTT
This sequence comes from Clostridiales bacterium PH28_bin88, assembly GCA_000987045.1. Lineage (GTDB taxonomy): Bacteria > Bacillota > PH28-bin88 > PH28-bin88 > PH28-bin88 > PH28-bin88. The sequence goes on along the minus strand of LAKY01000072.1, from coordinate 59,445 downwards.
CCTTACCCCTACTGCTACCGCTGCCCATTCGGGAAGGTGCCAAGCGGGTGTGGATTGTTTTGTCTTACGTTTATAGAGGACTATGTGTTTAAAACCGTTTGCCCTCCGGAAGACACGGCAGCAGTGATTGTGGAGGCGGTGCAAAGCGACGGAGGAGATGTGGTTCCGCCAGCCGGGTACCTGCAGGCCTTGGAGGCCTTGTGTAAGAAGCACGGGATTTACCTGGTACTGGACGAGGTGAAGATAGGGTTTGGCCGTACGGGTAAGTTTTTTGGTTTTCAGCATGAGGGCGTGGTACCGGATGCGGTGGTGATGGGGAAACCCATGGCGGGAGGATTTCCCATGAGCGCGGTGGTAGCCCGCCAGGAGATCCTGGATGCTGGTACGGCTACTCACCTTTTAACCGTGGCCGGACACCCGGTGGGTTGCGCCGCAAGTTTGGCCACTATTGATGCGGTCCTGGACGAGGGGTTGTTAGAAAACGCCGCCCTGGTGGGTGCCTACTTGAGAAAAGGCTTGCAGGAATTAAAACAACGGCATCCCTTGATCGGTGACGTCAGGGGACGAGGATTGATCCTGGGGGTGGAACTGGTCAAGGATCCGGGGAGCAAACAACCGGCTACCGGGGAAACGGCCAAGGTGGTTTACCGGGCTTTCGAGTTAGGGCTTCTGGTGTACTATGTGGGCATCCACTCCAACGTGTTGGAACTGACTCCTCCTCTTACCTTGACAAAGGAAGAAGCGGAGGAAGGCCTGGCGGTCCTGGACCAAGCACTGGCTGAGGTGGCCGAAGGGAGGGTGGCTGATGAGAAAATTAAAGAATTTGCAGGGTGGTGATGGGGGAAAAGATGATTCGACAAAGGGCAGATCTATAAGTTAAGGAGGTTAAACATGAAAAAAGAATTTAGCTTATTGGAGATTGAACCTTTACGTAACCTGACGTTCTGGCATATCTGGGCATTGGGTGTAGGGGCGGTGATCGGAGACGGTATTTTCCTGTTGCTTGGCCAGGGTATTGCCACCGCCGGTCCGGGCGCTGTGCCCGCATACTTGGTTGCAGGCTTGTTCCAAATGTTCCTGATGATTTCGCTGGGAGAATTGGCTGTGGGTATGCCCCATGCGGGAGCTATGTCAGTTTGGGTGGAACGTTTCATGGGTAGATGGTGGGGGTTCCTGTCAGGGTTCGCTTTCGCTATGGGCTGGGTTTTCGCCGGAGGCAGCGTGAGCCTGGCCCTGGGCCGGATTACCACCTGGTTTTTCCCGCAACTCAATACCGATGTTTGGACCATTGCTTTCGCTATCATTTTTATTACCGCTTTCGCAGTATTGAACATCATGGGAACTAGCATCGCCGCCAAGACCCAACTGTACCTGGTCATCGGGTTGACCGTGGTGATGGCCATATTCGCCATCCTGGGCTTCAGGCATATCAACCCCGCCAACTTCAGCCCCCTGTTGCCCTTTGGCTCGAAGGGCTTTATCTCCGCCATTCCGCTGGGAACGTATGCCTACCTGGGCGCAGTGACCCTGGCTACTGCGGGGGGTGAGTGTAAACGACCGGTAGACCTGCCACGGGCGATGGTATGGTCCAGCATCACCTTCCTCGTGCTGTATACCGCAGCCCAGTTGGTGGTGACCGGGGTCATTCCTTGGAAAGAAATAACCATGGAATCTTCACCCTTTACCAAGGCAGCGGAGGTAATCTTCGGCTACGCCGGGGCCTTTGTGGTAAACCTGGCCGCTTGGATTGCGGCGGCGACCTGCATCCTGATGGGAACCATTTACGCCACTTCCCGCATTTTCTTCGCCCAGGCCCGGGAAGGATTCCTGCCGTCCTTCCTCGGTTACCTGCATCCGAAAACCAGAACCCCGGTCTGGGGTATCGTTGTCATTTGGGCGGCCTCCCTTGCCCTCATCATGTTGGGTACAATCAATCCCGACCTGGTTTACGTGGAATTGTCCATGCAACTGGTTCTGGCCTGGATGGTCTCTTGGGCACTGGCTACCATCGCTGCTATCCTGTACCGTACTCGCTGCCGGGAAGAGGTGGCCCGGTTGGCCTGGAAACAGCCCCTCTTTCCATTAATGCCTATCCTGGGTCTTGGGGGCATTGCGATGGTAACCTACAGTACCTTTGTGGGCACCCCCAAGTCGCTGTTATGGGGGATCATCTGGATGGGGCTCCTTTACGTAATGTTCCGGGCCTTTACAGGCAGGGCGCATCGCCCTGCGACCACTCCCGCGCGAGAGACAGAAAAGGGATCATACTAGGTGGAGGGATCGGGTAAGTGACAAGAGACGATGTTTTAAAAGTCGTAGATGAAAAAGACATCCAGTTCATCCGAGTGGAGTACCTTGACTTCAGCGGGGTTACCAGGGCCAGGACCGTCCGGCGGGAAGCCTTACCGGATGTGTTGGAAACAGGGGTTAACTTCTCCACTGCTATCATGAGCTTCAACTCCCTGGACCACTACGTTCCCGATCCCCTTTACGGACCCCAGGACGGCGACTTTTGGGCGTTACCCGACCCGGATACCTTTGCCATTGTTCCCTACCGGGAGAAGACCGCCAGGATGTTTTGCGACCTGGTGGACGTGGATGGAAGACCGTGGGAGGGGTGCCCGCGATCCGCCCTCAAACGATTGTTGAACCAAGCACAAAAGGATCTGGGAGGAACTCTCAACGCCGCCTATGAACCCGAGGGGATGTTGTTTAAGTCGGAAGGAGGGAACCTGGTACCAGCGGACAGTAGCAAGTGTTTTTCCATCGAGGGTGTGGAGGTGCAGGCTGGTTTTATCAAACGGGTGGTAGATAGCCTGGAATCCATGGGGATCCCGGTAGTCCAGGTCTCCAGTGAGTACGGCCCGGGGCAATATGAGATCAACCTCAAGTACGGGCCGGTGCTACAAGCTACCGACGCCATGGTTACCTTTAAGCACGTATTCAAGACTATTGGCCGGGAAGAAGGGTATGTGGCAACCCTGATGCCCAAACCTTTCAATGAGCTGCCCGGCAATGGGTTACATGTCCACTTGAGCTTATTTGACAGTAATGGTGTCAACCTGTTCCAGGATCCGGGGGATCGCCGGGGGTTAGAGATGTCCGAGCTAGCATACTGTTTTACCGGCGGCCTGCTGAAGCACGGAGAAGCCCTCACGGCTATCGGCGCACCCACTGTAAATTCTTATAAACGGTTGCTGCCGGGGTCCTGGGCGCCGGCCCACGTATGCTACGGGCCGGCCAACAGGTCGGTACTGGTGCGAGTGCCGGAAAAGCGGCGGGCCAGAAGGGTAGAATTCCGGTCTGGGGATGGATGCTGCAACCCCTACCTGTTCAGTGCTGCCCTGGTGGCGGCAGGGTTGGACGGTGTAAAAAACCGTATTGACCCGGGAGAACCGGTAATGGAAGACGTGGGGCATATGGAGAAACGGCGGCTCCGGGAACTGGGCGTACGCTGGATTCCCCGTACCCTGGGAGAGGCCATTGAAGCCCTCGCAAAAGATGAGGTAATTAAAAATGCCCTTGGAGCACCGCTATTCAACGAATTTATCAAGGTGAGGCGTTCCGAGTGGATAACCTACGCGCAGTATGTTGATCAGTGGGACAGGGACGCATACCTGCAAACATATTAAGGACACCTTAGTTTTGAGCCCGGAACGAAGTCCGGGCTTTTCGTTTATTTTTCGTTACTAGACCGATAATTCTTAACCGGTACCTTAAGGCCCTCTAAACAGGACTTTTGCTTAACAGAAACAGGGTATCCACGGATGTATTTAAACCCGGGCTCACCTGTTACACTTGATTTGTAATGATTTGTTGGACGGTTACCTAAATGTGGATGGCCTGTCCCGCAGCCCCTTCTGCTGCCTCCTTCAAGCACTCAGCCAGGGTAGGATGGGCATGGATGGTGGTGGCAATGTCATGGATAGTTCCGCCCACTTGCAGCGCCAGACCGGCTTCTGCTATCAAATCGGTGGCGTGGGGCCCAATGATCTGCACCCCGAGGATTCGACCGGTATCTTGGTCGACGATTACCTTCACAAAACCTTCTTTCTCGCCCGCAGCTAGGGCCTTGCCGCTAGCCATAAAGGGGAACTTGCCTACCTTAATCTTACGCCCCTGTTCTTCCGCTTCCTGGCTGGTCAAGCCGATACCGGCGATCTCGGGCATGGTAAAGATAGCGTGGGGAACGTTATGGTAGTCCATGGGGACCGGTCCCCGCAGAATATTTTCTACCACCCTGGTACCCTGAGCGGAAGCTAGGTGAGCTAGCAGAACTTTGCCGGTTACGTCCCCGATGGCGTAGATGCCTTTAACGTTTGTGGCCAGGTAATCGTCTACCAGCACCTCGCCCTTGGGGCCTAGCTGTACGCCGGCATCCTCCAGTCCCAGGTCACTGGTATTGAAGGTCCGCCCAATAGAGATAAGAGCCTTTTCGGCATGCAGGCGTTCCCCGTTCTCCAGGGAAGCGGTTACTCCCCCTGTCCCGGTGGTAACTTCCTGGATTGCAGCTCCGGTCTTGATGTCGATGCCGGAACGCTTCAGGTAGCTCTGGGCAGTACGGGCTACCTCTTTGTCGATCATGGGTAAGATGGAGGGCATGGCCTCTACCACAGTCACCTTTGTCCCCAGGTAGTGGAACAGCGTGGCAAATTCACAGCCAATAACACCACCGCCGATGATCAGGATGCTTTTCGGCTGCTCCGTAAAACAGAGGGCCTCGGTACTGGTCACAACCGTCGAACCGTCGTATCCAAGGCTTTTAATAAGGGCCGGCTCCGAACCGGTAGCGATGATAATGTGCTTGGCTGTCACTTCCCGGGTTTCTCCGTTGTTCATAACCTCCAAACGGCCCGGTGAGAAGATCCTGCCATGGCCGGGGATGAGGTCTACCTTGTTCTTCTTAAAAAGAAAATGGATGCCTTTGACCAGTTGTTGTACCACCTGGTCTTTACGAGCCATGACTCTGGGAAAGTCGATGGTAAACCCTTCGACATTGATGCCCAGTTCAGATGCATTAGCCAGTTGTTTCACCAGAAAAGCGCTGGTTAAAAGGGTTTTTGTGGGGATGCATCCTCTGTTCAAGCAGGTGCCTCCCAGAGTGTCCTTTTCAACCACTCCTACCTTGGCTCCAAGTTGGGCTGCCCGGATGGCGGCCACGTAGCCCCCTGGGCCGCCGCCAATTATTAAGATGTCATAATTCATCCTCGCACCTCCAGCTTTAACGTATCAGTGCCGTCTTTCATCAAGTATGACTATTTAACAAGGGGCAATTTCGTCACGTATAGCAGACGTTTTAAGCTACACTATTAATGATTCAAGACGGGCACTTCGACACAACAGTTCAGCCTTACTGAAAAAGGTTACAATAACCCTAGGGGTTTTCGGGGACTTGCACTAAACGTCGACCGGCTTCGCGGGCGGTGTGAAGCAATTCGGGACGCGCCGCCACCGGGGAGCGGTCGGTATCCGCGGCGAAGACCTGACCCACCAGGCGGGCGTTAAGGGACAAAAAGAAAGCCTTCACCACGGCCAGGGCGGGCTGAAACAGGTCGCCGCGGGTGTCCGGGCGCCCGGCGGTGGCGATAAACAGCCCTGGTCTTTTTTGCTCTACGGGCGGGTTGGCATTGGCGGCAGCCCAGTAGGCCTGGCAGCGGTCAATGGCTGCTTTGGCCTGGGCGGAAACCGAGGAAAAGTAGATGGGTGATGCTAATACTAAGGCGTCCGCCCGGTCAAGGGACTGGTAAACCTGAGCCATATCGTCACGGTAAACGCACTCTCCCCTACGGGCACATGCGCCGCAGTCCTGGCAGGGCGCGATACTCAAACGGTAAAGGGTAATGATCTCTACGCCTGCCCCGGCGTCTCTGGCCCCGGCTAAAGCGCTCTGCAGCAGCAGGTCAGTATTACCGCCGGGACGGGGACCGCCGAAAAGCGCGCAAACCCTCAAGGCAAGCCCTTCTTTCTCTTTATGTAAGGTGCGATATCTCTACTTTTCCAATTAATAATTATACTATTCCCGGTAAATAAAACAACCATTTTCGTATCCACCAGGTCATCCTGTTTTGCGGCAAGGATGAAGGTGGGGTATTGCCGATGGTTCCCTCGATCACGTATACTAAGTATAAAGGGGCAGTACACGGGCGAGTACTCCTCGGTGAAAGGAGGACGGTTGTTGGACCGTATTGGGCGGGCGGCTGTGCTGCTGGTTTTGGCGGAAGAAGGGGATGCCCAGCGCATGCTGGCCCGGGCCGGCCGGAACGGCTACCGGGCCGTCCTGGGCCGGGTAGGCTCCATGGATGTGGACAAGATCGTAGCCGCGATAGAAACCGCGGCCAAGCGGGAAGGGTTGATCGAGCACAACTACCGCGAAGAACACGCCCTCTATCATGCGGCACTGGAGGCTTTTCACGGAGTTGGCCGTGGGCAGATGGCCCTGGGGAGTATCTTGCGGACGGTCGGGCTAAACTTTGCCATCGTGCGCGGTCCCCGCGGTCAAGAGCAGCAAGCGGACGGCGAGTGGATAGCGGTGGCGCTCTACGGGACCATCGGCGCCCCGGTGAGGGGTTTCGAACATGAGACCGTCGGATTAGGTATCAACCACCTGTGAGGCGAGACCAATAACCCCGCTTAAACCGGTGTAAAGCAATGGCTTAAAGTGAATAACAAGGCTCACAGCCATCAGTTGACAGGGAGCTAACACGGGCGGAAAACCCCGCCTGTGGTGGCTCCTTATTATTTTTCTCAACCCGTCAAAACGTAAAAGGGGGTCGTGTGCATGGCGGTGGTTCTCATTAAAGAAGGAACAACTTCGTCACCGGTTAGCCTGGACGGGGAGCACCTCTCGGTGGAAGAGGTGGTGCGGGTGGCCCGTTACCAGGCGACCACCCGTCTCTCTCCGGAGGGCAGGCGGAGGATGGAGCGGTCGTGGCGCATGGTGGAAGAACTGGTGTCCGCCAACCGGGTCGTATACGGGATTACCACCGGTTTTGGGAAGTTCAGCAACGTGACAATCTCTGAGGAAGATACCGACCGGTTGCAGCGTAACCTCATTATGAGCCATGCCGGCGGAGTGGGGGACCCTTATGAGGTAGAAGTGGTACGGGCGATCATGCTGCTGAGAGCAAACAGCCTGGCCAAGGGTTACTCAGGGATTCGCCCGGAAGTGGTGGAAACCCTGCTTGACATGCTGAATAAAGGCGTGCATCCAGTGGTGCCGCAAAAAGGGTCGGTTGGAGCCAGCGGGGACCTGGCCCCGCTTTCCCATGTGGCACTGGTAATGATTGGACTGGGAGAAGCCTATTTCCGGGGAGAAAGGATGAGTGGCGCCAGGGCGATGGAAATGGCGGGCATCCAGCCGGTGCAGTTAAAGGCCAAAGAGGGGCTCGCTCTGATTAATGGTACGCAGGTAATGGGAGCGCTGGCCTCGCTGGGGGTCCATGACGCGCAACTCACCTGGAAGAGTGCGACTATCGCTGCTGCCCTTAGCGTGGAGGCGCTAAACGGCATTCCGGCGGCCTTTGATGAGAAAATTCACCGGGTACGGCCTCACCAGGGGCAGAGCAAGACCGCTGCTTTCCTCAGGCGGCTGCTGGAAGGAGGAGAGGTGGCGTCCCGGTCTATCCATCCCCGGGTGCAGGACGCATACTCATTGAGGTGTATTCCCCAGGTACACGGGGCATCGTTGGATGCCATCAACTACGTTAAGACGGTAGTGGAGGTGGAGAACAACTCCGCAACCGATAACCCCCTTCTGTTCCCGGAGGAGGGGGAGGTGCTCAGCGGAGGGAATTTCCACGGCCAGCCCCTGGCCCTGGGCATGGACTTTTTAGGTATCGCGGTGGCGGAACTGGGCAGTATATCCGAAAGACGCATCGAAAGGATGGTTAATCCCCAGCTTAGCGGGTTGCCCGCCTTTCTTACCCTGAACGGGGGCTTGAATTCGGGCATGATGATCGGTCAGTATACGGCGGCGGCACTAGTGTCGGAAAACAAGGTGCTGGCTTCCCCGGCCTGCGTGGACTCCATCCCTACGTCCGCCAACCAGGAGGACCACGTGAGCATGGGATCGATTTCCTCCCGTAAAGCCCGGGAGATCATCAAGAACGTACAACAGGTAATCGCCATCGAACTGCTGGGTGCCGCCCAGGGGATCGATCTTTACGGGCCGCGGCAACTGGGTAAGGGCACCGGAAGAGCCCACGAGGTGATACGCTTGGTAGTGCCCGCCCTGGGGGAAGACAGGGTGCTTTACCCGGACCTGCAAAAGGCTCTAAGTATTGTCAGAGACGGTACACTGGCAGCGGCAGTGGAAGAGGCACTGGATTGAAAGCGTAAAAGAAATCGTAAAAGGAAATGGGTCTTTTCGAACGGTGCCGGGCTATTCCACCCGGCATTTTGATTTGTGTGTCCAATGAATACACAGGTGACAAAAGGACAATAATGAGGTGGAGAGTAGAATTTATATTCGGCCTGCTGGGAGTTAAAATGCTTTCACGAAAAGACTTCTCGCGATTGGTTAAAAAACTTCTACCGACCTCAGGTTTATCGGCTGCCATCTTGCCGGAGTTGATCACCGCGGCCAAGGGTAAAGCCCGTCCACCGGTGATGTGGCTGGAAACCAACACCTGCACCGGGGATATCCTGTCATTATTGAATTCCCTGGACCCCGGCCTGCGCGGCATAATTACCGATCTCATCGACCTGCGCTATGATAATCTGCTGATGGCTGCCGAGGGTGACATGGCCATGGCGGTATTGGACGACATGATGGAACGGTCTTCAGGGGAATACATCCTGGCAGTTGAGGGGACTATTCCCACCGGGGCCAACGGCCGGTTCTCGGTGATTGGGCGCCGCCAGGGGAAGATGTGGACTTCCCTGGAGGCGGTGAGGGAACTGGCCAAAGGAGCGCGGCACGTGGTGGCCATGGGCACGTGTGCCGCCTTTGGCGGGCCTTATGCAGCAGCGCCTAACCCCACCGGTGGGCGACCGGTGCCCGAGGTTATCGACAAGCCGGTGATTAATGTGCCGGGTTGCCCGGCTCACCCCGACTGGATGATCGGTACATTGGCTCACCTGATCTGGTACGGAGAACCTGAACTGGATGCCAGGCGGCGACCCACCCTCTTCTATGGTGAGACTATTCACAACCTTTGCCAGCGGCGGCACTACTTTGACAGCGGCATCTTTGCCCAAAACCCCGGAGAGCCCTGGTGCATGTACCGCATCGGCTGCAAGGGACCGGTAACCTTTGCAGACTGTCCCTACAGGGAGTGGAACGGGGAACACCTGAGCTGGCCGGTTAAGGCCAACACCCCCTGTATCGGGTGCACCAGCCCGGAGTTTCCCGATGGGACGGCGCCTTTCTTCGAGCACTTGCCGGACGTTGCTCTCCCGGGTATCACCGTTAACGCCAACAGGGTGGGTGTGGTCACCGCGGCTCTCACCGCGCTGGGCATCGGGTCCCACCTGGCTGGCAGTGTCCTCACCGGGAGGCTGTCTCGGGCCTACGGAAAGCAACCAGGTTCTGTGCTGGGCCGGGTGTTCAGGCGAAAGAAGTGATTGATTTGCATAACAGGAAAGGGCAAACAATGAGGAAAATTGTGATCAGCCCGGTTACCCGGGCCAACGGGCCGGCGTGGATTGAGGTTACCGTCTCCGGCGGGCAAGTAGTTGAGGCCAAGTGCAGCGGGATCTTTTTTCGCGGGTTCGAGGCGATCCTGCGGGGTAGAGACCCCAGGGACGCCAGTTATCTAACCCAGCGGGTCTGCGGTATATGTTCCACCGCTCATGGAGTTGCCGCGGCTTTTGCCCTCGAAGAGGCTGCCGGCGTACAGCCGCCGGATAACGGCAACCTGCTGCGCAACCTGATCCTGGGTGCTGACTTTTTACAAAATCATATTCGCCATTTTTACCTCTTGGGACTACCCGACTACGTACGGATGCCCTTCGTGCCACCCCATGCTCCCGGGTATCAAAAAGATTTTCGCCTGCCGGAGAAAATTAACCTTGACCTGGTGGAGCGCTATTTTCAGGCGGCGGATATGAGCCGCATGGCCCATGAGATGGTTACCATCCTGGGGGCGAAGGCTCCGCACCAGCATGGTACCATTGCGGGAGGGAGCGTGGTTCCTCCACGAGCCGACGTACTCCTTGACTTTACATCTAAATTAAAACGGGTCAACCGGTTCATCCGGGAAAAAATGATCCCGGACGCCCACGTCATTGCAGAGGCTTACCCGGACTACTACGAGATCGGCAGCAGGAAAGCCAACCTGTTGGAGTACGGGTTATTTCCCAAGACCGGGGAGGACCGGGAACGGTATTTTCCAGCCGGCTCCGTAATCGACGGAGAGATCGAGAAGGTGGACCTTTCATCGATTAGAGAGAGCGTGACACATTCCTGGTTCCGGGAGGTTACACCGTTGCATCCTTCCGGGGGAGAGACTGATCCGGAACCGGATAAGGGAGGCGCCTACTCGTGGGTCAAAGCCCCGCGTTACGGCGGACGGGTGATGGAGGGTGGTCCCCTGGCCAGGCTGTGGATTACCGGCGAATACCGGCGGGGTGTTTCAACCATGGACCGTACAGTGGCGCGAACTCTCGAGGCCGGGAAGATCGGGAGGTTAATGGAGGAGTGGATCCTCCAACTTGATCCCGGTCGACCGGTGTTTAGTCCTTACCGGGTCCCCGAGAACGGTGAAGGGGTGGGACTGACCGGCTCCATGCGGGGGCCGCTGGGCCACTGGGTGCGGATCAAAGACGGCAGGATTGAGCACTACCAGATTGTAACTCCAACCGCGTGGAACTTTTCGCCGCGGGATGAGGCGGGCAACCCGGGCGCCATCGAGGAAGCCTTGACCGGAATTCCCATCGAAGACGGCAATCAACCCGGGGAAATAGGGCGGGTGGTACGCGCCTTTGATGTATGTTTCTCTTGCGCCACCCATGTGGTGGTGTTGGGCAAAAAAGTGCGGAAGACGGTAATCACTGTTTGAAGTACACCTGGGCCGCCACCGGTAACGGATGCAAAGTTTTTCCAAGGTACATAGGGAGAAATAATAGATGGCCAGTTTTACTCTAAAACGGAAAACCTTGCGGCATTCCCTGGCAGTCAGGTTGCTGCACTGGATCCTGGTCCCGGTTCTCCTCGTTAAAATCCTCAGCGGCTTGTACCTCAACCGGCCTCACCGTTTTACCGGTTTTCGCAGCATGAACTCGGCACGGAAGGCTCACTTTTATGTCATCTACCTGTTTGTTTTCCACTACCTGGCACGAGCCTACTATAGTCTGGTTACGCGAGATTACAAGTACATTTTTCCGGCCCGAGGCGATTTCGGCCCGAAGGGCAGGCAATTCATCCTTTACGAACTGTTTCTCAAGAGGAAGAAACCGCAGTTTATCAAGTACAATCCCCTCCAAAAACTGATCTTTACCGGATGGGCCTTAACGTTTCCTTTGCAGATGATCACCGGGTTCATCCTGTATGACCCCAAGAGGTTCCAACGCCTGATCCGGCCCTTAGGCGGCCTGAACCGGATCCGCCAGGTCCACTACATCGCCACCCTGGGTATTGCTTCCACCGCCGCGGGACATCTGTACTTCGCGTTGACGGAGAGCAAGGAGAAGCTCAAGTCGATCTTTACCGGGTATTATCGCAAGGAGTGAGGAAGACGCGTAAGGTGGTTAAAGTAGCAGTGATAGGACTGGGAAATACATTGCTGGGAGATGACGGGGTCGGGCCGCGGGTGGTACAAGAATTGAAAACCAGGCCGGGTAGCCTGCCCCCGGAGGTGGAAGTGCTGGAGGGAAGCGGCTCGTATTATAACTACTGGGATGCCATCCATGAAGCCAGCCACCTGATCGTTGTGGATGCGGTAATGGGAGGGGGATCCCCGGGGAGTGTTTACCTGCTGTCGCCTGAGCAGGTGACCACCGGTAGTAATGGGGCGATAGACCATGAAGATGATTTTTTCGGCATTCTTCAACTGGCCACCTGGCGGGGACACAGGCCACGAGTGGTGCTGGTGGGCGTGGAGCCCAAGGAAGTAGAATTTTCCTTGGAACTTTCCGCGGAGGTAGAGGGTCGAATTCAAGAAGTAATTGATCTAGTGCGCCGACAGTGCAACGCCTTCCTAAAGGGCGGTCCGGTGACAGAAAAGATCACAAGATGTTAGTGATTTCGGTCACGGATTAATAGCACGGTTGTGGTAAAATTATTCCGAAAGGGGCAGTCCCAGTATGAATTGGAGGTGCGTACGATGAAGGTGAGAGTGGATCAAGAACTGTGTATTGCGTGCGGGTTGTGCATTGACAACGTCCCGGAGGTCTTCGAATGGGGAGCGGAGGGTACGTCGGTGGCGAAAGTCGACATGGTTCCTGGGGAATTGGAACAGGCGGTGAGAGAGGCCGCGGCGGATTGTCCAACAGAAGCCATCATGGTAGAAGAATAGGGTTTTTAAACGGAGGGCCCGCAAGGGCCCTCCGAACTTCTAGGCTGCATCCACCGGCTTGAACCGGGCAGTAAAGTGCCTGAGGACGGGGGCTTCGTAGGTAAAGCAAAGCCCCCTGATCTGATCCCTGCGGGAGTAAATATTAATAACTGCCCGGGCTACCACGTCCATGTGGCGGTCGGTGTATACCCGGCGCGGGATAGCCAGCCGGACCAGGTCCAAACGGGGGTAATCGTGGGCACCAGTCTCCGGGTTTCGCCCGGCCAAAACTGTGCCGATCTCAACTGCCCGGACCCCGCCCTCCAGGTACAAGGCGACGGTCAGGGCCCATGCGGGGAATTGATCCCGGGGAATATGGGGCAGAAAGGCGCCGGCATCCAGGTAGACCGCGTGCCCGCCCGGGGGTTGCACAATTGGAATACCTGCAGCAGTTAACTGTTCAGCCAAGTACCTTACCTGCCCGATCCTGGAAGCGAGGTAAGCCTCGTCAACCACCTCTGTCAAGCCGCGAGCCATTGCTTCCATGTCACGGCCCGCCAGGCCTCCATAAGTGGGAAACCCCTCAAAAAGCACCGCCCATACGGAGCATTTCTGGTAGAGGTCTTGATCCCTCAAAGCCAGGAACCCGCCGATATTGACAAGAGCGTCTTTCTTGGCGCTCATGGTGCAGCCATCAGCGTAGGAGAATATTTCCTTCACAATTTCACGAACGGTTTTATCCCGGTAGCCTTCCTCCCGCTGTTTAATAAAGTAGGCGTTCTCAGCGAAACGGCAGGCATCCAGGAATAAGGGCAGGCCGTACCGCCGGCAAACCTCTCGCACTTCCCGGATGTTGGCCATGCTCACGGGTTGACCGCCGCCGCTGTTACAGGTGAGGGTAAGCATCACTATGGGAATATTCTCCCGCCCTACTTGGGCAATCAGGGCTTCCAGTTTCGCGGGGTTCATATTACCCTTAAACGGTAGCGGCAGGCCTGGCTCGTAGGCTGCATCAATCACCAGGTCCACGGGGCGGCCGTGTTTATGCAATACATGAGCCTTGGTGGTATCAAAGTGCATGTTGTTGGGGACCACGTTCCCCTCGTGGAGCATCACTGTAAAAAGGATATTTTCCGCAGCTCGCCCCTGATGGGTGGGGATCACATACTTAAAACCCATCAATTCCTCCACCACTGCTTGCAGGTGATAGAAGTTCCGGCTGCCGGCGTAAGCCTCGTCTCCTACCATCATTCCGGCCCATTGGCGGTCACTCATGGCGGAGGTGCCGCTATCGGTCAGCAGGTCGATGTACACCGCCTCCGAGGGTAGCAGGAACGGGTTGTACCCTGCCTGCCGGATGAGCATTTCCCTTTCTTCCCTGCTGGTCATCCTGATTGGTTCCACCACTTTAATGCGGTAGGGTTCGGCCAACGGGAGGTGTTGTTCCATGCCGTCTTCTCCTTCCAACTAATAAAGTAAGTAGACCCGGGGGTCTACCTCTGCTCTGCTGGCTATGCTATTGGAAGGCTCGACTATTCTCTGTCTACCTATATCATATTATCCATTAAGGGTGGATGCAAGGCTTTTCTTAAGCGAAGAAAAAACTTCAAGACATATTGCATAAATATACAGACACAGTTATACTTATCCAAAGAACCTTGCTCAATGCAGAGGGGCAATGAGACAACTAAACCGGAGGGGCGAAAAAACCGATGAAATATCGTAAGGCTACCATGGCTGATATTCCCCAGATTCACTGGCTGATCAACGACTACGCGGCAAAGGGATTGATGTTGAGGCGTCCCATGATGGTGCTGTATGAAAGCGTCCGCGACTTTGTTGTGGCCGAAAGCCAGGGGCGGGTGGTAGGAACCAGCGGACTTCATATCCTGTGGAACGATTTGGCGGAGATACGGTCGTTAGCGGTGATGCCGGAACAAACCAGGGAAGGGATTGGCAGGGGACTGGTGGAATTTATGATGGAAGAGGCTGGTCAACTGGGTATTGGCCGGCTGTTTGCCTTCACTTACCAGCAGGAGTTCTTCGAAAAATGCGGTTTTCAAGTAGTCAAGAAAGAAATCCTCCCCCAAAAGGTTTGGAAGGAGTGTATTTACTGTGACAAGTTTCATTCCTGCGACGAAATTGCGGTGATGCGCTACTTAACGCCGGTTCAGCCGGCGGTTCAGGACGAGCATCAGGAGATTCCGCTGGTGGATATCCCCCGCTGGGCGGTGAAATAAAAGAGGAACAGATTGGTCTTGGGATCCAGGACTAGTTCTTCAGTTCTTGGATTGCACGGGACTGCTGCTCCCCCGGACAACAGAGGTAAGCACACCGATCAAAGCCAGCATGGCAGCCACCAAGTAGGCGTCTTGCAAGGAGAGCACAAAGGCCCTGGCCTGGAGAGCCTCGCCTGTCAAGCCGCCGTTAATCAGCCGGGCGGTGTGCACGGCGAAGCGGCTGTCAAACACCGCCCCGCTCAGGGCGATGCCCATTACCATCCCGATGTTTCGCATGCTCGCCAGGGTGCCGGAGGCAATCCCCAGCCGGTTTTTAGGCACACAACCCATGATCGCGCTGCTGTTGGGTGACTGGAATAAGCCTGAGCCCAATCCCACAAGGGCCAGGGGAAATATAACGCTCAGATCCCCGGAGCCTTCCTGTAAGCGACTCAAAAAGTAGAGGCCGGCAGTGGTAATGGCCATCCCTGTGGAACTGAGGGTACGGGAACCGATGCGGTCGGACAGGGCGCCGCTAACCGGAGCCACCAGCAATACCACCAGCGGGAGAGGCGTCAGCAGCAGGCCGGCCCGGGAGGCCGGCAGCTGCCGGACCTGCTGGAGGAAAAAAGGCAGGAGGAAAATAACGGAAAACTGCGCCATGTAGTTCAACAGTGCCGAGGCGTTGGCAGCGGAGAACAGCCTGATGGAAAAAAGGCTTAAGTCCATCATCGGCTGATTAACCCTCTGTTCCAGAATGATGAACAGCGCCAGCAAGAGCAGGAAGGCTGCGGCCAGGATCACGATCGGTGGAGACTGCCAGCCCCAGGTCGAACCGCGGGTAAGGGCCAGCAGGAGTGACATCAAGGCCAGGAAGGCGGTGATGGCGCCCCATATATCAAATCTCTGGCCCCCGGGAGTTTCTGTTCGTTTCAACACCTTGGCAGCCAAAGTTATCCCGGCGATGCCGATGGGAAGGTTAATCAAGAAGATGGATGGCCAGCCGAAAGAGGTGACCAGCAAACCGCCCACAGTGGGTCCCACCGCCAGAGCTGAGGCCACGGTCATGCCGACAATGCCCAGGGCTTTCCCCCGTTCGGCGGGTGGAAACGCGGACGTGACGAGAGCGGGACCGATAGCCATCATCATGCCTGCCCCCAAAGCCTGGATGCCCCTGGCGGCGATCAGGAAACCAATGGTGGGTGAAATGGCGCAAAAAATGGAGCCGGCGGTAAATATCACAAACCCGGTAAGGTATACTGGTTTATGCCCTACCATATCGCCCAGCCGCCCGTAGGTCAAAAGGAGGCTGCTGATAACCAGCAGGTACGATAGCACCACCCACTGAACAGTTGGGATGGCGGCATTAAAGTATTGTGAAATGGAAGGCAACGCGATGTTGACTACGCTGGCATCCAAGGGAGACATAAAAGTACCGATAGCCACCGTAGCCAGCACCCTCCACTTGTAATCAATTTTTAAAGGTTTTAAAGAATATCCTCTGCTCAAAAGCCAACCACACCCTTCCCCACGAAACATTTATCGAAAGCAAAAAAATTCTAACATTCTTTGGAACGAATGTCCAGTGACATCCCAACAGGAAAAGCCTCACTATGGTATAATACTGTAAGTAACAGAAAGCAGCGGGAAAAGGGTGAAGACTTTGAAGGCTGAATTGGTATTTACCGGCACTGAACTCCTTTTAGGGCAGATCGTCAATACCAACGCGCAGTATCTATCCAAGGAACTGGCGGCAATTGGCATCGATGTGTATTATCATGTTACTGTCGGGGACAACCTGGCCAGGCTGGTTTCCACTATCAGGCAGGCACAAGGGCGGAGCGACCTGGTGATTGTTGGAGGAGGACTTGGCCCAACCGAGGATGACCTTTCCCGGGAGGCGTTGGCCGAGGCCCTTGGGGTTCCACTGGAGGAGGATCCGGAGGTAATGGCCGTGCTGAGGCAGTTTTTTGAGCGGCGGGGCTACCCTATGCCGGAAAATAACCGGAAACAGGCCCTGGTTCCTCGGGAAGGAATGATCCTGCCAAACCCCATCGGTACAGCTCCTGGCTTGTTGCTGGAGCATGAAGGCAAGACCTTTGTACTTCTACCGGGACCCCCAAGGGAATTCCGGTTGATGGTTTCAGAGCAGTTACTACCTTACCTGGTAAAGGTAAACCGCGGACAGGACGCGGTGATCCGGTCGCGGGTGTTAAAGATCATCGGTGTGGGAGAGTCCATGTTGGAAGAACGGGTCAAGGACCTGCTGGGGAGTGCCAACCCAACCCTGGCACCCACCGCTAAACCCGGTGAGGTACACCTGCGGATCACGGCCAAGGCACCAGGAGTACCGGAAGCCGACGCCCTGATCGCGGAATTGGAAAGCAAGTTACGGGAACGCCTGGCCAGGAATATCTATGGCGTCGATCAGGAAACCCTTGAGGGGGTAGTGGGTGGCCTCCTGGTAAAAAAGGGTCTGACACTGGGGGCAGCGGAATCTTGTACCGGAGGGTTACTGGCCCACCGCTTGACCAACATCCCCGGGAGTTCGGCCTACTTTAAACTTGGCGTGGTGGCCTATGATAACCGGTGGAAAGTAAACATATTGCGAGTGGACGAAGAGTTGCTTAGCAGGTTTGGAGCGGTTAGTCCCGAAGTAGCCTCAGCCATGGCTACGGGCATTCGTCTCATTGCCGGCACAGACCTGGGAGTCGGGATTACGGGTATTGCCGGTCCGGGAGGTGCAACACCGGAAAAACCGGTAGGTTTGGTTTACCTAGCTCTGGACTTCCAGGGCAAGGTAAAAATTCGGCGTGAGTTATTCATGGGCCAGCGGGTGGAAGTGAAAGAGCGCTCCGCCCAGAGCGCCCTAACCTTGCTTTGGCGTTTTCTATCCGGTGATTTAGAATAGTTGTTACCAAGCGCGTGCTAGAGTTTCAGGCTGTACATGTTCCCACCCAAGGGTTGAAATCCGGACTTCACCCAAAGCGGTTCAATGTGTTGCTTTGAGGTCAGGTTAATCAGTTCAAACCCATGTATACGGGACCACTGGATCAAGGATTGAATCACAGAACTGGCCAACCTCTTACCTCTTAAACTTTCGGGGATATACAAAAGGACGATGCTTACGGTTTTCTCCTTGAAGGAAAGAGTGAGGGTAAACGGATCGGGTAAACTTTTCTGAAAAGAAAACGAAACCAGGTAGGGATCGGAATAGTTAAAGGTAGAAAAGGTGATGGGAGTGGCGAAGATATTCTCCAAGCTACCCTTTAAACTTGCCAAATCCAACCGTTCAAAGGCTTCCATCACGTCAGCCCATTCGTCCTTACCGGTAAAGAGGCGTTTAAGGGTGTAAAACTGGAGGCCGATGTAGGCCAAGGCTATGGAAACCAGTGCCGGTACGTAAAGACCCGCACCGATAGCCAAGCCCAGGGCACTGGCAATCCACAGGGTGGTGGCGGTGGTAAGCCCCCGCACCCAGGAACCCTCTTTCCAGATAGTACCTGCTCCGATAAAGCCCATGCCGGTCACCACCTGGGCGGCGATGCGGGCTGGGTCCTTGGGCCCCGGCATATCCGGGAAGCCGTAGATGGAGACGGTCATGAAGAGTGTGGAGGCCAGGCAGACCAGGGCATGGGTGCGTGATCCCGCCGGTTTTTGTTGGGAAGTTCGTTCCAGACCCACAAGAGCGCCAAGAAAGAATGACATGATTAAACGGAACGCTATGGTCAACTGTAACTCCCAGGACATGCAATCAACTCCAGGTTGATCAAGTATTCTACCCTAACATTATATTCTACAGGAGTTCGGTTGATTCCTTTGGAAAAGGTAGGCTACCACAAGTTACAGCGACGCGGCCCATTCTCCTTCTTGTTTTACCAGCCTGAATTCGGCATAACAGTACGGGCATTGCAGGGTATCGCCCTCCTTAATCTCATCCGGCAAATCCACTTCATTCAAGCATACAGGGCAGGCCAGCTTAACCATGAGTCCATCTCCTTTCCTTGATTTGATACCGATAGTGCCCTCCTTATTTTAACATGCCTCCCAGCATCCTTACCACATGATCCGTGAGCGAGACCCGGTAGCGCAACAGACCCTTCCCCGTAGCCAGTAGGCTATTGCGGATGGGGCCCTGCAACTCTTCTAAAGTGCCATACCTTGCTTCGGCAATCTCATGGGTGTCTACCGGGGACAGAGTCCCTTCAACCCGGCTGGCCGTAAAAACGTGGCTTATCCAGGGTACATGGTGACCGCCCCCGGTAAAAATAACGTGGACGCGTAAGAGATATTTTTCGAGACGGATGGATAAACCCGTTTCTTCCCAGGCTTCTCGGAGGGCACCGGATTCAAAATCTTCCCCCGGCTCGAGACCGCCACTGGGCGCCCGGTACACCCCAGGGGGGTGGAAAGGCTTGCGGATGAGGGCTACTTGTCTCTCGTCATTGAAGATAAAAAAGGTAATGTCATGGGCGCGCCCGTTTTTTTGACTCCCCAGTAGCATGGACATTTCGTCTAAACCTATTTCCTGGGCCAGAGTTATGACGGAAGGTGTACCGAATTTGTGTTCGATCAGCTCAATCTTTTCTTTAGTGACGTACATCGTTTTTCTCCTTTATCGCGAGCCGACTTGAAGCTTAAGCCGTTTCTTAAACCCCTTCACCAAAGGGATGAAACCTTCGCTCTTAGCTTAAATAGTAAAATACAATTATGCGAGAGTCAAACAAATTATGGGCCGGGAGGCTTATAAATCATAGAAAACTTCTAAAACTTAAAACTGGACATGCCACAAGTCGGCTGTTACAATAATCTTTAGGTGCAAGTTTGTATTAACGATATTATAAAAATTGTAATTTCAAGCTAACTTTACTTATTAAAACCTCAGAATTTACAGCAAATACGCGGGATGTCATTTTGCCTTTTAAGGGATTCAGCCTAAAAAATTAACTTTTTAGTTGGCACCAACTTTGCATGTATTTTTTAGGATATGGGAGGTGAGCATCCTATAACAAAATAGAGTGTCTTTGTGAATGACATGATACTTTTTCAGAGCGAATGGGGGGCTTAATTGATGGAAACCATTTCCCACGACTTAATTATTATGGGGTCAGGTTTGGCCGGTCTACGGGCTGCCCTGGAAGCCGCCAGGGCAAGTGATGGAAGGCTGGATATCGCTATCCTGGCCAAGACCCAGCTGATGCGGGCCCATTCCGTGTGTGCGGAAGGAGGCACCGGGGTAGTACTTAAGCAGGAAGAAGGGGACAGTTACGAACTGCATGCCTGGGATACGGTAAAGGGTAGCGATTTCCTGGCAGACCAGGATGTAGTGGACCGGTTTGTTCACACCATGCCAGGTGAAGTGTTACAGCTAGACCATTGGGGCATTCCCTGGACTCGCCGGGCCGACGGTTCCCTGGAATCCCGCCCGTTTGGCGGTCACAGTTTTCCTCGAGCGGTTTTTGCGGCCGACAAGACTGGTTTTTTCGAAATGCAAGCGCTTTACGATACCCTGCAGAAATACGCGGATGTAACCAGGTACGACGAGTGGATGGCTACTTCCCTGTTGATTGAGGACGGTACCTTCCGGGGTTTTACCGCGGTGGACTTGGGTAGCGGTACATTCGCAACCTTTAACGCCAAGGCGCTGATTATTGCTACCGGTGGAGCGTGCCGAATCTATGGCTTCACCACTTATTCCCATACTGTCACCGGGGACGGGATGGCGATTGCCTACCGGGCAGGCCTGCCGCTAAAAGACCTGGAATTCGTCCAATTCCACCCCACCGGGTTGGTTCCCTCCGGCATTTTGATCACAGAGGCTGCCCGGGGTGAGGGAGGTTACCTCCTGAACAACCATGGTGAGCGGTTTATGAGCAAATATGCGGAAAAGATGATGGAACTGGCGCCGCGGGACATCGTTTCCCGTTCTTCCATGACAGAAATCGAGGCCGGACGCGGGTATAAGGGTCCTAACGGCTTGGACTACGTACTGTTGGATCTGCGCCATCTGGGAGCACACAAGATCAATGAGCGCTTGCCGTTGATCCGGGAAGTAACCATCAAGTTTGATAACATTGACCCCATTGACCAGCCCATCCCTGTGCGACCTGTGGCCCACTACTCCATGGGCGGTATCCACGTGAACATTGACGGTGCCGCTCCGGTAGAGGGGATTTGGGTGGCCGGTGAGGCAGCCTGCGTTTCCCTGCATGGTGCCAACCGGTTGGGTACCAACTCTACGGCGGAATGCCTGGTTTGGGGTAAGATCACTGGAGAAAACGCCGCCAAGTATGCGATGGCCCGTAAAGCCCGGCCGGAGGTGCCGGTGGACAAGGCCCGAGCGGAAGAAAACCGGATAATGCACGAACTGTTTCAGCGGAAAGGGACGGAGAGTATCTACGCTATCCGGCAGGAGTTGCGGGATATTATGGACTCCAACGTGGGCGTCTACAGAACGGAAGAGGGTTTGCAGGCCGCCCTGGAAAAGGTGAAGGAGTTGAAAGAGCGGTTCCAATTCACTGCGTTGGAAGATAAGGGTTACGTTTACAACACCGACCTGGTATCCTACCTGGAGATGGAGAACATGCTGGATCTGTCGGAGGTCATTGTTGAAGGCGCTCTGGTCAGGAAGGAATCCCGCGGCGGGCATGCCCGGCGGGATTACCCGCAGCGTGACGATGAGAACTGGCTGAAACACACCTTGGCCTACCACACCCCGCAGGGTCCAAGGTTGGAGTATATTCCGGTAACCCTCACTACCTGGAAACCGGTAGAAAGAAAATACTAGGAGGGGTTTATATGGAGAGAAGGAAGCACCTGGACAATTACTTGGGGGTAGCCGGATGGGCCAAGGGCGGCAGGTACGGCATTGAACGCTACTTGTTTTTTCTCCACAGGATTTCCGGCTTAGGGTTGATTGTATATCTGCTCATGCATATTTACGTGACCGGAGCCAGGATTTATGGGGCTGAGGCGTGGGAAGCCAGCATGGCGGCCGTATCCGGTCCACTGTTCAAATTTGGCGAGTACCTTGTAATGGCAGCTTTTGTGTTTCATGCCTTAAACGGCATCCGGCTGGTATTGATCGAACTGGGGATCGGCATTGGGAAACCTGAACGGCAGGAGTATCCTTATGTTAGTTCTGTCATGAAACAGCGACCCCTAATGTGGGTGCTAATGGCCCTGGTAGCGGTGCTGCTGGTCGTCAGCGGCCTGGATTTCTTTGTGTTATAGGGGAGGCGTAAAATAATGCGTGAGTCTCAATACTGGGTACTTTTTATAGCCGCGGCGGTGGTAATGGTGGTGCTTCTGGGCGTGCACATGGCCATGCTGCACCTTGAAGGCATCTTGGCCATGCTGGGTGTGGAAATAGGAGACGTGTTGGAATACAGTTCGGTAATGACCCGGGCGGGGAGCGCCTTTTGGACCTTCTTTTATATTGCCTTCCTGGCGGTGGCCCTTTACCATGGGCTCTACGGGGTCAGAGCCATCCTGCTGGAAGTGACCAACGGGGAAAGTGCCGGCCGTACCGTAACCGGTCTTGTGGTAGTGGTTGGCCTGGCAGCCTTTGTATATGGAACCTTTATCTTGCTGCAATCCTTTAAGATGGGGGGAATCTAGGTGGAACCCAACGAAATTTTATTCGAACAAACTTCTAAGAAGATCACGTTTAAGGTACAACGGTACAGTCCCGGCAAGGATCAAGCACCCCACCTACAGGAGTACTCCTTCCCAGTAGCATCAGGGATGACTATCCTGGACTGCCTGATCTACATCAAGGAAAAGATCGACCCGACCATTTCTTTCCGGGCCTCCTGCCGGATGGGTATCTGCGGTTCCTGCGGGATGTTGATCAACGGTTTCCCGCGGTTGGCTTGCCAGACCCAGAGTTTCTCCCTGGAGTCGGACGTGATTGAGATTAAGCCGTTGCCCAACTATCCAATCATTAAGGACTTGGTGCCTGACCTCACCCCGATGTTTTTGAAGCATAAATCAGTGAAACCTTACATCATACGCAAGGACAAGGAAGAGATGGAAAACCCCACCCGGGAATACAGCCAAACTCCGCGGGAGTTGGAGGACTACCTGCAGTTCGCTTATTGCCTGAAATGCGGCATCTGCCTGGCGGCCTGTCCTACCGTGGCTACCGACCGGAATTTCTTTGGTCCGCAGGCGCTGGCGCAAGCCTTCCGGTACAACTCGGATACCCGGGATGACGCCAGGGAAGAGCGGACCAGGATTGTTGATAACGCCCACGGCATGTGGCGGTGCCACATGGCCGGGGCATGTGCGGAAGCCTGCCCCAAGGGTGTGGATCCGGCGATGGCTGTCCAACTGCTGAAACGTCAGACTGCCTCTGCGGTTCTGGGTCTGCGGAAGAAGCGGCAGCCCGCTCGCGTGGTGGCAGCTCCCACAGCGGTTACCCCAAGACCCGGGGTGCCCAAGGCCCCGGAACCGACTATCGGCAAATAATGTTGGTTTCCAAAAGCGCGTACACGTTGAGTTGTGCGCGCTTTTTGTGTTTTTTTTCTACGTTGCCAAAGGAGGGAGGATTTCACTTGCAAAGCGCGAATAACTACCAAACGTGAATTAACCCACGAGCAGGTGAATAAATTGATCGGTTTATCCCTCTACCAGGAGATCCAGGCGGATTTAAAAGAGGTGGAACGAGAGTTATACCGCTACGTGGATGCTCCCCACCCGGTGCTCGCGGAGAGCTCAGCCCATTTACTCAAGGCGGGAGGAAAACGTCTTCGCCCCGCTTTTGCGCTTTTGGCGGGGAAGTTTCACAATTATTCCCTGGATACTTTGATGCCCCTGGCTGTGGCTTTGGAAATGATCCACATGGCAACCCTGGTTCACGATGACGTTATCGACGGCTCCTTTACACGCCGGGGGATACCAACGGTAAAGGCTAAATGGGGAGACGATATCTCTCTGCATACAGGCGACTACCTGTTTGCCAGGTCCCTGATCCTGATATCTTCTTATGAAGATCAACGGATAGCCAGAATTCTTGCGGACGTAAGCGTGCAAATGTGCCAGGGTGAAATCCAGCAAATCGCTACCAGTTATGATTTGGGACAGTCCAGCAGGGATTACTTCTACCGGATCAAGCGAAAGACTGCTCTCCTGATATCGGCAAGCTGCCAGTTAGGGGCCATAGCAGTGAATGCGCCAAACCAGTGGATCAGGGCACTTAAATACTACGGCTTCCACTTGGGGATGGCCTTTCAGATCGGCGATGATATCCTGGACATGATTGCTGACGAAGAGGAACTGGGGAAACCGGTGGGCAGTGACCTGCGGCAGGGGATCCTGACCCTACCCGCTATCTACGCCCTCCGGTATAGCCCGCGGAAACAACAACTTGCCGATTTGCTGGTGGAACGGCCAAAAACGGAAGCAGAGGTCAAAGAGGCTATCAAAATTATTCGTGAAAGCGGAGCCATTGAATTTTCCTTTGACGTGGTAGAACGGTACGTGGCTAAAGCTAAAAGGCAGTTGGCTGTTCTTCCAGACGTTCCCGCCAAGGACACAATGACTTACATCGCAGATTTCATCAGGGTAAGGAGTTTTTAGTAGATTATTGAATATCATCATGCAACCAGCAGAAAGGAGGTGATTGCAGCATGCGAAGTAAAAAATGGGGGCTTGTGCTCCTTGGCGTAACGGTACTGCTGGCTCTGGCGCTGGCGGGTTGCGGAGGTAAAGAGTCCCAGCCCAAGCAGGAGAGTGGAGGAAAAACCGAGCAAGCCGCCTCACAACAGCCGGAGGCCCCCAAGGAGTTCAAGTATGCCTCGTCGGATATGATGCCGGGAGGGTGTAACAGTTGCCACCAGGGTGACTTCAGCCTGACCAACGAGATCCAGAAACTAAACAAGGAGAAGAACCACCCGCTGGTTCCAGCTGAGTCCGTGCAGGTTTGCCAGGCGTGCCACGCTCAAGGTACACCTATCGCATTACCGGCGGTTGTGCACAAGGCCCACCTGGTTGGTGCAGACAACAAGTTTGCCACCAACTTCGATGGCAATTGTGTCTACTGCCATACCATGGCCTCTTCGGGTAAGATGGTGGTTAACGGGATGGTTCCGGAAGGGGTTGAACTGGTAGCGGTGAAGTCAGCCAACGCCGATACCGCCCCTGAAGGTTGTACCAGTTGCCACCAGAAGTACGCTGAAGACAAGGACTATACCCTGATGGCGGAAACCAAGGCCATGAATGAAAAGAATGGACACCCGGTAGTGCCGGCCCAAGACGTCAAACAATGCGTCACCTGCCACCAGGCCGATGGGGCGATACCCTTTGATACGGTTGTACACAAAGCCCACCTCACCGGTCAGGACAACAAGTTTGTTTCTAATTACGGTGGAAGCTGTCGCCAGTGTCATAACGTAGGTGAAAAGGGTGAAATAACAACAAAGGGCCTGTAACTGATGAAATTTTTGAGCATCAAAGAGGCGGTCTCTTGGGGACGCCTCTTTTTGCATAAAAACCGGTCAATGTCCCGGGACATGTGTCAGATGGGTAATATGTCATTCTTCTCAGCAAAAGGCAGGAATCTTCCGGTTCAGGGCGAATATTATACCTTGTTTGTGGGACGACAAGGGGTGATTAGCCACGAAATTTTAAAACAATTATACAAAGTCCAGACGCCGGTTCCTCAAAAAGGCCGAAAAGAGCCTGGCGAAGAAGCTTTTTAAGGGAGGACGAAGAGTGCAGAGACTGATGAGGATTTTTGGGGATTTGTCTACTACGCGGGGGAAGCTCAAACTGTTAATCCTGGTAACCGGGTTTCTCATCATAGTTGGAGCGGTTAGTGCCGGAGCCATCAACGCCACTTCTACGCCGCAATTCTGCTCCACGTGTCACGAGATGCAACCCGAGTATGTTACCTGGCAGGTTTCCTCTCATGTCAATACCGCCACTTGTATCCAGTGTCATATTGAACCAGGTGTTGCCGCCCTGGTGAAAGATAAGGCCAAGGCAATGGTTCAAGTGTGGGAACACGTAACCGGTACTTATCCTGACCCGATCGTGATGCCTCATGATTTACCCAACGACAACTGCGAGCGGTGCCACGAGGTAGGGGAGATTGCTCCTAAAGGTGAACTGAAGATTCCCCATGAAAAGCATCTTGCTGGCGAGGTTTCGTGTGTCACCTGCCACCGGGGAGTGGCCCACGCAGATATCGCCCGCAGGGGACTGACCACCGGTACCGACTTCTCACAGTGGACAATTGAAAAAGCCAAAGAGGAATTTACCCGTGAAAACACCCTTCCTTCAATGGAGGCTTGCATGACATGCCATACTGAGCGGAAGGTGTCCAATGATTGCACTACTTGCCACAGCGATCTGGCCAGTTTGGGAGGAAAAGCAGGTGCTGGTACCCCATCCAACCACCAGGCAGCCGACTGGAAGTCAAGCCATGGTAAGACTGCTCGCGAGGACCTCAGCACATGTAATACCTGTCACGCGGGTTCACCACCGGTTAGCGGGCAGGTGAAATCGGTGTCGGAGTTTACCCGGGGGAATCAGTTCTGCTCCAGTTGTCACAATAACAGGCCAGAGGACCATACCCCGGATTGGATGCTGGTACACAAACAGGGAGTGGCAGCGAAGGGCCTGGATAACTGCCAGGTTTGCCACAGTGTCGGTAAGCCCGAAGAAGGATCGGGAGCCACTGCTACCTACTGCAACATGTGTCATAAGTTCAAAGAGAACTAGCTATTTGTATGATCATACTTGTTCGAATAAGGAGCCGTACTGTTTGCATTCCTTATTATGGACCGTAGGCGACGTGTTGTTGCATAATCATCAGGCGATAACGTCGCCTTTTTTCATATCATAAAAGTGTAAGTAATTTCATGAATTCGAGGCAGGAAATAGACATTATATAACGAAATATCTAATTTGTACGCTTCCGGTTTGAAGGTATGCTAGCCGGTGGATTGTACCAGGAGTAACAAACCGCTGATTGGGAAAAGATACTTGGCAAAAGTTTAATAAATTACCAGGCAAAGAGTACAGCTTGGCGCAAGGGGCGGATGCCATGGCGGGTTTATACCCCATCAGCTTGAACCTCCGAGGCCGCCCGTGTTTGGTGGTGGGAGGCGGGGAGATAGCCGAACGTAAGGTCCTGTCTTTGTTAGATTGCGGTGCCCAGGTAACGGTGGTAAGCCCAAGATTAACCGGGGGTCTGCAAGAGATTGCCTCTAACGGTGGTATTGCTCATATCAATAGGTCATACCTTCCGGGGGACATCGACGGGATGGCCGTGGTCATCAGTGCCACCGATGATCTAAAACTCAACCGCCTCATAGCAGAGGAGTGTTTAGCGCGCGGTGTGTTGATAAATGTGGTGGATAACCCTTCCCTGTGCAATTTTTATGTGCCAGCCGTAGTTCGCCGGGGAGACCTGACTATCAGCATATCCACCAACGGGAAAAGCCCCTTGTTGGCTCGGCGTATCCGGGAGCAACTGGAAAGAGAATATGGCCCTGAATATGCTGATTTCCTAATCCTGCTAGGTGATGCCAGGCAGAAGATCATCAACAAGTTCCCTGACCCCGGGGACCGCCGGCAGGCTATTGCCCGTTTGGTGGAGTCCGACCTGTTGGAATTAATCCGGCGTGGGGAAGAGGAGCGGGTGAAGGAGCGGATTGCAGAATGTACATCTTGGTAGTTGGCCTTAACCATCGTACGGCGCCGGTTGAAATCAGGGAAACCCTCGCCTTTTCCCGGAAGGAAATGCCAGAAGCCCTGAGTACCCTCCGCGGTAAACCGCATGTGCAGGCCTGCGCCATTCTTTCTACGTGTAACCGTACGGAGGTTTATGCCGCGGTAACGGATGTAGAGGTAGGGCTGGCCGGGGTTCACGAGTTCCTCGGACAAAGTTGTCAAAAGCCTGTGGCGGAAATCCGGGACTACCTTTACACTCATACCCTCTACGATGCGGTACGACACCTGTTCCGGGTGGCTTCAGGATTGGACTCCATGATCCTGGGGGAGACCCAAATCCTCGGCCAGGTGCGAGAGGCCTACCAGATAGCCAGTGAACATGGTGCCACTAACGGTGTCATCAATACCTTTTTTCAGCAAGCCATTACTGTAGGGAAAAGAGTTCGTACCGAAACCCGCATTGACCAGAACCCGGTTTCCATCAGCTACGCGGCAGTGGAACTGGCTAAACACGCCCTGGGAGATCTAGCCGGACGAACAGTACTGATTGTAGGCGCCGGTAAGATGAGTGAACTTACGGTCAAGCACTTGGTTGCGAACGGGGTGACCACCGTGCTGGTATCAAACCGTTCCTATGATCGTGCTGAAGCCCTGGCTCAGGAGTTCGGCGGGAGGGCGGTACGCTTTGACCGGTTATTTGAGCATATGCTTAACGCCGATATCGTCATCAGTTGCACTTCCGCTCCCCGGTGCGTGATCTTCCCGCCGGAGGTGGAAGCGGTGATGGTACAGCGCCAGGGGAACCCCATGTTCATGATCGACATTGCCGTGCCGAGGGATATTGATCCCCAGGTGGGAGCGATTGGGGGCGTTACCCTTTACGATATCGATGACTTGCAGCAAGTAGTTGATCAAAACCTGGCCGAGCGCAAAAAACTGGCCGTTGAAGCGGAAAGGATCATTCAAGAAGAGATTGATAATTTCTTTAAGTGGCTGAGTTCGCTTTTTGTGGTGCCCACTATTGTAGCCTTAAAGGAAAAGGCTAACGCCATCAAGGAGATGGAACTGGAGCGGGCGCTCAACCGCCTGGCTCCGGTTACAGAGAGAGAAAAAAAGATCATCGGTTCCCTGGCCAGTTCTATCGTTAACCAACTGCTGCATGACCCCATTATCAACCTGAAGGAGTATGCCAGCACCCATCAAGGTCACCTCTACGCGGAGATACTGCAAAACCTTTTCAACCTCGAGGTGGAAGGACAGCGTTTAACACGAAAAAGTTTTATCAACCAGGAATCCGCGGCTGATTAGAGGCAAAGTTAGGATAGGAGATGACAAATGGTAAGAGAACTGGTGATTGGTACCAGGGACAGTGCCCTGGCCCTGTGGCAGACCAACTGGGTATTGAATGAACTGCAGAGAATGCACCCGGAGATCACTTTCCGGGTGCTGCCGCTAAAGACCAAAGGGGACAAAATCTTGGATGTGGCCCTGGCTAAAATCGGTGACAAGGGCTTGTTTACCAAAGAATTGGAAATGGCCATGCTGGACAAAAGCATTGACATGGCGGTCCACAGCATGAAAGACCTACCCACCGTACTGCCGGAGGGCCTGATAATCGGCGCCATCTGCCGGCGAGAAGACCCGGCGGACGTATTAATATCATCAAAAGGATATACCTTGGATACCCTGCCGGCCGGAGCCAGGGTCGGTACCAGCAGCCTCCGCCGTAAAGCTCAATTGTTGCAGTTCCGGCCGGACCTGTTGCTGGCAGACCTGCGGGGTAACCTCAATACCCGTATGGCCAAGCTGGACCGGGGTGACTATGATGCGGTGGTACTGGCTAAGGCAGGGGTGTTGCGCATGGGGTGGTCGGACCGGATTACGCAAACCATTCCCTATGACGTTTGTCTGCCGGCGGTGGGACAGGGTTCTATTGGGATCGAGATCCGCCAGGGGGACGATGAAACGGCTGCCGTGGTGAAGGTGCTCAACAGCCCTGAGGCTTCGGATGCGATCACCGCTGAACGGGCGTTGTTGCGGGAACTGGAAGGTGGCTGCCAGATACCTATAGGTGCCATGGGCAGTACGATAGGTGAAGAAATGCGGTTAGAGGGTTTGGTAGCCAGTCTTGATGGCTTGCAGGTACTGCGCCGCGCAGCACATGGACCCCGGCGGGAAGCGGTCAACCTGGGGAAGGAACTGGCCAGACAGCTAAAGTACATGGGAGCCGAGGCTATTTTGAGACAAGTGAGACGGGAGACGGATGCTCAGTGAACACCGAAGCTACTAAAGGTAAGGTTTATCTGGTAGGGGCCGGCCCTGGTGATCCTAAACTTATCACGCTAAAAGGGCTGGATTGTATCCGGCAGTCCCAGGTGGTGGTATATGACCGGCTGGTGAGTCCCAAGTTGCTAGGGTATGCCCGGCCGGACGCTGAACTAATCTATGTAGGGAAGTCCCCGGAGCGGCATACTTTACCCCAGGATGAAATCAACCAGTTGTTGATCATAAAGGCAAAGGAAGGCCTGATTGTTACCCGGCTTAAAGGGGGAGACCCCTTTGTTTTTGGACGTGGCGGTGAAGAGGCGCAAGCATTGCGGCAGCACGGCATTCCCTTTGAGGTAGTACCGGGGATTACCGCTGCCGTGGCCGTTCCCGCCTATGCTGGCATACCGGTGACCCACCGGGACTTCAGTTCATCTGTATATATTGTTACAGGAAATGAGGACCCTACTAAAAACGACTCGATGTTGGCATGGGACAAGATAGCGACGGGAGCAGGAACCCTGGTGTTCCTGATGGGGATGGCTAACCTGCCCCATATCTGCCAGCGGCTGATGGAATTCGGGCGCGACCCGCAGACACCGGTAGCGCTAATCCGGTGGGGTACTCGCCCCGAACAGCGTACCCTGGTAGGAACCCTGGAGAATGTCGTAGAACGTGCCCAGGCTGCTGAATTTAAACACCCTGTTATTATTGTGGTAGGCGAAGTGGTGAAACTGCGCGAACAACTGCAGTGGTTTGAGCGTAAACCCCTGTTCGGGCGGCGGGTGGTAATCACCAGGGCCAGAACCCAGGCCGGTGAGTTTGCTGAACGTATTGAGGCCTTGGGGGGGGAAGCCTGGGAATTTCCCACCATCGACATCGCTCCTCCTACAGACTTTGGGCCTCTGGATCGAGCGGTGCAAGAAGTCAGGCAGTACAACTGGATCGTTTTTACCAGCGTTAACGGCGTGGAATCCTTTTTTGACCGCCTGCGACAACTGGAAAAGGACATCCGGGACCTCTGCGGGATCCGGCTCTGCGCCATCGGCCCCAAGACCCGGGAGGCATTGGAATCCTATGGTTTAAGGATCGAGTACATGCCGGAGGAGTACGTAGCCGAGGCAGTGGTAGAAAAATTCCGCAGCGAAAATATGCACGGTAAACGAGTGCTCTTACCGCGAGCGGATATTGCCCGTAAGCTTTTACCGGAAGCCTTACGTGAAATGGGAGCCATTGTCGACGAGGTGGTGGCCTACAGGACGATCAAGGGGAGAGGAGATACCCAGCGCTTGAAGGAAATGCTGCGGGGGGGTAGTATCCATGCGGTAACCTTCACCAGTTCGTCCACCGCCCGGAATTTTGTAGACATGCTGGGGAGGGAAGAGGCGCCCTCGCTACTGAGTGGAGTGACGGTAGCATGTATCGGTCCCATTACCGCTGATACGGCAAGGGCGTACGGCCTTCCCGTCCACGTTATTGCCGAAGAGTATACTATTGAGGGCCTTACCAGGGCGCTGGTGGAGTATTTCCAAAGTGGATGAATTTAGGGTTTGGCTTTTCTTTTAAGTAGTTTATAATTTAAGTATCGTTATCAGTGTATTTAATTTTGGAGGTGTATTATGTCTACCTTTCCAACACTCCGGATGCGCCGGTTGAGGGAGACAGAGGTAATGCGCCGGATGGTACGGGAAACGAATCTGGCGGTTGACGACCTGATTTATCCGTTGTTTGCCATTTACGGACAGGACGTGAAAAATCCTGTACCGTCGATGCCGGGAGTGTACCAGTTTTCGGTGGACAGGCTGCTGGAGGAGGCCCAAGAAATTAACAGTCTGGGCATTCCGGCGGTGCTGCTGTTTGGTATCCCCGACCATAAGGACGAGGCGGGCTCCGGCGCTTATGCCCCTGAAGGTATCGTCCAGCAGGCGGTGCGTGCCATCAAGAAGGAATACCCCCATCTGTTAGTGATCACTGATGTTTGTCTCTGTGAGTATACCAGCCACGGGCACTGTGGTGTGCTGGACGGAGGAAGAATCCTCAATGACCCCACCCTGGAATTCCTGGCCAAGACGGCCCTTTCCCATGCGGTGGCGGGGGCCGACATGGTAGCACCGTCAGACATGATGGATGGCCGGGTACAAGCAATCCGGGAGAAACTGGATGCTCACGGTTTTACCAACCTACCGGTGATGGCCTATTCCGCCAAGTATGCCTCGGCCTTTTACGGGCCCTTTAGGGACGCGGCGGGATCCACCCCGCAGTTTGGCGATCGCCGCAGCCACCAGATGGACCCGGCGAATTCTGAGGAGGCCTTGCGGGAAGTGGAACTGGACATCCTGGAAGGAGCGGACCTCGTGATGGTAAAACCTGCCTTAGCTTACCTGGATGTGATCCGCCGGGTCAAGGAAGAGTTCCGTTACCCGGTGGCGGCCTACAATGTCAGCGGGGAGTACTCCATGGTCAAGGCTGCTGCAGCCAACGGTTGGGTAGAGGAAAAACGGATAGTCATGGAAATCCTGACTGGGATCAAGCGGGCGGGGGCGGACATGATTATCACCTACCATGCAAAAGACGTGGCCCGCTGGCTGAAAGAACAAGACTAATCCCGAGAGGATGATTTAAGTGATTGTCTCCTGGAATACGACCAACCAGTGTAATATGTACTGCGATCACTGCTACCGGGACGCCGGAGTTAAGGCCAGTGATGAACTGTCCACCACAGAGGCTAAGTCCCTGTTGGACGAGATAGCCAAGGCCGGTTTTAAGATCATGATCTTCAGCGGCGGAGAACCCCTGATGCGGGATGACATTTATGAGTTGGTAGCCCACGCCAGGGAAAAAGGCCTGAAGCCGGTTTTTGGTACCAACGGAACGCTGATCACTCCGGAAGTGGCCCAGCGCCTGAAGGAAGCCGGTACTCTGGCGGTAGGCATCAGCCTGGACAGCACCGATCCCGGGAGACATGACGAACTGCGGCGTTTGCCCGGGGCATGGAACGGGGCGGTACACGGGATGAAAAACTGCCTGGCGGCCGGTATCCCTTTCCAAATTCATACCACCATCTTTGACTGGAACCAGGATGAGGCGCTGGACCTCACCGACCTGGCGATAGAACTGGGAGCGATGGCCCATCACTTCTTTTTCCTGGTTCCTACGGGACGGGCTGTTAATATCGAGGAGGAGTCCCTGCGGGCGGAACAGTATGAAAACCTGCTTACCCGCATTATGGAGAAGCAAAAGCAGGTGGACATCGAACTGAAGCCTACCTGTGCTCCCCAGTTCATGCGGATTGCCAAACAAATGAGTATGGACCTGCGGTTCGGCCGGGGGTGCCTGGCGGGAACCCACTACTGCATTATCAGCCCCACCGGCAACGTCCAACCCTGCGCATACCTCAATATCCCCATCGGCAACGTACGGGAAGTACCTTTCAGCCAGTTATGGCGGGATAACGAGGTATTCCGAATCCTTCGCACAATGGATTACAAGGGCGGCTGCGGCGCCTGCGGGTACAAAAAGATTTGCGGAGGGTGCCGGGCCCGGGCTTATTTTTACCATGACGGAGACTACATGGCTGAAGAGCCCTGGTGCCTTTACCACGGGCGGCGCGGCGCTTAAGGCGCTAGGATAAGATGGAGTTTTGGAGGTGTGATCAGTGTTCAAGGGTTTAGCCGCTTCAGAACGGCTGTTTGCTGATGCAAAAGAAGTCATCCCCGGTGGGGTGAACAGCCCGGTCCGGGCTTTCAAGTCGGTAGGGATGAACCCGCCCTTTATCACCCGGGGAGAAGGCTCGCGGGTTTACGACGCCGACGGGAATGAGTATGTAGACTACGTGGGCTCCTGGGGTCCCCTGATCCTGGGGCACCGCCATCCCAAGGTGATTGATGCCCTTCACCGCTGCCTAGATGAGGTGGGTACCAGTTTTGGCGCTCCTACCGAGCTGGAGACGGAGATGGCCCGGATGGTGATTGAAGCGGTACCCTCGGTAGAAATGGTGAGAATGGTAAACTCCGGCACGGAGGCTACCATGAGCGCGCTACGCCTGGCGCGTGGTTTTACCGGCCGTAACAAGATCATCAAGTTTGAGGGTTGCTATCACGGCCACGCCGATCACCTGCTAATTAAGGCAGGGTCGGGGGCGCTGACCCTTGGGGTTCCTACCAGCCCGGGCGTTCCGGCAAATATCGCCGGTAATACCATCACGGCGGACTTCAACGACCTGGAAACCCTGCGGCAGATTTTTGCCCAAGAGGGAGAGGACATTGCAGCGGTAATCGTGGAACCGGTAGCGGGTAATATGGGTTGCGTACCGCCAGTGCCGGGCTTTCTTGAAGGTCTGCGGGAGATTACGAAGCAGTACGGTGCCCTGTTGATTTTCGATGAAGTAATGACCGGGTTCCGGGTTGCTTATGGCGGGGCTCAGGCCTTGTACGGTATTCACCCTGACCTTACCTGTTTGGGTAAGATCATCGGTGGAGGCTTACCGGTGGGGGCCTACGGCGGGAAACGGGAGATCATGGAAAAGATGGCTCCGGCTGGTCCTATCTACCAGGCTGGTACCCTGTCCGGAAATCCTCTGGCCATGACTGCGGGAATCACAACTTTACGCCTCCTGCAGGAACCTGGAGTCTACGAGGAACTGGAACGGAAGTCCGCCCGGCTGGAGGCAGGTTTAAAGGAAGCAGCCAAGGAGGCAGGTGCTGCTGTCACCTTTACCCGGGTAGGGGCGATGTTTTCCGGTTTCTTTACCGGCCGGCCGGTGGTTGATTACGCCAGCGCCACCAGTTCAGATACAGGAAAATTCTCGGTATTCTTCCGCTCTATGCTGGAAAATGGCATATATCTGGCGCCGTCTCAGTTTGAAGCAGGGTTTATGTCCCTGGCTCACAGCGATGGGGATATCGACCGCACACTTGAAGCTGCGAGAAAGGCTTTTGCCGCTTCACGATAAAGTAACGCAAGTTTCCGGCTGCCAAGCCGGTAACTTTTTTTGGTGTTAAGTTTCTTGGGATGTATATAAAGTAGAAAAAGGGCAATAATAGGGATACACACTCACTTCTTCATAGACCTCCTTGAGCTGGTGGGCCCGGGGCATTTTCCCCGGGTCTACCGGCTTTTTCTGATCCCGTAGGAGGGATTTGCCAGGGGTGAGCGAATAACTATTTCCAGGAAGTAATCTGTCGAATTTCAGGATTGAAGTAGAAGTTGTCGAAAGGAGGGACGTCTGGTGGAAGAGCAGGGCACAATTTTCGCTCTGGATGTAGGCACCAGGAGTGTGGTAGGCTTGGTACTGGAGCGGGTAGGGACGGGATACCGGGTGAAGGCGGCGGAAATTGACGAACATCAGCAGCGGGCCATGATGGACGGGCAGATCCACGACATCCCTCTGGTTGCTGAGGTGGTATCCCGGATCAAAACAAAGCTGGAAAAGCGTTTAAGGTACCCCTTGCGGGAGGTGGCAGTGGCAGCCGCCGGCAGGACGCTGCAAACTGCCAGGGGGACAGCAGACAGGGACATTTCTCTGCTGGCGGAGGTTAGCCCGGAAGACGTGATCGGATTGCAGGCGGAAGCTGTCCAGCAGGCTCAAAGGACAATTATCACCAAGGGTGAGGACCTCCATTGCGTGGGCTACAGTGTCGTAGCGTCGAAGCTGGACGGGAGCCTGATCGGCAATCTGGTAGGCCAGCGGGGTAGCAGGATGGAAGTGGAGGTAATCGCGACTTTTCTCCCCCGGGTTGTTGTGGACTCCTTACAGGCGGTACTGCAGCGGTCTGGTTTGGAAATGCAGAGCCTGACCCTGGAGCCTATTGCCGCCATCAACGTAGCCATCCCTGCCAACATGCGTCAACTCAACCTGGTGTTGGTGGACGTGGGGGCGGGCACGTCCGACATCGCCATCACGGCTGGTGGAACCGTGACAGGGTACGGCATGGTACCGGCTGCCGGCGATGAGGTTACTGAGCAAATCTGTGCCCGGCTGCTGGTCGATTTCGCTGTTGGCGAAATAATTAAACGCCAGTTGAACGAGAAAGAAATTGTGGAGTTTACAGATGTAGTCGGTGTAAAACAACGGGTGCGGTCATGCGCAATTATCGAAGACATGATGCCGGTGGTGGATGACCTGGCCCGGCAGGTGGCCGAAAAAATAATACTCTTAAATGGTAAACCTCCTCAGGCGGTGATCTGCATCGGTGGAGGCAGCCTGACCCCAGGCTTAACAGGCCGGTTGGCCTCACACCTGGGTCTGCCGGAAAACCGGGTAGCGGTGCGAGGCAGGGAGGTGGTGCAGGACGTGACGGGCGGACCTAAGTCTCTTTCCGGTCCTCAGTCCATTACTCCCATCGGCATTGCGGTTACCGCTCTGTCCCACAAGTCCCTGGGATTTATTCGCGTTTGGGTTAACGACAGACAGGTCCGGCTGCTAAAACTTAAGAATCC
The DNA here is from genome assembly GCA_000987045.1 of Clostridiales bacterium PH28_bin88. GTDB lineage: Bacteria > Bacillota > PH28-bin88 > PH28-bin88 > PH28-bin88 > PH28-bin88. The sequence goes on along the minus strand of LAKY01000072.1, from coordinate 23,408 downwards.
GACCATCGCTGATGCCCTGTTGGCTTCCGGGGTGAGCATCCGCAAACTTTATGGCAGGCCGGGGCCCGCATTGTCTGTAGAGGTGAACGGTAAAATAGTTTTTCTCCGTGGAACCGCCGGGACACCCGCCCAAATTACCTTAAACGGCGAGGCTGCTTCAGTAGATTCGCCGGTAACCGGCGAAGACCGTATAGAGGTACGATTTGCAACAGATGGGAAGCCGGGCCATGGGACTATTGCGGACGTAGTCCCTGTCATACCGGGTAAAACTGTCACAGTAAACGGCAAGGAATATCGCCTTGACCCTCGTATTATAATGAACAATCAGGAAGTGAATAGGGATACGTTATTGACGGATGGTGCCGTTATCCGGTACTGGTCTTATCAGACTGTGGCCGAGGTGCTGGAATACCTTGGTTACTCAGCCGACCCAACCCCCAGAGTATTATTGAACGGGGTACAGGTAGACGGAAATGCGTCGATAAAAGATGGTGATCTGATCAACGTTAATAGTACGTCCCCTGCCGTAACCACTATCGTGCTGAACGGGGAACCCCTTGACCTGCCCGCAGGACCCGGAAGTACGGTTATCCTTTCAGACCTGTTTCGCTATATAGACATCGATGTAAAAAAGGCAGCCGAGAAGAAGCGCTTTATTATGGAGGTAAACGGTAGTAACGCCAACTTCACTACCCCTATCGCACCGAATGATCACGTTAACTTAAAGTGGGAGTAAAAAGAAACGCTTCCTAAATGGAAGCGTTTTCCTGGTGCAGGATATGGACAGTCACTTTTTTAACTCCGAATTCCTTTGCTTGCTGGTGGGTATCCATATAAATGTCAATTCGCTGTCCCTTGATCATACCGCCGGTATCTTCGGCGGTAAAAATGGTTTCCAATTCCGGGATATACACCTTGGAACCTAGGGGAATAATTCTTGGATCGACTGCAATGGTATGATGGGACTTCGCCTTGGTACCCGTACGGGTAATACCGTCAGTTTTACCCGTACAGTGCACGCAGGCATCATAAGCTGTGGCTGTGACATTCAGCGGTACGGAAACCTGGTAACCTGCCAGGCGCCAGGCGGCCAGTGTATAAACGGCTTCTACATTCTGAACGCGCTGGACTTCACTTGCGGCGGCTGTACCGGGTCAGGCGTTAAACAGCACGGACAGACCCACCAGCGCTGCCGTGAAAAGTTTGCGCATATCAATCCTCCTTCTAACGTTATTATGCACAGAAATAAAAAAAATAGCCTGGTAATTTTTTCACTGGCAATGCTAGCAAAAACATGCTGTAAAACGAAACGGCAGTCTCTTGACACCCTCAGAGGGGTTTGTTATAATACGAATTGTTCCATGGGGCTAAGCCCCGACAATCACACAGCGTGCGGCTGTGGCGGAATTGGCAGACGCGCTAGATTCAGGTTCTAGTGGTCGCAAGGCCGTGGAGGTTCAAGTCCTCTCAGCCGCACCAATACTGAGAAATCAGCAGTTTAACCGGAATGGTTGAACTGCTTTTTGTTTTGCCCGCTTCCGCGCTAGATTTGCTCAACTTAATTTCGCTAGAACGAAAATCTAATGCAAAACCAAAAACATTAATACTTAGGAGGGACGGAAAAGATATTCTACCGTGTAGCTACTGCCAGCCCGCCGGACGATGACGGGAAGGCCGGGGAGAGGCTGTTTGAGTTTATCGGTTTAGTTCCCTTCCACCTGGGAGGGAATTTTTTTTGGCTGAAGATGCCGTTCAGCTTCGCCGCCGCTGCCTGTTTAAGCAGCTCCAAAAATGAATACTTTCGTTGTTGAAGCATAATATATAACAATCGGAACTTAATGGTATTAACTGGAACAAGAAAGCACAAAACAGTAATAAGATGATTTTCGACATTATTTTTCTTGAACTATTTCGAGGAGCGATATAAAATATGGATAAGAAACCGCCCGTAAACAAAAAGGGGGAAGAACACATGGCTACTCAAATGCAGGCTACCCCGGTTCTTTACGGTAAGGACGCGGAAGCCGTTTTAGAACAGATTAAAAAGAAACCTTCAGCCAAGCAAAGAGAGAAAGCTAAACAGAGAAGGGAATTCTTCAAGACTATTGAAAAACGAGGTCTCCGTTAAAAGATGCATGGATACGATTTTAATAGTAGGGCGGTTTATTTAGCTAGGTTATCTGAGGAGTATTCAGGTGATCTAGCTAATTTTGATTGCGGTGATCCGGTAATGAATGAATTTTTGTGCACACAAGCCATGGATGAACAAGAAAAAGGCATGAACCATACAATTTTGTTATACTATTACGGTGAACTGGCGGCCTTTTGTTCGATATGCGCTGACAGCATAAGACTAGCCAAATCAGAGAAGGAAACGGAAAATGTGCCTTATGAAGTTGTACCGGCCATTAAAATAGCTCGTTTGGGAAGAAGTACAAAACATAAAGGATTAGGCCTCGGTAGATTTTTAATTGATTACGTTAAAGACATAGCAGACGACTTAACTACTTCCACGTTAGGAATACGTTTCTTGACGCTGGACTCATATCCCGACAGGGTTGAGTATTATAGGAATCTTGGTTTTTTGGAAAACGAAGCTTATAAAAGACGCACTGAAACTGTCAGCATGAGAGCTGATATTTTCGATGAAGAATAAAAGTTTTCCATACTAATACCAGGCCGGGAAATACCAAAATCAGTTGGGATGAAACGGGAGGGAGAGTCCTTGAAAGCCGCATGAAATAAGACCTTTTATGACCGGGAGGGATGGCCGGGGATGGTGATCCTAAAATTGAGGTTCTAGTTGCAAGGCCGTGGAGGTTCAAGTCCTCTCAGCCGCACCAACCCTTGAAATTACTAGGTTTTTGGCCAGTATGCGCTAGAAACCTTTTTTGTTTTTCCGGCCAAATTCTTGCGATATCGTAAGAGCCAACCTCTAGCGAAGATGCGGAGTAAGGATCTCTAGAATCGAACTGCTTGCACGCATTGCTGCGGAGTAGTTGAATGTTGATTTCGAGGAGGAATATGGGATGAAAGTATAGAATAACCATCCATAGCTGTTTAGCATTACGAACTGAAGAAATAGAGGAAAACGTGCTGTAGGGGGTTATCCTGTGGCTACCATGATCCCTAATATCGACCCATTTTCCATTGAAAATAATGGCGAAAGGATGTTCTACCAGGCGGCCAACGAACTCCCCAATGAATATACAGTCCTGTACTCATACAAGTACACAAGCAACGAACATGAAGATGCTTTTGCCAAGATAAAGGAAGCAGACTTTGTTATTGTGCACCCCGGCTTGGGCTACTTGGTGGTGGAGGTTAAACAAGGGGAAATATCTTATCAAAATGGGATCTGGTACGAATTGAAAAACAGGGGATACCAGCCGATCAAGAAGAACCCGGTGGAACAGGCCCAAAATGCTATGTTTGCTATTCTGCAGCTATATAAGGAGCGGGCCAAAACCCAACATTTCCCGCTGAAAATAAAGTACGCCGTTTGTTTCCCGGAGTGCAACCAAGTAACTGGACTGCTACCTTCGGATTTGGACAGTCACAGCGTTTTTCTTTTCGAGGACTTGGAGAAACTGGAGGACAAAATTCTTAGGCTTTTTGATGCCAGCGAGAAAAGACATGAGCAGGAAGCAGTCGAGGTTCTTATAAATAAGGTGCTGGCCCCTTCATTCAAAGTCTTCGCGGGTCTCGAAAAGCAGATCGAGATGTTTAACCAGGTATCGCGGCGCGTACTGACCGAGGAGCAGGAACGAATTTTGGAAGAAACGGAATTGGATAAACGCAAAATCTTCTTTGGCGCAGCCGGAACGGGCAAAACATTTCTCGCCATGGAGAAGGCGCGCAGACTTGCCAACACCGGTAAAAAGGTGTTTTTGACCTGCTTCAACAGAAATTTGGCCACCTATTTTCTTCACTACTTATCCACCGCCAACATCACCTGCCTAAATTTCCACGACTATTTGTTAAAAGTTTTACAGGAACAAGGGAATGAAACAGCGGTCCCGGAAAACGTTGAGGAGAGAGGCCGTTTTTTTGCGGAGACACTACCGACCTTGGCCTTCGACCACTTTATGCTGCTGCCGGAGGAGGAGAAGTTCGATGCCATCATCGTTGATGAAGGCCAGGACTTTCAAGAATTCTGGTATTCCTGCCTGGAGAGCATGTTGAAGGCAGACGGAGAGTTCTACATCTTCGCTGATCCCAACCAGAACCTGTTCAATACTCAAACGGAACACTTGAAGAGGTTTGCCATCTCCAAACAAAGGCTAACATACAACCTGCGTAATACCGAGACCATTAACCAATGGATGACAGCTTATTTGACCGAAGGCAAATTGAAGGCCCGCCTGCAAAGTGGCATGCCTGTAAGTTATTTTTCATGGGAAACGCCGGCGGAAGAAAAGAGACTGATTGAAAGAGAGATAGGCAGGCTGGTCAGCCAGGGGATCCAACCTAAAAGAATAGTAATCCTGTCACCAAACATAAAGGAGAAAAGCAGCCTGGCAGGAGTCAACAAGATTAAGGACTGGTCTGTGGGGGGAATCAATGATTCTAACTGTATCAGGTTTGCAACTATCCGTTCTTTTAAGGGTTTAGAGGCGGACATCGTCTTTCTGATTGGCCTGAAAAAAGGGAGCTTGGCATGCTCGGACGCAGATATCTACGTGGGCGGTTCCCGCGCTAGATTTCTTTTATACATCTTTCATGAAAAGGCATGGAGCCTCAAGAGACATCCGTGATGAGGATTAGAAACATCTGCCGAACAATTGTTCCCGACAGCCTGTGACGGGGGCGCTATGTTATTGTTAAACTTGGAAGTCGATTTTGCAGTTTTAAATTGAATGTACTTCCCAGCAACAAGAGGAAGAAGTAACGGAGGTGAGTGTATGGAAAACATCGAACGCTATCGAGGTAGTATGATGGGTTTAGCGGTAGGCGACGCGCTGGGGACAACGGTGGAGTTTCAGCCGCCAGGTTCGTTTACGCCTGTCGGGGATATTGTCGGGGGTGGACCTTTTGACCTGTTGCCAGGAAAGTGGACCGATGATACTTCCATGGCCTTATGCCTCGCGGAAAGCCTGGTTGAATGCAAGGAATTTAACCCGTTTGATCAAATGGAAAGGTATTTGCGCTGGTACAGGCAAGGCTACCTGAGCAGTACGGGGACATGCTTTGATATTGGCATAACTGTCCGGACAGCATTGTTAGAATTTGAAAGTACCCGGAATGCTTATTGCGGGTCAGCAGATCCGAGAAGTGCCGGGAATGGCTCGCTAATGCGGCTGGCGCCTGTGCCGCTATTCTATGCTCATAATCCTCGAGAAGCCATCGAAAAGGCAGCGGACAGTTCACGCACTACCCACGGAGCCACGGAAGCCATTGATGCCTGCCGTTACCTGGCCGCATTGATTACAGGCGCTGTTAACGGGGCTTCCAAGGAAGAACTCTTATCCGACCATTATGAACCTATAGCTGGTATTTGGAAAACAGCACCGCTTTCCTCTAAAATAGTTGAAATAGCTTCCGGTTCATTTAAACGCCGGAACCCACCGGAAATTCGTGGGACGGGTTACGTAGTCGCATCTCTCGAAGCAGCGTTATGGGCCTTTCACAGGGGAGCTACATTCCGCGAAGGGGTATTGTTAGCAGTAAATCTTGGCGATGATGCTGATACAACAGGTGCAGTTTATGGCCAGTTAGCCGGGGCTTTCTATGGAGAGCATGGTATTCCTGAAGATTGGCGGATGAAAATAAGCAAAAGGGATTTAATGGAATCTCTGGCCGAAAGAATCTATTTGCTATCGCGCTCATACTCATCCGATGCGTCCTAGGGGGAGACGTGACCTGACAACGCAGGAAACGGCTCGGTGTCCTCTTAACAATTTCCTGTTTTCGGCTATGACGATTTTGTGAATTTGGTACAGGAAGATCAATTAGCAAAAACCGCGCCAACCTTCGGACGGCAAAGTTTCTTTTTAGCCAATGCATTAGTTTAATAAGAGGAGATTGGTGTTTCTGATAGAGTGTAAATCCCAGCTGGGAAAGGCCTAACCAGCGACTCGTGTCGAGTGTGCGCCTAAATTTATCACGGCGAATGCCGAAGGAGAATCATTTCAACAGGAAAATTGCAAATTATTAGCGAACATATTATGTATGATCTTGGCAACTTAGATATACTCTGGACGATTTGATTATTTACTGGCGACTTTTCGATAGCATCGCCGCATGGGCGATCACGGATCACGCTTCTCTGGCGCTGAACAATCATTAGCTAAGCTAGAAACAAGTAAAGCGGACAAGCGCTAGAGGTCCACCGACAAACATCGCCTTCCAAGTCTGATCCGTAATAGCAGCAATCTGAAGGGGAGTTAAACATGGCTAATCAATTTTTTGAAAAACCTATCCTTAATTCTCCCTATGAGTACCCGGCGAGGCACTGGGAGCTTGATGAGCAGGGTCAGCCAACGCAACGAATCATTGACAGGCGCCGTCGCGCCGAATTCATCACACCGATCCCGAAGCCCAGGAAGCGCAAGGATGCTCCGGATCAGGTGCAAATCGTCTTCGACGAGGGCAAGGGGCTTTCAACGGGTGGGCAGCAGTATGACCCGACTTCAGTCATTAACGCGATCCGCCGTCACGTGGACCAGTGGCGCAACATACCAAACCCTACCGACTGGCAGGTGACGCCCGAAACCGCCCGGCTTTTGCAGCACTGGCGGCACCATAAGTTCAGCCATATCCGGCCTTTTTTCTGTCAGGTCGAGGCGGTGGAAACAGCCATCTGGCTTACCGAAGTAGCCCCCAAGTTGGGCAAGACCGGCAGCTATTTTCTGGAACACCTGGCCAACGCCAATCACGACGCCAACCCGGAATTGATGCGGCTGGCCCTGAAGCTGGCCACCGGCGCCGGCAAGACCACCGTGATGGCCATGCTTATTGCCTGGCAGACCATTAACGCCGTACGCAGGCCCACCAGCAAGAAATTCACCCGCGGGTTCCTGGTTGTTACGCCCGGCCTGACCATCCGCGACCGGCTGCGCGTGCTGCAGCCCAACGACCCGGACAGTTACTACCAGAGCCGCGAACTGGTCCCCAACGACATGTTGGGCGACCTGGAACGGGCCAAGATCGTCATTACCAACTACCACGCCTTCAAGCTGCGCGAACGGATGGAACTGTCCAAGGGTGGCCGCGCACTTTTGCAGGGCCGGGGCGAGACGATCAATACGTTGGAAACCGAGGGGCAGATGCTGCAGCGGGTGATGCCTGAACTGATGGGCATGAAGAGCATCATGGTCATCAATGACGAGGCACACCACTGTTACCGCGAAAAACCCGACCCGGACGACGACGGGGACCTGAAGGGCGAAGACAGGGAGGAAGCCGAGAAAAACAACGAGGCCGCAAGGCTCTGGATCTCCGGCCTGGAGGCGGTCAACCGCAAGCTGGGCATTACGCGGGTGGTTGACCTCTCGGCGACGCCTTTTTTCCTGCGGGGGTCGGGCTACGCGGAGGGCACACTCTTCCCCTGGACGGTGAGCGACTTCTCGCTGATGGACGCCATTGAGTGCGGAATCGTGAAACTGCCGCGCGTGCCGGTGGCCGATAACATCCCTGGCGGGGACATGCCCAAGTTCCGCAATCTGTGGGAGCACATCCGCACGCGGATGCCAAGGAAAGGCCGGAGCAAGGCTAAGACCCTTGATCCGCTCAGCCTGCCCGTGGAGCTGTTGACCGCGCTGGACGCCCTATATGGGCACTATGAAAAAACGTATGAGCTGTGGCGAAAAAGCGGCATCAGCGTTCCGCCCTGCTTTATCGTGGTCTGCCAGAACACCTCCATCTCCAAACTGGTATACGACTACATCGCGGGCTTTATTCGGGAGAACGAGGACGGTTCGACCACGCTGGAGAATGGCCGCCTGGCGCTTTTCCGGAATTTCGACGAGAACGGCAACCCCTATGCTCGGCCGCACACCCTGCTGATCGACAGCGAACAGCTCGAATCCGGTGAGGCGCTGGACGATAACTTCCACAAGATGGCCGCCGACGCCATCGATCGCTACCGGCGCGAGATCATCGAGCGCACCGGCGACCGCCGGCAGGCCGAGAACCTGACGGACCAGGACCTGCTGCGCGAGGTGATGAACACCGTCGGCAAAGAGGGGCGCCTGGGGGAATCGATCCGCTGCGTAGTGTCGGTCTCCATGCTCACCGAAGGGTGGGACGCCAACACCGTCACCCACGTACTGGGAGTGCGCGCCTTCGGCACCCAGCTTTTATGCGAGCAGGTCATAGGCCGGGCGCTGCGCCGGCAGTCATACGACCTGAACGAGGAAGGCCTGTTCAACGTGGAGTACGCGGACGTGCTGGGGATCCCGTTCGATTTCACGGCCAAGCCGGTGGTCGCGCCCCCGCAGCCGCCCCGCGAGACCATCCAGGTGAAGGCCGTCCGCCCCGACCGCGACCACCTAGAAATCCGGTTCCCGCGGGTGGAGGGCTACCGGGTGGAACTGCCCGAGGAACGGCTCACCGCGGAGTTCAATAAAGATTCCGTCCTTGTGCTGACCCCGGACCTGGTCGGTCCTTCCATCACCAAGAACGCCGGGATCATCGGCGAGGACGTGGATTTAAGCCTGAAACACCTGGAAGACATGCGGAGGTCCACACTGTTGTTTTACGTCACCAGGCGCTTGCTTTACACCAAGTGGCGCGACCCCGGCGAGGAACCCAAGCTGCACCTGTTCGGGCAGCTCAAGCGCATCGCCAAACAGTGGATGGACACGTGCCTGGAGTGTAGGGGTGGCACCTACCCCGCCCAGTTGATGTACCAGGAGCTGGCGGACATGGCCTGTGAGCGGATTACCGCCGGCATTACACGATCGCTGATGGACAAGCGGCCCATCAAGGCCGTGCTGGATCCCTACAACCCCACCGGCTCCACCATGCACGTGAACTTCAATACCTCAAAAACTTTCCGCTGGCGGACCGACCCGCGCCGCTGCCACGTCAACTGGGTCATCCTGGACAGCGACTGGGAGGCGGAGTTCTGCCGGGTGGCCGAGTCCCACCCGCTGGTGAAGGCCTATGTCAAGAACCACAACCTGGGCCTGGAGGTACCGTACCGCTACGGCTCGGAGGCGCGGCGGTACATCCCCGACTTCATCGTGTTGGTAGATGACGGACACGGCGAGGACGACCCGCTGCACCTGGTGGTCGAGATCAAGGGCTACCGGCGCGAGGATGCCAAGGAGAAGAAATCAGCCATGGAGACCTACTGGGTGCCCGGCGTGAACAACCTGAAAAGCTATGGCCGCTGGGCCTTCGCCGAGCTGACCGAGGTCTACCGGATGGAGGTCGACTTTGCGGCCAAAGTTGAAGCGCAGTTCAACCAGGTGATCGATCAATTTTCCGCCCGGCCGGCGGTAAAGGGGTGCTGCTGATATGGCCAAGAACATCACAGGAAAAACGGTCGAAACCATCACGCACGACGAGGCCACGCGCAAAAACATTCCCACCGCCGAGTACCAGTCGGTGATGCAAAAGGAGGAGCAGAGCCCCATCCGCGTGGCCTACGAGCGCCGCAACCGCGACCTGGACCCCCAGCTTGTCTGGCGCGGCAAGGACGAAAAGGACTGGTCCGACCTGGTTGTCCAGGCGCCGCCGCTGTACATTCAGGAGAAGGTACACCCCAAAGTGTTGATTGACGACCTGCTCCGCCATAGCAAAGCACAGGATAAGGGGGAGGACCCGCAACTGGACCTGTTCGCCGACTTCAACGGCCTGCCGGACGACAACGCCAGAACCGAATTCTACCAGCACGACGCCAACTGGACCAACCGGATGATCCTGGGTGATAGCCTGCAGGTGATGGCCTCGCTTGCCGAGCGCGAGGGCCTACGAGGCCAAGTACAGTGCATTTACATCGATCCTCCCTACGGTATCAAGTTCAACTCCAACTTCCAGTGGTCGACCACCAGCCGGGACGTCAAGGATGGCAACGTGGAGCACATCACACGGGAGCCGGAGCAGGTGAAGGCATTCCGGGACACCTGGCGGGATGGGATTCACTCGTACCTGACGTACCTGCGGGACCGGCTGACGGTGGCGCGGGATTTGTTGACTGAATCAGGCTCTGTATTTGTTCAGATTGGTGATGAAAATATGCATCGCGTGCGAGCGATGATGGATGAAGTGTTTGGGGTTGCTAATTTTGTAGCTTTAATAGTTTTGAAAAAAACGAGTGCGCCTACCGATCTATTTATTCCTACGGTTTCAGATTTTATTATTTGGTATGCAAAATCTAAGCAGAATACGAAATATCACCAGCTTAATCTTCCAAAGGGAGTTGGCGAGGTTGGTGGTAGCCAATATGTTTGGTTTGAGGACAATTTTGGCGTTGAACGTAAGCTAACAAAGGAGGAAAAACTGAATCCAAATATTATTCCTTTAGATGGTAAGGTGTTTGCTTCCAGCGATGCGAGTTCAAGTCATGAATATAGTCTAGGGAAAATTCTGGTTGAGTTCCGAGGCAAGCAATATTCTCCAAGGAATCGCTATTGGTCGACCAGTCCTGAAGGTATGTCTAGATTGAAGAAATCAAACAGGCTTGTAGTCTCAGGGACTACCTTATTCTATAAGCGATACCTTGCAGATTTCCCTGTTTTTGCATTGTCGAATATTTGGACAGACACTAGTAGTAGTTTTGGAGAACGAATATACGTTGTCCAAACAACTGTGAAAACTATTGAACGCTGCATCTTGATGACAACCGACCCGGGCGACCTGGTCCTTGACCCCACCTGCGGTTCGGGCACCACCGCTTATGTTGCCGAGCAGTGGGGACGGCGGTGGATCACCATCGACACTTCCCGCGTCGCCCTGGCCCTCGCCCGCGCCCGCATCATGGGCGCCCGCTACCCCTATTACTTGCTGGCCGACAGTCCCGACGGGCAGATCAAGGAGGCCGAGATCACCAAGACCGCACCTTCCGGGGCACCGACGCACGGCGATATCCGGCAGGGCTTTGTCTACCAGCGCGTGCCGCACATCACGCTCAAGTCCATCGCCAACAACGCGGAGATCGATGTCATTTGGGACACGTTCCAGGAGATGCTGGAACCCCTGCGCGCGGAACTCAATCACGTGCTGGGCAAGCAGTGGGAGGAGTGGGAGATCCCCCACGAGGCTGATCGGAAGTGGCCGGAGCAGGCCAAAAAGCTGCACAGCCAGTGGTGGGAGCGGCGCATGGCGCGGCAGAAGGAAATCGACGCATCCATCGCCGCCAAGGCCGAGTTCGAGTACCTGTACGACAAGCCCTACGAGGACAGCAGGAAGGTCCGCGTGGCTGGGCCGTTCACGGTAGAGAGCCTGCTTCCTCACCGCGTGCTGGCAGTGGACGAGGACGACAATTTGATCGACGGCTTGGCGGAACAGGGGGCCAGCTACGGCAGTGAGTGGGACTTCGCCCGGATGGTCCTGGAAAACCTTAAAATGGCTGGGGTGCAGCAGGCACACAAGGAAGACCGGATCGTTTTCTCGTCCATCACCCCCTGGCCGGGGGAACTGGTCTGCGCCGAGGGGCGCTACCTGGAGGGCAGTGGGGAAACAGGTATTGAGAAACGCGCCGCGATCTTCATCGGGCCGGAGTTCGGCACCGTATCCCGCCCGGACCTGGTCGCCGCCGCCCGGGAGGCCGGCGACGCCGGGTTTGATGTGCTCATCGCCTGCGCCTTCAATTACGACGCCCATTCATCGGAATTCAATAAACTCGGCCGGATACCGGTGCTGAAGGCCCGGATGAACGCCGACCTGCACATGGCCGGCGACCTGAAGAACACCGGCAAGGGGAACCTGTTCGTCATTTTCGGCGAGCCGGATATCGACATCCTGGACGCTGGGAACGGGCAGATCAAGGTGAAGATCAACGGCGTGGACGTATTCCACCCCCATACCGGCGAGGTCATCAGCGACGGGGCCGAGGGGATCGCCTGCTGGTTCATTGACACAGACTATAATATGGAGAGTTTCTTCGTGCGCCACGCCTATTTCCTGGGCGCCAACGACCCCTACAAGGCGCTGAAGACCACGCTCAAGGCCGAGATCAATGCCGAGGCGTGGGAAACGCTGCACAGCGACACCTCCCGGCCCTTCGACAGGCCCCAGAGCGGCCGCATCGCCGTCAAGGTCATCAACCACTTGGGCGATGAGGTGATGAAGGTGTTCAGGGTGAAGGGTGAGGTGTGATGAAATGGGTGAGGCAATGAGTAGGCAAAATAATGAATTGAAACTCAACATCCTAAAATGTCGGGATGATCCTAAGCCCGTTTCATTTTTAGAAACGGTTGAGGAGGGCAAATTCAAGCTTTGCTCAAGTACACAATGTTCCTGGCTTAATAAGCCCGATGAGGCTTTTGACTTCGTAAAACTGAGGCAACGCATCGAACCCTGGCTCACTGCGTTGTTTCAATCCGAGCATCTTTCGCTACTTATTGGTTCTGGACTGGCGCATTCCGTTCACCGGATCGCTACAGGCAGCAGCCTTCCCGGCATGGCGAAGGCGGATTTCAGCGTTTTCGACGCGCAGATAAGCGAAGCTGCTGACTCAACAGCGAGGAATGCGGGTAGAGATAAAGCTAATATCGAAGACCAGATTCGCGTAGCTAATGAACTGCTTTCAGGACTTGAACATTACTGTCCGTCATCAGCCACATTCCGCGGCTCTGGAAAACTAAAGAACCAAATTGACAAACTCAAAGTGGATATTTCGAAAACATTAAATGACTTTGCAGCCTCAATTCTTATGGGAGAAAAGAATATTGCCTCTGCTTCAGAACAGGAAAGGGAGAAGGCATTTGGTTATCTGGTCAGTTTTCTGATGAGCGTTGCCAGTCGTTCCGGAACAAGAGACCGACTGCAGATTTACACAACCAATTATGATCGCCTAATTGAAGCTGGTGCTGAATTGGCAGGCTTACACTTGTTAGATCGCTTCGTGGGGAACATCACGCCCATCTTCCGCTCATCCCGATTGAACATAGACATGCATTACAACCCGCCGGGTATCCGTGGGGAACCTCGTTATCTGGAGGGTGTTGCCCATTTCACTAAGCTCCACGGCTCTGTGGATTGGATCTATGCTGACCGTGATATTCGCCGCTTCGGGCTACCGTTCGGTGCTAATTCCATCAATCCATATTTAACAGCACCCGGACTGGCAGGTACAACTGCGGGAAGTTTGATGATCTACCCGAACTCGGCTAAGGACCGGGAAACAGCCACTTATCCCTATGTAGAACTGTTCCGCGACTTCGCTGCATCAGTATGTCGCCCTAATAATACATTGGTTACTTATGGGTACAGTTTTGGTGACGAACATATCAACAGAATCATCGAGGACATGCTCACCATTCCGTCCACCCACCTGGTTATAATCTCATATGATGATCCGATGGGCCGGATCATGAAAACCTACGAAAGTAATCGACCGGCTCAGACGACGTTAATGATTGGGAAGCATCTCGGGAGTCTGGATAGTCTGGTAGATTACTACTTGCCCAAACCGGCGATTGACCGCACCACCTTCCGAATGGCAGAATTGCTAAAAGCCCGCTTTGGAACAGAACAGGCCGAGAAGAACGATAAAGATGGGATGGTAGAAGGTGACGCGAAATGAGCCTAAGCCCACTCGAATACGTCGAATCGCTGCGCATCGGAACGGTAGAATTCGTTTCACCTGATGAGATTAGAGTCATGTTGGACATCGAGGCTCCGGACTCGGTTGCACTGAACACCGGAACACCGCGCCCATTTCCGCGGGTCAACAGTTACGTGCTCATTCCCAGCGATGAGGGCTATATGGTCGGTCAGGTAGAATGGCTGACGATAGAGCGTTCCGCTTATCCCAAGCGGCGCGGGATGCAGGACTTTGGTCTGGTGGATTTGCCTTACCCACTACGAAAAATGAGCCTTAATCCGCTGGGTACACTTCGCAAAATAATAGATATAGAAGGGGAAGAGAACTATCGCTTTAGGCGAGGGGTAGATGCCTTTCCGTCTGTGGGCGACAGTGTTCTGCTTCCCACACAGCAACAGCTTCGCTCCATTGTAGAATCGGGAGATAATCGGAGAGTTAAGATTGGCACCAGTCCCTTGGCCGGAAATGCGGATGTTTGTGTCGACCCTGACCGGATTTTCGGGCGGCACCTTGCCGTACTTGGTAATACCGGTAGCGGCAAATCCTGTTCGGTTGCAGGCCTAATTAGATGGTCACTTGAGGCGGCGAAACGAAATGGAAAGATACCCACACCCAATGCCAGGTTCATTGTGCTGGATCCGAACGGGGAATATAAACGAGCCTTTGGTAAAGTGACAGATGTAATCAAACCTCGACTATTCAAAGTTGAGCCCCAGGATGGCGAAGAGCCGCTTAAGGTACCGCTCTGGTTTTTGAATAGCGCTGAATGGTGTTCTTTTACGCAGGCTAGCGGTAAGACTCAACGACCGACTTTGATTTATGCACTCAGGGCAGTGCGAGATGGACAAACAAAAGCTCCACAAAGTACAAGTCATGATATGAGACGCTTTCTTAGGACGATAGTCAGCACACTTCAGGCTGAAAAATTTTTGGGATCGCCATGGGGGTCATTTCCAAAACCTAAAGCTTTCTTTGAAAAGATTAATAAATGGAAATCGGGGTTAGTAACCAGCCATTCCTTCACCCCTAATGAACAGGCTGCACTAAACAACCTAACGGACAAGATAGATTATTTGGTAAAAGCTCGTAGTGGGCCACATCCTAATTACGACTTTACGCGACAAGAAATTGATGAACTTATTGAAAAGTCGTGCGAAGCACACAGTGCTTTTGGTGGTAGCGATTCTGATATGCTTCCTATAGATGCAGATACCCCACGTGAATTTTCTGGAGAATCACTTCTACGTAGCATAGAAGCAAGTGCGGAAATGCTAAATGTCACAGAATATGTAGAGACCATGTTGATTCGCATTAGGACTATGCTTGCTGATACCCGTATGCAATCTATAATTAACGAGGACGGAAAGATTACACTTGATCAGTGGTTAAACGACTACATCGGTGCCGATAAAGCCGGGAATGGAAGTCTGACGATAATTGATCTATCCTTAGTTCCCTCCGAGATAATCCACATCGTCACTGCAGTTACTGCAAGGATGGTTTTTGAGGCGTTGCAAAGATATCGAAAGCTCGACGATAAACACGAGGTGCTTCCGACTGTATTGGTAATGGAAGAAGCCCATACCTTTATAAAGCGCTATAAAGAAGATGCGGAAAATCAGGATGCTGCATCTGTGTGTTGTCAGGTGTTTGAGCGTATTGCGAGGGAAGGACGTAAATTCGGTTTAGGACTGGTGTTATCGTCGCAACGTCCTTCAGAACTATCCACCACTGTCCTTTCGCAATGCAATACTTTTCTAATACACCGTATTAGCAATGATCGAGACCAGGACTTGGTTCACCGGTTTGTCCCTGACAATCTAAAAGGATTGCTTAGAGATCTTCCTTCTCTGCCTTCGCAGAACGCGATTCTGTTGGGCTGGGCGTCTGAATTGCCTATTTTAGTCCGCATGAATGATCTCCCTGAAGAGCAACGTCCACAATCAGACGATCCTGATTTTTGGAATGTCTGGACCGGTGAAGAAACGCGAGATGTAGATTGGAAACAGATTGCCGATGACTGGCAGGCAAGAACGGACGAAGGGGCAAAATCAAAATCGAATGGTGAGGGTACGGCAAAAGTGCCATTGCTTGACGGTATGGACGTATCCGAGCCTGAAAACGTCCCCGGCGAAGATGATTCCACGGATTAACCAGGTGCCGCGTTGGACATTAGAAAGGTTGGAGAGGGTGAAGTGATAGAATTCCGCATTGCTGACACATTTATAGACAGCCTCGCCAAATTGACCGGCGAGGAGCAGAAGGCGGTAAAGACGGCAGCTTTTGACCTGCAGTTGAACCCGGCAAACCCGGGAATGCAGTTCCATAAGCTCGACCGTGTGCGGGACCAGCGCTTCTGGTCTGTACGGGTGAACAGCGACATCCGGCTTATCGTGCACAAAACCCAGGCGTGCCTTTTGTTGTGTTACGTTGGCCACCACGATGCCGCCTACGCCTGGGCTGAACGGCGCAAGCTGGAAACGCACCCCAAGACGGGAGCCGCCCAGTTGGTAGAGGTGCGGGAAACGGTGATGGAAATTACCATTCCCAAATACGTGACGGCGGAACAGCCGGCTATGTTCAAGCCGCGCCTCTTCGCGGATGTCTCCGATGATGAACTGTTGGGCTACGGCGTTCCGGTAGAGTGGCTGGGTCAGGTACGCGAGGCTGATGAGGATACCCTGCTGGAGCTGGCCGACCACCTGCCGGGCGAGGCCGCCGAGGCGCTTTTGAACCTGGCCGTTGGCGTCACGCCGGAAGTTGCCCAGCCGGCGGCTGCCGGCGCGGACCCCTTCGATCACCCCGACGCGCAGCGCCGGTTCCGGGTGATGCACAACACTGAAGAACTGGAACGTGCCCTGGCATACCCCTGGGAAAAATGGACGGTTTTCCTGCACCCCGCGCAACGGCAGCTGGTGGAACGGGATTACAACGGCCCCGCGCGGATTTCCGGTTCGGCGGGCACGGGTAAGACCATCGTCGCTCTGCACCGGGCTGTTTTCCTGGCCCGCGCCAACCCCGATGCCAGGGTGCTTTTAACCACCTTTTCCGAGGCCCTGGCGAACGTACTGCGCACAAAGGCGAAACGGTTAATCATAAACGAGCCGCGGCTGGGCGAGCGCCTGGAGGTGCACGCCATTAATTCGATTGGCCGGCGGCTTTACGAGCTGCACTTTGGCCGGCCGCGCATGGCCAGCCGGGAGATTATTGGGGAGCTGATAGCGACAGCGGCCCGGGAAGTGGAAGAGATGAAATTCAGCCTGCACTTTTTGCTGGCGGAGTGGGAGGACGTGGTTGACGCCTGGCAGTTGGCAACTTGGGAGGCGTACCGCGACGTGACGCGTCTGGGACGGAAGACGCGGCTGACGGAGAAGCAGCGGATGACGATCTGGTCGGTTTTCGAACGCGTCCGCGCCGATCTCAAGGAGCGGGGTCTGGTCACTGACGCCTATATCTTCAGCCGGCTGGCGTCCCGGATGGCCGCAGGCCAACGCCTGCCATTTGACTTTGCCGTGGTGGACGAGGCGCAGGACGTCGGCGTGGCGCAGCTTAAGTTTCTGGCCGCCCTGGGGGCGGAGCGACCCAACGGCCTTTTCTTTACCGGAGATCTGGGTCAGCGGGTTTTCCAGCAGCCCTTCTCGTGGAAAGCACTGGGAGTGGATATCCGCGGGCGTTCCAGAACCCTGCGCATCAACTACCGGACATCCCACCAGATCAGGATGCAGGCTGACCGGCTGCTGGCGCCCGAAATGTCCGACGTGGATGGCAATACGGAAGGGCGGCGCGGCACCGTTTCCATCTTCAACGGACCGGAACCAAGTGTGATGGTCCTGGACACTCCCGAAGCTGAAATCGCAATGGTCAGCCGCTGGCTGGCGGACCGGATCGGCGAGGGTTTAACCCACCACGAGTTGGGGGTGTTCGTGCGGTCTGCGGCTGAAATGGATCGAGCCTGCGCGGCGGTGGAACAGGCCGGCCTACCGTACAGGGTGCTCGACGAGCACGTGGAAACGGCCAGCGGCCATGTTTCGATCAGCACCATGCACCTCGCCAAGGGCCTAGAGTTCCGCGCCGTGGTCGTGATGGCGTGTGATGACGAGGTGATTCCCCTGCAGGAACGTATTGAAACCGTCGCCGACGATGCGGACCTGGAAGAGGTCTACAACACCGAACGCCACTTGCTTTACGTTGCTTGCACCCGTGCACGGGATCATCTGCTGGTGACGGGCGTCGACCCGGCATCGGAATTTCTTGATGATCTTTATATGCGAAGATAAAGAGATTAGGGGCTCAGTGTTTGGAAAAAATGGAATAGCATAAGTACTGGGTTTGACGAAAATATTGCACGGAACAAATGTTCCCGACAGTATTAGACGGGGTTGTTGTGCTATTATCAATCTCGGAAGCGTATACCATATTACCTACTTGATAAGGGAGGTGGGATAGATGGCTCGGAGAAAAAGCAGCATTAGCCAAACCCGCTCCTTTCTTTACGGCTTGGCGCGAATACTGGGTGACATCTCAGCGGTTAGCAAGGGGCCGCACGCAACAACTAGAAGAATCGGGCGTCGGATAGCTGGCAGGGCTACAGGGAAATTGTTTGGTCGCTTGTTTAAGTAGGTTTTTGCCAAAAAAGTGAATTAGACAGGAGGATTTTCAGGTTCGGAGGCTACCGTTATGCTGGAAAACTGTCAAACCCTGATTCGGTGTGAAGACTTTCTAATGCGGGAAGTAGAAAAAGTAACCTTTATTGGCCAAATCCCTCTTATTATTAAAGACGTAGAACACCTTGGCCTATTAATCAGAAACAGGGTACAAGAGGATGTTGCCGGTGGAACTGAAAGCTTAAGAAACCTGACACCGGTCTCTTTTGCATGCTTTTTGGTGGGCTGTGGTGTTTGGTTTTATCATAGCGGGGAATACTGGCCTTCGGTTGCGAAGCTAACAGGGATTAATGACACAAACTGGCTTAACAAGTGGGGCCGGATATTTATTGACTTTCTAGCAAGTCGAGGAATGCCGGTGTTGGAGATTCCGGAAGCATATACGTACGTGGCAAATATTCTTCTCCACGCCGGGGTTCCCCAGAGATGCCTCCCGGATTTCTTCCGGGCCATGTTTTCTCTCGCTGGAAATGGCATGCAAGCTAAAGATGAGTCGGTTTCCTATCTTCGAATGGTGCGGGAGCAAGAGAAAAGCCGTAAGCATCTTGGCATAGAACGAGAGAAGCTGCAGCGGGAGGAACAGCAGATTGCACAAGTGATCAGTCGGCTTGATTTAGTATCCTCCCTAGTTGATCGGGCAAAAACTTCACTGCAGCGTATGGGTAATCTTGAGGAAACTGACGGCCTTCCTAGCGACTATCATGAATTAAGCTTATCAAAACAAGCAGAGAACGAACTAAAACAAAGGATTGCAGAATTGTCCGGGCAAAGAGCAAATATAATCCAACAAGTTCATGGGTGTACCTTGAATGATCGAATTTTACTAAGCCTCCAAGGGGATATTCAAAAAGCAAGTTCGGAGATAAAAGCCCTTGCTGATAAAAGGCGAGATATCAAAAAGCTGATTTTAGATGAAGAAAACTGCTATTCCAGGTTGGAGGAAGCAGCAGCAAAGGTTTGGTATGGTTTAATATACTCGGTAAACGCTTGGGCACTAGATCAGCTTGACTGGGATGAACTTATTGAATGCGCCAGCTTTTACGAAGACTTAAAGCAAAGACACAAAAAAGTTCTTCAGGAGTGGGAACTAATCCAGCCACCGGGGATTGGCTACAAACTACAGGCTCATCGTATACAAGCTGTAGAATTGCATGGCGATGCCAAGATAGAACTTGAGCAACAGATGGCCACAGTAAGGTTGAAGCTTGCCTCATTGTTAGGGGGCATCCCCATACCGGAGCAAGACTTATCTTTGATGATTGACCGTTTCACAACAGAAACCGCTTATACGCTAAAGGAGATTCAGCGATCATTTCATCTTTTAGATGAGATTAGGCAAAGTAGATACAGGGCCGAAGTCGATATTGTGTGCCAAGAAACTCGCCTCACTATGCTGGCTGGTTTCCTGTTAGATGAGGCTCCTAAGGATATTACAGAGGCTTTGCCCCGCTTGGCTGAAAAACTGGCTGTGGCAGAGAAAAAACACGAGGCATCTAGTGCTGCGAAGGCAAAGCTGAAGGACATAACTCGAATTTTGGATGAGTTGGAGAAGATTCATGAGGAAAAGAACAAGGAATTATCGTGTATTGAAAAACGTTTAATGCAACTGGGGTCAGGAGATGTACAATTAGGGATTAAGGAAGTTAGTGAACGCCGACAAGCTTCAAAGGATTTCCAAGCAGCGTGTAGTGAAATAGAAAGCGTCGCAGAGTCTTTGGGCTTAGCACTTCCTTGGCCGTTTCATTTAGAATTAGTTCAGGAGTATAAGGAAAAGCAAGAGGTTTTACTTAGGACAGTACGGAAAAAGCTCAGTGCTAATGAAGATGCATTTCGGCACTGCAATTTACGCCTTCCGATTATGGATGAACCTGTTGAGCGGTTTCTGCTTTATGGTGGGCAGTGGTCTGAGGAATGGTTGGGGGAAGCAATAGAGCTTGCAAATTGGTACTCTAAGAACGGTAATATTCCGCTCGAGTACACCACCTTTCCTTTTAGAGTGGTGCAGGAGCTTATGATGTATCTGGATAAAAATAAGAAAGGTGGGGAAGAGCCTCGAACAGGGGTAGGCGACCCGACCCGTTCCAGCACGGAAAGATTTCCTGAACCGGTTATGCGTCTAAACTCTAAGACTGGGGAAGTAAGTATAAGTGTTGATGCGCAACGATTTTACATAAAGGAACTGCGTGAGCCGTATCTTAGAATATCTGCGGAGGGGCAGAATGAGCAGACTCTTCCTTTGGCTGCTTACTGGTGCGGAAAAGACTTGGTAGAAACCGAACCTACGGAGTGGTTATTGTCCTATAACGCCAGGAAATTCCAGGTTATGTTGACGTTAGGTGACACCATGATCATGGTGTGGGACATTCCAGGTGTAACTTTAACCGAACCATATATGGTTTTTGATGAGAAAGGTCAAAGAGTGCAATCGATGGGCTCGAAACGTGCACGTGCATGGTTCTTGCTACCGCCGGGTTTCGCCTTTGAACCGCCAGTACAGGTTGTAGAGGAGATGTGGTGGGAACAAGTTGATCCAGGGTACAGGCTTTGCCTCGTAGACCTTCGATATTGGGAAGGCGATGGCCTTTTCCTAGTAACCCACGAGGGCCGAAGGATACCATTGATAAAGCCAGAACATAAACTGAGTGAACCCACCCTGTGGGGAGGGAACAAGGTTAGTAATGTAAGAGTAGGGGAAGATGTGGTTTTTTCGAAGATCCCCCCATTTTTAAGGATTCCCTTAAACGGCGCCAAACTTGAGGATTGGCAGATCGCGGTAATCCCCCGGAAAGGTAATTCTGCTGAACGAAAGTGGCACTCCTTGGACGACGTGGCGGACATTGCTACTGTTTGGCCAGGGGCAAATACCTTTGACATTCCACTTGACAGTCAAGCGCTTCTGGGCTCGCGTCCTTTCGGCCGCTATTCAATCTGGATTTGGAACAAGCAGAAAAGACTAAAGTTTTATCGATTTAACCTCACGGTTTTACCGGATATTGAAATAAACTGGGACCCAACGGTTTGCCTGCCTAGCTCAAACCCTGCCCCCCTTTCTCTAGAAGTCATGATTTTTACTGAAGACACCATATTTTCAGTCGAAGAACCATCACTAGTTCTTTCGGTTGATGAGGGTACTTACGAAGTAATGGTGCCCCCTCAGGAAAGAGAAGTAATTGGATGCCTGGTTTGTGGGCCGGAGGTTGGGGCACGGTCTGTAATTCAAATTCAGCTTCCAGTACCCAAGTTATACTGGCGCATAGATGGGCAAGCAGAGGGAAGAGATTGGAACGATAGGGTTGAAGAACTATGGCTGGGGGACTGGGCAGGGCAAGATCGGTTGGTTCTGGAAGTAAAAGTTCCGGAATGGTTAGACGGACAGATGATCCTTGCCACAGAAGACCAAACGAAACGGCTGATGGAAACACTAAGAAACGGAATTGCCAAGTTTGATATTCTTGCTTTCCATGATACCCTTCGCCAGGGCGAAGTAATGCGGACCCTAGGGGTAACCATAAAAGACAAAAAAGATAAGATTATTCAGCAGGGCCCTCTGGTAAATGTACGTACCCGTTGGCTGGTGGAAAATATCAAATGGTCTTGCGAACGTGGAGAAAAGGGCATAATTCTGCATATTGGCTGGATGGAAAAGGGGAAAGCTGCCAACCGGTGCTTGTGCCTTTGGCCAATTGGGAATCCTGGGTTAAACCCATTTACCTATTCCGTTCCGGATGGCGAAACAAGCCTCACTATTGATGGAGGCAATTCTTTGATACCGGGTCGGTACCAGATGCAATTGGTGACAACTGATCCTTGGACGGGTGATGTGGGAGAAGCCGCTCTACTCACAGAAGCAATAGTGATAGATGTTGATGACGGCTCTCCCCACATTCAGGGATTGTCTTTTTCGTGGACAAAGGGCGATAGGTTGGAGGTTCAAGGAACTGTGGCTAACACCAGAAGGGCAGCTAATGTCACTGTGGTGGTTTATGGACTTGTTAAGAGCAGAACGCTAATGGTTGCCAGCAAAACTATGACAGGTACAGAAGGACGTTTTTCTACGACGGTAACGATTAGTAGGCCTAGTGAGGACGGGTTGACACAGAAGTTTATCTACTGGCTTGGCATATTTACCGATAACCATGCGTATGAGATTATCGCTTTGAAGAGGTCCAATCCCCTGGTTCTCCTTTTAACCCAGGCATTGCTGGAAGATTTAGCCTCTCTACCCGAATTGCCTGATGTTATGCTATTAATTAGACCTAGAGGTGGGTTTTTAGGTCATCCCGGCTTGGATGCGGCTACCACAAGGGATATAATCCAGTCAATACAGTTAGGTAAAGATGAAATTCCATTTAAGTTGGTATTAGCAGGGGAGAAAAAGCAAGCCAGGTTAAAATGTGACCGTCAGACTGATCCGTTTTCTTTCACTTTTGCGATTCAGGAAGGTGTAAAGTGCACATCATGTGGCGCAATTTTACCAAACCAACAATTTTGGGGTGACAAACATTACCCCAAGTGTAAAAGTTTCATTCCAAGATTTGAAGAAATGAAACCGGCGCGTGTTTATATTCAATTTGAATTTAATAATGCATCGCATTGGATACCAACCATGAGGGAAGATGGGAACATAAGGTTGTTTTCCAATAGAGAATTTCCTTTGCCGGAAGCAGCTATGGAACTTGTAGGGAATAGTAAAGAGATGGTCCAATTATTGTGGCGTAGGGAACTGGCACTGTACCGGCATGCGGCTGGGGAAGAGGAGGCGAATATGGCACATGGGTATCAACCCGCTTAAGGCTACAGAGGCGATTAGGGATAACTATCTAAACTACTTGACAACCATTTTTCCTATCCAAGACCCCGAATTCAATCGCCAGTTCCAGGAGGAACTAAGAGAACCAGCCAAGTTTGTAAAGGGCCCATATCTAGAAGCTACCCCATGTTTCCGAAGCGGGTGTACTTTAAAAGAAAGGGGGGTAGTCAGTTAGCGCCAGTTCATTAAGAAATGTATAATTATACATTTGATTACC
>LAKY01000091.1 GCA_000987045.1 Clostridiales bacterium PH28_bin88 | reverse complement strand
ACCTCGCCCGACTCCATGCGCCGCGCCGCGGGATTGGCCGCAAAGCGCGGCGGACGGCGCTTTCGCGGCAAATACGGCAGCACTGCTGCCTAAAACGCTTCCCCTGCGACCCGGCTCTGTTTTTCCGCCCGCGCGGACGGTATCGAGGGGCGGAGGCCGGTAGTGCGGCGCGGGCAAAGCCCGCGCACACGTTGGCCAAGACGTGAGTGATGGAAGTAGCCGAGGCGCGTGGCGCCCGAGGCGATGGGTACTTGCCCTTGCGCGGCGGGCCTTTCCGCTCGTCACGTAAACCGAGTTTGAAATCCTTATGCCCCCCAGAAAACGGGATTCAAGTTGCTACATTATATCCGCAATCTACCCAATGTGCATCGGCGCAACCCAACCACCATGATTTATAGCATATATACGCAATACTCCGTTCGGGGTAGGGTTTTCCCTACGCTGACAAAACAGGTGGACAGTGATATTTGATATGGTAATTTTTCATGGGCCTCCCCTCCGTCACGTATGCAAAATGAGCAGTAAAGAAATACATAGCCGGATTATTTGCTCCGCCATGTAGAGCGAAAATTTATATATCAGCACCAAAAGCAGCATCTAATAAGCATGGTACGTTGCAGGTCCCATTGAAACTTATCTGTCCTGGCGACACAGGGGGTTGAGCGGTGGATATTTTCAAGTTCTTCAAGACAAATGGATGGGAAGTATCTCATACAGTTAATGTACCTGAATCACCTGGGATGCACCATGATCCAACCTCTCTCAACCTATCATCCGCTAGTATGGACTATCTCCGGGCATGTTATAATGGAATATACCTTCATCAAAAGATAGCAATAGAGAAGTTTAGAGAAGACAATATCTGCATCTCAACGAAAACAGCCTCTGGAAAAAGTCTCGTCTTTCATGTTTGCGGACTCGAAATCCTAGCCAGCGATCCAGAGTCGAAGCTCTTGGCAATCTACCCTCTGCGGGCGCTTGGCACTGAGCAACAAGCCAAGTGGCAAGCTGCATTAAAAAAGGTACCGGGCAGTGGAGGACTTTTAAAAGTCGGAAGGATTGACGGTGGCGTCCCAGTAAATAGGCGGGAGCAAATACTCAGGGAGTCCTCCGTTATAGTCATGACTCCAGATGTGGTTCATGCTTGGCTCCTTTCTAACTTGGCGAAACAATATATTCAAGAGTTCATAAGGAGACTCTCTCTGATTGTTGTTGATGAGGCGCATGTCTACACCGGTGTATTCGGAAGCAATAGCGCCTATCTCTTTAGAAGGCTACACCATGTATCAAAATTATGCGGTGGAAATTATAAATATATTGTTGCATCAGCGACCATCAGCGATGCCCAAAAACACGTTCAACAACTCTTGGGAGTTGATGTTTCGATCATTGACTCTACAGTCGAAACTTCTCCAAAAAAGGAATTGAGCATATATTTGGTCAACCATGCACGGGGATCAGACCAACTAAGTTCGCTCGCACAATTCATGTCTTTCCTTGTGAACGAAACTAAACATAACTTCATAACATTTGTTGACAGCAGAAAACAGACGGAGCACCTTGCCTCAATAATCCAACGAAGCAAGGATGACTCCGGGGATGACCTCGCCGGTGGGAACCTTAATGCTAACCTCTTGCAGGGACGACAAGTGTGCCCGTACCGGTCGGGATACGAAGAGAATGACAGGAACAACATCCAGGAGCTCCTTACCTCCGGTGCCCTCAGGGGGGTGATAAGCACAAGCGCCCTGGAGATGGGCATCGATATCCCCCACCTAACACTCGGAATTCTTGTTGGTGTTCCTAATTCTGCCACGAGTTTCTACCAGCGCCTCGGTCGTATCGGAAGAAATAACAAGGGAACGGTCGTCATTGTCAACGACGGCTCGATAGGTTCTGAACTTATTTTCAGAGAACCCGATCGCCTGTTCACCATGCCCCTCAGCGAGAGTTCCCTCTATCTTGAAAATGAACGTATTCAGTATATTCACACACTCTGCCTTGCGAGGCGAGGAGGGGAGGATGATGCCATCAACTACAACCGCCGCCACGAACAAGACCAATTCAAATCGGAGGCGAGCTTTCCCGAGAGCTTCGTTTCTCTATGCAACGATGAACGGATAGGCGACATTCCCCCTCATCTGCAACCCATGAAATCCTTGGCAGGTGAAGATCCAAACCATGTATATCCGCTTAGAGATGTTGATATACAATTTAAGGTCGAATGCAAGAGTGGCACCTATATCCGTGATCTAGGCACACTTTCATTTGCACAAGTCATGCGTGAGGCTTATCCTGGGGCAATATATTACTACCAAGCGAAATCTTTTCGGGTATATAAAGTCAATACTGTTGCCAGAAAAGTCGAAACACGCCCTGAAAGGCAATATACCACTAAGCCCAATCACCTCCCTACTCTCATTTTTCCGAATCTCTCTGAAGGGAACGTTCAAAAGATATTAAGATTTGGCGAATTATGCGTTGCTGAATGCAATCTGCAGATCAGGGAATCACTGGGAGGGTTCAAAGAAACACGAGGGAGGACCGAAATGGAGCACCCCTATCCCCTTGATGGAAGTTCAGGGATATATTTCGACCTCCCTCGATTTACCAGAAATTACTTCACTTCGGGAGTTATCCTGTCTCATCCGACGCTGGATCACGGCATCCGTTGCTCGATAATAGCGGATATCCTATATGAAGCATTTCTGATGACTATCCCCTACGAGCGCCAGGATGTTGGCTTTGGGGACGATCGACACAGAACCAGCCGGGCATTTGCCAGTAAGGATTCCAGATTCGTCGCAATCTACGATCAAACCTACGGCAGTCTCAGGCTCACGAGTAGGATGACCGAGCCGGATCTGCTCAAAGATGTATTCTCTGACTGTATCAAGATTGCTAAGGATGACCCTCGGTTCCAGATTGCCCCGCTTGAGATTGCCGCCCTGGAAGCCATCCGTGGATGCTTGGACCAGCCACCCATCTTCGACGAGTATGGAAATCAGAAGCCTTTGACGGGTCCAAGCCACGAGAGAGTCATCATCCCCGGATCAAAGGGCATAAATGTTCATAATGGAAATAATGAGGAGTTCTTCATCGAGGGCATTTTTCTGCATCCCAGGGATGGCCTTATGTACAGGGGTAGGCATCTGTCTCAACAGTCTAAAAGGTACTCAGAGGCATCAGACAGGGCTTCGAAAGTGACAATACTCGTTCCTATTAAATATATTGCCGAGATTCCAGGAGAAAGCGAGATCGGATTGTATAATTTTGAGACAGGCGAAATCGAAAATGCGGAGGTCGCTTCCGGAATTTGATAGGCTTATTAATGTAGCCTTAAGATTAAGGATACCCCATATGGGGCGGAGGAGACCGAGTGCTTTTCGGCGAAACCGCATGTTCGATTTTGTGTATGAACTACCCCGAAAAAGCTTCTAGGATAAGCAAACAATAACATTTTTCGAAATTAAACTTCCATTAAATTGAGAATTAGACAGAAAGACTGAGGATTCGAAGCTCGGGGGTGTTCCTTTTTCGAAGCAACGCCGCAGACGGCGTCTTTTCTGCCGTCCGACGACGACATCCATCCCCAGGCCGCTCAAAATACCATGTCGGCCTCAGGCTCAAACTGGCATGATAGCCAGAAACACCGAGCTCAGGAGGCCGACATGGCGAAGCTTACCGTACCAGCAAGTCACCGGTTTGTGGAAGGATTTTATGATCTTCCCGTCTTCGTTGGGGTGGATGTCCACAAGCGTAGCTACAGTGTGGCTATCCTCAGGCCAGATGGCCAACTCCTCGATTGGACCACTCCGGCCGATCCGGACCAGCTTGCCTATCTTCTCGCCTCGTTGCCTGTTCGTGTTGACGCCGTTGCCTATGAAGCCGGGCCGACGGGATTCAGCCTTGCCCGCAAGCTTGAAGCGCTGGGTCTCCCGGTCATAGTGGCCGCGCCAAGCCGCATTCCCAGACCTGTCGCCGCAACCAACAAAACTGACAGTCTGGATTGCCGTAAGCTCGCGGAGTACGCCGCGAGAGGGTTGGCAGACCCCATCGCCATCCCTTCGGAGCAGGAAGATGCGGCGCGTACCCTTGTGCGCCGCAGGCATCAGACCACCGACAGTCTGCGCAAGGTGAAGCAACGCATTCGGGGATTTCTCCTGTTCCAAGGAAAACAGGAACCGCCCGGCTTGGATCACTGGAGCAAGGCGGCGATTGAAGCCCTGCGTCATCTCAGCATGGAGCCAGAGGCCCTGGAAGTGCTGCTGAGCTTGCTGCGAGAGCTTGATTTTCTTGTCCAGGAGCAGCGTCGGCTCGACGAACGGATATGGGAATATTGTCGGAGACGCGGCGAGGAAGAGAAGATTCGGGCTCTCATGAGTGTGCCTGGCGTGGGACCGGTGGTGGCGCACAGCTTTGCGACGGAGTTGTTCAATCCGCGCCGCTTCAATCGGCAGGAGGAGAGGTGACGGCCTACCTGGGACTTGCGCCGATTGTGCGTCAAAGTGGCGAGCGGCAGGCCAAGGGGCGGCTGCGACCGGTCGGACAGAAGCGCTTGCGAAGTCTGCTCATCGAAGCTGCATGGATCTGGAAACAAAAGGATGAGGAGGCGCTGGAATTCTACAACAGAATCCTCGGACGGTGCGGGGTACCGCAAAAGGCCATTGCCGCAGTTGCCCGAAAACTTGCCGCGCTGCTGTGGCGACGGCTACTGGCAGCAACAGCGGCATAACAAGGATCACGGTGACGCCTTGGTCGTAACAACGACGTGCTCAAAATGGTGATCCTCGAAAAACATGCGTACCGAATAGGTACTTGGTGCGTAAGGCACGAATAAGAAAGGAATACCGTATTCTCGTTGTCACGTCCCGTGCAGCGCGACACTTCCCTGCGGGTGTCGCTCGCACAGAACGCGCCAACAAGGCTTGTGCTTGCACTTGACACGGGGCCGCATAAGAAAGACGCCAGATGCAAGGCGCGAGAAAGCGCCGGGGCCGACGTGTATCAGGACATACACGAGGGTCCGGCGCTTTCGCAGCAACGCCGCAGATGGCGTCTTTTCAGTGGCCTGGAGGGTTATTCCTTGGCGCGACAGCGAG
>LAKY01000093.1 GCA_000987045.1 Clostridiales bacterium PH28_bin88 | reverse complement strand
ATAAACGGCTCTTCCTTGTACTCCGGTTGCACCTTCTTATTAATTCTGGCTTTCTTGCCCGTCTGGATTTCTCTGATCATTTCCTGTACCTGGCGGTATGTGTTTTGGCTGGGCAAGGGAGAGCCTGGGATTACCCCGGTTTCTCCGTCTCCCCTCCGGCTGGGTACATTCCAATAAGGCAGGTTCCTTGCGGTTGCCAAAATCCCGGCTAGAGCCACGCCTAACTTGGACGGGGTTAGCGTGGCGACCCGGAAATCATACTTGGAATAGAGAATGCCAGTAGCTTCCTCATCCCTGGTTACCCTCCAGAAACCGTAGAATGACAAATTGAGAATGTGCCGGCCTAACCGGTCAAACAGATTCTTTAGTAATTCATTTTTGCTAGCGTTGACTGTAATTACCCGATCCGGCTGTTGCTGGCTAACAAACTTAAAAACCTGTCCGATATTTAACCCTGCCTCGTCTCGTGACCAGGCCGGATTGATGTCTTTCCAGTCCACATCAATCCACAGAGTCTCCAGCAAAAAGAAGTATTTCTCAGCCGGCTTCAGGTTTTGGTAAATGCTGTAACGCTCGGTTGGTTGCAGCTCAAACCTGCCGCCTTTTGACTGGGCCTTGCGGAACAATCTCCCGGCTAGCGCCAGGTGGTAAAATAGGTGGAGCAACGGGTAGGAATGCTGGTCATAATTAGGGTTATCGGCTGTGACGTAAGTCGTCATCAGCTGATTGATTTGGTAAAGCGGCTTCTTGGCCAGATACTGGCTTTTGGGGGTTAGCGTCATCCGGTTGTTGCAAAGAAATTCAGCATACAATCCAAAGTCCCGCACGATGGGGGATGGCTCCGCTTCGCTAACCCTAAGTTGCGGTGTAATTGTCATTTCACCCATCCTTCAACAGAATCTTATTCTCACCTTAAGCGCTGGCGGGCTTCGCCAGGCAGGCCATTGCGCAGGTAGTTGAGCATTTCGGCATCCAAGAAATCCTCGTAAAACCACTCAAAATCAGTTTGCAAAACCCCCTTTGACAGGTAAAAATTCGACAGATTCCTTGGATAACCTGTCAGTCCAACCGTGAGTTAGTGAGATTTTCTTCCGCAACTGCGATCTGGGCGATCTGTGGTGTCTTAAAAACTGCTTGGCAGCGGGTTCGGCGTTGCTGCCGGCAAGCGATAAGGGGTATTAAGATGAAGGATTACCCCGGTCTACTCCGGACGGAAATGCGGGATCGTCAGGCCGG
>LAKY01000038.1:12501-14164 GCA_000987045.1 Clostridiales bacterium PH28_bin88 | reverse complement strand
GACCCCTACACCCTCCTCCCCTATCTCCGCTCCTGGTACCTGGTGGGTATGTGCCACCTCAGAGGCGAGATCCGGATGTTCAAGGTTGGCCGGATCCAGCGGATCGCCCGCACCGGCGAACGGTTCGACTTCCCGGAGGAGTTCGACCTGGCCGGGTACCTGGGCCAGACCTGGGGGCTGCTGCGGGGCGAGGCCGGGGAGCCCGAGCCGGTGGTTGTGGAGTTCTCCGCCGAGGTTGCGGGCTGGGTGAGGGACGAGGAGTGGCACCCCGGGCAGCGGGTGGAGGAGACTCCGGACGGCCGGGTGCGGCTCTGCTTCCACGTGGGGATCACCCCGGAGCTTCGCCGCTGGGCGCTCGGCTTCGGCCGCCACGCCCGGGTGCTCCGGCCCGAGAGCCTGGCGACGTGGGTGCGGGAGGAGGTGAGGGTGATGGGGGAGAGAGATGTCTGACAGGATCCTTCAACGGATCGAGATGGTACCCCTCACTCAATACCCGAGTAACAGCAAGTTTCAGTACCCTTCATCGGGTCGTGGCCGGATGATAGCACCAAGCGATGGGAGCTGCAAGTAGAATAGACATTTTTACCCTAGTAATAACAAAGGCTGTTGACACTTTCAAGATGTTGTGCTACCCTTGGGCATCGACAGGCGGTTGGGTTCGGTGATTAGGGAGTTAAGAAGATGCCCAAGCTAGCGTTCGGCCTTCCACATANNACAAAGACGGACTATGTCATAGAGCAATTGCAATTGGTTGCTGGACCAGATGCACGAGCGGGGCATGGTGCTGTCGCCAAGGGAAATGGCCTTATGGTTTGCTTTCAGGATTCGGTGGCGTTGTTAGGAGCTATGGAGATTTGGCTAACAGTGCACAACCGGAGTGACCAAGCCCATAGATGGCTTGGGTGTACGCTAGAGATGCACACTTCAACCGGAACCGCTCCGGTGACAGTTGATCCCGACGTAGGCGAAGAGGGTGCTGTCTTTGACCTATTTCCCGATGAGCAATTCACGCTCCCCTATCGATTTTTGATCGATCAGCAAAGAGTCGAGCCCAGGTGCCTTGTGTGCCACTCATCTGATAAGGAACTCACCTTCTGGTGGAGTAGAGGGCTATAAGAAGTGGAGTTCTTGCAGGTCGTAGGTTTAGTGAAGGAATGGAATGGGGATTACAGAGACAGATGAGTAAGTGGCTGGGCGGAGGTCTCCAGAATGATCTAAGATCATTCTTTTATGATGCCTTCGGTATGTCCCCCTATCCCTTCCAGTTGGAGATAGCCTCAAGGCTGCTCGAAGGGGAGAACGTGGTGGCGTTGGCTCCTACGGGTTCGGGAAAAACCCTGGCGCCGGTGGCGGCCTTTGCCTATGCGAGGGCGCGGGGTTTGTGCTTCGCCGACCGGCTCATCTATGCGCTACCTCAGCGCACCTTGACCATTGCCCTTCGCGACTCCGTTCGAGAAAAGCTGAGTAAGGCATCGCCAAATCTGCAGGTGACGATTCAGACCGGCAATATGCCGGAAGACCCCTATTTCGAGGGTGATGTCATCTTCACCACCATCGACCAGTTGCTCAGCGCCTATATCGAGGTGCCCGTCTCCCTTTCCGATCGGCTGGCCAACGTCCCCGCCGGTGCCCTCCTGGGATCGTTAATGGTTTTTGACGAGTT
>LAKY01000038.1:11002-12452 GCA_000987045.1 Clostridiales bacterium PH28_bin88 | reverse complement strand
ACTTTCCCCCGCTCGGCATTGGACGAGGTGGTTCGGTCTGCCAAGGCTTCCCTGGTGGAGGTCAAGCCGGAGGAGACCGCTGGAATCCCCAGCCAGCGAGACAGGAGACGCACTTACCACTGGCATTCTGAGCCCCTCACAGCCGATGCGGTCCTGGAAGCCCACCGTGACCGCAGTATCGTGGTTGTCAACCGCGTGGACAGGGCGCAGCAGCTTTACGATCAGATCAAGCAGGGAGCGGCGGGCAAAGACTGTCGAGTTCTTCTGCTACACTCCCGTTTTCTGCCCGACGACCGGCAGCGGATCGAGCAGGAGATCCTTTGTCTCTTTGGCCGTGATGGCCCCGGAAAGGTGATCCTGGTGGCTACCATGGTAGTGGAGGTGGGGCTGGACATCACCTGCGATACCCTGCATACAGAGGTGGCNNGCGGCGCGGGTGGCATCCACATTTACGAGCTAGAGTTGACGGAACGGGGCAGACGATACGGCCCATATCGCCCGGACAAGGAGATCGTGGATCGGCTGGCCGACCTCATGGAGGATCGCTCCGGCCAGGTGATCGACTTCGGTGCGGAGCAGTTGGTGGTCAATCTTGCCCATGAAGATACCGAACTCACCAGGTTGGGCGAGGTGCTGTCCTGCCGGAGGGAGGCTGTTACGAATGCCCAGAGCAGCCACGCGTCGGCATTTGTTCGCCAATTAGTTCGCCAGGTCGACTCGGTGAATGTGCTGATCCACGGGGATCCAGTGCTTCTCGACCTGGCGAAGCGCCCGCAGAGCTTCTCTCTTCCCCGCAGCGTTGTGTGTGATCTCCTGCGCAAGCTCGACCTGGAGGGTTCAGATCACGGCAAGGTGTTATGGCCCCATTATGATGAGGAGGTCGAAGACTATCGCCGTCCACCGGACTGGAGGCCACTTCGACATCCTAGCGAGGCCAATGGCCATTTCGTTCTAGCCCTGCATCCATCTCTTGCCTCGTACGACTCCGATTTAGGGTTGCGCCTATTGCCACCTGAGCCAGGGGGGTATGAGTCTCGCCATTCTGCTCCGGGTGCAGACAGCCGGATAGAACGCTACTCCTATCGGATGGAGTCCTTCGCTNNTCGGCATACAGTTGCTACCAGGCGGATCGGTAAAGCACTGGGTATCAGCGAGAGCAGTGTGGAGAGTCTATGTAAGGTTGCAGCCGTCAGCCACGACTTCGGCAAGCTGTCTGAGGGTGTACAGGGCGCCATGTGGCGTTGGATGCAGGAGGTCCACAACCAACAACGTGATGGCTTTCTGGCTCACACTACCTACGATGCCGATAACCCTACTCAAAGAAAGCAGCAAAGTGAGCCACGCTTCCGTCGGCCGTCACATGCAGTTGAGGGTGCCTACTCTGTCGTGAAGGTTCTTCGTGAAGCAGCACACTGCCAGATGGCAGGGTCACCACTGGAGGGAGAGGTGG
>LAKY01000038.1:10642-10917 GCA_000987045.1 Clostridiales bacterium PH28_bin88 | reverse complement strand
TACTGCATATGCCCTCGGATGCAATGAGGGAGTCGCTGCGAGACTGGCTGGTGAACCCTGCTAAGCACGCTTCGGTCTATCCCCTCTACCTGTTGGCTGTTCGTGTGTTGCGCATGGCCGATCAAAAGGCAACCGCCGGAAAGGAGTAGCCATGGAGGTATCGATCCTTTATCTGCCCAAGAAGACAGGCACCTATGCCGATGCGCTCGCCGCCGTCGGTCTCAGCCGGATGCTTTCCTTCCTATCAGGGAAGCGCCCGCGCATCCAGGACGATG
>LAKY01000038.1:7147-10592 GCA_000987045.1 Clostridiales bacterium PH28_bin88 | reverse complement strand
GTTGAAGAAGGAGGTTGATCCAGAAGCGCCTCACCCTGCGGCTTGCATAGTGTATGAGAAGGAACGTGATCGGCTTCTCAGCTACCGCAAGCGGCGGCAGGAGATGGTAAAGGCCAGGGGAGGCAGGCTTACTGTGGAGGATCGGGAGGAGCTGAAGCAGTTCGAGCCGATGCCTGGATGGTACCTGTACCAGAACCTGAACGTGCTCCAGGCATTCGGCAGCTACAATCAGCTTCACGCTGCTATCCGCGGATCGGACCCTGGAGCGTTCAGGCAATCGGTGATGGCCAAGCTGGAGGCTCTAGCCCATGGTCAGGACTTGGCACAGGTTGAAACTGTCTTTTCTCCCAAGCTCAGTTCGGTGCAAGCGCTTAACCCCTCGGTTGGCAAGGGGATCAATCGACCTAAGCCGGACAGTACCAGCGCTGCTGGCCTTCCTGCCTACTTCGTCGACTGGTTCGAGGAATGGCTTCGCTACCTCGGTATAGGCTTGACTGCTGCCAGCCACAAGGTGGGGGACCACATCAAGGTGGTGGCCATGGCTCCCAGCGCGATCGATAGCAGATCCTTCTCCGAACTGTGGAAGGAGTTCGTCTCCCTTTCCCTCTCCTGGACCTCGGCGAAGATCGACATCGGCTCGGTGCTCGGGATTGCCCGGGTGCTCATCAGGAGATCGGGTCTCCTCGATACTGAGGAGATAGATCTCTTCGGGCTTCTGAACAAGACCCCGAGGGATGTGGTGGCAGGGATTCAGACGGCCTTTTTCAGCAACCTGGGCAGCGCCTACGCTCTCACCAATACCGCATTCATCGGGTTGCCGGGATGGTTCCCCGTGCGGGATGCCGAGACCGCTGGTGCGTGGCTTTCCATTCTGGAGGAGCACTGGCGTGTTCTCCANNCTACCGCGTTTTCCTCTCCGCCGGTGCCCAGGATCTTCCGGCCCTTCTCGACTTCTGGTCGCTGTACGCCTGCCATGTTATGCGCAAAGGGGGGAAGAATCCAGTTCCTCTGTTCACTATCCAGAACACAGGGAGGTTGCTCATGAGCACATCCGAGGATTACGGCAAGATCGTCCAGGACGAGGGTTTCCGGGCTGTCGCCACTGCCATCCGGCGGGCGACTGTATCGGAGCAATTCCACAAGGCCAGGGCGGGCAGGCAGGACTACGAGATCCACTACGGCCTCTTCCAGGACTTGCGACAGAAGGCGCGATTCAAGGACCAGATAGTTGCGCTGCTGAGCCAGTTCATCGCCAGCTACAACTACGAGAACGCCAGGAGAGCGGAGCAGAAGGCCAGGTCGGGCGGTGGCGACGAGAGACGGCGGCCACAGGTCACGCAGCAACAGCTTGATCAGCTTATCGGTCTGTTCGATCGATTCCCTCCAGAGGTGGTCACCTTGCTTCTCACTGCCTATGGATCCGCTCGTGATGTCAGGGATGCTGGTAAGCGGGGAGATGCCGTTGTGGGAGCCGGTGCAACTCCTGGTGAGGGAGAGTATCCCACTGTTGAAGAGCAGGCTGACTAGCCTGGCTGAGGAGCGCGAGATCGAGACGCATAAAAGAAAGGGGGACGTGAAATGGCATCAGAGAGCCTTGCATCTGTAAGCATTAGCGGGCAGATCACGATGGACCTGCACTCTCTGAACAACGAGGGAGGCGAAGGCAACCAGATTCAGACCCGCATGGTCCATATCGTGGATGGAAGCGGCCAGTTGGCGGTGGTTAACGCTGTTTCGGGGGATATGCTCAAGCATATCCAGGCCGAACACTTTCAGGCCATTGCCACTGGGGGCGATCTCAAGCTGTGCGAGGGGTGTCGGCGTTTCAGTGCTAACAGGGTCAACGAAGACAAGGACTTCCTCGACGCGCTGGGGACCGAGAAAGACAACATAACCATCATCGACAGGCTGTTGCGCTGGTGCGCCATGGACGATGTGGAGGGTATCCTGATAACCGTGGGGAATCGTTCCGCCCCCAGGAAATCGACGGTGGAGTTCGGATGGCTGGTCGGCCTTCCCGACAAGACCCGCACCGAGCGCTACTTTCACGTCAAGTATGACATGGCGGGTAGAGGCGAGGGTTCGGGTAGCGAGACCGGGGCCAATGTGGGCCAGAATATCTTCTATCGGCCTGCCAGCTCGGGGGTTTACGCCGCAGTCGCCAACGTGGAGCTGGGGCGCGTAGGCTTCAACGATATCTCCAGGGAATACGTGGTGGATGAGGAGGAGCGTAGGAAGAGGAAGAAGGTACTACTGGAGAGCTTGATCTATACCTTTCTCAAGCCCAACGGCGCCCAGCGTAATACCCAGAACCCCCACATTACCAGTTTCGAGGGAGTGGTCTCATGGTCCACTAGCTTCGTACCTGCTCCCATGGTCAGCGCCCTCTCTGCCAACTATCGAGAGGATATCGAGCGAGTGGCAGGTAGCCTCAGTCGACTCAACGCTGGTAGCGTTGGGTTCAAGGCTTTCGAATCCCTGGGCGATTTCGCCGGGATAATGGCAGAGCTGGTGTACAGGGTCTAGATGGGAGGTGATCTATGGGCTGGTTGATTGCTACCTACCGCCCTGTATCGCTCTTCTCGTTACGAGCATCGCAGGCCACCAGTTCTGGAGGGCGTACCAACCTGGTTCCCACCATGTACGCGGTGAAGATGGCTTTGATCGATGTGGCCTTCAGGAGTGGAGAGGACGGCAGTAAGCTTTTCCCTCTGGTGAAGTCGCTGCCGGTCCGTTTCGAACCGCCTGAGGAGGCAGTGGTAAGCAACACCTTCATAAAAATACGGCGGGAACCGAAGCAAAAGAGTCCTGACGGTCCAGCGTATATCCCAACTGTGGGTTTCCGGGAGTTCTGTCACTACCGCGGTGAGTTGCGGATAGCCTTCGATGCCAAGATCCTTGGCGAACCGGGTCAAGCCAGGTTGATGGAACTCCTCCCGAGACTCAACTACTTGGGCAAGCGCGGCAGCTTCTTCCAGTTCGTGAGCATTGGCGATCTGGAAGAGCTACCACTCAGCTTCGGCCGTCCCCTGGACGACGGGGCTATGGATTTCCCTCTGGATACTGTTATCCAGTACCTGGACGATTTCGGTGATCAGGCTACCTGGCAACGGGTGAACAGCTACTCGGATGACACGCCGAAGCTGGGACGAGACAGGGTGTTTGTGCCGATGGCTTTCCCCTACCGCCGGGTGGCGTCTAGCCGCGGGTATACTCGCTATCTACGTACGGTATGAGATGGAGGAGGTGAGGTAGAGTGGAATTCGTCGCTCATCGACTGCTGTTTCGTTGTCGAGTGCGAGGCCACCTGCTGCTGAATGAGCATAAGGGATCCGCCCTTCGTGGAGCCTTTGCCGAGGTGGTGAGGCAGTATTGCCAGTGTCCCCACCTCACCTCCTGCCACACCTGCTCGCTGCTGGTCCTGTGCCCAGTCTCCCATCTGGTC
>LAKY01000038.1:5362-7124 GCA_000987045.1 Clostridiales bacterium PH28_bin88 | reverse complement strand
ACGGTCGCCAGTCTTACCGGGATGAAGAGCCCCTGGAATTCGGGATAACCCTGTTCGGGCGGGGCCTGCAGCAGGTGCGGCTCATCCTGGGCGGGCTGAGAGCGCGGGGTGACCTGCCCCTGGGTCGAAGAACTGCGCAACCAAACGGTTTCCTGGGGCGTGGGTCTCTGCGGGTGGAAGGGGTGGTCGGCCGTGAGCCGCTGGCAGGTCTGGAGTCGATAGTGATGCGGGCAGAGGACCAGGTCGCCCGCATGCCTGAATTCGGGGTGACCCACGTGGCGGTGTTGCGGCATGCACGTGCCATGGGGGAGGTGGAACGGCTCACCGTCAGCTTCCTCACCCCTACCCGTATCGTCGACCAGGGGCGGCTGGTGCAGCGTCCCACCATGCGGCCGCTCATGCAGCGGCTGGTCGAGCGTATTTCCTCCCTCTGGGAGAATTACGCCGGCAGCTCCCCGCCACTGGAGTTCGCGACGCTGATGGAGACCGCGGGGCGAGTCCAGACAGTGGAAGACGACACAAGGTGGGTGGAGTTGGAGAGCTACTCATCCCGCCGTGATGTGCGCACACCGATTGGCGGCTTCGTCGGCAACGCCACCTTCGCCGGCCCATTGGTTCCCCTTCTGCCCTGGTTGATCTGGGGGCAGTACACCCACGTGGGCAAGAACGCCGTCAAGGGCGATGGGTGGTACAGTATCGAGGCACTGTGATCCGATCCGTTTCCATGGATGCGCACATCGATCAACCGCCTGGCGCGGCACGAAACCTGCTGCAAGCATCAACAGCAACTTAGTGCCGTTCTATAAGGAGGTGGCGATGGCAGATACGGTCGCCATGCCTGCGAGCGCGGGTGAAGCCAAGGGGAAGGTGGGCCTGACTGAGGACGGGCACCTGATGGTGACCGAATTCGGCTCATTCCTGGGGTTGCACAGCGAGCGGCTGCAGGTTTCCCGGAAAGGGCAGGCGCTGCTCGAAGTGCCCTTGCTGAAGCTCTCTCAAGTCATGGTTCTCTCCAGCGGTGTTTCCCTCAGCAGCAATCTCATCCGCGAGTGTTGCCTCAGGGGAATCCCCATCGTGTTCCTCGACGGGCGGGGGGACCCCTACGCGACACTGCTCTCGCCCGATCTCACAGGTANNTCCACCTGGCCTGCTCCTTTGCCAGGGGCAAGCTGGCCAACCAGGTCAACCTGCTCAGGTACTCCTCCAAGTACCGGCGGACGCGCGATCCCGAGCTGTTCGAACGTGTCAGAGACCGATGGATCAAGATCGAGGAGATATGTCGTGAGCTGGATCGGCTGGAGGGCAAGACCGTGGACGAGGCGAGGGGTGGGATCCTGTCTATTGAAGGGCGCGCATCCCAGCATTACTGGGGTGCGGTGAAGGAGCTGCTGGTGGAGGAGCACGACTGGCCAGGTCGCGAGACTCGTGGCGCGGAAGATCTGATCAACTCTCTGTTGAACTATGGCTATGGAGTGCTCGCCTCCAAGGTCCAGCATGCTCTGGTGCTGGCGGGGCTGGACCCCTACGCCGGCTTCATCCACGCCGACAGAGCTGGAAAGCACTCCCTGGTGTACGACCTCATGGAGGAGTTCCGGCAGGCCGTTGTGGATAGGGCTGTGTTGGCGTTGCTCAATCTGCGCATGGAGCTGTCCATAGAAGAGGGCAAGCTGAGCGATACAACTCGTCGGTTGGTGGCGGAGAAGGTGCTGGAGCGGCTGGAGCAGGCTACCGAACGCTACGAGGGAAAGAAGAGGTCGTTACG
>LAKY01000038.1:3483-5327 GCA_000987045.1 Clostridiales bacterium PH28_bin88 | reverse complement strand
GTAGCGGGCAGAACCGGGGAAGCGTCCAGATGGGGGTGATTTCGATGGAGATCTATTCGTGATCTGCCTGGTGGTGTACGACATTCCCAACGACAGGCTTCGGGCGAAAGTGGCCGACATCTGCCTAGATTACGGGTTGGAGCGTATTCAGTACAGCGCCTTCATGGGAGAGTTGAACCACAACCGCCAATCGGAGCTGTTGCAGAAGCTGCGTCGGCGAGTGGGCAGCCAGGAGGCCAACCTACAGCTGTTCCCCATATGTGACAAGGATGCCCGTCTTCGAAGGGAGATAGTGGTGGCCGGTGACAAGGGATGCAAGAATCGCGAATCAGCCTGACGGTCAGTGATGTTCGGCAATGGCTCTACTGCCCCAGGGTTGTGTACTACCGGCTGTGCCAACCCCTGAGGAGGCCCGTCACCTATAAGATGGAGGAGGGCAAGCTGCAGCATGAGCGGATCGATGAACTGGAGCAGCGGCGTACCCTCCGACTGTACAGCTTGCGTGACGCTGAGCGACTGGGCGAAGTCGAGCGTCATCATAGGTGCAGGCTCCATTCGGAGCGTCTTGGGCTCTCTGGAATCGTAGACCTGGTTCTGGTTACCCGTCTGGAGTCGATCCCCGTGGAGTTCAAACACACCGAGTCCCCGCTGGGGCTGAACCACAAGTACCAGTTGGTTGCCTATGCGCTGTTGTTGGAGGATCGGTGGGGACGGCCGGTCCGCAGGGGGATGATCCATTTCCTTCCATCCGATCGCGTTGAGGAAGTCCCTGTGACGCCAAATGGCCGTGCCTTCGTCCACAAGGTCTTAAAGGAGATCCGTACGATGGTTGCCGCAGAACGGTTGCCTGAAGCTACTGCGAGACGGGGGCGGTGCGTGGATTGCGAGTACCGGCTATTCTGCGGTGACGTGGAGGCAGGCGTTGTACTTTCTGAATGACGAAGAGAGGCGATACGTTCTCCGCAAGCTGCTGCCCTCGGCCAGGCGGAGTGAGGTTCACGCGGAACTCAGGGGCTGGAGCTGGATGGAGCCACCTCTGGCACCCGCCTACGAGGTGCCGTTGGGTGTGTCGGAGGTGGCCGGGCGTTATTGCAGCACGGGCAGGGATGTCTACCTGCGCCGTGTCGCTGGAGTAAGAGCTGCTCCCAATGCGGCCATGGTGGAGNNAATCCAGATTCTCTACACCAACCCCGTGGATCGGGTGTTGTCTGCGCTGGAGGCTATGCGTCCATCACGAGTGACGGCTGGACGCTACCGCGTGGGAGTAGAATCTGCTGGACTGGCGGATCGGCCGGATGAGGTTGCGCCCGATAGCGCCGAGACCCTCGCGGCCGGTCGATCCGGGGATCTGCTTCGGCAACTGCCTGAGTGCGCGCGGGAGTCCCTGCTGGAGAAGCTGTCCACAGTTGCTGAATTCGAGTATCACCGGATTGTGGCCAGGGTGGGGGATGTTCTGGCCAGGCAGCCGCGGGTTGGACCAAGTGGCTTGGTGGCTCTGGCGNNTCCCACCTGTCTGTGGACGCCGCCTCGTTGCTTGAGCCGATGGTGGTGGATCTGAAGTTCGGGCAGCGCAGGGATTTCCATCGCCTGGCCACGGCTGGATACGCTCTCGTGATGGAGAGCCTGTACGAGTTTCCCATAAGCCTTGGTTGCGTGACCTACGTTCAAGTCGAAGGGGGTCGCGTTTCATTGGAGCGGGACTTTCACCTGATTGACGACGAACTGCGGCAGTGGTTTGTGGAGACTCGTGACGAGATGATGAGGCTGGTGAGCGAGGAAGTGGACCCGGGCCTGGATAGGGAGTGCCATGAGTTGTGCCAGTACTGGGAGCGCTGCCACGGAGG
>LAKY01000038.1:0-3432 GCA_000987045.1 Clostridiales bacterium PH28_bin88 | reverse complement strand
GCACCCAAGGGTGCGGGAACAGGTGCAGGTGCGGAGATGTCCAGTCCGTTCGTGCTTGGAAGGGCGTGGAGCCGTTTCGCAAACCCCCCCGACTTCCACGCAGAGACTCGGTTTGCGATGATGGGTCTTGCTGAAGGGATTCGGTTCGACTACGATAGGCGAGATAGGCTCGCTAGAAAGCCCAAGAAAGGCTCTGGGAGCCCGGAGAGGGCATCTCGTAGCCTGCGGATCCCTGGCAACGCGGGCGGCTTCAAACCCTACGATCCGATGAAGGATACTGAAAGTGCCCTTTGGACATGACCGCTGATCTGCCGTAGCCTCCGCTTCAAACCCTACGATCCGATGAAGGATACTGAAAGTTGCCATGAGCCCTATAAGCAACGCGTTTAGGACCGTGCTTCAAACCCTACGATCCGATGAAGGATACTGAAAGGGGCTACTACGTCAACCCTCGCAAATCGCTCTGGCCGCGCTTCAAACCCTACGATCCGATGAAGGATACTGAAAGTTGACCTGCTTCAGCTCCGAAGCGTCTGGATCGACGCGCTTCAAACCCTACGATCCGATGAAGGATACTGAAAGGGGCTGGCGGGTGCTGCGGGTGACAACGGACCAGGNNTCAGGCATCCTTCCTCCCTACGGCTTCAAACCCTACGATCCGATGAAGGATACTGAAAGCTGATAGCGTGTGGCTGGAGGGAGACCTGGCCATCATGGCTTCAAACCCTACGATCCGATGAAGGATACTGAAAGGTACCACCCCGGCGTGTGGTTCAACGAGCAGGCAGAGCGCTTCAAACCCTACGATCCGATGAAGGATACTGAAAGTATTGGAACCTTGATAGTATCCGAGAGGTCACCTAGTGGCTTCAAACCCTACGATCCGATGAAGGATACTGAAAGCTTTATGGGCAGCGGCACGACCCTACTCGCAGCCAAGCTTCAAACCCTACGATCCGATGAAGGATACTGAAAGCTCTTAACTACCAGCTCCCCGCTGGCTATCATCATCAGCTTCAAACCCTACGATCCGATGAAGGATACTGAAAGATCTGTACGTCTATTCGGACATCTGAGGTAGAGAGGTGCTTCAAACCCTACGATCCGATGAAGGATACTGAAAGAGCCGTGGGGCGGGGGTAGGGCAGGGAGGACCAACTAGCTTCAAACCCTACGATCCGATGAAGGATACTGAAAGAACCCGCAAACCGCACATGGAGGATGTCCTGACCCTGCTTCAAACCCTACGATCCGATGAAGGATACTGAAAGACTCCTCGAAGCCGCGCCCGCACCAGAACACGATGCTCGCTTCAAACCCTACGATCCGATGAAGGATACTGAAAGAGCACTGGGCCTCGGCCCCGTATAGCACCCAATCGGCACGCTTCAAACCCTACGATCCGATGAAGGATACTGAAAGGCACCGGCTCGGGGAGACCCGCTGCGCGTATCTGGAGCTTCAAACCCTACGATCCGATGAAGGATACTGAAAGACCGTGAGGAATGGCGAGAACACCGCCAGATAACCAGCTTCAAACCCTACGATCCGATGAAGGATACTGAAAGGCCCCCTAGCCTTCTCTCCTTCCGCCCAGGTTGGGATGCTTCAAACCCTACGATCCGATGAAGGATACTGAAAGCAGGTGCTGCAGTGGGACGCATGGCTCACCGACGGCGCTTCAAACCCTACGATCCGATGAAGGATACTGAAAGCAATCGGGTGGTGCTTCAGCGTAGACTGCTTCTCTGCTGCTTCAAACCCTACGATCCGATGAAGGATACTGAAAGATACG
The DNA here is from genome assembly GCA_000987045.1 of Clostridiales bacterium PH28_bin88. Classification (GTDB taxonomy): domain Bacteria; phylum Bacillota; class PH28-bin88; order PH28-bin88; family PH28-bin88; genus PH28-bin88. The sequence continues at coordinate 1,637 of LAKY01000038.1, read as the reverse complement.
TTGTTGCCCAGTCTCGGTCAGCCTCGGCCGCATCGCTTCAAACCCTACGATCCGATGAAGGATACTGAAAGCGGGGTTAATCACGTCCCTCCCCCTTCGGTCAGGCGGGCTTCAAACCCTACGATCCGATGAAGGATACTGAAAGCTGCTGGCCGGCAGGGTCGGCAATACGGTTGAGGGAGCTTCAAACCCTACGATCCGATGAAGGATACTGAAAGGCTGCACGCCAAACGACGCCAGCCCGAAGCGGCCCAGCTTGCTTCAAACCCTACGATCCGATGAAGGATACTGAAAGCCTTGAACACCCTCCACTTGGGAGTCCCGTCCTCGTTGCTTCAAACCCTACGATCCNNCTTTGCAGATGGCTTCAAACCCTACGATCCGATGAAGGATACTGAAAGAGGGGGTATTCCCCCAGGACTTCCCCCCCATCCGCGTTGGCTTCAAACCCTACGATCCGATGAAGGATACTGAAAGCAGGACTTCTGGCCCGACAGTCTAGGGCATGAGACGCTTCAAACCCTACGATCCGATGAAGGATACTGAAAGCACAAGCGAGCGGAGTTGATCCGCCAGCGGGACTATCGAGCTTCAAACCCTACGATCCGATGAAGGATACTGAAAGTGATCATGTCCTGTGTGGACATGATCGGATCGAGGGACGGCTTCAAACCCTACGATCCGATGAAGGATACTGAAAGCTGGAGAGGTTCTGGAGACCCAGGAAGTCGAGGAACTCGCTTCAAACCCTACGATCCGATGAAGGATACTGAAAGTTGTGGAAGTTCTTCATGCTAACCACGTCGCAGGCGACGCTTCAAACCCTACGATCCGATGAAGGATACTGAAAGGGTTGATACGGCGCTCGATGTTGACAGAGAGGCGATGCTTCAAACCCTACGATCCGATGAAGGATACTGAAAGCGAACCTGCCTGCGGACGCGGTAATCAAGCAGTCCATCCGCTTCAAACCCTACGATCCGATGAAGGATACTGAAAGGCGCTCAGGCACAGCCCCTTCAGCACTTCAAGGCTGTGCTTCAAACCCTACGATCCGATGAAGGATACTGAAAGACCTGATAGAACCATACTGGGTGGCGCTGCCGATCCACGCTTCAAACCCTACGATCCGATGAAGGATACTGAAAGACGCTGGCGGTCATGCGCGACTGGTTGAACGTCGCAAGCTTCAAACCCTACGATCCGATGAAGGATACTGAAAGTGGTTAGCGCCGTGTTTTCCTGCCACGCCTTGCTGCCCGCTTCAAACCNNAGATGGGGTCGAGGCGCTTCAAACCCTACGATCCGATGAAGGATACTGAAAGGGGTTGGGAGCCCGAGGGCGGAGTCGACTTCGAGGAAGCTTCAAACCCTACGATCCGATGAAGGATACTGAAAGGCGCAAGGTCATTCACCCATTCACCCTGGATCAGGTGCTTCAAACCCTACGATCCGATGAAGGATACTGAAAGAGGACTGCGAGATCCGCATAGCGTAGGCGAGGTGGGCGCTTCAAACCCTACGATCCGATGAAGGATACTGAAAGTTGACGGACACCGGATGATCACTCCAGGGGGCTCTTCGCTTCAAACCCTACGATCCGATGAAGGATACTGAAAGGCCTATGAGCTACCAGC
>LAKY01000088.1 GCA_000987045.1 Clostridiales bacterium PH28_bin88 | reverse complement strand
GACGAATCCGGCGACGTTTCGTTTCAACGGCTCAAGTTCAAAGAGGTCAGAGCCTCACACGAAACCGGCCTTATGGTCGTAACCGACACCAGCGCAGAGAACGCAGACGGCACCTTTCCCTTCCTGAAGGTATCCGGTAACCCTGTAAAGCTGTTTCAAGGGCATAACCTATGGGGCTCAAACGACCTTCACGGCTACGTCCTGGAGCTTTACCACTTCCTGTGCAAGGTGCTGGAAGTCCCCCCGACAGCCTCCGACTACGCTCTGGTTAAACAGGGAGCAGTGCGCCTCTATCGCGTGGACATAAACGAGACTTTCCACCTGGACGGACGCCCCGAGTGCCTTGCCTGGATCAGAGCCGCCGAGAACAGCGCCAGGATGAAACGCCGCGGCCGTGGTGAGATGAAAGGCTCGACCCTGTACTTCGGCAAGAACTCCGAACACTGGGCCACTAAGATCTATTGCAAGGGGCAGGAGATACGCGACACCGGCATCAGCAAGAAGCAGCCGGCTATCTTCGGACTTCCTCAGCCTCTCGCCTGGGCCGACTGTGCTCTCCGTATCGAGCACGTTCTCCGGAGTAAGTGGTTAAAGCTGCGAAACCTCGATTTGGTGGGGAATTGGGGCGATAATATGGTCTCTGACGTCTACCGGGAGTTACTCCAAAAGCTGGAGTTTGCAGAAGCCATGACCATTACCCCCGCAGCCCTTGACGACCTCCCCGGCGCTCTCCGTGGCGCATACGCCCTCTGGAAGGAAGGCCACGACCTTCGGCAGGTCTACAGCCGCCCCACGTTCTACCGCTACCGCTCCAAGCTCCTGGAACACGGCATAGATATCAGCATTCAGCAGCAGGGCAAGCCGGACAACGTTGTCCCCCTGGTGCGTATTCTGGAAGCCGTACCCGTAGGCGTGCCCGAGTGGGCACAAGGTACTCACCTTTACTTCGAGCCTCGCAAGTTCGCCTAGGCGTTACACGTAACACGTGTGCATGTAACTTGTGCGCATGTAACTTGTAACCAAACCGCCTTAGGGCGGTTTTTTAATGCCTCCGACTACCCTGCCGCGCTGTTCAGTCAGGCCGGGGCCGGGCGGCTGCCAGTGACTGGCGCGGAGCGACGGCACTGGCAGGCGAACGGGCGCGGCGGGCAAGCGAAGCGCGCCAGCTATGTCGGTACAGTGATACCCGACATTTGTCTCAGGATGATAACGGAACCCCTTGACCACGCCGCACCCCGCTTCTATGCTTTTGCTTACTCCGAGTTGCTAGGAAGCACCCCATGCCGTCAAAAAACCCCCGCATGATGCTCACACTCCCCCCAGAGCTTGCCCATGCTTTTGAGGAATTTAGGGAGGCCACAGGCACCGCCCCTGCCTCGTTTGTTGTTCGCCTACTCATGGAATCCCTTCCCATGATTCGCAGCGTCACGGAAGCCAGTAGAGCTGCCGCCAAGGACCAGCAAGAGGCACTGGATATTCTCCAGAGCGCTATGGGTGCCGCGCTCCATCAGGGGACTAGCGCACAGCTTGAAATGCTTGAGGCTGGTACCGCACTCCGCAGGGCACGGGGCACAAAGCCCAAGAAGGCAAAGCCATGATTGACTGGATCGATTGCCTTCTCCCCCTGACTCACTCCAAGCCGGTGGCAGGCGGTGGCCTTGTACACCTG
>LAKY01000086.1:4562-4765 GCA_000987045.1 Clostridiales bacterium PH28_bin88 | reverse complement strand
ATATCAACCGATGGTGGGACATCCCTGGTGGGCATCCCAAACCGCAGACGTCGCCATGTTTACACAAACTCAATCCCGGTTCAATACCCTCAAACTAGAAATGATGATCGAAGAAGCCGGGTTGCCAGGAAATCGGGATCGGTTCTATATTGCCAATATCAAGAGGATCAGCCCTGGTGAACTACAGGAGTATTTCTCGGAAA
>LAKY01000086.1:0-4527 GCA_000987045.1 Clostridiales bacterium PH28_bin88 | reverse complement strand
AACCTCGCCATCATTGGCACAATGGACACGCTCACGTTCCCCTGGTCGGATGCGGATCTGCTTTCGCAAACAACCGTCATTGACTGTGTGCCAACGAAATTACCCGGTTATCCATTGGTTGGCAATACGAGTCCGGATCCATTGGAAGAGAAACGATTGATCCGATCCTACATTCGAGATCCACAACCAGCCTTTCGGAAGTTAATGTTCATCCTACGCAGGATCCCCTCAGCCTTGTTTCCCTTACTTCACGTACAAAGATTTTTGCAGAAAGTTGTTGCCCTGAATTCCAGCAGTATGCTGCTTGAGGGAATGATCTATCTTTCCAATTCATGGTCACAAAAGGGTTCTGGCCTTTTCGACGAAAACCCGAAAAAGAATCTACAAATCGCAATGGACCTGGCGATCACCCAATCCTTATTACTCCCAAACAGCGAAAAAATAGCGAATTCGAATAACCTCCGAGATAAACTGCAAAAAATCTTGGACAATCAATATCCCCTTGCGGCGAACTTGCTNNGTACAAAGGAGACTTTTTATAACCAAACGAACCCCTCCAACAAGCTTCGAATCCAACCAATCTTATTGGTCACAGTCGCTGGATTGCTGGCCGCCTTAGTAGCTATATTCGTTTTCAAAGTGTCTGTTGGCCTGGTTATCAATTATGGCTTGATTGGAGCAATGATCTTGAGCCATTTCTGGATGCACGCAGGTCATACTGACCACGGTGGCCACCATGAACAATCTCCCCTGTCCAAAACGGGCGATCGGCTCAGCCCAGTCCCGGTAGAAAACGAACACAAGCATGGCTGCCATTGATAGGCAGAATCACTTACGTCTGAGTCCGTGATTCTGCCCTTCGCACGAATACTCCGACCTTCTATACTCAAATCGGAGATATGAGATGAACGCAGGAAAGCAACCAATCCTGGTAGTAAATCAGGCATGTGGCTGTACCGTCACCCAGGTGACTGAACAATTCAAGTCGGCCGGATATGCGGTGGTCCAATCCTTTGATCTGCTTTCGGCGATGGACGCCCGTACCCGATGCATCTGTCAATTGGTCGTCCTCTTGATTTATGGAAAGGATGGACCGCCTGCAACAATCATCCTGGATGGAAATGATATTTCCACGTCTATTTTCCTGGAGAACGAACCCGAACGCAGCTTTCGTGCAAAATTTACCACCCTGTTGTCCCCAATTGCAGAGACAGCTGATGTAAACGCTGAAAGCAGCAACGATGAATTGACTGACATTGAGACCCAACATGACATTTGACTACAAATCAGATGACATTAGGCATAATTGCCCACTCGCCACAGGCCATTCGGCGCTTCATTTCCTATGCCAATTCGTTTACCCTTGGGATACAACCTAAAAATCCGATCCCAAGGAGGAAACATTTGAAAAGATTACTCAGATTTTTACCAATTGCCATCGTAGGAGTTTTCCTGTTAGCCGCTTGCGCCCCTAGTTCTAGGACCGCAATGGGAACGGGGAACAATATGAATGCTACTGCAACCCCAGGCGCAATGATGGCATCGCCGGGAAGTTCTCATATGATGCAACCTATCAGCGGTGAGAATGTCCAAACAGCGACTGAAACGACTGGTGGACAACCGCTGACTTATCGCATGGACGGCGACGTCAAGGTTTTCGATTTGACCACCAAACCAGTCATCTGGTCGATCACCAAAGATGTTTCAGTCACCGCCTGGACTTACAACGGGACTGTACCCGGGCCTATGATTCGGGTAACCGAAGGTGAGAAAGTTCGCATCATCGTGAAAAACGAACTCCCTGAGCCAACCACGATTCACTGGCATGGCATTGCGGTGCCGAACGCCATGGATGGGATCCCGGACGTGACTCAAAAGCCGATCCAACCGGGAGAATCCTTTACTTATGAGTTTACCGCTCAGCCGGCTGGCACCTACATGTACCACTCGCATTACGAGGGTGACGTTCAAGTTTCGGTTGGGTTGTATGCCCCGTTCATCATTGACCCCAAAGAGCCAGAGGTAAACAAACCGGATGTGGATGTCGACCTGATGATCTCAGAGTGGCTTGTGAAGAATGGCAATACCTTTGCCGCCATGCCCATGGCTGGCATGGAACCGAATTATTTCACCATCAACGGGAAGTCTTTCCCGGAAACAGAAACGATCAATGTCAAAAAGGGGCAGCTCGTTCGTCTGCGTCTGACAGGGATTGGGCAGTTCGTTCACCCCATTCATTTGCATGGCGTGCCATTCAAAATTGTGGCAACAGATGGCCATCCGGTTCCTGAAGCCGCCCAATTGACCAAAGACACTGTGCTGGTGTCGCCAGGCGAACGGTACGATATCGAGTTTGTCGCTACTGAAACCGGCCAATGGATGCTGCATTGTCACATTTTGCACCATACCACCAACGACAACGTCGAACCCGGTGGTTTGATGCTGATGATTAACGTTACTGATTAAGTGGAGATAACATGAAACCGCGCTTTATTTGGATTGGAATGCTCATCGTTGTGGCAGCCCTACTGGCAGGATGTTCGAGTGCTGCCCAAACCCAAGATCAATCAACCGAACCGGTGAAATTCACCCTGGAAACGACTCCCGCCCCGCCGGTCGCCGGAAAAAACGAAATCATCTTGAAGCTGCAAGACCAGGATGGGCAACCTCTGACCGGGGCGACCGTGGACGTTAGCGCCGATCACACTGACATGACCGGCATGACGATGAGCGGCCCGGCGACAGAACAAGAAGGTGGCAAGTATGCCATTACCGCAGATTTCAGCATGTCGGGAACATGGAAAATTACTGTGTACGTACGAAAAGAAGGACTGGATGTGAAAAAGGATTTTGATTTGAAGATTCCATGATCCGGATGCTGTTTTAGATTCTCCGGTGCGTCCGGTATACCGGACGCACCGGAGAATGGAGAATTTCCCGATGAACCCTTCGATCCAATTATCAACTCACCCCCTTAATAAATCCGACCAATTCATTCTCTGGTTTAGCCGGCACTGGGTTCTGCTTGTCAGCATATTGATCGGCTTTTACGTTTTAAGCCCCTTTCTTGCACCGGCCCTGATGCAGATCGGTTTGACGATTCCGGGAAAGGTTATTTACTGGATCTATTCTTATCTCTGTCACCAACTGCCGGAACGCTCGTATTTCTTGTTCGGCCCCAAAATTTCTTATTCCATCGGAGAAATCCAATCGGCCTGGAAAAACACAAACGACATTGCAGTGCTCCGGCAGTTTGTAGGAAATCCGCAGATGGGCTGGAAGGTGGCCTGGTCCGACCGGATGGTGTCTATGTTTACCAGTCTCTGGATTTTCGGAATGTTATGGGGGTTGTTCCGGAAGAAGATCCGCCGATTGCCCTGGTGGGGGCTGGTCGTGTTCCTTTTGCCCATGGCGATCGATGGCACGACGCATTTCTTGAGTGACCTGGCCGGGTTAGGGCAAGGGTTTCGGGATAGCAATGCCTGGTTGGCAGCATTGACTAATCATTCCTTCGCGCCTTCGTTTTACGCGGGAGATGCCTGGGGATCCTTCAATGCCTGGGCGCGCCTGATCACCGGCATATTCTTTGGACTGGGCATCGTCTGGTTCGGTTTCCCCTATATCCATACCGCCGTAATGGATTCGGCTGAGGTTGTAAAATATAAAAGGCAACAGCAAAAGTTGTTGCAAGTGGGAAGAGAACATCTCGCAAGAGTTTACGCTTCGCAGTTCAATTTACCTGGAAATCCGAATGTGGTGGATGACCGGGAAATGAAAGTAAATGACCATGAAGAACAATGAAGAAAAGAAGTCGACGATTCGAGTATTACTGGCAGACGATCATGCAGTTGTACGTGCTGGCATACGCCAGTTTTTGGAGCGAGCCGGCGACATTCAGGTGATCGGCGAAGCCTCTGACGGCGAGATGGCTGTAGAAATGATCGAAAGGATGGCGCCAGACGTTGCCGTCCTCGATATCCAGATGCCGAAAGCTACGGGAATTGAAGTTTCGCGCGTGATACGCGCTCACCGGTGGCCGATTGGGGTTCTCATCCTTACATCGTATGATGATGACCCGTACATTTCTGCCGTTTTGAAGACCGGCGCGAATGGTTATGTCCTCAAAACCGCTTCACCGGATGAAATTATTCATGCGGTCAGGGACGTTTATCAAGGCAAATCCGTTCTAGACACGGAGATATTACCCAAAGTTATGGCGCAGATCGCTAACCCGAATCCAGCACCGTTTTACGAGTCATTGACGGACCGCGAAATCGAAATCCTTTCCCTGGTTGCCCGGGGATTAACCAACAAGGTTGTCGGCATCAAACTCAAAATCAGCGACCGGACGGTGCAAGGACATATCGCGCGGATCTTTGAAAAACTTCAGGCCGCCAGCCGCACGGAAGCTGTAATGCGTGGAGTCTCCCTGGGATTAATTCAACTTCCGGAAGAGACACTTGACCACGCTATTACCTTTGAGATTTGATCGATAGCCTGCCACTTGTGATAGCGAATAATTTCAAC
>LAKY01000085.1 GCA_000987045.1 Clostridiales bacterium PH28_bin88 | reverse complement strand
GTGTCCTCCCGAGGATCAGCGATTTCCACGACCTCAAAATTGCGCGCCAGCAATTCCCGGTTCTCCTGAGTATAATTCAGGATGGCGTAGTATATGAGAAGGGGTTTATCCCGGGACACGATGCCTTCCTCACAGGGGAATAATTCAGATCTCGTCATCCGGCCCACCGGATGGTTTATAAAATGTCAGGACGGTCAAGTTCTTCTTAGCCAAATATATCGTCCCCAGGCCGCTGCCTTTTGGCGATAGGCGTAATAGATGCCTAAGCCAATGGAAGAAAAGAGATGGGCTGGCGTCCTCAGTGCGATAGAGATATCGACGCAAGTATTCAGGTAATAGTGACAATAGACCTCTCATGGCACGCTTGAGGGGAACATGGCGCAAACTGATTAAACGCCCCTGGACAAAACCAGCTTCATCCGCCGCAGCTAGCCATTCACGTAGCCGATATTCGTGTTCCCCGTTTTCTCGCCTTGTCAGCATAATTCCTTCAGGATAGCCGTGTGAACGCAAGAAATCAGGACTGTATTGAACATCAAGCATGCGAGATACTTCTTCATCATTAACCGTATCAGGATGGCAGCGATCAAGGCATAGCAGCGTTCCACCCGGTTTCAAAACTCGATAAGCAGCCGTGAAAGTCGCTGCCAGATCTGACGAATGATGGAAGGAGCCCATCTCAACAATAAAGTCGACACTCCGATCAACAATAGGTAGGCAGTTGAATGAGCCAATCACGGGTACTACCTTAGCCGAACAGTCCCCCAAGACCTTTTTGCTGACAGCTGGAATCAGTCCCCGCGCTACTTCTTCGCAAAGTTCCACCGCTATAATGCTATGTATGCCAGGATATAGTGAACAGAGAGTTGCGGAAACAGCTCCTGTGCCCGCACCCAATTCCAAACCAAAACCTTGTAATGGGTTGCGCAGGACTTCGTTCGCAACTAAACTTAATAAGTTTCGCAAATCAACCAAGTTGATATTGATGTACACAGAAAGAAGATGATCTAGATCGGCAGAAAGATGTGTTCTCACAAAATGGTTACGGTACTTCACCGCTGGTAGCTCATTGAAGCCATTAAGCTCAGGCTCGACTGGCCATGTCATTGGACGCTCGTCTTGGGCGTAAGCAGAGGCTATTGACTCCGGCAAAAACAATTTTTGCCTGTCGGACAAGTTGTTGGGATTTGCCGTAATCGCTTTGGAGATATCAGGAGGTAAGAGCTTGGGCATGGGAGACGTAACCTCGATTTTTCCTTTTATCCGCGTAGCAATGCGTCCAGGCTCTCACGGACGCGCGCTCCTGCCAAGCCGTCGGTGTT
>LAKY01000082.1 GCA_000987045.1 Clostridiales bacterium PH28_bin88 | reverse complement strand
AATACGGGACTGCCAGCGGCATTGCTGGAACTCAGTATGGGCGGAAGTGCACTGCATGCTCGTATTTCACCGGATCTTCCCGAATTCTTTACCATTGCCACTCATAAAGCTGAGCCTGTTCTTTGGAATGGAGTCAGTTTATACCCGATGGATGGGCGAACGATCGATGTCCTTTGGAGCGAAGACCCGCAAGGGGTTCGAAATCTACTGGCCGAGATCCAACGGAAACACACACTTTTTGTCGTGGATTGTTTTCCCGGGCATCCTCTTTTCTCGGAATTATCGAAACCCAAGCCAGGATTAATCAACCTGGTGATTACCTCTCCTCGCGATGATGCCATATTACAAGCCAGACGATTGATGAACGAAGTTTCAGAACCACGCCATTTGGTACTGAACATGGCTAAATCAGTCTCTGATCGTGCAGAAAGTGGCATGTCGATTGTGTTGCCATACAACGAAACATGGGCGCAGTCACTCGACCCTCGACTGGCTGATCCAATTTTAGAACAAGCATATACCGGCTGGAAACGGAGGAAATAATGAATCGAACTGTTCAATTTATTATCGGTGTAATTGCCGTTGTGGTAGCCCTTGGTGCAGGTTTCTATGGCCGTAATCTGTATTTGAAGGAAGTATCCACTTATCAGGTACCTGTTCCCATCAATGCAATCCCTGCGTATGCAATTCTAGATGCAGATATGTTCCAAATGCGCGAGATGCCTCGCACGATGGCGTCTTTACCCTATTGCCAATCCACCCAGGATTTGGAAGGAAAGATCAGCACGGTTTCGTTGCCGGCAGGCTTGCCAGTCGCTCAGGCAAATGCGGTGCCAGTCACACAGTTTCGACTGGCCGATGCAACCTATGAAGTTCTCTCAATCCCGGTCGAGCCTGTTTCTGCAGTAGGTGGACAAATTCGAATCGGAGAACATGTCAATTTGTATCAGGTGCTTCCTGAGAAAATTGACTCTGAGAACACAGCGATTTCTGCCAACGATCAATCCATCTTCAAGGTAGAGTTCATTGCCAGGAGCGTATTGGTAGTAGATGTCCGCAATGCACAAGGTGTCGCTGCGGAATCCAACCAGAAGAATGAAAATAACTCAACATTCGGCGGCAGCCCTCAGAACGAGCAGGTCCAAATCCTTACCCTGGCCGTGAAGCCGGAAGATGTGAACGTCATTCTCACTGCGGTTGCAGCAAGCAAAAAACAAGGTGGATTGTTATGGTCAACCCTAGCACTTCCTTGATCCATCCATCGGCTCCCCCAACCATCAAGCCCTTAAATCAATCCGATCTGCTCCTGATTGAACGGGTTCGTGAGGAATTGGTACAGCGAGGAATCAACCCACCCAGCTGGCGAGAATCAGACTCAGAAAAACGTCGTCGTTTCTTCGACGAGGTACGCTCCATTTTGATTGATCAGGGCGAGAATCGCAGCTTTGTCAATCGCAATGCGCAAATTATCACGGATGCATTGTCCGGTGTGGGTTTGCTCGATCAGCTGCTGCGTGACCCATACGTGGAGGAAATCTTTGTGCGGAATGGGGAGGTGGCCGTGGAATATGATGGGAGCTTTTATCATCTGGGGAAACTGGCTGATGACAGTTATTTCGAAAACCTCGCCGTGCATGTGGCTGACCAGGGTGGTGCTACTTTACGCGGAGATCGCCCGGCGGTGTTAATTGACCTGCCAGGGGGAGAACGGTTTACCGCTATCGTTCCGCGCCTGTCAACTGAGGGAACTGCCATCAATATCCGTACTTTTGGACGGCGTGTTCGCACATTGGAAGAAATGGAGCAATCCGGTACTTTTGCCAAACTTGATTCAACGTCAATCGGGCTGATACCGACATTTACCAACCCTGCCGAAAAGGATACCAGGTCGGAACTGACCTGTCGAATCCAATCTCTGAAAGACACACCAGATCGATTTCTAGCCTGGATGGTAGCCAACCTGGCTGGCAGCCTGATGATTGCCGGCGAAATGGGTTCTGGCAAGACGACTTTACTCAACGCGCTCTCGGGTTTCTTGCCTGTGTCGGCACCAATTGCTGCGCTGGAAACCTTCCGGGAATTGGAAATTCAGCATCCTTTTTTGTTACGTACTGTAGCACCAGCCGAATTATCGCCTGGCACGCCTGGCGTGACCCTGGATTGGGTCCTAAACGTCATTTATACCCGTATGAACCCGGCAGCCATCCTGGTGGGAGAGGTGGTAGGAAATGAGGCTCTGCAATTTTTAAAAGCCACCTGCTTAGGGCGTAAAGCATTGACAACCATTCACGGCGGGACGATAGAAGAATCCCTGATGCGCCTCGAGCAGCTTGCCCTGGCCGCAGCACCGGAATTGGGATTGGCGGCTGTTCGCTCAATGGTTGCGATGGGATTGGATGTTGTTGCTTTGATGGGAAGGGTCAACCGATCAGGAAGAGTTCAACGCACCTTACAGGCCATCGCCACGATTAAAGGAATTAATGCGAAAGGTGATTATTGTTTGAACTACCTTTACCGGGCAGAAGGTGATGAGAGCCTCCCTGTCTTTGAACAAGCCTATCAC
>LAKY01000089.1 GCA_000987045.1 Clostridiales bacterium PH28_bin88 | reverse complement strand
ACCTGCTTCCTTCGTGGCTTCAACCACCTCTTCCGGTTCCCAATCCGTTCGCTTGAACACAATAGGTTTGCCATTTGCACCTCGTGATGGTGCAGACAACAATTGATAGATCGGTTCAACAGCAGATTGGATGGGTTCCAGGTCCATCGACGCCAGGCTTTGAAGCGAAAGAACCTCCTTGTCGGTGGGCAACGGGTATAGCTTTCGCTTGTAAGCCAACACCACCACCTGTTTAAACTTCTCGTACAAACCATCCGGAAACCGATAGACCGTGATAGCTTCATAATGCCCGGCCAAAAGCCGAGCGACTTCAATCATTCCCAAAATTTTCTGTGGGATGATATAGGTCAGCAGCCCACCGCGCATCAGCTTGGATGTGGTCGTTTTGAGAAAATCCCATTCCAGTCGTTTGCCTGCCCCACTGCTTTGGGTGGGGTGACCCTCAAAACGATCAAAGTCATAAGGCGGATTTAAATAGAGCCAGGAAATACTTTCATCACTCAGAACACAAGCCTGCCAGGGTGCTTGGTAAACCTTATCCATCACGTTTTGAGCTTTCTCTGCTCGTTCCGGTGAGAGTTCTACACCCCAGGTTTCGCAATTGAGCGCGTTGCCCAGGGAAGAAGCAGCTTTTCCTTCTCCTGCGCAGGGATCAAATAACCGCCCTCTTTCGCTGGGCGGCTTCAGGTAAGTACGGATGATTTCGACAACCGGTTCATCCGTGGGGTAGTACCCCATTCTTTCGATTGCTGGTGGACGCATTATTCACTCCTTTACGAAAAATCCACGCAGGAGACGCGTCCACCCCCTTGAGGGGATGAAAAGCGCCCCCTCCGGGGTGAGAGATTGCGAGTAGTTTTACTTGTGCAATCAGATGGTCAGTGAGATTTCCTCCTGAGCCAATAACTCAGATAACAGTTCTTTCCAGTCCGCTTGCAGGTCAATTCTGGCACCAAGAATACAATCGCCACCGGTGGCCAGGTCTTGAACCAACTTGCGACTGCGAGCTTGTTTCCAAAGGGCTACCGACCATTCATCCAGGATCGGCACCTCCAGAGCTTCTTTGATTCGTTCAACGAAAAGCTGAATCAATTCCTTTCCCGGGTCGGGCGTTCCTCGAAAAATAAGCAGATATGCACAGAGGTCTTCTGGTTCCCACTTTCCAGGAAGTGCAAGCCGAGACACGAACCCGACATGATGACTGGTATATTCCGGCATCGCTTGCCAGGCTTGTTCATACTTATCAGTGGGAATTAGGGACACATCGCTTGCACCATCCTGAGTCATTTGTAGCGGTTTCCCGCACATCAAAGTCACTCGTAGTGATTCCAGACTTGTCTTGTAACCTACCAGACCGATGTACACCAGGTTGTGATCGGTGTCATAGGCATAGCCTGTGGCATGTGCCATGGCTTGACCGTTCCGAAGCCTTGGTACCGCTTCAGGAAACAGACGATCACCTGATTTGGCATTTCCGCTTTCCTTCGGAACGATCTTCCAGACTACAATCCCAGAATTGACTCGAGCCAGTTCTTCGTTGACCTCTCTCAGAACTTCGTACAGTCCTTTCCAGGGTTGTGCTCCGGTGAAGGTGACGCTGGTTTCGCCGCATTGTATGTGGATACTCCTGTCCGCTACATCGAGGATTGCTTCACCTAGAGTAAGAATTCGGTAGTTAGCTAACACTTGAGGTAGTTTCTCACCCGATTTTGCGGTAAACAGGTAAGCACCAAGTTCCGAATCGTACTTAAGGAAACCGGCTTTACCAACTGCATAATCGTAAGGATAAGCTGCCCGTGTCAATTCCTGACCGAGATCTTCTCTCGCAGGTAAGCCACTGCCATCCTTATAAGCAGCAATGATGATCTTGCCCTCCTTCTGTCTGGCAACATGTGATCCTCCTTTGGATTAGATATGGATTGAATAACCAACGTTTGTTTGAAGAAAGAGCCAACGTTTTTGAGTTTCTGTATGCATGGCATAACAGAAGCAAAGGAATGAAGTATTTCTCAATATGTCATTCCTTTCCCTCTGTTAAGGTCATCAAGAATGATTAGAATATTGCCTTTTGACTTTCCAGTTGCTGGAAGGTTTATAATTTTTGTTGTAGCAAAAGGAGGTACCTTGAAAATCCAGGAATTGGCTCAGATCACAGGAGTTCCTACCAAAACAATTCGTTATTATGAAGAGACGGGAGTATTACCAGCGCCGAGACGCCAACCCAATGGATACCGCGAATACGACCAAACCGATATCGATCGATTGCGATTGGTCGCTGGCGCTCGCCACCTGGATCTCTCATNNGCACCTTGTCGAACGTTGTTAGATCGAATTCAGCGCAAAGCTGATGAAGTAGCAGAACGGGTTAAGACGCTTCAAAAACTTGAAGAGGATCTCCGCAGGTTGTATGCTTTAGGACTTACTTTTCCTACCGATGACGTGGATGGCAAGAACTGTATCTGTCATCTGGTCAGTGAGAAGAAGTAGTTATCAGAATGATTGAAGAGGAAAAATGGGAAAACAAATAATTGAACTCGATGTCCGTGGGATGACGTGTAGTTCCTGTGCTGTTCACGTAAAAAAGGCCTTGCTTTCCGTGCCAGGGGTGGCGGTTACCCAGCATGAAGTCGATGTAAAAACCCTCAGCAACGCCATCGCTGCAGCAGGTTATCAAGCGTCCGTAAAATCCATTCAAAATCTTGAGACCCCGGCTGAATCAGAATTAGCCGCTCAAAAAAATGTTGATTTTGATCTTTTGGTCATTGGTGGTGGTTCAGGTGGTTTTGCTGCTGCCATCAAAGGTGAAGAAATGGGGTATCGAGTGGGGATCATCAATGGCGGTATTGTTGGTGGAACCTGCGTGAATGTGGGTTGCGTACCCAGTAAAACACTCATCCGAGCTGCGGAAGCCTGGCATAACGCTGGGCACCATCCCTTCTCAGGAGTAGAGACAACCCAAGCCAGCCTCGATTGGTCGAAGGTTCGAGACCAAAAGGATGATTTGGTCAAAGACTTGCGCCAGAAAAAATACGTGGACGTTTTGGAAGCCTATCCAAACATCAAGTTGATCACAGGATATGCTACATTTGACGCTGACGGTTCCGTGCGCGTTGGAGATAAATCGTTCCGGGCATCTCGCTACGTCATCGCGACTGGCGCTCAGCCGCGCATCCTGCCAATTCCTGGCCTGGCAGAAGCCCAGCCGCTGACCAGCACCACCCTGATGGACCTAGAGGTGTTGCCCAAATCGCTCATTATCTTGGGTGGGCGTGCGGTCGCGTTGGAGTTGGGCCAAACGATGGCGCGATTAGGTGTGAAAGTGCTCATCTTGCAGCGTAGCGCTCGTCTGGTGCCTGATCACGAGCCGGAAATTGGGCGCGCAATCCAGGAGTATCTGGAGCAAGAAGGCATCACGATACTCACGGGTGTCCAGGTCGAGCGGGTGAGCCGCGAAGGAGAAACCCGAACCGTCCACGCCAGATTGATGGGGCAAACACGGGCGTTTTCAGCAGACCAAATCCTGGTGGCTTTAGGTAGGCAGCCCAATACCAATGGCCTGGGGTTGGATCAGGTCGGGGTTAAGCTAGACGATAACGTCGCGATCATCATTAACGAGTATCAACAAACTACCAATCCCATCATCTATGCTTCCGGGGATGTTACTCCGAACCCAGATTATGTTTACGTGGCTGCGGCAAGCGGATCACTGGCTGCGACGAACGCGCTAAACGGCAACCAACAGCCGTTCGATTTGGCGGCTTTGCCAGGGGTCATTTTTACCAATCTGCAAATTGCCACAGTTGGGTTAACGGAGGCTCAAGCGAAACATCAAGGGTATCAGGTAAAAGCCAATGTTCTACCCTTGGAGTATGTTCCCCGGGCGTTAGCAGCTAGGGATACCCGTGGTTTTATCAAGATGGTGGCAGATGAAACATCCGGGCGCATTTTGGGAGTCCATGTTCTGGCAGCCGAGGCAGGTGAGGTGATTCAGACGGCTACCCTGGCGGTCAAGTTTGGTTTGAAGANNAATTAAACTGGCCGCCTTATCCTTTTCCAAAGACGTCGAAAAACTTTCGTGTTGCGCGGTCTAGCAGATTCTTTGGTACTGAAGTGTTTTTAGGGATTACTCTGTATTGATAAAGCAAGGGATGCTAATTTGAAAAACAATTCTTTGCTTTTGAGGGGAGAGAAATTGCTCTCCCCTCTGTTCTTACCTTCCATCAATATGCATGGGCATTAAAACATATACATTCTCCTCATCTCCTGTCGAATGGAGAACCGCCGGTGTGTTATGGGCATTCGCTTCAATGGTCACATTTTTGGTAGTGATGGCTTCCAAACCATCTTGCAAGAATTTCACATTGAATGCGATATCCAATTCCTGTCCTTCAACCGTGGCTTCAAGCTCGATCTCACTGGCGCCGGTCTCATCGGATTCGGCTAACAGGTTGACTTTCCCTGTTTGATCAGCTCCGGGTTGAAGGTGAAAACGTACCACATTGCTTCCTTCGCGAGCAATGATGCTGGCCTGTTTACAGGC
This sequence comes from Clostridiales bacterium PH28_bin88, assembly GCA_000987045.1. Lineage (GTDB taxonomy): Bacteria > Bacillota > PH28-bin88 > PH28-bin88 > PH28-bin88 > PH28-bin88. Next base: position 1,021 of record LAKY01000089.1, on the reverse strand, counting down.
TTTGAGCAGGTCACCCGCGTCAAGGACGGCTCTGGTCTTGTGATCTTTGGGTAGAATCGCCTGATAATCCGGGAATTTCCCATCGATCAATTGTGAAACAATCTGCACGTTTTCACAACGNNCCTGGCTACTTTAGTCGCATTCAGGATTCGCACTACCTCCTTCAATGCGGAAGCCGGTATGATTAACTGCTTCTTGGCGAACGGTTCTGGAAGGTTCGCTTTACAGATAGCGAGACGGAATCCATCCGTTCCGACCATGGATACATTCTTTCCATCCATACTCATCAAGACTCCAGTCAGAACAGGTCGGGTATCATCTATGGAAGCAGCGAACGCAACCTTTTGGATCATCTCTTTGAACATACTTGCGTCCACTGAAACTCCATTAGTGATAGGGTACTCCGGGATGGTTGGAAACTCGGATGCATCAATCCCCTTGACGATCCCTTTATAGGTTCCGCACTTCAATGAAGCTTCCGGTTTCCCATTTACCGAGAAAACAACCTCTGGATCTGTTAGGCTGTTGATGACGTCGGTTAATGTTTTGGCGGGTAAGGTCAAACCCAGGTCGCCGTCCAAATGGGCATCCATCCGAACCGTAACGCCTATGGTCAAATCGGTAGCCGAGAGGCGAAGCTGATCCTCATCCTTTTTGAGCAATATGTTCGATAAGATCGGTAGATGCGAGTGAGAACCTACCGCTCGCCCAACAATTGCCAGACTTTCAGAAAAAGTATTCTTTTGAACAGTCACTTTGCATGTCATTCTGTATCTCCTTGTTGTGGTGTTTTACGAATTAGGGGTTTGACCATCTAACCAATGCTTAAGTGCTGCAACACGCTTCTCGTCCTCAGCAATTTGCAACATGAGTTCATCCATGCTGGGGAAGACTAAAAGCTGTTGCTCTAATTCCTCGACCCATTTCTCCATTTCTTCTGACGACAGGGAGAAATGTTCTTCCTGCTTTTCTCCTTGTTTCCATTGGGTTGCTTGAAAACGATCCACCACTTTGCATGGTG
>LAKY01000090.1:846-6027 GCA_000987045.1 Clostridiales bacterium PH28_bin88 | reverse complement strand
ACCAAAAACGAATGAGGTGGTTGATGCAATCTGGTGGGAAACAGTGAAGCAATAGCAATCCAAGGCTTCTTTTGCGCAAGCAAAAGCAGCCTCATGAATTTACCAGCTGATCTGGTTGGCGAATTGATGAGGCAGAACGCCAAGTACGGAGAAAAGAGAACCATGATTATTGGAAAACTGACCGAAAAAATACCCTGGCTGAGAACAGATGACCCTCTCTCCATTCCAAATGACCTCGAAGTGGAAGGTACAGAGCTACATTTCAACGACCGAAATGAGCTTGACTATCTGGTCTTTCGAGTCACAGAGCGGGAAGGTGCGCGGGAATATCAGGGATACCGGGCGGTCAGGCTGCTGCAATTACGCTACATCTCTCTGGAAGCTCGCCGGGATGCTGGGCTGCTACAGAAGATGCGTACGGTCTTGCGTGGTTTGTATGGTGCTCAAGTGGATCTGGTATATCTGGCCGCTGGTGTTTTTAAGAATCCCAATATTGGCATTGTTCAATGCTATGGAGTCGCTGCGTTTTCGCCAAAGAAAGATGAAGCCGTCCAGCGGTCTTTACGTGATCTATCTGCCTTACGAGCCGGATTGGTTGGCGCTTACCGTCAGATCCGCCTTGAACCACTTTCAACTGAAGTGGCTCAATGGTTAGCGCGTGCTCTGGAGCAGATGCCTTATGCCATTGTGGCTGTCGGGCATCCAGATCCACGTGAAAACGCCCGCGGTGGAGATTCTACGATGCGTGATCCATTAGTGTCTGGAAGTCAGGGTACACAACAATATTCCATTCAACAGAATGAACTGCTCTTTCGCGGAATGAGCAGCCTGGAAGAAGAATTCTTGTTGATGCTGCTCACAAATCATGTTCGTCTTGAAGATATTACTCGCATGTTGGCCGGTATGTTGGAAGACACCTCCGTTTACGCTTCCCGTCAGTTGGGAACTCGGGCTGCTTCGTTTGGAATCAGCCTGCCGGCCATTTTGACTGGGGGACTCGCTGAAAACGCATCCAGATCTTATGGCACAAACCATTCGAGCGGTATCACCCAGGGCGAAGCTGCCACAGATGGCGTCGCAAATTCAGAAGGCCAGGCCCATACAGTCGGGCATGCCAGTACTCGCGGCTGGGCGCACACGGTTGGAATCTCCGAAACAGATACGATTGGTTCATCTTCCACGGTTGGAACTGCAGTCAGTCAAGGGACAGCTCATACCGAAGGAATAGCAGTAACCGATGGAACGTCCCACTCCGATTCGTCCGGTGTAGCGAACTCCCATACGGATAGCTCCTCCTATGGTGTAAATGGCGGTGTGGGTGGGAGCATTGCTCCGGCCGGTGTAGGGCTATCGGCTAACGTAGGCGGCAATGCTAACTGGGGTTCAGCAGATGGTGTGGTCGTCAGTAGTGGGTCGTCCGACTCAAGCATGCATTCGGTCACACACAGCCAGGCAGACACCGTTTCGCAAAGTACTACTCAGAGTCAATCGAATACAACCTCCCAAAGTCATTCGATGACACAATCGGAAGCTTGGACAACCTCTGGAGCTGAGACGGATTCAGTAGCCGACACGACCAGCACATCTACCACCCAGAGCCATGCAGATACTAAAAGCACAGCCCGATCTGAGACAGATGGGGTTGGCTTGGGGCAAAGTATTGGGCGTGGAATTAGCGCCGGGATGAGTGTCGGAGTTGCGCCTTCCTTCTCGCTTTCCAACGCTTATCAATGGCAAGATGATCCTTATATTCTCCTAACGGATATCATGCGCACTCAACGCAAGTTGCTGGATAATGCCAGTCGAGAAGGCGCTTTTTATACAGATCTCTATGCATTGGCCACCAGCGAACAGGGCATTCAGGCAATGATGGGACTCATCCCTGAAGCGTTTCATGGCACCGAAGATGTCGTCGCAGGTGTGCAAACCCGTGCGTTAACCGATCCGGAACAGGCTTATATCGGCTTACATGCCCGAGCGTTCACCCCATCGACCCGCATCGAGACGATTCCAGAGGCAATGAGTGGGTACGCAGATTCAACTTTACTCACCATGCTTCAGGTGGCAGCTTATACCGCGCCAGGCATGTTCGAGCAGGGATCAGCGCTCACCACCCAGGAGGAAACCCCCGCATTTGCTTTTTATCCGGATATGCCTGGGAATATCACCCTCGCACGGCAATGGTCGAGCGAAACAGGTTTATTAACAGATACTTTTCTGAAGTTATCTCCAGACCGCCATTTTCATACTGCATTTGTCGGAGATACCGGTTTTGGAAAATCGATTGCAGCTGAACGCCTGGCTTATGAGACGACGCGTTTCTGGCATTACCGCACCATTGTGTTGGATTTCGGCCAGGGTTGGCGTAAAGCATTGAACTGGCCAGGGATGGGTCCGAAAGGTTCAGAAGACAGTCTTGGACANNTGGAATATCCTGCAAGTACCGAAAAGGATAGAACCCGGCCGTTACCGCAGCATGGTGGCTGAGCTATTTGCGAACGCTGGCAGGATGGGAGCCAGGCAATTGGGTTTCATGCGCCGCGCGCTAACCGAATTGTATTATGAGGCGGGCGTTCTGACCGGCGACCCCAAGCTACAGAATGGTCCCTTAGGACATCTTCAGGATGAACGCGAGGTGGAGTTAATCCGCAACGAACGTCAGAGTTTTGGTGGGGATCTGAATGATCTTCATCCTGGAACCCTTTTAGAAAGTCTCTCGCCATCCGAATTACAGGCTCTTGCAGTCTACCGTAGCAGGAAATTGGATGTTTCCAAATGGGTTGATCGTCTGCGAACCTACAAAGAGAAGCTTGAACGTGATCAAGTAAGTCGTACCAGTCTGGAGGGAGTCCTCCTTCGATTGGAGCAGTTCTCCGAAGGACATATGGCAAAGCAATACGGATCTTCAGCCAGTGGAACCGGCGTGGAAGATTTGGGATTGATGGGCAACACTGATAATCCCTGGGGAGTCATTGTCATCGAAGGTGGCGCTGAAATGGATGAATACTCCAAAGCAGCATTGCTTTCATTATTGGCCAGCATATTGTATTCGGATGCGGTCACCCGCCGGCGCGAAGCCTTGGGCGGCAAACAGTTCCCTCCTATGCAAATCTTCTTTGAAGAAGCAAATAAAGTCCTAACTGGCGTCTCAGGTGGAGCAGCTTCTGATCAGGGATCAGGAGAGTCGGGTAACCCGGTCAGCCATCTTTTCCAAACGATGTGGCGTGACGGAAGAAAATACAACGTTTTTCTGCATCTGATGGCTCAAACCGTAAGCGAGTTACCCTCAGGCATCCTATCCTCCTGTGCGAATGTATTTGTGTTCCAAACCAAAGATCCTAAAGATCGGGATTTGATCTTGCCACATTTAGGCCGCTCCGAAAAAGGGCTGGTCAATACCGAATACAAACGCTACCTGGCACGCATTCCGCGGACGTATGCGATTGCCAAGTTGGGTTACAGCGATGATGTGTTCTGGCTGGAACCAGTGTTAGTCCGCCCAATGATTATCCGTAGTAATGAACCCTCTGATCTCGAGATTACCCAGGAATTGGGAGCTGTTTCCCTGGAACGGACAGCTTCTGACATCCTCGCAACCAATCGATCCCACTGACGCTTCGCGTCGGGGCATACTGAATCCAATGATTTGTAAAAAGGAGAAAGAATAATTCATGCAAACAAAAAAACGTTCCCCCATTGCCGCAATTGTACTTGCCGTTGTCATCGGTTTGCTTGTGATCGCCCTATTGAATGGGGTGATCCGTCCAACTCAGGTGGTGGTCGCTAAAGTCGCCATTGCCCCAGGAACCGTTCTGACTGACCAATTGGTCGAGTTGCGAACCATCCCGATGGGCGCTAAACCTGCGGATGCCACTTCAAAAATTGAAGATGTGACCGGGAAGATCCTGGCTGTTGGACGAGCTCCGGGGGATCTGATCGTTACCTCCGTTTTGGGTGAGATAGCCAGTGCAGGCATTCCGGCTGAACTTCCAGAAGGGCATGTTGCCCTGGCGATCCATGTCGACCTGGCCAGTGGAGTGGCTGGTTTACTTCGTCCAGGACAGACCGTTACGGTGATTGGCATGATTTCTCCAGATATTCTCAAGGCGAGTACCACCTCTGTGTTCACTGCGCCGATTGCGGAATTTACTTCACCTATCGTTTCACTTACTCCTGGAGTGAGCGCAACACCTACCCCAACTCCTACCCCCGCTCCGCCGGCTTCTCCTCTTGCACGCCTGGCAATCACAGGTGTGCGAGTTCTGTTAGTGCCTCAATCCTTTCGTTATGAAGAGGTTCCAGCCGGTGCCAGTGAAGAAGAATTGTTTTCCTCTGCTCGAACAAACATGTCAGCTCAGGAAGGTAGTGTAATCGTTCTGGATGTTCCCACGGGGTTGATCGAGGTAACTCCAGGATTCAAAGTAGATCCCGCGACCTTGCTGGCTGCTCTCGACCAATATGGCATTATTCACCTTGCCTTGGAACCAACCTCAGGGTTGGCGTTAGATGTCGCAGACGTGATTACCCTCAATCTGGGTGAGTTGTATAACGAGATGAACGATTATCGAAAGAAATAGGTCAAAATGAGCGATAACGCTTACCAAACCAATAAGATCACCGTCATGCTGGCAGGAGCCGGTCATGATGTTGTTTACTACCAGATGCAGCAGCCGATCCTGGCAGACCAACGCTTTATGATCTCAGGTCATGCCGCCCAATGGTCCATGTTCGAGACGAACTTGAACAACCTGCGTCCGGATCTGGTGATCATCCAAACAGATATCGCTCCTGATCCGGATACCCTGATTCGTTCCCTTCAGAAAATTTCAGCCTGGCGTGGAATTGCGATTGTTGTTTTACCTTTGGCTCAAAAGGACTTTCAGGGAGCCTTTACCAAAGTAGATACTGTGCGTGGAGTATTCGTCGCACCGGTCAACTGGACTGAGATCATCCAGGCTGCTTATGGTGCTGCGATGACAGCCCGGGCAAGCCTGACTCAAGCTGCACCTATGCAGCAAGGGGTATCTGGCTATTCCAACAGCGGAACATCTGCGTACATCACCGGCACGAAAAGAATCGCTGTCCTATCGCACGCGGGTGGGTCTGGTTGCTCTACCATCGCTGAAAACCTGGCTTATGAATTATCTGTCCGCCTCAGCGTGAAAACGTTGCTGGTGTCCA
>LAKY01000090.1:0-795 GCA_000987045.1 Clostridiales bacterium PH28_bin88 | reverse complement strand
CGCAAGGAAAATTTGGAGATCTTGCTTGCGCCAGAATCCTCCCTGGAATACATGCACATTCTGGAAAGCTCAAGTAAAGGAACCGGAGAAGGCAGCATCAATGGGATGCTGATTGACTCGGAAGATGGTCGTTATGCCGCGATTGTCATGGATGTGCCAACCACAGAAGATTTGTGGATGATGCATTCGATCATCTTTGCCAATTATGCCTTGATCATTGCCAGACCTACTCTGGCTGACTTAACTGCGATTCGCCATACCCTCACCTTATTGTTGACCGGCTTAAAGAGTGAGAAACGCCTGGCTCGAGATTCGATCTACCTGGTTCTAAACCAAACTTCTGATCGCAGCAGCTTTACCCCCCGATTCCCATCGCAGCCATTGTACCTTTTGATCCAGGGGTTCCTCAGGCACAAGATGATGGCTTGATACCGGTGACGCGAGGGGATGAGTTTGCCAAAGGGATTCGCGCCATCATCAACACTTTATTTCCCTTGGTGGAAAACAATCCGGCTCGAGTGGATGGGAAAAAGGGTATTTTACGACTACCCAAAATACGATTTACGTAGAATAACATTTTTGTCTCTTGAGTAGAAAAAGTTTCTAATGTTGGAGGTTACCTATGCCGGGAATATTAGGTTTGTACGACACTGCTACGAACGGAAATAACCTGGACGAATCGATCCGGTCTGAAGTTTTCAACGAGGTGATCGATCTGATCAACCATGATTTTCCAACTTCTGTTCTTCAGAGTCCAAATGAAACCGACCGGCAGCGCATTCGGGAGCGGGTCGA
>LAKY01000098.1 GCA_000987045.1 Clostridiales bacterium PH28_bin88 | reverse complement strand
TTCGGAATAACGCCGGCGCTAAAGGTACTGGACCCCCGCCAGTCCCACGCCATCGGCATGGTGGCCAACCGCCGCTTCGTGTTCGGGGCGCCCATCCTCCTCATGGCTGGGGGAAAAGTCATCCGCCAGAATATGCGAAAGGCCCTGCTCCCCACGGAACTCCTATTGTCGGAGATGCGCAACGTCGACGCTCCCAACCCGGCAGAGGTGGAATACGCCATGATGGAAACCAGCGGCCATGTCAGTGTGGTCAAGAAAGCGGCTGCCCAGCCGGTTACCGCCTGGGACTTGAATATCCCCGCAGTGGAACCGGGGCTGCCCGCTCTCCTGGTGGATGACGGGAGGATCCAATGAGACTGTAAATGTAGTTCCTTTTCTTTATCTCCACAACATTGGCACTCAATACATTATGTTTGGGAGTCAGGATCAAAGCCTTACCTATTGGGCACAGGTCGTTTGCCGCCGGGTGCTGCACCATGCTTAACTAACGCCGTGAACCTCTCGCCAGTTGCGGTTTTTCTGGCCATGGCATCCAGGAAGGCATCCACTACCTGCGGATCCAGTTGGGTTCCTCTACATTCACGGAGCACCGCCCTGGCCCTTGTATCCGGGAGGGCCCGGTGGTAAGGTCGTTCACTGGTGATGGCATCAAAGGTATCGGCTACGGCCAGGATGCGGGATTCCAGGGGAATACTGTCCCCAGCTAAGCCGTCAGGATAGCCTGAACCGTCGTAACGTTCATGATGGTGCCGCAGGATCAGTGAGTGCTCAGTCATTTGATCCACAGCACCGATGATTTGAGCACCGATGGTCGGGTGCTTCTTAATCTCTTCGAACTCCTGGGGGTTAAGCCTACCCGGCTTGTTGAGGATCTGTTCGGGGATGCCTATTTTGCCGATGTCATGAAAAAGAGCCGACTCCTCCAGTAGCTTTAACCGGTCATCCGTCAGCCCTAATATGCGGCCGATTTGTATGGCAAAATCAGCTACCCGTACCGAATGGCCCGCAGTATAGTGATCTTTGGCGTCGAGGGCCGCCAGCAACGCCTTAACCGTACCCAGGTAGGTATTTTCCTTTTCCTGACGAGTGGCATCCAAGCGCCTTTGCAGGGTAGCGAGTGACGCACCCTGCTCCTCGATAGTGTCCGAGGCGCTCTTGAAATAACGGTAGAGGACTATATACAATACTACAAAACCGGTGATAAGGAGTATGTTCACCAGGTAATAGGCTTTGGAAGCGGCTTGTCTCAATAAATCTTCGTCCCAGTATATCTCATAGGCCCCCAGGATAGCCCCCTGGGTGCTTTTCATGGGAGCGTAAACTTCCAGGACGCTGTCCTTTTCCCCGCCCTCCAGACCTACCCCTCTTTCTCTTACCCCGGCCACCATTTGTCCAGACAAGGCCTTCTTCAGATTTAGCGACAAAGGAAACTGCTGCCCGGTGATCGTCTGGTCATTGGAAAAGATAATTCTACCCTCGACGTCCCAGATCTTGACCCCCAAGATCTTCTCCCCCAGCACCCCCTGCTGGAAAAGCCGCGATAGCTCGTCGTGGTGTTTTTCCGAAATGGTTTCCACCCGCACCTGGCTGTGGACTAGTCCCTGTACGTACTCACCCGTCACATGGGCCAGAATGTCCAGCACTTCGCGTTTAATGAGTCCGGATATACCCAGGGAAAGGCCTACCGACAAAATAAGAAATGCCAGAAAACTGACCAGCGAGAACTTGTGTAGTAACGAATTTCTCATGTTCTCTCCTCACGCGTCCTTAAAAAGAAGCCGATCTCCCGGTATGTCTTAGAATAAACGATTTATTTCTCTCTCGAGCAAAGCTCAGTATTGTTTACACATTGGTACAAAATCATCCTTTTTCCTCTTCCCAGCGGTGGTTGGTGTAAGAAACCAGCCACAACAAGCCAGCCAGTTGAAGGAGTAACCAAAAAATCATACGTTATTCCCCCATGTACGTCCAAACGTACCGTGCATTATCGCCAGAGCCAACCCAGCGCCGATTAAAAAGTAACAAATTCCAGTTTCTAAATGCTTCTATAGCTTTGCATTGGCTTCTTAGTGCACTTGGACGCAGTAGATTAGCCATGAGCATTTACATACCCCATATAGGTATATTATAGCATAGGTTTTCCCTGGAAACCTCATCTCCAAAAAATTTCACATTGTGCCCTAGTAGTGCAATCATGTTAACAAAAGGTACTACCCATATGTGAATAGACGTGTAGGTGAAGCTAAAATGTCTTGCTTGTAACCGAACGCCGGGCGCAGATGGGAAAAGCCCTGGGTAATCCTCAACCCAGGACTTTCCCGT
>LAKY01000011.1 GCA_000987045.1 Clostridiales bacterium PH28_bin88 | reverse complement strand
CAAGGTCCATTCACTGATCGACAAGGTGTATAACCCGACCAACCTAAGATTAGCCTGGGAGAGGGTTCTTTACGGCTACTAGGATAGACAGGGGGACGGTTCCTCTGTCTGTAGACAGGGGGACGGTTCCTCTGTCTTGACAGTTTAATTTCAGGCTGGTAAAATATGCTTGGGTGGTGGAAAATGCCAAGGCATCAGAGAATAAGAAGCAAAAGCGGCTGTTACCATATAATGATTCGTGGCAATGAGCGGAAAAACATATTTTATGATGATGAGGACAGGCAGAAATTTATTGAAATAATTAAAGAGAAAAAGCAGGGAAAGATATTCTATTTGCATGCCTTTTGCCTCATGACCAATCATGTACATATGATGTTGAGCGAGGGCGTTGAAGACGTAGCAAGGGTAATGAAGCGTATTACCGTGAGCTACGTCTATTACTTTAACAAAAAATATCAAAGAATAGGCCACCTTTTTCAGGACCGCTACAAGAGTGAGGAAGTAGAGGACGAGCGTTACGCATTATCCTTGGCACGGTACATCCATCAGAATCCATTAAAAGCAGGAATGGTAAAAGCATTGAGAGATTACAAATGGAGCAGCTACAGTAGTTATCTTGAAGAAGATAATTATTTTAACCGGATACTGGATAGAGATATGATCCTGGGTATGTTCTCAGATGATATGGCAATGGCAAAAAAGGAATATGAAAGATATATGAACGAAGAAACTACCGATATATTCCTGGATTTACAGGAAGATAAAGAAGTGATTGATGAAGATAGGACGAGAGCACTTTTTACGGATATGCTTTTACAGAGGGGCATAAGGCTTGAAACAGGAACAAAGGTAGTAGTTCCCGACGGGCTTATAAGGGAGTTCAGGGAAAAAACCAATCTGTCTATCAGGAAGATAGCAGCGATAACTGGAATGAATAAGGACAAAATCAACAAAATTATCAATAGTAGACAATAGAACCGTCACTTTATCTAGCGTCCCTTTGTCTCGGGTGGTAGAATTCTTCAGTAGTCTCTTGAACAACATAAGGGTTCCACGGTATTTATTTCGAAAATAAATTATAGCCATATTTTTTTCCAAGTAGGACATCGGTTTACACGGGAGGGTACAATGTCCGAAAAGCCCATTAAACAGTATAAAAAACTTCAATTACAGCTTCAGGCAGCATTAGCCGAATGTGCTCGGCTGCAAGAAGAGAATGCACGCCTTAAAGCGCTGCTTGACTTACGAACCGAAAAAATTGAAGTATTCCACCAAACTGCCAGCACCGAGAAAGAGGTTGACCCTATAAACACGGTTACCACAGTCATGAACAATTCTTCTCCTGACGAAAAAGTTGCTCTTTTTGGAAGCATTTTCCGGGGAAGGCAAGACGTTTACCCAGTCCGGTGGGAAGGGAAAAACGGCAAGTCTGGTTATTCTCCAGCCTGTGCCAATGAATGGGACAGAGCGGTTTGCGGAAAGCCCAAAACCAAGTGTACCGATTGTGACCATCGGGAACTGTTGCCGGTGACGGACCAGGTCATATATGACCACCTGGCCGGTAACCGTACAATAGGAGTTTACCCATTATTGCCCGATGAGACATGTTGGTTCCTGGCTGTTGATTTCGATAAAAAGACATGGCAGGATGACTGTGCCGCATTTATGGAGACATGCCAGGAAATGAATGTTCCTTCGGCACTGGAACGTTCACGCTCGGGAAATGGTGGTCATGTTTGGATTTTTTTCGACTCGCCTGTTCCGGCATACCTTGCACGAAAGCTTGGTTGCGCCATTTTGACCCGAACCATGGAGCGAAGACACCAAATTGGTCTGGATTCGTACGACCGTTTCTTTCCCAACCAGGATACCATGCCCAAAGGGGGTTTTGGCAGTTTAATTGCTCTTCCTCTACAACGCGTTCCCCGCGCCAAAGGCAACAGCCTGTTTTTGGATCGAGAATTTCAAGTGTATCAGGACCAATGGTTGTTCCTTTCCACGCTTCGGAAGATGAAGATGGAAGAAACAGAAACAATTGTCCAAGAGGCGTCTCGCAACGGAAGCATTATCGGAGTAAGGAAAAGTATCGGTTATGATGAGGGAGACGAAGATCCTTGGACCCTCCCACCGTCCAAAAAGCAGGTTGTAAAACCTATCCCCGGCCCCCTTCCGTCGAAGGTCCCAATTGTCCAGAGCAATTTGCTATATATCCAAAAGGACAACTTACCACCCGCAATGATAAACCGGCTGGTGCGTATCGCCGCTTTTGAGAACCCTGAGTTTTATAAGGCCCAAACAATGCGCTTGCCGACCTTTGATAAGCCCCGAGTAATCGGGTGTGCAGAAGACTTTCCTCGCCATATAGGATTGCCGAGGGGTTGCTTTGAAGAGGTAATCGATCTGCTGAAGGATCATGGGATTAAGGCGGAAGTAAAAGATGAGCGTTTCACAGGTAACCATATTGAGGTGAAATTCCAGGGGGAACTTGCTCCCTTGCAGCACCTGGCAGGAAAACAGTTGTTAGCACATGATAACGGTATTTTGTCTGCTGCTACCGCGTTCGGCAAGACGGTCATTGCCGCCTGGATCATAGCTCAGCGACAGGTAAACACGCTAGTGTTAGTCCATCGCATGCAGCTCATGGACCAGTGGAGGGAGCAGTTATCGGCATTTCTGGGTATACCAGTGAAATCCATCGGACAGATTAGCGGTGGCAAGGATAAACGTACCGGCTTAATTGACGTCGGCGTTATTCAAAGCTTAAGCCGCAAGAGAGTGGTAAAGGATTTCGTGGCGGAGTACGGGCAGGTTATAGTCGACGAATGCCACCATCTTTCCGCGGTTAGTTTTGAGCAGGTCCTCAAACAAGTAAAGGCTAAATATGTGCTGGGTTTAACCGCCACGCCGATTCGCAAAGACGGCCACCACCCAATTGTGATCATGCAGTGTGGCCCCATTCGTTTCCGGGTAGATGCAAAAAAACAGGCAGCCTCCAGACCCTTTGAACACGTGGTGATACCACGGCTTACTAACTTTACAATGCCGCCTACATTAAGCACTCCAAGTATACCGGAGATCTATGCAGCTTTGGCCTCGGACGAACTCCGCAACGATATGATCTTTAATGACCTGCTGGAAGCTCTAGAGAAAGGGCGTTCACCAATACTGCTGACCGAACGAAAATCTCACGTTGATTATTTCGCAAACCGTTTGAAAGGGTTTGCCCGGAATGTCATTGTCCTGCAGGGTGGCATGAGTAAGAAGCAGCGACAAACTCTCGCAGAGCAAATTGCTCAGATTCCCGATGGCGAAGAACGGGTACTTATTGCTACTGGGCGGTATATTGGCGAGGGTTTTGATGATGCCCGGCTGGATACGCTATTCCTAGTCATGCCTATTTCTTGGCGGGGGACGTTGCAACAATATGCGGGGCGCCTTCACCGCTTACATGCTAACAAACGTGTGGTTCGAATTTACGATTACGTGGATACTAATGTACCTGTATTGAGACGGATGTATGATAAGCGTTTACGTGGCTATAATGCTATCGGCTATAGAGTTCAAGAAGCCGAAGCGTTCCGGCCGGACAGGAGCATTTTTTAATCGACAGTAAACATCAAGTTGTAATTATCCCTCCTAGATCTCCGATGAAAAAACTGCGTCGTGTTTTTCCTTGCAGCGACTAATGTTTTCAGTTTCATAAATGCCTTGTGCCGATATGGTCTTGAGAACGCTACCAACAAATGGTATTATTTAACATGAATACCTGATCAGATTTCTGACTGCTGATTACGGAGGGTCTCTCGAATGGAACTAACGTCCAAGTTAGCAACATTTTTTGCTGGCAGACAGGAGGTCGTAGCAGCCTATCTGTTCGGCTCCCGTGCCGAAGGTGTCGCACGAGGAAATAGTGATACCGACATTGCTGTTTTGCTGGACGAAGGCGTACGAGATACCTTTGACTACAGAATGAAAGTGGCCGACGAACTTGAGCGACTAGTGAAGACACCGGTGGACCTGGTCCTTCTAAGGGACGCGCCACTTTTGCTACAATTTCAGATCCTCAAAAACGGGAAAATAGTCTTCGAACGTGACGCTGACCAGAGAGCGTTCTACCAAATGAAGGTACTAGGCAAATACTACGATTACCGAAGGTTTTTTGACTTTCACTCTAAGTTTCTACGGCAGGCGATCAAGGAGAGGGGGTTGGGTTTTGGACACGCGGGTAATTGAAGCCCGGCTTAGAAAATTGAATGCTTACGTGGGGAAATTGAAGACTTACCGCAATGTTACCATTGATGAATATCTTGGTGACGAGGATTTGCAGTCCATTGTGGAGAGACGGATGCAATTGGCCATTCAGGTCTGCATTGACATTGGCAATTACATCATCGCGCACCGGCGTTTGGAAATCCCTGATGAAGAAGAGAACATATTTGTCGTTCTGGGACATCACCACATCATTCCTGAGGAATTGGCAGAACGGATCAAGGGAATGATTCGCTTTAGAAATATACTTGTTCGTGACTACCTGGAGATCGACCAGACCATCGTCCATAATATCCTGACGCATTCATTACAGGATTTTGATGAATTTGCCAGGGCCATTGTAGTATGGATGGATTGTGAGGGTTGATAGTATTTGACGGACTCCCGCCATATAGTGAGATCAAAAGGTCGTGCTGTTTGTAGAACGAGCATGACTTTTTCGTTCTCAAGTAAAATAAAAGCAGGTTTTTGGCACGCCCGCCTGTTTGTCATGTTTTCCTTAATTCTTGGTTGGATCGCTCAGGGTGGCCCAAAAGGTGACGTCCCCCAATAAATAAGAAATAGACAATAGAACCGTCCCCCTGTCTAAAAGCCTCCTCATTATTATCAGTACCGGGATGGAAAACTGGTAGAAATTCCCGAACCACCAGTATCCCAAACCCGGTGACCGTTCTAAAAAAAGGATCACGCGATTCTCTCGCTTTTCCCCCGGGGCTAGCTGACTGGTTTACCCGTTGAAGCCATTACTTGCCTGTACTTGTCAAGACCGGGCATCACACCCAGTATTACATTTTGTTAGCCTTTTGTGAGCAGGGATTGGTCGAATGGTATCGAACATATCCATTACCCTTTTGATGATGTCATCCCGGATTCTGATGCTCGGAGAAGTTTGCCAGCTTATATAGAGGGGATGATGGGTCGTGTCGTGGTTTGATTTGGCTGTTGTTAACGCTCAGGTACTAACCATGGAAACTGCCGTCCCGCCGGCTGAGGCGTTGGTCGTGAAAGACGGGAGGATTGCCGCCATCGGATCCGTGGGGGAGATTAAGGATTTGGCTAAGGCTGCCGGAGAAGTAATCGACGCCGGGGGTAGAACGGTGCTGCCCGGGTTTATCGACTGCCACACCCACTTCATGCAAACAGGGCTGGCGGAAGTGGGTGTGGACCTCAAGGGCAAGACCTCCCGGGAACAGGTCTTGGAGTCGGTCGCAGAGGCGGCCCGTGGCGGCCGCGAACTCATCCTGGGTTTCGGGTTTGACGACAGCCTGTTCCCTGACCGCCAGCCGCCTACCAGGTGGGACCTGGATCGGGTGGCGCCCGGCCACCTGGTGTGGTTGAACCGCATTGACTCTCATTCCTGTGTGGTAAACAGCAGAACCCTCTCCCTCACCAGCCTGCCTCCCGGTATCCCGGGTGTGGACGTGGACGAGCGAGGAACAGCCACTGGAGTGCTGCGGGCGGAAGCCAATTTTTTGGCCCGCGCATTCGTCTCCAACGCCATCGATTCTCGCACCAGGGAACAGGCCATGACCACCGCCGCCGGAAAAGCGGCGGAGGCAGGCATCACTTCCCTCTGCGCCCTGGAGGGTGGCGGGGGGTTGTTCAGCGACCGGGACGTAGAATACCTGCTGGCCAACAAGGGCAGGCTGGAAGTGCGAGTAGACGTGTTTTGGCAGACCAGGGAGGTGGGCCGGGTGGCGCGAGCGGGTCTCCCCCGCATCGGCGGCTGTCTCCTGGTGGATGGTTCCATCGGCTCCCGTACCGCGGCTATGAGCAGGCCGTACCTGGACGACCCCTCCACCACCGGTGTGCTGTACTTTTCCCAGGAAGAACTGGATTCCTTTGTCCTAGAGGCCCACCGGGCGGGGCTGCAGGTGGCCATGCACGTGATCGGGGACCGGGGCATTGAGCTACTGGTCACGGCTTTCGAGAAGGCTTTAACAGCCTACCCCCGGGCCAATCACCGTCACCGGCTGGAGCACTTCGAACTCCCCACAGAAGACCAAATCCGGCGCGTCAAGCGGCTGGGGCTGATCCTGTCCATGCAACCGGCTTTCGAGTATTTCTGGGGCGGTCCCGACAGGCTTTACGCCCGGCGCCTGGGTGAGGAGCGCCGGCGGCGGACCAACCCCCTGCGGGAATTGCTGAAGAAAGGGATTCTGGTGGCGGGCGGGTCGGACAGCGACGTCACCCCCATGGACCCGTTGCTGGGCATCCACGCCGCGGTGAACCACCCCAGCCCGGACCAGCGCATCAGCGTGGAAGAGGCACTAAGGATGTTTACCATCAACGGGGCGGTGGCCAATTTCGCCGAACAGGACAGGGGCTCACTGGCACCGGGCAAACTGGCCGACCTGGTGGTGCTGGGTGCCAACCCATTGGAGACGCCGGTGAATGAGTTTAAAGACATACCCGTGGAGATGACCGTTATCGGCGGAAAAGTGGTGTTTACGAGCAAATGAAAGGAGGGTTGTCATGGGCCATGAACTGGTGCCCGCGGGCCGCAACCGCTACCGGTTGCCCCGGCGGGGGTTGATGCGGGCGGAAGCGACGGTCTTTGCCAGCCCCGAGGTGCTGAAACAGAGCGTGGAGGGCGAGGCGTTGAAACAACTGGCTGACGCGGCCTGTCTCCCCGGGGTAATCGGGGTGGTGGGTATGCCTGACCTGCATGCCGGCTTCGGCCTGCCTATCGGTGGGGTGATGGCCGTCAGTATGGAAGAAGGTGTGGTGTCCGCCGGGGCGGTAGGTATGGACATCAACTGCGGGGTGCGTCTGCTTTCTACTTCTATTCCGGCGGCGGAAGTGGACAAGCGGCTGCTGCGCCGCCTGATGCAGGCTATCGAGGAGCGGGTGCCCACCGGGGTAGGGAAGAAGAGCAAGCACGTGGAACTCAGGCGGATCGGCCTGGAGGAGATAACCGCCCGCGGGGCATCCCAGGTCCTGGCCATGGGCTTTGGGAGACCCGAGGATCTGGAGGCCATCGAGGAGAAGGGGTGCTTCACAGGGGCGGACCTGGGGGTGGTCAGTCCCGAGGCCCGGGCAAGGGCGGACCAGCTATCCACCATCGGCGGGGGAAATCACTTCATCGAGATCGGGGTAGTGGAAGAGGTTTATGAGGACGCTCCCTGGAAGGAATTTGGCCTTGTACGGGGGACCCTGAGCGTGCTGGTCCACACCGGCAGCCGGGGGTTCGGCCACCAGATCTGCACCGACTACAGCCGGATCATGGTGGAGGCAGCTGAACGTTACGGCCTTACCCTGCCTAGTAAAGGACTGGCCAGTGCGCCTATCCGGTCCCGCGAGGGCGGGGACTACCTGGCTGCCATGGCCTGCGCCGCCAACTTTGCCTTTGCCAACCGGCAGATGATCACCCACGATGTACGGGACGCCTTCGGGGAGGTGTTCGCGGCCGACCCCCGCACCCTGGGCCTGGACGTGGTTTATGACGTGGCCCACAACATCGCCAAACAGGAGGTGCACGGGGGCCGGCAGGCGCTGGTCCACCGCAAGGGGGCTACCCGGGCGCTGCCGCCGGGCCATCCGGCCAACCCCGGCATGTACCTGGCTACCGGCCACCCGGCCATTGTCCCGGGTAGCATGGGGACCTCCTCGTACGTGCTGGTAGGGACCCCCCTTGCCCACGAAACCTTCTTTTCCGTCAATCACGGCGCCGGGCGGGTGATGTCCCGGTCTGCGGCCCGGAGGAGCATTTCGCCGGAAGAATTCCGGCGTTCCATGGGCGAAGTGCTGTACAACTCCCGGGATGCCCGGCGCCTGCTGGACGAGGCGCCGGCGGCCTACAAAGATATTCGCGAGGTGGTGGAAACCCTGGCAGGGGTGGGCATCACCAAAAAGGTCGCCCGGCTGGTTCCCCTGGCGGTCATCAAGGGCGAAGGAGACGAGTGACGCCTTTGCGGTAGGTGTAGAAATACGTCGCTTGATCGTCGCTCAGTGCTGACGCATTAACATCAGGACCTTGAGGCGCTTGGATTATCTGCAGGTTCTAAAAAAATTTTATTGCAAATAGGACTGGACAGGCACGAGCCAATCTGAGATAATAGCCTCGGAGGAATAGAGAGGTGAAAATCCAGATGGACGTGCCTTTTTGGATTGGGGATCGTGAGTTTACCGAGGCTGATGTCGAAATGATACGCATCACAGTACAACGCTTTTCACGTTTAAGCCGTGAGGAAATCGCTGCAACCTTGTGCGAGAATTTGCTATGGAAGGCGCCGAACGGTCGGTTAAAGTTGGAAGCATGCAGAAAGCTGCTACGCGAACTTGAGCAAAAAAGGGTTATCACCTTACCGCCGCTACAACAGGACCGGGTTCGTAAGGTTGGCGGGGAGCGGCTAGGAACTGCCGTCCAAACCAAGTTGCAGGCTAGGCTACGGGAAGTGTCCCCTGTGACCGTAGAGCCGGTCACCCCTCTAGAAAGGGTGGACTGGAATGCCACCATGGCGACTTACCACCCTCTAGGGTACCTTCGAGCCATTGGGGCGCATCAACGTTATTGGATACGGGTACAAGGTGCCAACGGACGGGAGATTGTAGGAGCGATGTTGTTTGGCGCAGCCGCCAAGGCCTTGGCGGCGCGGGATCAGTGGATCGGATGGAAACCCGAGGAGCGCAGGCGTTACCGACCAAGAATCGTCAACAACAATCGTTATCCAAACAAAAATAAAATCCAAACCTTTCAGAACAAAGCCGCGTAATCAAGCCGCTT
>LAKY01000048.1 GCA_000987045.1 Clostridiales bacterium PH28_bin88 | reverse complement strand
TGGAATTACACAATAGCTCCCAATATAGTAATATAAGTCAATTACTAGCGTTTAATATTTTATGACCCCAAAAATCGGTAAGTCTGTAGAAAAGATTAGGCGCCAAAACCAGTAGAAAAGGTTGTTTACTGCCGGTCAAGGAATGACTGGTTAACAGGTGGTAGCATGAAAATTCTAATCGCCGAAGACAGTTTGTTTTTTCGTAATATGCTGCAAGAGACCCTGGAAAAATGGGGATATCAAGTGGTTGCCACCGGGGATGGCGGCGAGGCTTGGGATGTTCTTCAGCGCGAGGATATTCGCTTGATCATAACCGACTGGATCATGCCGGGGATGGACGGGATCGAGCTTTGTCGGCGCATTCGGGGGGCAGACAGGCCGGGGTATGTTTACATAATTATGCTTACTGCCAAAGGGAGTAAGGAGGAGGTAGTAAACGGGCTTTCCGCCGGGGCTGATGACTACCTGACCAAACCATTTGATCCCGCCGAATTGCAGGCACGCCTGGCCATTGGCCAGCGGATTTTGCACCTGGAACAGAGACTGCTGGAGGCAAAAAGGAAAATTGAAGAGCTGGCCTCCACTGACCCTCTCACCGGGCTGTTAAACCGCCGCACGCTTATGCAGAGAATGGAGGCTGAAGTTGAGCGGGCCCGGCGTGAACGCCAACCCATCAGCGTGGTCATGTGCGATATAGACCATTTTAAGACCGTGAATGACGCTTATGGGCACCAGGCGGGAGACGCCGTGCTGCGGGAAGTCGCCCGCTGCCTGGTCTCGGCCTGCCGTTCTTACGACATTGTGGGAAGATATGGAGGGGAAGAATTTCTCATCGTCTTTCCCGGGACTGATGCTTGCGAGTCAATGGCCATCGCTGAACGCCTGCGCGCGAAGGTGGCCTCTCTCCTCGTCAATGCCGGGGACGAGCAAAACATTCAGATAACTGCTAGCTTTGGGGTGGCCACGGTACGGGAAGAGTCTGCTGAAAGCATTGATGCGCTCATCGGGAGGGCGGACCGGGCCCTGTATTGTGCCAAAAGCAAAGGGCGGAACCGTGTATGCTTAGGTGAAGTGATGCGGTGATAATGGTGCCAATTAGGAATGATGGTGGATATCATGTATTTTTTATTTTTCATGATTGGTATTGTTCTTGGTAGTTTCCTGAACGTTTGTATTTATCGCATCCCCCGGGGCGAGTCCATTGTGGCCCCTCCCTCCCGTTGCCCTGCCTGCGGCACCAGACTTAGAGCGTTGGACCTATTGCCGGTATTAAGCTGGCTCTGGCTGCGAGGGCGGTGCAGGTACTGTGGGGCCGGGGTGCCGGCTAAGTACCCGTTGGTGGAACTGCTGAGTGGGATGATCTACGTGGGGCTTTACCACAACTTCGGCTTACAACCGGTCCTGGCCGGCGGGCTCATTTTGGCGTCCATCCTGATCGTGGTCACTTTCACCGATCTGGAGCACTACCGCATTCCCAACAAGGTGGTACTGTTCGGTTTCCTCGCGGGGTTGGGCTATGTCATCTGGTCGAAAGAGCCCCCCTTGATCAATGCTTTTTTCGGCGTGTTGGCCGGTGGAGGCCCTTTGTACCTGCTGGCGCTACTTACTTCTGGGATGGGTGGAGGAGACGTGAAGCTGGCCGCGATGGCTGGCCTGTACCTTGGTTGGCAAAAGGTAATATTGGCGCTGTTCCTGGCTGCAGGACTGGCTTCTCTGGTAGGAATGACCCTTATTGCCTTGGGTATAAAAAAGCGAAAAGACCCCATCCCCTTCGGGCCTTTCATCGCATTAGGAACAATGATATCGCTATTATGGGGAAAGCAATTGATCGAATGGTATTTGACCATGTTATATTAAGTTTACCTAAAGTTCTCCGGCGGAGTTTGGCTTGGTAAAGAAAGGAAAACCCTGCACTAATCGCGCTTATCGGAATGACACAGGAAATGTCTAATACAGAAGAAGGAGGAAGTTCGACATTACATGTCGAACCTGTGTTAGTACTTGCTTGGATGCAATCGCCTTACGGGGCTTAAAATTGGTGGGGTTATGTCGCGAAATGATGAGCGGGGCTTTACTTTAATAGAAGTAATGGTCGTGGTTGCCATCCTGGGCATTCTGGTCGCGATGGCCACGCCGGACCTGACACGTACACTGGACCGTTATAAATTAAACACCGCGGCGCGGGACCTGGCCGGCAATATCCGGCTGGTCAGGCAGCGGGCTATTGACGGGGAGAGTACGCTGGTCTACCTCTGGTTCAACAAGGCCCAGAACACCTATTATTTACGCAAGGGAATGGTTATTGAAAGCACGTTCACACTCCCGGAGGGGATCACGTTTCTAGCTACCCCTGAGTTGGATCAGAGCAAACTGTCTTTCTATATTGACGGGACGCCGCACCCCAAAAGCGTTGGCAGTTATGTCCTGAAAAACAACAGAGGAGACACCATTACTGTTGAACTGAGGGCGGTTACCGGCCGGGTGCGGGTTATTTTACCTTAACAAGTATAATGGTTAAGCCCCAGGGGGTGATTTGCCCGTGAAAAGGTTTTTTGGGGGTTTGAGCCTGCACCTGTTTAAGGACGAGGAAGGCCTTACACTGGTGGAGGTGGTCGTGGCCATCCTTATTTTGGGTGTGGCCTTGGTCCCTGTAATGAGCATGTTTTCTTCAGGGTTATTGGTGTACTCCAAAGCCAAGGAGGACACAATCGCCCTGGCGCTAGCTCAAGGGAAAATGGAGGAACTTTTTGCTGTGCCCAGTGCGAATTTGGATAACGAGGGGCCGCAAAGTTTTCCGGGGGAATTTGCTTCCTATGCGTACAGGGTCGAAGTTGGGAATTATGGGGACCCCATGCTTAAATTAATACAGGTAACGGTGATTGTGTATCCCCAGGATAACCCTGCGAAGGAAACGAGGCTTGTCACCCTGATGGGTGGGAGGTAATCCTATGAGATTGTGGTATGACGAGCGAGGTTTTACATTGGTAGAAATGGTCGTCACCAGCCTGATCCTGGTGCTGGCCCTAGGGGGGACCTACACTTTACTTTTTGGAGGATTAAACTCTTTTCGCATGGGTGAGGCCAGGGTGGACAACCAGCAGAATGTGCGGGCGGCGCTAAACAGTATTTTACGCGAGGTACGCTCTGCCCGGAAGGTTTACCCGCAAAACAGCATTTACGCCGATATCGAGGGAATCCGGTACTACGCGGGGCCCCTGAACCTGTTTATCGAGGACTCAGGGAAGAGGACAATTGTTTATTATTGGAAAAACAAAGAAATCAGGCGGTCAGTAAAGGACGCAGGGGGAATTAGTTACTACGGGCACAATGCTATCGCTTATGAGGTCCCTGGCGACGGCCTGTCATTCGAGTACAGCGGGGATCCAATCAAAACGGTAACGGTTCGGGTGAAAGCTGTTGACAGCCAAGACAAGGAATTTGTACTGTCCTCGAAAAGTACCCTTCGGGTGTTAGGCAATTGAGCGGAGGAAAACATGAAGCTAATGCAACCCATGAATGACCGTGGCCATGCCTTAGTTACGGCTGTGGTGACATTAACTATCCTAGTAACAATTGGGACAGGATTGTTGACTTTAACTGCTACGGAGAAAAAGATTTCTGTCAACTCGGCAAAAAGCGCGAAGGCTTTTTACCTGGCCGAGGGTGGGTTGAATTACGCTATCGCCAACCTGAGCAATAACCGTAGTTGGCGAGTGACCAGCCAAACCATCAATATAGGGGAGGGCTCATTTACACTTAAGGTCGAAAACGGTTCTTCCCCAGAGAGTGTCAAGGCCACCTCTAAAGGGACTGTGGGTAATGTGACAAGAACCGTGGTGGCAGAGGTGTCCGTACCCGCGGCTGCGGCGATCTTTACGAAGGCAATCACGGCCTATGGTAGCACGGGGCAGAACATCATCGAACAGCAGGCGAAAATCAACGGGGACATCCTCAGCAACCAGTCCATCAATATATCACAAAACCCCGAAATTAACGGCTCGGTGATATCCAACGGTGAGATAACCGGATTCGGGGCTGGCGATATTGAAAATAAGACTGAAAATGCCGGCGTTACGATCCCTGAGCCGGTAGAGCCCACGTACCCGCAAAAGGCACTTCCCAGTTGGGAGGAGAACTGGTACTTAACAGAGGGATTAGGGGACCCGGTGGTGATTAACGGGAAAGTCAGTAACGTCAGCGCATTTAATAACGGATCCTATTTCCGTGTCACAGGAGACGTTACCCTGGGTAAGAACACGCAGCTCACAGGGAAAACGATAGTGGCCGACGGTCTGATTTCCATTGGGGATGACAGCACG
This sequence comes from Clostridiales bacterium PH28_bin88, assembly GCA_000987045.1. GTDB lineage: Bacteria > Bacillota > PH28-bin88 > PH28-bin88 > PH28-bin88 > PH28-bin88. Next base: position 4,385 of record LAKY01000048.1, on the reverse strand, counting down.
TTGACCCAGGTAACTTTAAAGGCTGGCAGCACTTTGACCTTGGGTAATAACAACAGCTTGAACGATGTAACCCTGGTAGCGGACAGTACGCTAGCTGTCGATGGAGACGCGGAGTTTAGCGGCACCTTGTACAGCGGGGGAAATATGACGGTACAGCAAAAACTGAAAACCACGGGTGATTCCGTGTTGTATGCGGGCGGAACCCTTACCCTTGGTCAGACCGCGGACTTTAAGGGCTTTTTTGGACAGATTTACAGTTCCGGCAACATGAGTATTAACCAACAGTTAAGGTCTCAAGGCTCGTTGGTGATCATCTCCGGCGGCAGCCTGACTGCTGATCAAGACCTAAACCTGAACATTGCAGAAATATATAGTACTGGCAGCATGTCGATAGAGCAAAAACTGAAAGCCGAAAACATGCTTATCTCAGTGGAAGGAAACCTGTCTCTGGGCCAAAACGCCGAGATAAGCGGCGAGGTTTACACCCGCGGTACGCTCAACATCAATCAGAATTTGAAAGGTGAGGATACCTTGGCACTGGTAGCCGGAGGGGATATTAATCTCGGGCAGGATGCCGAGTTTGGAGGTATTATTTATAGTCACAGGGGGAAGTTGGTAGCAGAACAAAAATTTAAATTTACAGGAAGCATTTTCGTGAGTGCTTTTCTGTTAGAACAGCAGTGTGAATTGATTTTCGACGAAGGTATTGCAGGTACTCCTGTCTCCGGAATTGGTGGTGGGGGGAGTATCAGCCTTATTACTTGGACTGAACAATAATCATTATTATCGCATCGTCTTTGCAAGCTGGTGCGCGGTACGGGAAGTGGTGGTTCAGTGTTGGCGACGACGTGGAAGCGACAGACCGGGATTGGCATCGACCTGGGGACGGAGGCAATTAAATTAGTAGAACTTAGAAAGCAGGGCGCCGGCTACCAGGTGCTGTCCGCTCTCCGGATGGCCACGCCCCAGGGGGCGGTTACGGATGGTACTATCGCCAACCCGGCGGCATTGGCCGCCCGGCTGGGCGAGATGGTCGCCAGCGGGAATTACCGGCGGAGGCCGGTAGTTACGACTATCGGCGGGCGCAAGGTGATATCCCGCCACATCCGCGTCCCGGTGATGCCGGAAAAGGAACTGGATTCCGCGGTGAAGTGGGAGGCGGAAAGGTACCTGCCCTTTGGGAACCAGGAGCTGGTCATGGACTACTTGAACCTGGGGGAAGTGGAGGCCGAGGGGAAGAAACAGCTTTCCATCCTGGTAGCCGCGGTTCCCGCCGAGGTGGCGCGCGCCTACTATAACGCTTTCCTGGCAGCCCAGTTGGAACTGGTGGTTATCGACATCGTTCCGGCGGCACTGGTGCGCTGGGCGGGCTCCATGGGGAATTTAATGCCGGCCAACGGCAGTTATGCTTTGGTGGACCTGGGGGCGGAAATGGGCAACCTGGTGATCAGTAGTAACCGGCAGGTGGCTTTCGCCCGGACTATCCCCATGGGGGGTAATCTTTTAACAGAGGCGGTAGCCCGGGCTCTCGGCATTAACTTGCACGAGGCCCAACGGGTGAAGGAAGAAGAAGCCAGGTTATTCGAGGATAGTGTCAACGCCCGGCATAATCGGGAACAGGAGGGCTTAGATGAAACAGCCGCAGCGATGAGCCGGGTTGACTCAGCCTTAAAAGATGCCTTATCAGACCTAGTGCGGGAGATCCGAAGGTCAATGGACTTTTACCGTACCCAGTCGCCCAACTCTCCCGTCGGGCGGGTGGTTCTTACGGGTGGAACCTCGCTGCTACCCGGATTGGACCGCTACCTGGCCCAGGAGCTGGATTTGCCGGTAGAGGTGGGGAACACGGTGGTAATGGGCAATGCTCATTACCCCGGCTTGCTTGATGCCGGTTATGCGCTGGCTGCGGGCCTGGCTTTACGGGGGGTGATGCCCTATTGAGGCAGATCAACCTTTTGCCCCCCGAATTGCGCAGGGAACCCGGGGTTGAAGCCCGCCGGGCGTTTCAGCGGGTTTTGCTGTTAAGCCTTGCTCTGGTACTGGTGGCAGGAAGTAGCGGGCTTTTGTATCGTGTCTATTCGCTGCAACGTGAACTGGCGTTAGTGCAGGCGGAGTTAATGCGGTTCCAGCCAATTGTTGAGCAGGTACAGAAGGCCAAGGAGGACATCGCACAAAAGGAGCAGGAACTGGCCCATATGCAGTCGGTTTACAACCAGCGGCGGCTCTGGGGGGTTATTCTGGACGGCATCAATGACCGGTCCCCACGGGACGTGTGGCTTACCAAGTTGAGTGCCGATGAAAATGGCTCGTTTAGCATCACCGGAATAGCCAACTCCCTTACCTCCGTAGGAATTTTTCAAAATCAGTTAAATTTAATGTCGGAATTAGAAGGAATTTCCCTAATATCCGCCGAAGAAAACACATTACAAGGAATTCGGGTGGTAAAATTTGAGATGAAGGGGAGAATCCGCCAAGGGGGTGGTGGCTAATTGACGGGAAAACTATCGGCCAGGGAAAAGCGGCTTGTTTCCATCCTGATAGTACTGATTTTGGTGATGGTTTTTTACCAGTTTATCTGGCAGGTTCAGTACCCCCGGTATACTTTCCTGCGGGGAAGACTACAAACCGAGGCGGCAAAGCTGGACCGGGCTCGTGAGACGGCCTCCACCCTGCAGGATGTCCAAGCGCGCCGGCGTGAGACGGAGGCAAGATTAGCCGCTGTCAAATTGCATTTTACCACCGATTTGAAGGGCGGAACGCCAGTGGTTGAAATGAGCCGGCGGTTGGAAGGGGTGGAGTTGCTCGGGGTTTATCCCAAGGATATCATCGAGGAAGACAGCTACATGGTGCTTCCCTTGGATCTCAAGGTAAGGGGCACCTATGTGGATATCCTGGGGTTTATCCAGGCGATGGAAAGCCTGCCCCAGGCAGTGAGTATCCAGGCGTTGGGGTTATCGGGCGGAGAACCGGCCAACGAAACAACTGATGCTGGGAACCTGGCAATTACTGCCGACATGAAATTAGCTTTCTACGGAGTGAAGGAAGGTCCGGCAGCCAAGGTGGGTGGGGACTGGACTTTAGGCAGGTTTGACATTTTCAGCCCCGCCCTGCAGGATTTACTGGACGCCACACGTAATTCCGACAAGGCAAAACCACCCGGTAACTCTCAACGGGAAGCGCCCAAACAACCATCCCATCCTCCAAACGATAAAGCCGGAGTGGAGGCGGTCTTACCAAAGAACCAACAAACAGAGGAAGACCCATACTCCTTTCCTGTGAAATGAAAGGGTGATACGGTGAAGAAGGTTGTTTTTAGAGGTTTTATTATATTATCACTTATCCTTCCCCTGGCCGCGGGCGCGGCGCTGGCGGCGTCGACCGGGGCACTCAAAAAGCTAACAGTGAATTACCGGGAAATTAAAATCTTTTCCGATGGGCAGGCCATTTTCAGCCCGGTGGAGCCATTTATCTTGACGGACAGCGGTACGGTGATGGTTCCTTTGAGAGTAATTGCCGAGGCATTGGGAAGGACAGTGGAGTGGGATCCGGCCACCTCCAGCGTGCGTATTGCCAGCACGCCGAAGGGATCGGCGCCCGCTAACCCGGCGATAGGGGGAACAGCCGAAAGCCCAGCGCCGGCAGTGGCGCCCTTGCCTGCCGAGCCCAGTTACACCCTTATCGAAAATCTAAGGGTATTGCGTAATGTGGGGCCTTTCTACCGGCGGGAGAAGAAGCCGTTACGCATTGCCGCCCGGGAATTTGACTACGGAATTGCTGTAGAAATTAAAAAACAGGGCCAAGAGGGACAGTCCGAATCCGGGGAGAAAAAACCGGATGTGGAAATGGTAGTGGAACTGAACGGGTGGTATGAGTGGGCGCGGGGCTACTTCGGGGTGGAAGATGAAACCAGAAACAGTTCCGGTGCTTATCGTTTGACCATTTTGGCTGATGACAACCGGGTGTTATACGTGAGCCATCCTGTGAAGCCTGCCCAGTACCCCTCATATGTTGAGTTGGACACCAGGGGGGTTAAACGCTTGTCATTCCGGGCCGAGTGGCTGGAAGGGGGTACAGGGGATTACAGCCAAGTGATCGCCGCCATAGGTGATTTCCGCTTTTACCCCGTAAAGCCTACGGAATCAAAGTGAGGCTGGAAAAAGATGGGGCGGAAAAAGAACGTGTACTTTATACTCACCGTAGCTTGAGCTACGGTTTTAGTTTGATGTTTGTTGATGGAATTAAGTGGCAAGGAGACCTTCCCGTAATATGCCCGGGGATTCGAAAAATCGCATGAACTCGTATTCCCGTTCAATACCATGCAGGAACCCATTTTCCGCATCACATCCATTTTAGGCCAGATAATTAGGTCAACTTGGTCAAAACAC
>LAKY01000078.1 GCA_000987045.1 Clostridiales bacterium PH28_bin88 | reverse complement strand
CGGGTCGGAACTTACCCGACAAGGAATTTCGCTACCTTAGGACCGTTATAGTTACGGCCGCCATTGACCGGGGCTTCGGTTCAAAGCTCATCACCTCTCCCCTTAACCTTCCGGCATCGGGCAGGCGTCAGCCCCTATACATCAGCTCTCGCTTTGGCAGGGACCTGTGTTTTTGTTAAACAGTCGCCTGGGCCTGCTCACTGCGGCCCCCCAGGGCTCACTACTAAAAGATCACCCCAGAGGGCGCCCCTTCTCCCGAAGTTACGGGGCTAATTTGCCGAGTTCCTTAACGAGGGGTCTCCCGTCCACCTTAGGGTACTTACCCCCGCCCACCTGTGTCGGTTTGCGGTACGGGCGCCTGCAGCTTCCCCGCATGGGCTTTTCTTGGCCCCAGGGATCAGCCGGATCGCCTTGGGTTGCCCCGCAGCTGCCCCACGCCTCGGCCCCCGAAAGAGCCTGCGCGCTTGGAGGCGGCATCTCCAACGCCACCCCCGGCCTACCCCACAGCGTCCCCCAAACGGGACTTTATCATCTGCAAGCGGTAACGGAATATAAACCGTTTGTCCATCGCCTACGGCATTCGCCCTCGGCTTAGGCCCGACTAACCCGACGTGGACTCACCTTCCGTCGGAAACCTTGGGCATTCGGTGGGCGTGTTTCTCACACGCCTTCTGCTACTCATACCGGCATTCTCACTCGTAGCCCCTCCACCCCCCCTTACAGCGAGGCTTCAACGCAGCTACGACGCTCCCCTACCACCCTTAAAGGATCCGCGGCTTCGGTGCCAGGCTTGAGCCCCGATACATTGTCGGCGCGGGATCACTCGACCAGTGAGCTGTTACGCACTCTTTAAATGGTGGCTGCTTCTAAGCCAACATACTGGCTGTTTCGGTAATCCCACATCCTTTAACACTTAGCCTGGACTTAGGGACCTTAGCCGGCGGTCTGGGCTGTTTCCCTCTCGACGACGAATCTTAGCACCCGCCGTCTCACTCCCGGGCAAGTCCTCCTGGTATTCGGAGTTTGATTAGGTTTGGTAAGCTCGCGCCCCCTAGCCCATTCAGTGCTCTACCCCCAGAAGGATACACCCGAGGCTGCACCTAAATGCATTTCGGGGAGAACCAGCTATCTCCGGGTTCGTTTGGCATTTCACCTCTACCCACAGCTCATCCTAGCATTTTGCAACATACAAAGGTTCGGCCCTCCACTCCGGTTTAGCAGAGCTTCAGCCTGGCCATGGGTAGCTCACCCGGTTTCGGGTCTACTCCGTACGACTAACGCCCTGTTCGGACTCGCTTTCGCTGCGGCTCCGCGCCTCTACGCGCTTAACCCGCCACACAGAGTAACTCGCCGGTTCATTCTTCAATAGGCACGCCGTCAGGGTCTCCCCCTCCGACTGCTTGTAAGCGCATGGTTTCAGGTTCTTTTCATCCCCCTTCCGGGGTGCTTTTCACCTTTCCCTCACGGTACTAGTTCACTATCGGTCGCCGAGAGTATTTAGCCTTGGAGAGTGGTCTCCCCAGCTTCCCACGGAATTCCACGTGGTCCGTGGTACTCGGGTTCCTCAGACAGGCGGTCTAGCCAACCCTTCACCTACGGGGCTCTCACCCTGTGTCGCGGCCCTTTCCAGAGCCTTCAGCTAAGTTGACTATCCACCCGGGTCTCTCGCAGAAGACCCCTCTGCGGCCCCACAACCCCCAACTGGCAACGGCTGCAACCTTACACCAGTTGGGTTTGGGCTCCTCCCCTTTCGTTCGCCACTACTCAGGGAATAATCTCTCTTCCTCGGGGTACTTAGATGTTTCAGTTCCCCCACTTACCCCCAGCTACCCTATATATTCAGGTAGCGGTGACCGGGCATGACCCCGGCCGGGTTGCCCCATTCGGATATCTACGGATCAAGGCCTGCAGGCGACTCCCCGTAGCTTTTCGCAGCCCACCACGTCCTTCTTCGGCTCTCGGCGCCAAGGCATCCACCACGCGCCCTTAATAACTCGTTTCGAGAATCTTCCGGTTGAGCTAGCAGGATCGGATTCCATCCTGCGAAATTGGATTCTCTTATTAGGACTATGCACTTGTTAAAGGACTGAGAGTTGTTACTCTTAGCCTCAACCCTCGAAGAGTGACGGGGAGACAGGTTGCGTAGAGCCACCAGCCATCGGTGTCCGGCCCTCGAGCTTGCGCCCTTGGCCCTTCCTCCGACTACTGCAGAGCCCTACGATCGACCTGGGAGTGGAGTCCCTGCCGAAGCAGATCCTCGTGCTCCCTAGAAAGGAGGTGATCCAGCCACACCTTCCGGTACGGCTACCTTGTTACGACTTCGTCCCAATCGCCGACCCCGCCTTCGACGGCTGCCCCCTTACGGTTGGCCCACCGGCTTCAGGCGTCTCCGACTTTCATGACGTGACGGGCGGTGTGTACAAGGCCCGGGAACGTATTCACCGCAATGTGCTGACTTGCGGTTACTAGCAACTCCGACTTCATGCAGGCGAGTTGCAGCCTGCAATCCGAACTGAGACCGGCTTTGTGGGATTAGCTCCGCCTCGCGGCTTGGCAACCCTCTGTACCGGCCATTGTAGCGTGTGTGTAGCCCCAGACGTAAGAGCCGTGCTGACTTGACGTCATCCCCACCTTCCTCCGGGTTTGTCCCGGCAGTCCCGCCAGAGAAATTCAACTGGCAGCGAGGGTTGCGCTCGTTGCGGGACTTAACCCAACATCTCACGACACGAGCTGACGACAGCCATGNNTTTCGGCTGCATGTCAAGTCTGGGTAAGGTTCTTCGCGTTGCGTCGAATTAAACCACACGCTCCGCTGCTTGTGCGGGCCCCCGTCAATTCCTTTGAGTTTTAGCCTTGCGGCCGTACTCCCCGACACCTAGCACCCATAGTTTACAGCGTGGACTACCTGAGTATCTAATTCAGTTCGCTCCCCACGCTTTCGCGCCTCAGCGTCAGGACCGGTCCAGGAAGCCGCCTTCGCCACTGGTGTTCCTCCCGATATCTACGCATTCCACCACTACACCGGGAATTCCACTTCCCCCTTCCGGCCTCAAGTCTACCAGTATCGCACGACCCACTCCAGTTGAGCCGGAGTATTTCACGCACGACTTGGCAAACCGCCTACGCGCTCTTTACGCCCAATAAATCCGGACAACGCTCGCCCCCTACGTATTACCGCGGCTGCTGGCACGTAGTTAGCCGGGGCTTATTCTGAGGGTACCGTCACTATCTTCCCCTCAAAAAGAGGTTTACGACCCGAAGGCCTTCTTCCCTCACGCGGCGTTGCTGCGTCAGCCTTTCGGCCATTGCGCAAAATTCCTAACTGCTGCCTCCCGTAGGAGTCTGGGCCGTGTCGCAGTCCCAGTCTGGCTGATCATCCTCTCAGACCAGCTACCGATCATCGCCTTGGTAGGCCCTTACCCTGCCAACAAGCTAATCGGCCGCAAGCCCATCCCCCAGCGCATCTCTGCTTTACTCCCACCACCGAAGACGGGAGCACATGCGGTATTAGCCACTCTTTCGAGCAGTTATTCCCCACTGAGGGGCAGGTCACTTACGTGTTACTCAGCCGTTCGCCACTGATAGCCGAAGCTATCCGTTCGACTTGCATGTTTTATGCACGCCGCCAGCGTTTATCCTGAGCCAGGATCAAACTCTCCGTTCAAAACAGGGCCTCTTAAAGACCCACATCTTCGTAACGCGGTTTTCTCCCCATCACTCTTCGATTGTTAAGGCTC
>LAKY01000042.1:7502-9986 GCA_000987045.1 Clostridiales bacterium PH28_bin88 | reverse complement strand
TCAGGGTTAGTGAATCGGAACCATCCCCCATCGTGCGGGACTTTGGACTGTATGCTGAATTTTCTTTGCAACAACCCGATGACGCTAACCCCCAAAAACCATCGACGTCAGCAATGATCGCTGATGCCAAGATGGGGTAATCCTTCTTACCCCTGATTTTCGGGTATATGTAGGGGTCGATTTCCGTAGGAGTGAACGCCATTTCGAAGCTCAGCTCGCTCATGAACCTGTCGAACGCGGACTTTTTTGGGGGAATTTCATTACGTGGGATTCGTGAGAAAATCAATGTAATTTTCCCACGATTACCTCTGTCACGAATCCATCGTCCAGCAGCTCTCCGAGACATGCCCGACCCAGAACAATTCCCGGATGATGCATCGACATATATTTCCTCATTGACGACCCCCACCAGCCATTAGCGGTTGCATTAGGCCCCGTCCTCCATTACGGCCGGCAACCTGCGCATCAATCCCTCCAGGTACTCCCGGAACGGCTGCCGCAAGTCCTCCCGCTTCAAGGCGAACTCCACCGTGGCCCGCGGGAACCCCAGCCGGTCCCCCACGTCGTACCGCCGCCCCTCGAACACGTAAGCGTACATGGGCCTCCCCTGCGGTCCAGCCGGGTCGCTTTATCCTGTTGCATACATATAACCCAGGATAACCCTATAAGGAAGGAGGCCTTGCAATGGATAATACTCCCAGAATATTTGAATACGAAGCACTATCGAATAAATACAACATTGAACCTGATATATTAAAGAAAATTATTGATGAGGCACGCAAAGAATTTGGCGAAGATGAAATGATGGTCGAACTTCATGTAGTAAGGGCTTTAAGGCACATTAAAAGACTATCAGCCGGTTGAAATCATTGCACCACCTGAATTGTAAAGTGCAGTTGCTAGCGGAATTGGTTGCCAGCCGCATCCGGGCATAGAGTCATCTTTTGCACTCGCCTAAACGCCAGTCTCCGGAACTGGTCAAAAGGCAATTTTCCTTTGCCGACGGGGAAGTTTCCCGGGAGATCAGCAGGAGGTTTCACTGGGTTTGCGGGAAAAAGTGAAGAAGTGCACCAATTTGGATGTGCTGGATAAGATAATGAATAAGATTTATACAGCCAGTTCGCTGGAAGACGCGCGGGCCATCATTGAGGGGGTGCCAGGCGCTTAGAACTGAGAGGCCCCTTGTTAGCATCATCATATTCGATGGGCGTAGAATTGTGGGTAATGCGGGAGAACAATGGTTCCCCCACTTCGTACCGCCTTCCCTCAAACACATAGGCGTACCTGGGCCACCGGGCCTCCGCAGGGGCTTTTCCAACAGGTCTTTTACCCGGTACAGGCCGGGTTCCATGTACTCCGGCCTAACAATCCCGTATTTCATGGTATCCTCTACCCGTACTTCCTGTACTCCAGAATTGAACCCCCGTATGTCCCGAGGTTCTGAACACGACTCGGCAATATCTAAGTTAAGTGCCTGGCACCGATGCCGTTTGAAACCGAACATACATATATTCATTACTCTGCATTTTGTCCAATATCTTAATTTCAATTTACTAATCGCACATTTTAGAGTATAATATAATAAAGGTTGTGCATAATATAATTTTAAAGGAGGTGTCTTTATGCTACAAATCACTGCTACTGAATTCAAAAAAAACTTGGGTAAATACCTCGCAATTATAAACAAGGAGGATATCCTTATCACTCGTAACGGTATCCCTGTCGCCCAGATCACAATCCCCAAAGACGACAAGGTGAGTTTAGTAAACCAGCTCATCGGGATCATACCTGATGATGGTTATACCATTGAGGATGCACGAAGGGAGCGACTGATGAAGAATGAAGACAATCATTGATAACAATATCATCCTTGATGTATACCAAAACAGAGAACCCTTTGTTCAGTTTTCCTCCCAGGTTTTACGATTAGCCGAAACAAAGCAAATAAAAGGTTATATTACCGCAAATTCTATTACTGACATCCATTACGTCTTAAGACGCTCTCTTAAGGATAAACAAAAGTTGTATACAGCAATTGATATCCTTTTGCGGCTTGTAGATATTATTGATGTTACAGCAAAGGATATCAGGAAAGCCTTTCATCCGGAGGTCAGTGACTTTGAGGATGAGTTAATCTGCGTTTGTGCTGAACGTGCAAAAATCGATTACATTATCACACGCAACACCAAAGACTTTACAAACTCACCTGTACCAGCAATAACTCCAGAAGATTTTTTAACAAAGTTTTTTAAGCATCTTTAATCCCTGGCTTTCTTATCTCCCATAGCCGTCCCACTTTTATCAGTCGCCAAAGATACCGCTAAATCAGGATACCCCTTTAACACCGTCACTTGTTTCGTTTCTCAGTAAGCCTAGCAGGTAGCTTCTGAAGCTATCCTTCAAATCCTCTCTTTTCAGGGCGAACTCCACCGTGGCCTGCAGGAACCCCAGCCGGTCCCCCACGTCGTACCGGCGTCCTTCAAA
>LAKY01000042.1:0-7470 GCA_000987045.1 Clostridiales bacterium PH28_bin88 | reverse complement strand
GGTCCTTGTTTCTCCAAGAAGTCGAATACCTCCGGCTGGATGATATATCGCCCGAGTACCGCCAATGTGGAGGGGGCTTCTGCCGGTTCCGGCTTTTCCACCAGGTCCTCCACCTTGAAAAGATTATCATCAACGTATTCCGGCTTGACAATTCCATATTTCCTGGTATCCTCTACCGTTACTTCCTGCACTCCCAAAATTGAACCCCCAAATTTTCCGTAGACCTCCAGCATCTGTTGCAGGCAGGGCACCCGGCTGTCGATCACGTCGTCCCCCAGCAGCACCGCAAAGGGCTCGTCCCCGATGAACTTCCGGGCGCACCACACCGCATGCCCCAGGCCACGAGGCTCCTTCTGCCGTACGTAGTGGATGTCCACCAGTTCGCTGATCTCCCGCACCAGGCCCAGCAGTTCATGGTTCCCCTTCTGCTCCAGGGCAACCTCCATCTCTATCGACCGGTCGAAGTGGTCCTCGATGGCCCGCTTCCCCCGGCCGGTGACGATGATGATGTCCTCGATCCCCGAGGCCACCGCTTCCTCCACTATGTACTGGATCGTAGGCTTATCCACGATAGGCAACATCTCTTTAGGCTGGGCCTTGGTGGCCGGCAAGAACCGCGTCCCCAACCCCGCCGCCGGGATGATGGCTTTACGCACAGGTTTCATGAAGATGCTCCCCCTATAGTCACATTCAAGGCTGTTATTGGTTGCAAGGAACCCTCTTAATCCTGTTCTTTTGTGCGGTTACAAAGCGATTAATCCCGCTAATCGACTCACAGCAGCATTAAAAAGTTCCAACAGCCATTGCCTTGTTACTTCTGTCAACGCCACGGTTCACATTTGCAGCTACTTGCTATAACCGTTCGGACGTGCCCGGTGCCAGGCCCAGCTCCCGGCGGGCTTTTTCAGAAGAGGCCACCAGTACAGCCGGGTCTCCCGCCCGCCTCGCGCCTGTTTCGTACGGGATGGGCCTGCCCACCACCTGTTCCGCCGCCTTAACGACCTCCAGCACCGAGTAGCCGTTACCGTTCCCCAGATTGTAGACGGCAGACGGGGCACCGCCCGCCATGGCTTCCAGCGCCAAGATATGCGCCCGGGCCAGGTCGTCCACGTGGATGTAGTCCCGGACAGCCGTACCGTCATGGGTGGGATAGTCATCCCCGAATACGGTCAGCCCTTCCCTCAAGCCGAGGGCAGCCTGCAGCACCAGCGGGATCAGGTGGGTTTCCAGGGTATGGTCCTCTCCCAGGTCCCCTTCCGGCGCAGCCCCCGCCGCGTTAAAATACCGCAAGGAAACTTATTTGAATTTCACCTATTCTCGGTGCAGGTACAAGCTCATACCGCAATTTAGCAAATAAATCGTCCAAAACATCAATTTTACTTGGGAAACGCCTTTTCGCCACTTCGTAGCTTTCGCTGATGATGTGGTCGCATAAAATCAGTTCATGGTTTTCGCAGACATCATGCAAGACAATATCCGGTACAGAGCCTTGCTTTAATATGGCAGAGATGAGTACATTGGTATCTATCATGATTCGCATAGCTACTTTTCCTTGCCGTAGCGAATATCCATTACATCCTGCAATATTTCGTCCTCCGAAATCTGAATATCGCTTAACTTGCTCTGCGCCTGCCTGATCACGATGATGGATGAATTCTGAAGGACAATCTCACCGTTGGGCTTTTCAAGGAATATGATCTTGTCGCCTTCCTTTATATTGAGCTTGCGCCTTATCTCAGCGGGTACGGTTATTTGACCGTTGGATGAAACCTTAGCCAGATTCATAAAAGCACCTCTTTCCTTTATATTCTTTATAGCTAAAGAATTCTTTAGTATGATTATATGCCAGTCCCAGTCCCCGCGGCTCCTTCTGCCTTACGTAGTGGATGTCCACCAGTTCACTGATCTCCCGCACCAGGCCCAGCAGTTCCCGGTTCCCCTTCTGCTCCAGGGTCACTTCCATTTCTATCGACCTGTCGAAGATGGCTAGCCACATTCTCCACGGTTCTCAATGCGTTCATAGAGAACTTTCACGCGGCGTAAATATGCCGCTGCCTGGCGGTAGGTCTTGCGCTGGCGCCAGCCGATGGCCATGGTGCCTAACGATCTCGCCGGTTTCATCGTCCCGATCCTTCATTTCCCGCCACGTCACCAGGATGTCTACCAGCCTCTCCCTTGCCCAACGATCGCTTTCCGGGAAGGAGGTATCCCGCTGAATCATGTTCCCGATCAAGGTCGATGAGGTCTTCCTTCACCCTGTAGGGCTCATCCCGGGAATCGCAACAAATTCTACCCAGTTCGGTCCCCCGGCGGACGGGTTCGCTGATGGCCCCACTGGCGTAATAGTTCATACCGCGTTTGAAACTCTGGTCATCCGCAAGCTGGCGGATCGAGGCCTCAGTTAAGCGTGGCACATTACTCTCGTCCATAAACCTTACCTCTTGGTTCCCGGTTCCCCTTCTCCCACAAAATTCTGCTCCAGCCATTCCAGTGCCCGCGGTGTATTGCGCCAGGTCTTTCGCTTCCCCGGCATAGATGACCGCTTCGCTTTCATCGCCGAGGCTGTAATAATCAGGCAAGCGAAAAGGAACCGGGTTTTGGCCCAGCAGGTACAGTGGAACATGTTTGTTGGCCCGGATCGCCTCCTGGAGAACTTGATTTGATTTCCCGCCGTTCCCGCCGGTACGGAAAGCCAGCAGCGCCTCGCTATAAACCATAAAACAGGAATTATCACCGTGATTCTCGGCCAGGAGCTGGCGGCACTCCTTGTCCCGGCCTGCTTCCAGCAGCCAGGTCACCAGCAGGTAACGTACGCCCTGGTGATCGCGACCGTCAAGCTCCAGCATTTCTTTGCATATGTCGATTGCTTCGTCTCTGCGGCCTACTTTCCAAAGGCACCGGGCCAGGCCATGCATGGCGCGCATGTAGGGCCTGGTCTCGATCAGTCCCCAAAAATCTCCCGAATTCCTTTTGAAAAACAAGTCCCCCAGGGCCAACCTGCCAGCCTCCACACCCTTCCGGTAGAGTTTCAATTTTTCTTCCTTGCTCCGGCTTTCCGCGGCCAGCAAGTTATAGGCGTCGGCACAATAAGGTGAAATCTTTAACGCTTCAAAAGCCAGGCTGAGTCGTTTTTGCCTGTCAGTGTAGTCCCATGCCTCGTATACCAAGTCCTGAGCACGCTCCAGCCTCCCCGGGGAAAATTTATGTTTGCCGATGGGATCTTCCAGGACATTTCCAGATTTTGCCGGTTTGTTTGCCCGGCCCGGTTTTTCCCCGGACACGTCGCAGGCGGGGGCCGTTTGCCCCTTGGTGACTGGCGCCGGCGGGGGGAAATGCCGCAAAAATACCTGGTACTCCGGCACGTCCCTGGGGTGGCCGGTTGGCAGGTTGCCCTGCCAGACTTTTATTTTACTCTCCGGGTACCCGAAGTCCAACATGTATCGATAGATTTGCTCCCGGTGGATGTTGACATTTTCTACCCGTTGATCGACTATCTCCCCGAGAGTGTAATGAATATGCTGTTCCAGGTCCCTCACTATCCGCACACCCGAGGCAAAACCGCTGGGCGGGTGTAACGGTTTGATTCCCAGCCGGGTCAAGCCGTTTAGGAGCTCCGGGGAGGAAATGAGCTTGGGGATCAAGATGCTCTCCGGCATTCCCCAGAAATGTTCATCCTCCTCTTCCCGGCTCCAGGCGAGATACAAAAACTCCGCCAGGGGCGTCAGTAAACGTGAAGTGTACAGCCGGAAGATAAAATTGCCGCTGAAATGGTCCCGCATGATGTAATATACCAGGTGCTCTCTCCCTGTCCGGTGGCAATTATTGATATTTACTTCCATGGGCTTCAGCTGGTACTTGAGCATGCCGTTCTTCCCGATGTAAAAATGCCTGGACACCGACACCAGCAACTGGTGCAGTTGATTGGAGTACTCTGTGTGATACCCGGCGTGCATAGCTACCTTCCCCCCCGCAAAGCATTTTCCAACAAGGCAGGGTTGCCTGCTTTTTCCGCAAACTCCACCAGTTGCTCGTGAGCCAGGGCGGCGCCTTCCGCTGCCGTAAAGAGCAGGGATGGTTGCAAGGCCAGTTTCATTGATTGTGGTTTGGCATATACTATGTTATAATGTATGTGTGTAATTACATAGGGGGGTGAATTTTCCTTGGTCAGAACTCAGATCTTAATAGACGAAAGGCATCATCGGTTTTTGATCCAAGAAGCCCGTTCAAAGAAAATCAGTATCTCGGAGGTAGTACGCAACCTTATCGACGAAAAGCAAAAAGAATTGTCTGAGGCTCAAGCAAAGGGAGCTATGGAGATGATTAAAGGGGCAGTATCAGGCCCTGCTGAAAGTATTCACCATGATGAGGTGTTATACCGTTGAAAAAGGTATTTATCGATACAGGCGCCTGGTATGCTTTAAAAAATCTCAACGACCCGAACCACAAGAATACCGCATCGTTTTTTCAGAACTTAAAAGGCCAGGTGTTATGTTATACCTCCGATTATGTCGTCGATGAAGCAATTACCCTTACACGAACAAGACTTAAAAACCATCACGTAGCTTCGGCCTTGGCACAAGAACTACTTTCCGAAAAAGCAGCTAAAATAATTTTTGTTGCCCCGGACTACTTGGCTAGAGCATTGGAAATATTTCAGAAATACCATGATCAGGATTTTTCCTTCACCGACTGTACCAGTTTCGCCATCATGGAGCATCTGAACATTCAAGAAGCTTTAGCCTTCGACGGTCATTTTACATTTGAGAAATTTGGGTTTAGCCAGATAAGTCCTGAACCACATGATAGAAACTGAACTACCACCATCCGGACCCTTTCTCCCACCGGAGATCCGGTGGGTTTTTATTGACAGGGCGAACTCCACGGTGGCCTGCAGAAACCCCAGCCGGGTCCCCCACGTCGTAGCGCCGGCCCTCAAAGACGTAGGCGCACTAGGGCCGTTCCTTCGCCAGCAACCGTAAGGCGTCAGTGAGCTGGATCTCCCCGCCCGCCCCCGGTCCTTGTTTCTCCAAGAAGTCGAATACCTCCGGCTGGATGATATATCGCCCGAGTACCGCCAATGTGGAGGGGGCTTCTGCCGGTTCCGGCTTTTCCACCAGGTCCTCCACCTTGAAAAGATTATCATCAACGTACTCCGGCCTGACGATCCCGTATTTCCCGGTNCCCGTATACATCCAGCATCTGTTGCAGGCAGGGTACCCGGCTGTCGATCACGTCATCCCCCAGTGATAATGCCCTCGTATTGCATACGGTAAGAATTCTTGATAGAATAAGTATGAAACAAATGGAGGGAGGTAAGCATCAGAATGTACGGGCAGTTTGTCAGTCCAACTGAGCGGGGTCAAGTGACTATCCCCAAAGAGGTTAGAGAAAAGTTGAAAATTACTCCAAAAACTAAACTAAGGGTTTATGTAGATAACGACAAGGTTGTGTTAGAACCAGTGTCTCCGTTAGATCTATTATTCAATGATATTGAGGCCGAAGCCAGAGAAAAAGGTTATACCAGGCAAGATCTTGAAAAAGAAATCGAAATGGTACGAGAGCAATTAATGCAGGAGCTTTACGGAAAACCATGAGAGTAATGCTGGATACCAATACAATTGTTTCAGGAGTGGTTTTCCAGGGCTCTGAACGGCATTTACTTCATGCTATTTTCGCCCAGGGGCACACTCTGGTATTGAGTGAATATGTTTTCCAGGAAACCAAACGGGTTTTGACCCGTAAGTTTCCCGGAAAAGAATTTGCATTAGAAGCTTGGCTCCAGCGCCTTCTTATGGACTGCGGTAGCCAGCCACAGGCTCCCCTTCATTACACTAGGCTCCACGCTCAAGGAATCCCGGTAACCGGCTCATCAACTCTTCCAGGTACTCCCGGAACGGCTCCCGCAAATCCTCCCTATTCAGGGCAAACTCCACCGTCGACTGCAGGAACCCCAGCCGATCCCCTACATCGTAGCCCCGCCCCTCAAACACGGTGCACATAGGACGCCGCTCTGCCAGCGATCTGAGAGCGTCGGTCAGTTGAATCTCCCCGCCCGCGCCTGGTTCCTGCTTCTCCAGGAAATCTAACACCTCCGGCTCGATGTTGTCCCTCCCCAAAACCGCCAGGGTGGGAAGGCGCCTCCTCCGGCCGGGGCTTATCCACCAGGTCCTTTACCCGGTACAGGCCCGGTCCCACGTTTCAACGCAGGTAGTTATGCCTTATTATCTTGATGGCGGATCGTAAGGTTGCGGGAAGACGACCGGCGCTTTCAAAGACCTGGGTTGCCGTGGATTCATCGTAGGTGTGGAAGGTACGGTTACGGTCTTCCAACAATTCGAACCAGAGGTCAATGTCCTTTAGCAAGCCCGCATCATAAGCAGCACGGATGGCCTGCCGGGGAGAGTTTACCTCCACTCCTTCTATCCTGGCCACTTTGCGGAAAAGTTTCCATGCCAGTTCAAAGGTGTACTCGAATCGTTGAATGGTGGCATCGCGCACAATGACGGAAAAGGGCTGCGCCAGAGCCTCTTCAAGGGTAACAAGGGCCTGTTCAAGGGTTTTTAGGCGAAGAGAGAGTTCCGCCTTTTTTTCTTCCATACTTCCACCTTCTTCAGAGCGTGTTGCGTGAATTCCCCCGCTGCCCCGCGAAAATCCACCAGGTCGACCTTCCCGGGTATGGGTAATTCCTCTAATTCTTGTTTTAGAGTTGCCAAAAGCATCCCGGGTACCGCCTCATCCGCATCATACCCTACATCATAATCGGAGAAAGGACCGGCGGCGCCATCCACCTGAGAGCCAAAAAGAAACAGATCCACGTCGATGTCTTTGAAAGCCTCCAGCACCCGCCGGCGGATGGCTTCTTTTTCATGCAGGATGGTAATGCCGTCGGGTTCGGCCACACGATACCCTTGCTTTTTCCACCGGCGCCACTCGGCTCGGCGTTCCGGGGCGGTTTTCCCCCGCAACCGGATAAAGGCATTTATCCTTTGTTCCCTTAATTCTTCCACGTTACCACCCGCTTCTTCACTTTCCTGTTTGGGATCCTACCGGCGTGGTAGGGTTACTTCCTTATTCCTATTGTAACCCATTTTGGGGAGATACTGCAAACTAATTGGATCTTCATTTACGAATCACACCAAAATCAGTTGTTCTTCTTTTGCTACGCCCCACGCTTAAGGAATCCCGACAAATGGCTCATCAGCCCTTCCAGGTACTCCCGGAACGGCTCCCGCAAATCCTCCAGCTTCAGGGCGAACTCCACCGTGGCCTGCAGGAACCCCGGCCGACCTTATTGCCCGGCGCTTTTGCGCCAAGCGCCAGCAGTTTTCTCCGGTAGTTTTCCGTATCAAAGGGTCTGCGTTCTCTCAATACGGGAGCCATTTCCTCGATCAATTTCTCCAGGATGAGAGGCTGGCCTCGTGACGGGTGAAACCTCTTGACATCAACCTGTTGAGGGCCGTCCCCACCTCA
>LAKY01000044.1 GCA_000987045.1 Clostridiales bacterium PH28_bin88 | reverse complement strand
CGGCTCTTACGGGATATCGCCGAGGGCAGGGCCCTGGGGGACACCACCACCCTGGCGGATCCTTCGGTAGTGTCTTCGCTGAAACAAAAGTACGGAGACGAGGCCTAACCCCCTATTAATAGGCCCCAATAAACAATGCTAATCTAGAAAGCAGCCTCTGGTGGCAACCAGAAGCTGCTTTATTTATATGGCAACCCGGGGTATTAGCAGGTGCGACCCCGCCAGGCGCTGGTACTGTTGTTGGAAGATTAACTCCAGGTCTTGCAAGGTAAGGATATTGCATTTGGCTAACTGGTCAAAATAAGCCAGCAAGAGTTTCCCGGTAAGGATGGCATCTCCCAGAGCGGTGTGACGATTAGTAACCGGTATCCCTCCAGCCACCAGCAATCCGTCCAGGGAGCGGTTTCTGGCTGCAGGGTCCACTAAAAAGGAGAGGTCGTGGGTATCCAGGGAGGGACGGTCAATCCTGGAACCGCATTGTTTTAGTTTTAAGTTGAGAAAAGCCAGGTCGAAATGCAGCGTGTGACCTACCAGGATGCTACCTCGCGCGAATTCCAGGAAGTCTCGCAGGACAGGGAGGAGTTTGGGGGCGTCGAGGACCATTTCCTTGGTAATGCCGGTCAACTCCGTTACCACCTGAGGAATATCCCTGCCTGGATTGACCATTTGGTGGAAGGTTTCTTCCTCCCGGATCCGGCCCCCCTGAACCACTACGGCACCCAGGGAGATGACCTCATCCCCTCTAGTGGGGTGAAGACCGGTGGTCTCGGTATCCAGCACAACAAAGCGGATTTTATCCAAAGGCTTACTTCGGTATACCGTGTTTTGTTCCCGGCGGGTTAAGCGGCGCAGGTCCTCAACCAGGGTTGGTTCCTGATTTTGTTGGTAAAAACGGTTGGGTCTCAGAGTACGATTAATAACCGTGCTGATGCTATTCAGCATATTGGCCCCTCCTTTAAGTCTGTCAGCAGCTTGCATTAACCGCTCGCCGGGTTAGACAGCTCGTGCTGTCCTTACCGGTACCGGCAGCACCTCTATTTTTTATTAAAAGCATATACCAGGAGACGGAGTGAAGAAAGAAAATTCAGGCAAAAGGGATTATTTGCTACTTAAAGGGTTAAATTACGGGGTTGAACGGTGTAAGGCAAAAAACAAAAGACCCGGCACTGGCATGACGCGAGGTCCGGATCTGTCCCCGTTAAAAAATCTTTTCATTCCGATGAAATACTAATGGGCAATTCGCGCTTGCTGCGTCGAAGGGTAATAGCAGCGAGGAAGTTTTGGCCAAGTTCTACACTAACTGGGCCCGGCCCGCCAATTGCAGGTACTGGTGGTGAAGCGCTTCCCTCATATCCTGCAGGGTGGTAATGTGGCACCCGGCCAGAATGTCTAGGAATACCAGCAGAAGGCGGGCGGTGAGGATGGCGTCACCGATAGCGGTATGGCGACCGGTTCCGGGGATCCCGTGAGACGCCAGCAAACCGTCCAGCGAACGGTTGTGCAGAAAGGGATCGACCAAAAAGGACATTTTATAGGTGTCCAGCGTCAGGTGGCGGATTTGATTGCGGCACCTCTTTTTCAGTTTTAAGTTAAAGAACGCCATGTCGAAGTCCAGGGCATGGCCGACCAGGACACTGTCCCCGGCAAAGGACAGGAAGTCCCTGAGGATAGTGAAGAAGTCAGGAGCAGCGGCAACCATGCCGTCGGTAATTCCCGTGAGATCCGTCACCACCTGGGGGACATGACGGCCGGGGTTTACGAGTTGGTGAAAGGTTTCTTCTTCTCTGATCCGCCCGCCTTGTACCACCACGGCGCCAAGAGAAATAACTTCATCCCCCCGGTAGGGGTAAAAACCCGTTGTTTCCGTGTCCATGACCACAAACCGGATTTCTTTCAAGGGTGTGCCCGAAGACACGGCATTCTTCCCCCTGGCGAGCAGCGACCGGATGTCATCCACCGGGGCAAATGCCTGAACGGCAGGTTCCGGGGTAGTCCCCACGCCAAGAGTAAAAGTACGGTTGATAGCCATGATCAAATTGCTCAACATAACAGATGCCTGCCTCCTCCTTTTAGGATCCGGCTAGATTAAAAGGCAAATGATCAGTGGTAGTGGAAAGATGCCAAAAAACCCAACAGAAGTATCAGGGGCTGACCACTAAAAAAGCAGCAGGGAACTCCCGGTCAAGTTTTGCAGTTTAGTTACGGCTTTCAGAGAATCTTTCAAGATATCCCTTTCTCGCTTGGTGAGACGCTGCAAGTCAAGGTAGTGGTCGGGTTCTTCCCCCTTCATCGCCTTGCGCAGGTTTTCCCTGACGGACAGCATCGCCAGGGACTGAAAGGCGGTAGAGAAGTAATTGGCGTCGTTTTTCGAGAGTAGGCCCCGGTTTTCGAGGACTTCTAATCGCTGTAAAGTAGAGGTTTCTACGATGCCATGCCGGAGAGCCAGGATGCGCAGGCAGTCGATGATGTGTACCGTAGCCGCTCGCTTAAGGTTGATCTGGTTCTCGTGGCCGGGAGTCTTTTCCGTAATGAACTGGCCCAATATCCCCAGGGGAACCCTGTTGCTCAGGTCATCCTGGGCCAGGAACCGGTAGATAATCGGGAATGAAGCGAAAAGCTCGATGATAAACTGGCGCAGGTTACGGGCGAGTTCATGGTTCCCGTAAACAGGCCGGAAATCCAGGAAGATTGACAGGAAACGTGTATGTTCGGGATCCGGCTGTTTAGCCCACAGGGAGACCGTTTCCTCCCAGTTCTTCAGTGAACGGCACCAAGAGGGGTTAGATGCCATTACGTTGCCTTTACACTTGGCAAAACCACACAGGGCCAGACCTTCTACTACTTTAAACGCCAGCAGTTGAAAGTACCGGGACACCTCGTCAACCTGTTCCGCACCCGGGTCCTTAAAGATGATGGCGTTGTCCTGGTCAGTACGCAGGGTTTGTTCCATCCGGCCGGCGCTGCCCATGTTGACCCAGCAATATGGTACCGGCGGTGCCCCGTAACCCTCGTCAACCATTTCCTTTTCGCAGATAGAAATCACCTTGCGCGTCAAGCGGTCATGGAATTCCGTCAGCACCTCGAAGATCTCGGGGACCGGCGCTTTTTCGGCCACCAGCAGGTTCAACATCTGGTCAACCTCTTTGCCTACCGCGACCAGGTCGGATACTTTTTCCTTGGATTCAATGTAATCAACCACTGTCAGGGTACCGGTACTCCGGGACTTGACCAGATCCCGCAGGGTGATAATTCCCAGTAGATGGCTTCCGTCTACCACTGCCACGTGCTTAACCTGATTTTTGATCATGGCAAGCAGTACCTGGTAAAAGAAGGCCTTGGGAGGAACGGAGACCAGGTTGGGGTTCATCACTTCGGATGCGGTGAGCCCGTCGCATCCTCCCCGGGTAAGCGCCTTGGCGACCAGGTCTTTTTCGGTGACAATCCCGGCCGGTTGGCCGGCGCCATCCACCACGACCAGGGAACTCAGGTTCCGTTCGGTTAATCGCAGGGCGATGTCCTTGACAGTGTCGCCGGGGGAGCAGGTGACAACAGGAGAAGTCATTAATTCGCTGGCCCGTTTGCGAAAAGGATAGGCTTCCATGCCGTAGGCTTCGTAGGACTGCTCCAATACCACTTCCTGGTAGAGGTCGCGAAACCGGTCGGACAGGACTTTGGTAAAGAAGCCGGCGAAGGAAGCGTAGTTGTCCAGTAGCTGTTCGAAGGCTTCCCGGGGAAGCAGCAAACAGTGCAGGTCCTCCACCGCCCGTACCGAGGCGGGGTAACTCTTTCCGGTCAGGACGACGGTTTCCCCGAAAAAATCGTACTGCCGGCGGTAACCCAGCACCGTTTCCTTTCCCTTTTCATTGGTAACGATGACTTCCGCAAGGCCGTTTATAATAAGCCACAGCATGTTCCGGGAGGGCTCTCCCTGCTTAAATACGTAGGCATTCTTCGGGTACACCTCCAACTGCAGGGTATTGACCAGGTGCAGCAAGGTCTCCCGGTTCAAGGTATTAAAGGGTGCGATGCGTTGGATCGCCATGGCGTATTCAAGGTTCAAGGGTGGTAACCTCCCTGGTGTTAGTGATTGTACGGTGCTATTTTTGAACATATGGCTGAAACAAGCAATGTGGCCGGCAGGCACCCGCAAGGGGCGCCTCCCGGCTTTGCAGACAGGTATTGCTTGTGAAGGGGTCACTATCATTTTACTTTACTCGCACAAAATGTCCCGAGCCTAACCAGGTAGAGAGGGCGAAGATCAGGTAGATGGCCTGGTAGGCCTGCCTTCCCTGCAATAGGACCTGGAGGCCCATCCCCAACCCTAATGCCGGGATAATCAGGAGGAGCGTCCGTATCACGCGCTCAAACCCCGGTCTCGGGGAGAGGGGCCAGACACGGGAGAACACTACCCCAAGGGCTACTCCTAACCCGACAACGGTGAATATCTGGACAACCACCAGTGGGGTAGGGAAGGGCCATCCCGCCATGTAATGGCCTACCAGGTAGAACAGCTCCAGGAACAAGGCAATTCCCAAGGCCTTGCGTAGGACTCTAGCATCCAGGTAGGGTTGAAAGAGGAATAGGGCTATGGTTAGTACCGCAAGTAGTAGAGTCCAACTCATCTCTACACCCTCCAATTGCTTAAATTAATGAGCAGGTCTGGCTTGAGGGCTTGCTTTTTTGCCCAGTGCCGCTTCGGGGAGACGAATGTCCTCCAGCAGGTGCTGGATGTTCTCCGGCGGCGGAGCGGTAGAGCGGGAAACCACGTAAGACACCACAAAGTTCAGGATCATGCCGACCACTCCGATGCCCTGGGCATTGATCCCCAGGAAATCTTTCAAAATAGGCTTGGCGGTGCCCAGGATTTGCGGCGAGCGCATGAGGACGATCATCACGAAGGTGAAGACCAGGCCGACCAGGATGCCCCAGATGGCTCCCTCCTTGTTCATCCGCTGATCGAACACACCCATGATGATCTGCGGGAACAGGCTCGCCGCCGCCAGGCCGAAGGCGAAGGCCACCACCTCTCCCACAAACCCGGGCGGCCTCATGCCGAAATACCCGGCGACCAGCACGGCGATGAAGATAGTGATCCGGGCGACCCGGAGCCGCTGCTGGTCTGTGGCGTCAGGCCGCATGATCCGGTAGTAGATGTCATGGGATACCGCGCTGGACATGGCCAGCAGCAACCCTGACGCCGTGGAGAGGGCTGCCGCCAGGCCTCCCGCGGCCACCAGGGCGATTACAAAGGGGGCCAGCCCTGCTACTTCAGGGGTGGAGAGGACGATAATGTCCTTGTCGATGACGACCTCGTTTTTCTTGGCGTCCCCGGTGAACGTGAGTTTTCCGTCCCCGTCCTTATCCTGCAGCTTGAGCAGGCCGGTGGACGACCACTTCTCCACCCACTGGATCTGCTTGACTTCTTCCAGTTTCTGGCCGTTGAGGCTCTGGATCAGGTTGTACTTGGCGAACACGCCGATGGCCGGCGCGGTGGTGTACAAGAGGGCGATGAAAACCAGGGCCCAGCCTGCTGACCAGCGGGCGGCGCGGACGGTAGGCACGGTATAAAAGCGGACGATCACGTGGGGCAGACCGGCGGTGCCGACCATCAGGGCCAGGGTCACGGCGAAAACGTTGAGGGCGGACATGTCCGTAAAGGGTTTCACATACTCCGTGAGCCCCACACTGATTTGGACATCACTCAGCCGCCGGGCGATGTCGGTAAATGTGAGGGCCAACTGTGGGACAGGGATGCCGGTGAGCTTGTAGGCAATCGCCCAGGCCGGAATCAGGTAAGCAACAATCAAAACCACGTATTGAGCCACCTGGGTCCAGGTGATCCCCTTCATGCCTCCCAGCACGGCGAAGAAGGCCACCACGGCCACGCCGATCAGCACTCCGACAGCGATATCAACCTGAAGGTAGCGGCTGAACACGATCCCCACGCCGCGCATCTGCCCCGCCACATAAGTGAGCGAGATGAAAACGGTGGCAATGGCGGCTACCGCCCGGGCGCTGTTGGAGTAGAACCGGTCGCCGATGAAATCGGGCACGGTGTACTTCCCGAACTTGCGCAGGTAAGGGGCGAGGAGGAGGGCCAGCAGCACATACCCCCCGGTCCAGCCCATCAGGTAGATGGTCCCGTCAAAGCCCAGGAAGGCGATTAGCCCCGCCATGGAGATAAAGGACGCCGCGGACATCCAGTCGGCCGCCACGGCCATCCCGTTGGCGACAGTGGGGATCTCATTGCCTGCTACATAGAAGGACTTGGTGTCCCGCACGCGGGCCCACCATCCTACATAGACATATAGCCCGAAAGTAATAATTACCAGAACGAGCGTTAAAGCTTCTACACTCATGCGGAAACCCCCCTTGACTTGCCGTTGACGGCGTTCATTTTCTTCACGACATCCTGGTCGAGGCGGTCCATTTTAGCGGCGTAATAGAATATCAGGACGATAAACACCAGGATAGAGCCCTGGTGGCCGAGCCAGAACGAAAAGGGTACGCCGAAAAAGCTGACATTGTAAAACACATTCCCGAAAATAATCGCGCCAACCAGTGATACCAGCGCCCAGATGATTAAAAGGTTGCGGATTAATGCAAGGTTCTTTTTCCAGTATGTTTTGTACTCGGCATCAAGCTCTCGCCGTGTTTCGTCGGTCATGAGTATACCTCCTAAAATGATTCTGAACCAACAGATTCGTCTGCGAATTTAGGGCTTAGTGCTCTGTCCTTTACAATAAACGGTCTTTGTTTCCACGAGGGCATCTGGCGTTAGGCTTCCTCGCCGTACTTGTCCTTCAAGGCGCTGACCACGCTGGGATCCGCCAGGGTGGTGGTGTCCCCCAGGGCCCTGCCCTCGGCGATATCCCGTAAGAGCCG
>LAKY01000067.1 GCA_000987045.1 Clostridiales bacterium PH28_bin88 | reverse complement strand
TGGAGGGGCGGCTTAAAAGTTCACTTTCACCCCCCACCAACCGGCTGCCGCCGCTCCAGCCGGGATGGAAGGAACAACATTCACACGGTACCCAGACTCACTACTTCTTGCCAGGGAAAGGGTAGAGTGGAGTTATAGAATAATATATTAATTAGTTCCCCTTTTTTACGTTTGGGCACAGACGATGTCGCTGTTTTTTCCAGCCTTGAGAATAAAGCTCGCTGTATCATGGCCGATAATTTGCTGGACATAACGGCCTATAGAAATTACCTGGTCCAAATCATACCCGGTTTCAATGCCCATTTCATGACACATGTGTATTAAGTCTTCAGTGGCAATGTTACCCGTTGCGCCTGGAGCAAAAGGACATCCTCCCAGGCCTGCGAAGCATGTGTCATAACGGTCAATTCCCGCCATCATCCCGGCTAGCACGTTGGCAAGTCCCATACCTCTCGTGTTGTGAAAGTGCAGATTCCAGGTTATATTTGGAAACTGCTCTTTCACCCGCAGGCAATATTCATAAACCTGGTCGGGATTAGCCATACCGGTAGTATCGGACAGCGATAGTTCGTTAACTCCAATCTCCTTGAAAGAAGAAATCACAGAAATGACCTGTTCCAGAGGCACTCTACCTTCAAAAGGACAACCAAAGGAGGTGGATATTGCTCCGGAAAGCGTGATCCCATGAGTAACGGCGTATTCAGCGCATTCGGCAAAACCCCGTACCGCCTCTTCAGGGGTCCGTTTAAGGTTGCTTAGAGAATGAGCACGACTAGCCGACACTGTTAGTTTCACTTTTTTTATTCCTGCTGCTTCTGCCCGTTCTAGACCACGGAGGTTCATGACTAGTGCGCGGTATTCTACATCCTCCACACGTTTTATCCGCCTGGCCACCTCGTCAGTATCAGCCATTTGCGGTACTGCCTGAGGATGAACAAAGGAGCCTATTTCTATGATTTTCGCCCCGGCAAGCGCTGAGCGTTCAATCAATTCGACCTTTTGCTCCAGGGTTAACATGGCCTTCTCATTTTGCAGGCCATCCCTCGGTCCTACTTCGCAAATAACAATACTGGCGGGCATTTTCAGCTTACTTAGCCAGTCCTTCTGGATCATCTGACTCCTTCCTTTCGGCACGTTTGTTTTTGTATTGACATTTATTGAAGCCATTACTTCTGCTCCTAACCGCCTTCAAATAGCACCAGGAAAAACGCTCACCTACCTAAATTGTCTAAGGCCATGATGAAGCGCGGAGAGAGTTAACGGCTCAAATACACATAATCGTGCGTATAAGCCGTTTTTGCGATCGGAGTTGTTTGTTTACACCCAGTTACTATTTGTTTACAAGTATGTTATTAATCAAACTGTAAAGCTGCTCCCGGGGAGGTATTTTCCCAGTCCATATCTTGAATGCTTCTGCGCCTTGATTTACCAACATGCCAACACCAGTCACAATATCACAACCTTGTTGCATCATTGACTTCAAAAACTTTGTATGAATCGGATTGTAAATAATATCACAAGCAACCATCTTCTTATCGATCTCTTTTATTTCGATTGGCGTTTTATCAACATCCGGATACATCCCGACTTTGGTAGTATTGATTATTACATCTACCTCCTGAATGTATCTTTCAATTTCAGTACTATTCAATTCAACTGGTTCTGCACATTTTCTAATTTTATTCACTTCTTCTGCCAGTTCTAATGCCTTATTAAAGGTTCTATTGGCAATGTATATTTTATCGGCCTCTTGGAACGCCAATGTCATTATTATCGCCCTTGCAGCGCCTCCGCTGCCAAGTATTATAAATCTAGATCCTTTCGGCTCAACATTTTTTTCGTATCTTAAAGACTCAACAAAACCTTCTCCATCTGTATTAAAACCCTTTAATACTCCATTGTTTAAACTAATCGTGTTTACTGCGCCAATTATTCTAGCTTTTTCATCAATCTCGTCTAAATACTCCATAATTCTTGTTTTAAACGGAGATGTAACATTACCACCAACAAAATTAAAATATCTCAAAGATTTTATTGTTGCTGCAAAGTTTTCTTCTTGAACCTCGAAAGGTATATATAAATAATTCAAGCCCATTTGCTGAAATGCAGTATTATGCATTAATGGCGATAGGGTAAAAGACAATGGATTCCCAAAAAGGCCCAATAATTTTGTGCTTATATTAATTTCTTTCATGTATACATCCCCTCTCTATTAATTCAGCAGTCAAATTAAATATAAATCTTAATGCTGGTATGCACTTTTTTCCTTTGAACGCATTAATTTTTTTAGCATAACATCCTTGGCCTGTGTCTGTGCTAGAACCATTATTACTATGAATAAAAATAGCACTAAGGTTATGGGATGTGTAAACAGGCTTATAACAAATCCCCAGATGCTACCATGCTCCATGGCCACAGCCCTCCGGAAATTAGCATCAATGATGGGGCTTAAGATGACTCCCAAAACCATAGTTGCAACGGGATAGTCATACATCTTCATAAAGTATCCCAAAATCCCAAAACCTATCATCCAGTAAATGTCGGTAACATTGTTATTAATGCTGTAAGTGCCTACTATCGACAGCACAATAATGATGGGGATAATAATAGCCTTGGGTATTTCTACAACCTTGCTGAAAATCCTAATCCCTGTCAGACCAAAAATGTATAAAAAGATATTTGATATAACCAGGCTGCCAACCATTACCCAGAAGAATTCCGGTTGTTCTCTCATCAGCATGGGACCGGGTCTCAATCCGTGAATAGTTAATGCTCCAATTAAGATAGCGGTCACGGAGTCACCAGGAATCCCCAGCGTCATCATGGGTATAAAGGCGCCGCCGATAGCAGCGTTATTGGCGGATTCAGGAGCAACTATGCCCTCATAAGCGCCCTCCCCGAAAGGACGGGATGGTTTTTTAACCGTTCTCTTGGCATGGTCATAGGCCATTAAGGCTGCGATATCACCGCCAGTTCCCGGGAGCGCTCCTATTATGGTGCCTATAGCTGAACATCTGAGGGTCAGGGGAAGGTTTTTCAACACCAGCTTTAAATCAGGTATGATTTTGTCGACTTTTTGTTTAACGGGCTCTAATTTTTGTTGCAGCTGGTAAAGACCCTCTGACAAACCAAACAAACCAATCATGACTACTACGAAACTGATGCCGCCCAGCAGGCTGTAGTTACCGAAAGTAAGCCGCCCCTGCGCCGTTTCAGGATCCATTCCGATTAACCCAATCAATACACCTAAAAACGCCGTAATCAGCGCTTTTAGCAGAGAACCGTGACTTAAACTACCTACCAGAAACAATCCCATGAGGGCCAGGAGAAAATAATCCCTGGGTGCAAAATTAATTGCTAAATCTGAAACTAGCGGCGACGCTAATGCCAGAATTAAGATCCCTAAGAACTCGCCGATAACAGATTCAGTAGTACTTAAACCCATGGCTCTACCAGCTTCACCCATCCTGGCCAGAGGATAACCGTCAAAGCTGGTTGCAACTGCAGCCGGGGCCCCGGGAATATTCAAAAGGATGGCCGATCTGCTACCACCATACACACCTCCGGTATATATTCCCACCATTACCGCCAGGGCAGGCAATATCTCCCATGAATAGGTAAAAGAAATCAATAAGGACACTGCCATGGTTACAGAAAGGCCGGGAATAGCGCCGATATAGATACCGACGAATACGCCAACGGCAATATACAGGATTAAATCAACCTGCATAAAAGGCGTCAGAAAACCCTCAATCCCCACCACTTTTTATCCCTCCCTGTCTAGTTAAGGTAAAACTACCTGGAACAGATAAGCAAAAACTACTATTATGAATCCTAACGTGCCTAAAGAAACGATTAATTTTTGCAGAGGTTTTCTCCTGTCAAAAAGGATCATGACAACAAACAGGAACAAGAAGGTTGTAATTTCAAAGTGCAGTATTTCCAATAAAAAAGCATAAAGGGTAACCATTATGAGCAATATAATTACTTTACTTGAAAAGAGATAACGCAGGATTTCAATGGGTTTCCCCTCACGATTCCTTAGGTGCAAAAGACCCTGCAGACAAATCATGATTATTACTACAAGGGAAATAAGCTGCGGGATTGTTCCCGGACCATTATAAGACCCCTGGAGCACACCTTTTAGTTTTACTGAATCAACAAAAAACGCGCCAATAATTGCCAAAAGAATAACAAGAAAGAATAGCTCGCCTGGTTTCTGTTTGACATGTTGTTTTTCAAGCTGTTCTTTTTTCAACATTTTGAGCCCTCCGTTTTACACTAGCTTAGGGAGAAGGTTCGGGGGGAATCCTGGATTCCCCCCTCCATTTGTATCAATCAGGCATAACTTTAGGGTGGCCCAAGTACTACATCAACTTCCGCCCTCGCCGAAGGCTCGGCGCAATCCGTGTTTTCTTTATTATGGTTTCGGTATACCAAATTTTTCAGGAGATTCTTTCGCTCCACCTGCATCATAAATTAGCCAGGACATGGTTGATTGCCACTTCTTCATATATGCCTTAGCCTCGTCACCGGTTAGGCCAAGAGGTATCATACCGTTTTTCTGGGCGTATTCCTGGAATTTAGCGTCTTTAAAGGCTACCTGGAAGGCGTCTCTTAACTTCTTAATGATATCTTCAGGAGTTCCTTTCTTAACAAAAACACCATAGAAGAAGCCAGGGGCCTGGAGCATGGATTGATACTGGGGCTTCATTTCGCCAAGGGCAGGCACATCAGGAATAGCATCATTGCGCTTGTTGGCAATAACGGCCAGACCCCTAAAATCCCCATTCTTGATGTATTGGGTTGCTGCGCCGATAGCCAGACCAGTAGCGTCAATTTGCTTACCAAGGAGGGCAGTGATGAGGGGACCGTCGCCATCAAAGGTAACTGTGTTAAAATTAACGCCTTCACCTTTTTTTAGAATATTAGCAGTCATATAGGGTTGTCCACCCACACCGCTGATCCCCATATTGACTTTCCCGGGTCTCGCTTTCGCATCGTTAATCAGATCATCCAGGGTTTTATATGGAGAATCTTTGGGAACTACTACAACGGTCATCCCTTGAACGGCTAGAATTATAGGCTCAAAGTCATCGTAACTCAGTTGGGACAGGCCAAGGACTTGGTAAAGCTGAGGGTTTTCGGCATGGAACAGCAGGTTATAACCATCAGGTTTTTGGTCAAAAACGTATTGTGCAGCGATAGATCCGGTAGCCCCTGTTTTATTAGTCAAAACAATGGACTTTCCAAGTTCTTTTTCAGCTACGGGTGCAAGCAGCCTGGAAACACTGTCAGTACCGCCACCGGCACCCCAAGCAATTGTACCATTGATGTTCTGAGTAGGATATGTTTCCTTTTGAGCTTGCTGTGCGCCGCAGCCAACCACTATCATGCCAGTAAACACCAGTAACAACACCATCAAGGTAAGCTTTTTCATTGCATTCATTACTCGTTCCACTCCCTTTTTAAAATGTCACACTGCGCAGAAGAATTAGGAACCAGCAAGTTTTTTCTTCCACCCCCCCAGATTGCTTCCGCATTGTTGAATGCCTTGAGAAACTCAGACTTCCCCCCATTGGACAGTTTTTACCCTCGTAAAACCACTTTAATCATGCATCACGCTGCCTAATCCCGCTTGCGGGTTTTACAGCATTTCTCACCCCCCTTAATGACCAGTTTTACCCATTCCAGTTTTACTCACACTCCCTTACTGTTTTTGTTCTCGTTTTAAGGTTATTAGTCCGCAAGCAATGGTGGTATTTTTACTTAATTTGTGCTGACATGATGGACCTTTTTACCGGGAGAGTAGATGTCCATGATATTCCAATGCCCTGCAGTAGGAACCGGGTTGTTCACCATCGGTACATCAATGACGAAGGGTTTGTTGGACTCGATTGCCATTTTCAGTGCAGGCTTAAATTCGTCTGCCGACTGGATTTTTACCCCTTCGACCCCGTAGGCTCTGGCAATGGCGGCATAATCCGGAGAATACGGCTTTCCGTCTTTTATGAACAAAGTGCCGAATGTTGTATCATAATGGGCTTTTTCCAAACCGGCAATGGTGCCAAAAGCATAGTTGTTCATGATAACAAAAACAGCCGGGATGTTCTCAATAGCGGCTGTTGCCAGCACGGCCGGGTTTTGGCCGAAACCGCCGTCGCCGATCAGGGACACAACCACTTTATCCGGCACGGCAA
Organism: Clostridiales bacterium PH28_bin88; assembly: GCA_000987045.1. Lineage (GTDB taxonomy): Bacteria > Bacillota > PH28-bin88 > PH28-bin88 > PH28-bin88 > PH28-bin88. The sequence goes on along the minus strand of LAKY01000067.1, from coordinate 95,446 downwards.
TTTTTGCCCCCAGAGCTGCAGGCGAGCCAAATCCCATTGTGGCTAAACCGCCAGGAGTCAGAATTGATCCTGGTTCATAAATCGGGAATTGTTGGCCTACACCGTTTTTATTCCAGCCTACATCGGTGGTGATGATTGCATCTCTGGGCAATACTTCACGTACTTCGGCTAGAATGCGCTGCGGGCTCATGGGGAAGGCATCGCTCTCTTCCAGCTCTTTGTTGTTTGCTTTGAACTCTTTTTTGTACGCCGCAATTTCCTGCTTTAAAGCATCGTTTTGTCTGGCGTAAGTATACATTTTCTTTGCCACACGGTCAAGAACGGTCAGCGCCTGTTTCAAATCGGCCACGGCGCCAATTTCTACCGGGAAGTTCCTGCCAATTTCACTTGGGTCTATATCAATATGGATTAATTTGGTTGGCGGGATGTTAAATGTGTATTCTGGATACCAGGAACTGCAGTCTGCCTCTGAGAAACGGGTTCCCAGCCCTAAAATGTAGTCGGCTTGTTTACATTTTTCATTAATAAATTTAGTTCCCCAGAAACCGGTCATTCCCAACGTCAATGGGTGATCATCCGGTAAAATGCCTTTACCCATCAGGGTGTGGGCCACGGGTATGCCCATGTGGTCTACGAATTCTCTTAATTCTTTGGCAGCATCGGCAAGCATGACACCGCCGCCTACATAGATCAGCGGGTTTTTCGCTTCGGCCAGAGTCTTAACAATCTTCGCCGCTAGCTCATCGTCAATGGACGGCTTGTGTATGGTCTTAGCGTTATGGTCAAGTCTTTCAAACAGCGCTGCATCAACTTCCTTGGAGAAAATATCCATGGGTACATCCACCAGTACAGGACCGGGCCGACCGGATTCCGCCAGGGCAAAAGCCTTCTCCATGATTTCCGGGAAAAGGTCCGGGCGTTCCACACGCCAGGCACGCTTTACAAATGGGCGGTAGATTTCCCATTGTGATGCATCGGCATGGATGTTGACTTCCTGGTGCGGATGTTTGCCGTAATAATGACTGGGAACGTCGCCGGCAATTACAACCATAGGAATGGAGTCCAAAGCTGCATTGGCAACACCTGTTGCGGCGTTAGTTAATCCAGGTCCCAGATGGCTCAAGACAACTGCGGCTTTTTTAGTTACTCGGGCATATCCGTCAGCAGCATGAGCAGCGATTTGTTCGTGTCTGACGTTAATAAATCTGATTTTTGTACTTTTTGACAAAGCCGCCAGAACTGCAATATTGGTGTGTCCACACAGGCCAAAAATGTGCTCGACTCCTCTTCTTTCTAAATACTTTACCAACTGATTGGCAACTAAATCTTTCATTTTTACTTGACCTCCTCAAAACTTGCTACTTTTCGTTCATCGATCTTTCAATGATTTCGAGGACAGTTTTTAAACCTTCAATCGGCACTTGACCAGGCGCTGAACTTTTGGCCCCTACAGCAAAGGTAAGTGAAGAACCAAAAACTCCTCCTACCATGCGGCTTATTGCTCCATATTTACCCATTGACATGGTAATTAAAGGTGTTTTTAAACGTTTTTTGGCTTCCAAAGTCGCACTTAATAAGGTTAAGACATCTTCCAGTTTCTGGGGCATAACTGCTACCTTTGCAACATCAAGCTGGTACTGTTCTGCTTGATCTAATTTTTGTACTATAAACTCCTGGCTTGGGGTATAGTCGAAATTATGGAAAGATGCAACTATCTTAGTACCGTTTTCTGTTGCTATTTTTCTTAGATAATGAATGTGCTCCTGCTGATTGCTCAATTCACAATCCACATACTCTACTTTAGTATTTCTACATATAGCTGCGTTAAGTTCTATGGCTTCCTCGTCGGACAAAGGTATCGACTGACCACCTTCGCGAATCGAACGAATAGTAAAGATGATCGGAGTATCCCCTGCAATCGCTTTTATCTCATTCGCTAATTCAATGACTTCGTCTGTATTGGCTATGCCTTCAAAGAAATCGGCACGCCATTCAATGATATCCGGTTTTTTTTCCAGGACATCCGCCAGTTCGGACAGTACATTTTCTCTTTTTTTACCCACTAATGGTGTGCATATTAATGGCTGCCCGGATTCCCCTATCACGTTACTCTTCACCCTTTAATCACCTTCTTCATTTATTTTTCCATCTCCGGATCGTAAAACTCACAAAAGAGTTCCCATCAGGGCCTCGGACATGGGGATATACAAATATAATCAATATTGACCATAGTCATCTGCGTTAGTTCCATTCTGTGGAACCTTTTTCTACTCTGTAGTATTGTTAAGTAAATTATATTTGGTTTCAAAATTGTTGTCAATCTTCGGTAAATAATTTTGCTGTGTTTTTTAATAAATAAGTTGAAATAAGTTAAAATAAATAGGCCACCGCCGGGTATCCGGTCGGTAGCCGAAGAAACCTTTACTCAACCATGTTTTTCTGCCATCAATTCCCTAATCAGTTTCTCAATCGCCTTCTTTTCTATTCGTGAGACATATGAACGGGAGATCCCCAACCTGTGGGCTATTTCCCGCTGGGTTTTTCGCAAGCCGTTAACCAAGCCGTACCGAAGTTCCAGCACGTGTTTTTCCCGTTTACTCAGCCGTTGCATGTGTCTGATAATCCTTTGCTGCTCAAAACCATTTTCAACCATTTCGGTGACTACATCGCCTTCTGTACCCAGCACGTCAATTAAGGTGATTTCGTTGCCTTCCTTATCCACTCCGATGGGGTCATAGAGAGAAACCTCTCCCCTTAGCTTTTTAATAGAACGCAGGTGCATCAGGATCTCATTCTCTATGCATCTGGCCGCATAGGTAGCCAGCTTGGTCCCCTTGGCAGGGTTAAAGGTATTGATGGCCTTGATCAGCCCGATGGTGCCGATGGAGATCATGTCGTCATTATCCTCACCAGTTCCCTCGAATTTCTTGCAAATGTGGGCTACCAGACGCAGGTTGTGCTCAATGATGATGTTCTTGGCTTCCGGATCACCTTGTTGCAGGCGGCTTAGGTAGTAGGCCTCGTCCTCTTCTGAAAGGGGCTGGGGGAAGGCATTGTTGGTGATGTACCCGATGAAAGCAATGCTCTTCCCGGGGAACAAGACCTGAAACAGCCTCCGGAATCCTGACACCATGCCCATTCCCCCTGTATCTCAAGTCACTTTATATAATATGGGGGGGTTATGAGTGTGGTGCTTGTCAGCGAAAAGCTACCTTAAAAGAATTATTTTCCTGAGGAGTATCCCATAAAAAGCCAGAGGCGCCCGCATCATCGGGATGCGTCGCCCCCGGCGAATGGGTATCTTCAACTACAGCTTCAGATGCCGAGTTTAGCCCGTTTCTTCATGATGTGCTGCTCGATGCCGTCAGCAATCTTGACCGGGTCGTCTCCCAGCGCCACCTTGCCGCCGGTAATGCCCTCAAGTTCTTCGGTAAGGAGTTTGACCAGGTCAGGCCCGCCACCTACCGGCGGGGTAGGCGACAGGTGGGTGTAGAGACCGTATGCCAGGGCGAACATGCCGTCTATGGTGGCCTTCTGTTCGAGGTATTGGGGCGCGGTTACCGCCACCGGCAGGTCGGAGGGGTCCACCCCCAGGGCGTTGGCAACCGCCGTCACCAGCATGGAGATGCGACCGGTATCGGTACAGGTCCCAAAGCTCAAAACCGGTGGGATCTTGAGAGCTCCGCAGACCTCTTTCAGCCCCGGTCCGGCCTTTTCCAAAGCTTCTAGGTTGGCTAACCCGGCAACCTCCAGGCCGTGGTTGCCACAGCCCCCGCTGACAATGAGAATATCCCGCTTGACTAACTCCCAGGCCAGGTTTACGGTAACGTAGTCATGGGGCCCGGTGGACAGGGTGGTACAGTTGACCAACCCGACCACCCCCTTAATTTTTCCGGCCTTGATCACGTCCAGCAGGGGGTCCACCTTGCCTCCCAGGGCCTTAAGCACCGCCTCGGTGGAGAACCCGGTGATGGCTTTCTGCACGCGTTTGGGGACCTGGGGCTGCACGCGGCCCTGGCGATCCCTGAAATTATCAATACCCCAGGTAATCAGTTGTTGGGCGATTCCGGCCACTTCGGGCGGCTTATAATCAAGGTGCCTTTCCACCCCAGGAATGCGCACCAGGTCAGATACACTCACCAGGGTAACCCCGTATTTTTCGGCGTAAGGAGCTACCCAGGGAGGCGAACAGTTCTCATCCATGGCAAAAACATCTACCGCACCGGTGGCCAGCAGGGGTTCGATAGCCAGCCAGTTACCGGTAAGGCCGCGGAACACGTCGTCCATGGGAAACCTCTGCAGCACTTCCTGGCCGCTTTCTATGGAGCCGATGACCCGGAGGCCTTGAGCCCCTGCTTCTTTGGCCCGCTGCTGCACCGCGGGGTCGCGGGCGGCGATAATAGTGGCCACCCCTACCCAGGGCTCATGGCCATTGAACACGATGTTTACATAACTGGGGTCCAGAATACCCAGGTCCACCTCTACCTCGTGGGGCATGGGAGTACCGAACAGGATATCTTGGACCATCTCCAGGCCCAACTGGGCACCATAGATGGTAGCAACTCCCAATCTTAAGGCTTTGCGGGCCAGGGAAAAATGCTCTCCGTCTACATTGGTAAGACACGAGGCGGTGGCGTCCTTGATCTCGTGCATCACCCCGGCAGGGTAGATGGCCAAATCCTGCCAAAGCTTTTTCCTGGACGCCGGCGCAAATACCTCGATGACCTTGCTGGGCTCGTCATAGTCGCGGTATAGTTCCCAGATCAAGGTGTCCGCCAACCAGGCGGCCACCTCCTGCGGCGAACCTGAAGTGTTCACTCCTAATTGCCCGGCTAACCACATCAGCTTTTCCTGGTCGGTAATGGTGAAGGGGGTCTTCCCCTTGACGGTGGCCTTGAGGGTCCGGTAAGCCTCGTACGCGTGGTGGGTGTATGTAGAAGTCCCCATCACATTGCGCAGCAGCATGTCCCGCATGGCCATAGCATTACGGTCGATGCCGCACACCCCGAGAATAGCGTCAGCCTTGTCGGAAATGCGGCAGGGACCATTGGTACAAAGCTGGCAACTCACCCCGTTCAAGCAAAAGTCACAACGGATCTTTTCCTGGGGGTCAAAACGGTCAAAGACGTTTGTTAAGCCATCCCGGTGGATCCTTTCGTACATTTCCTGGACAGAATCATGAATGCTCACCCTGTTGTCCAACTGGTGCCGGATGCGTTTAGCCATTTTACTCCTCCTTCATTGGATTCCTGCACATCCCCTGCTAAAGATGTAGGATATGCCAATTAAGCCAGGAGCATAAGTGGCATTTTTCGCCATTCAGAGTACAGATTCCTTACCGGAAATAAAAATTCCCTCCACTAAGTAAGAGTGAATATATAACGACGGATGTATTGAACGTGAAGGAGTCCTGACCGGGTCAACCCTGTTGGCCGGCCTCGCGCAGCAGGTTCACCGCCTGGCGGACCAGATCCAGCGGGAGTTGCCCCGGAGCTGAAGACCGTCCCGCCGCGGCAAAGATCAGGTCCGACCCAAACAGCCATCCGGCAAGGCGGCTAATAGCCCCCAGCGGTCCCATTGAAATAGCGATCACGGGAATCTTCAGGCCCGACGCCCTAGCCTCCGTGGTGGCCTGAAACAGCCGCAGCACATCAACCTGGCTCTCAGGCATCACCGCTACTTTGGCAATGTCCGCCCCAAGGTGTTGCATCCGGTAAAGGCGCTCCGTGATTTCCCTTACCGGGGGGGTACGCTGAAAGTCATGATAAGACAGGATAACAGGGACGCCACGGTCGTGAGCCTTTGTCACCACCTCATGGATTATCCCGGGAGGGGTGGCCAGTTCGACGTCTACCAGGCTGGCGTTGCCAGTTTCAATGGCCAGATGCCACAATTGCCGGCGGGACTCCAGCGGCAGGTCCTGTAGGCCGCCCTCGGCGACAAGCCGGCAGGTAAAGATCACCGGGGTGTTCCCAGCCACCTGGCCCAATCGATTGAGAGCATGTGCAGCCTCCTGTAAATCCGCGATCCGCGCGTAACCGTCCGCCCGCCACTCCAACAGGTCCGGGCCCAAGGTCAGACTACGAGCGGCCNNACCTGGGGTTCCTCCCCACCGATCACCTTCCCCCGGACTTTCACGGGCCTTTCAGGTAAAACCCGCACCTCCTCCACCTGCCTTTTCCCTAGATGTGGACATCCATTATACTGTCCATAATTATAACCGATCGGGGCAATCCACGAAATAGCCTTCAACCAGGCATTAAGCGCTGGTACACAGGATTGTAAATAGTAAATGTAAATGCCATCCCGTATTGTACCGGAATGGCAGTAGTACCCTTACACGCATGATCCTTTTTTTTCTTTGTTGGCCACAATGGCATAAAAATCGCTATTGAGGTCCATTATTTGTTCCGGGTAGAGATTCGCCCGGGATAACATTCCCGCCAGTTCGTTCCTGGCTACCCGTTCTGATTCCGGCGGCCCCCAGTCTCCTCTTTGTTCGCTCCATTCGACCACCGCCACCTTTCCTCCGGGTACCAAGATTCTGTTAACTTCCCGCAGGTAGGCGGACGGGTCGGCTAGCTCGTGCACCACGTGCACCATCAGAACTCCCTCTACCGCTTGGTCAGGTAGGGGTACGGTATCCTCGCTAGACCGCAGGGGTACCAGATTGGTTATACCTTGTTCGGAAGCACGTTCCCCGACCATCGCCAGTGCCTCGGGAGCGATATCGATGGCATAAACAATACCGGTCGGCCCTGTCATTAAGGCTGCCGGGACAGTGAAGTAACCGCTACCGCACCCCACGTCCGCCAGGACCGTACCGCTCCTGATGACACCCAATTTCTGTAAGGTTTCTTCCGGCGGCAGCAGCGCTCTCCTACGGGGATTATCCAGCTTTACCAGGTTGGACGGGTTAAACTTATTGGCCATAGGCTCCCCCTATAACAGTAATTGGTTGGGTGGAAGGAGGCACAAGACCTGTGCCTAACAACTACCTCATCCGCCTCCACCGCGGAAAAGTATCCGGAGCAGCAGGAAAATGAAAAATAATCCGAACAACAAGTCAATGGGCTCTCCCATCAGGTTCACTCCTTTTACTCTTCCCAACTCTTACGGTCACGCATGCATCCTGCTGAAAGGTTATACGCGTAAACCGTAAAAAGATGCCGGTTCAATAATCATAATGAAAACACCGATAATTTAATTATACTGCCTCTTGTTTACGCAGTCAATTAGTACATAATGAAAAAATGCGAAAACAAAAACCCGGTTTAATACTCCGGGTTATCCGAGTTCTTCTGCGCCATGGCCAAATTCCAGCGAACCGCTGAAATAGCAGTCTCCACTCATTCGTCCCTAAATCCGAAAAGGAACAGTATCAGAAGAAACTGAAGAAACATCCTGTTATTTGCCAACGAAGGGCCTTGCTTTTTCTTGTCTTGCTCCAAACCGCCGTTCTCTGCAGCCAGCCCTTGAGTACCCTGACCCATTTCCTGCCATAAATCCACCGTCCTGTACGGAAACACGCAGGCATCCCCTCCCTTCTCCCGGCTCACCTTCTACAATCATCTTATGAGCGAAAAGGGAGTCTGCCACCTTTATCTGCTTTATTATAGGGAAAATCCTCACCAGTATTCTTGACACCCGGAAGCTAAAGCTGTTTAACCATTACAGCCCATTCCCCCTGGCTGTCCCGAGTTGTTCCAACCTCTGCAAATCCAAACCGACGGTAAAGCCTACAGGCGGGGGTATTCCATGGCCGTACTTCCAGCTTTACTTCTCGAGCTCCGGCCGCTTGCAGGCGCTTCAATCCTTCATCCAGCATCAAGGCAGCCACCCCGCGACCCCTGGCCTCTTTAGCCACCGCCACAGAAAGCACCTGGGCATCGTGCCTCCTGAAGTTTTGTGGGGAGCGGATAAAGACAAGCTTGTTGCGGAAGATACCCCCAAGATCGAAAACCCTGACTCCATAGTCGCCGTTTAGCAGCCGCCAGCCCCACCGGAGGAAGTAACCGCGAATCAAGAACTGCATCCAAAGGTAACGAATACTCCTGGGAGTGACGGCGTAACCCACTATTTGCCCCCCCTCCCGTGCTACCACAAATCTCTCCGGTTCCACCCGGTAGAGGAAAGTGAACAGATCCAAGGAGGCTCTCCGGGCAGGCCAACGGGAGCCGAACAAGTGATCAAAGGTCTCAGTAAAACTTTCCATGAACAGTGACGCTACAGCGGGAAGCTCCTCCTCCGCAGCCGGTCCAATCTCTAACACCCAATCATTCACCACCGGTCAACCCTGAAATGATCATTAGTTGAGTCATGGTCACAAAGGTGTAACCTTCTCGCTTTAACTCTTCCAAAAGATGGGGGAGTGCCTGGACGGTATTTAGCCGGTTACCTCCCCCTCCACTGATCAGGTTTCCGCTGTCGTGAAATAGCAGGACATCCCCCGGCCCCGCCCGCTTAAGAATATTGTTGACAATATCCCGGGAACTTATTTCCAACCAGTCCCCTGAAGTAACAGACCACAAGACGAGGCTGTACCCACGATCATGGAGTGGACCCTGGAGGTTAGCGTCGTAGAGGCCTCTGGGCGGCCTGAAGAGGGAAGTCCGCTCTCCGGTGGCGTTCTTGATAACCGCCTCCGCCCGTGTTAATTCCTCCACCTGGCGGGCGGGAGATGCCTTAAGCATGTTATAGTGGGAGTAGGTATGGTTACCGACCTCGTGCCCCTCCTGTACTATCCGCCTGGCGATTTGCGGGTGTTCTTCCACATGCTTGCCTACCAGGAAAAAGGTAGCCTTTGCGTCGTACTTTTTTAAGATGTCCAAGATCTGCGGGGTATATCGAATATCCGGTCCGTCGTCAAAGGTAAGAGCTACAACCTTAAAATCCGGGGTGCCCCGGCGCAACACGTCCACCTGCATACCAAAGCCACGATACACGTACCGGTTAAACAAAGTCAAGGTTACTATGGCCAACACCAGGCACACGAACAAGGCGCGAACCATCACACGCCGGTATTTTACCGTCGCTAACTGTGCCGGTACCGGTTTACCCCTCAGTGTATACCATGCGGCCTCCACCTCGTCAAAGAACCCGTAGACGATGATAGTTGCCAGGTAAGTACCAAAGATTACGTAAATGTCGGTTTTATCCAGCAGCAGCATCAAGAAGGGAAGCAAGACCGCCGAGCCCAGTACACTCCGGCGCCAGTTTTTAGTTAACAGGTACCATAGAGACCATAAAGCGAGCATGCCGATCAGTACATCGGGCACCATCAGCGCCATTACTCCTATCACCGCACCCACCAAACCGTATGGATCCCAGGCGCGGCGGGGGAACCACATATATCCGACGGTCAAGCCAACCGAAACGAGGACTTTACTCACGGGGGTACCCACCGCCCAATCCGCCAGAAACACAACCAGTATCCCCCGGGAAAAACCAGCGGCGGCCTCCCACCCGTGGGGACTCCCACCCGGGAGAATACCGTCAGTTTTATAAATCTGAAACCCTCTCGCAAAGTAGCTTACCAATAGGATCAAGAAAAAGGTTTGCATACCTGCCCTCCTCCCTCCGGCCTTCGCCCTGGAACCTCTGGGGGCTACGTTATCTCTTTTATTTTATTACCCAGAAAACCATTAGGAAAGACCTAACGTACCGGAAGGAGGAATACCAGTTGGCAAACGTCTTGGAAGGCGGCTTGAAACCCCTGGCCATTGGGGCTGCAGCCATGGTGCTGCTCATCCTGCTTGCTATTGGCCTGGCTCTCACGGGAACCATTAGCATTGCTGCAGCCATCGCTTTAATCCTGTTTGCGATTATCCTCTTCGTTGTAGGCTAGAAAAGAGCCTGCAATAGTCTTAAGGGCTACACTGCCGTGTAGCCCTTAATTCTGGCTGGTTATCCCTGTGCTGGTTACTCCCGCCTCTGGTGCAGGTTGAAGGAATTGAACAACTGGTTTAGCGCCTGATATTCTTCAGGCGTCATCGACTGCTTTATCATATCCAGCATCCCGGCGACCATGTTAGCCAGTTGCGCCCGGTCGACCGATGCCAGTACGCCCTCCAGTGTCTTTAGATCCAAACCTTGCAACAAGCTTCTGATGGGTTCGGGAAATTGCTGCGGGTCGATGCTCCTTTGATCCATAACCTCTCCCCCTTATAAGTGATACTATATTACTATGCTTCTGCCTGCGTTTTGCCCCCTCTTGTTTTTCTTCTATGTTTTTCCATATTACACACAAAAAATCTTCCCGGATATTTTCCGGGAAGATTTTTATTGAACTTCTAAATCGGGGCCGGATCCGGACCGCTTGTAGAGCTTGATGAAGTCAAGGATAAACTTTAGTTCCTGTTCAGTACAGTTGCAGATCAAGCGGAGCACAGCCTGCACATTAGGATCAGCCAGCAGGTCCCTCAGGTCGGTACTCATCAAGTGCACCATATCCTCTACCCCGGCCTCGTCAATAATGAAGTAACATGGGGAGGTACCCAGCACACCTGCCACCTTCTCTATGGTTTGCAGGGAAGGTTGGACCTTGCCGTGTTCGATTTGGCCGATCAGCCCGGGCGAAAGTCCTGCCGAACGTGCCAGTTCCGCCTGGGTAAGTCCCTGTTCCTCGCGGGCCATACGCAGTTTGGCTCCCAAGGATCCGCCCCGGCCCACCAGGTTGGATACTGATACTTCCAGGTTTTCCGCGATAGCACGAAGGGTGTGGACTGCCGGATATACGTTACCTCGTTCGATCTCGCTCAAGTAAGAAACAGAAATCCCCACCTGGTGCGCAAAATCCGACAGAGTCATTGCTTTAGATTCCCGGATAAGGCGGATCTTTTCTCCCAACCCCACACTCTGTTCGCCTTCGTCGATTTGTACCAGTTGAGATTTGTTTACGTTCAGCGCGTCAGCGATCCGGTCCATAGTGCGCAAGGAGGGTTTTTTTGCCCCTCTTTCGATTTCACTCAGGTACGAAATTGAAATGTTCGCTCTTTGGGCCAGGTCTGCCAGGGCATACCCGCGCTCCTCCCTCAGTTCCCTAATTCTTTCTCCACGTATGATCATGTTTTTCGCTCCCATCAATATACTTCACTTTACCCGATAGTATTGCAAGAATACTCTTTAGCTAATCCTACTACAATTTCTGTATCATTGTCAATATCCGTCATCGCGAACAAAAAAGGCCCCGGTTGACATCCGGGGCTTGCTTTTTTCATAAGCCAATGAGCCAATGAATTAGCTACAGTACCTGTCCTGTATCCGGGTCCCAGCCCCGAGTGATAAAATAGGCACGTACGGCTTCAGCGACCGAGTTACGATCTAACGGCGGTTTTCTCCCCTCCATTCCCGTGATCTCCTCCAGGTAAAAACGTTCGGGGAAGGCGTATTCGGTCACTTGCTCACCTTCTCTCAGGTTGAACTCATGCTGCATGTTCCAAACCCGGCGGGCCGCCGCCATCACCTGTTCCTCCGTATAGTGTTGGCCGGTAACCGCGGTGAGACTCCGGGCGTACCAATCGGGGCCCAGGGAACGGAGCACAGGTGGGCGGATGCACATCCCCACACAATTAATAATGGTAATTAAGTCTTCGGCGTAACGGGCCATGTTGGGAATATCCACACGGCTGGGAGGATCTCCGAAGATTACTTTTTTTTGGCCGGGTGGCATGTCCATGGCAGCCACATGTTCTGCAGGTACCTCCAGGGCCTCCGCCAGGTAGCTGTGGACCTTACCCATTACCGCCTCGACAGGTGAACGGGTGCGCAGGCTGTCACCTCCCCGGGTGTTGGTAAGATACCCCATGGTCCAGACATCCCATTTGCCCCTGGGATCACGAACAGGAATCTCCACCCCCTTGACATGCATTGCCATGCCATCCGTCCCCGGAAGCAGTCGTCCCGCCCGCATCGAACCTTCCGCCAGCACGTCGCCCAGGCCCTGCCGGAGGGCGATCCTTTCCAACAGGTCAACAATCCCTATGAAGTCCCCAAAATCAGGCGGTACCTCCTTCGCTGCCAGCAGCCCCTTTTTGCCGGCTTCTATAGCAAAGGCGACAACACCCGCAGCGGAGATTACGTCCATACCGTACCGGTTACATGCTTCCACAGAGCGAAAAATGTGCGGTACCTTTTCCAAGCCCAGCTTGGCACCGAACTCGAGTACAAAAGTTACCTCCAGTCCCTTGGTCTCGTAGCCCACCAGTTCGCCCTCAGGCACCCGCGACCAGTGGCAGCAGGCGATAGGGCAGGCAAAGCAAGCCAGGTCTTTTTGTTTGTACCCCTGCTCAAAGGCCTTGCGGCTACGGGTATCCTGCCAGGTTGGCAGCGACCCTACGGTAAAGTTATGGCCAGGTAGTCCACCAATGGCGTTAAAGGCATCTGACACAATCATGCTGCCAAAGCGGCTGAAAGGCCCAAAGCTGGAGTCTTCTTTGACCCGGCGAAAACCCTCTTTCATGATCTTGATGAAGGCCTGCCGGTCAGCGACTTTAATGTCCCCGTTCCCTTTAACCGCTACCGCCTTCAGTAACTTGCTTCCCATCACCGCCCCCATACCGGTACGGCCCCAGGCGGCATAGTAGTTGTTCTGGATGCTGGCAAACCGGACCAGTTTCTCGCCCGCCGGCCCAATGCTGGCCACCTGGAATTCCTCACCGTGGCGTTCCCGGATGGCATCCACCGTCTCCCAGGTATCCTTTCCCCACAACCAGCCAGCCTCGTAAAGCTGGGCGTCGCCGTCCGTTACTACCAGGTACACAGGTTTGACGGCCTGGCCAGTTAAGACAATTCCGTCAAATCCGGCCCTTTTAAGGTGAGGTCCCCACTCCCCACCGGCGTTGGCGGTACCAAAACGACCGCTCAAGGGAGATTTTGCCGTAGCCTCAGTGCGGCAGGCTGTAGGTAACAAGGTACCCACCAGCGGACCCACCCCAAAACACAACACGTTATCCGCACCCAGGGGATCGCACCCCGCGGGGACAAGTTCGCCCACCAGTTTAGTGTTTAACCCCAGCCCTCCGAGAACCTCACCCTCCAGGTGTGGGAAGTCCCGCGTTCCGATCTTTCCGCTGCTCAAATCAACCCAAAGGAGCCTGGCCAAGGGCGGTCACCTCCTCTCGGATGGTCAATGCGCCCCCCGCACAGAACTTAACGCATGCCCGGCATTTGTTACAGGTTTCCTTAAACTCAACCGCAAAACGGGCCCGCTTTTCATCCACCTTTACCCACAGGTGGGACCGGTCGGGATTGAACAACCCCAGGTGCACCCAGGAACATGCCAACTGGCAGAGGCGGCAACCGGTACACCTGCCGGCATTGACCTCTATACTTCCTCTCACATACATTCCTCCCCCACATTGAATTAGCGAAGATAACGCAACAACACCTTGCTGCCCACCATCACCCCCAAAAAAGCGAACAGGGCGAAGAGCCAGCCGTGAACCGAAAGGGATGAGACGCCCGAAACCATGGCGCCAATGTTACAGCCCATGGCAAGGCGGGCGCCATAACCCATCAGGAACCCACCGGCTAGCGCAACCGCGGCGACCCGCCAGGACTTAACTGGCCGCCAGCGGAACTGGGATACCAGGAGGGTGGCCAATAACGCCCCCACCACCAAGCCGGCATTGAGCCAGGTGCCAAAATAGCTGAGGAAACTATCTCCCTGCCAGTCCTGACCCATTTCCGTAAAAAAAGTCCAGGTTTCCGGATGGCCTCCCAGGGTCTGAACCACCGAAGCACCCCAGTATGAAAAAGCCATGGTGATCCCCCAGGGACGGCCTGACACTATCATGAGACCCACGCTAAGGAAGCCCAGCAGCAAGCCTCCCACCCAATAAGGCCAGTCGGCCTCCCACCGGTTCGCACGCTCTTTAATTCTCTTCACAGCATCACCCGCCCAAAGCAACTAGCTTTTTACTACCTTGACTTCCCATACACCATTTGCTACGTCTTCTACCTCGAATTCCAAGCCGGAGCGCTCCGCCCAATCCAACAGGTTACGTACCGCCCTCCCGTAATCGGTCCTGACCACCAGCACGTCACCCGGTCCCAATTCCGCAAATTGTTTTTGGGAACGCCACAGGGGAACAGGACAGACCTCCCCCATAAGGTCCACGACGACTTCAGCCATGTCTCAATCCTCCTTCAATTTAGTGACCGGTTATCAGTGACCGTCAACCAGCAGTCGCTTACTACCAGCAACCACAGAGAAGAATAGGTAATTGCTTATAGCTGCCGCCTGCGTTCGATCAACACTGTAAGCCCGAAAAGCACGGCCAGCACAAGAAACTGTACCACGACGGCTACCGGCCAGCCCCACACCTGGGGTAAGAATACCGGAGAGCTGTAGAGGAAGTTGTCCCTCCACCAGCCGTAGTGGAAAGAACCCATCGAGGCGCCCACCACCAGTCCCACCATCACCAGCAAGAACCTCGCCATCCCTTCCCCCATCCGGGCCAACGTTCCACAGGCGCATCCACCGGCAAGCACCATCCCCACGCCAAAAATAAAGGCCCCCACCATCGTAATAATGCCAAAAGGTTTGACGGGACCCGGCAGGGGTAACCCCTGGTTCCACAGGCCGTACTGGTAGAGGGTAATTCCGGCGGTAGCCACCAGCAGGAGGATTATTACCGCCCTGGTCATGGAGCCGTCACGGAACAGGATCAGATCCCGAAAGGCAGCCACAAAACAAAACCGGGATCGCTGCAGCACAAAACCAAAGGCCAGGCCAAACAGCCAGCCTGCGGCACTCAACCCGTCCCGGCTATAGAGGATGGCAGCAACCAGGCTGGAAAAGACCAGTCCGGCAAAAAAATACGGTACTTGATTAATCTTTCTCCGAGGTTCCGGAAACCCTTGATGGGGCATACCATTCACCTCATCCTTGTCCTCATTTAGAGAATGTTAACTACATTATACTACCTGGAACAAAAAATTCCCACGGTTAAAGCAGGAATAAAACATCGGCAGGGGAGGATCTATGGTCTCCACTGCCGAATAGTATCGTATTATAGCACCTTCGGAGGGACGTTTAATGCGGCTTAGTTACCTGGAAATATTCTGCGTGGTTGCCCAGGTAAAGAGTTTCTCCCGGGCAGCCAAGCTGTTGTATCTCACCCAGCCAACAGTAAGCTCCCAGATCCAGTATATGGAGAATTTCTACGGGACCCAGCTATTTGAGCGCACGACCCAGGGTGTAGTCCTTACAGAGGCGGGGAAAGTGGTTCACGAGTATGCCAAGCGTCTCCTGGACTTACACGACGAAATGGAAAAACAACTGGACCGGGTAGTACACACAAACAACCCCTCCCTGGTGGTAGGGGCCAGTTCTTCCATGGGCAACTACGCTCTCCCGTGCAGTATTTACACATTTAAGGAAAAGTTCCCCGAGGTAGATGTGAAATTAGAAATAGCCAATACAGAGGAAATTATCCGGCGGGTGACAGGAGACTCTATTGACCTGGGCATCGTAGAAGGGCCGGTAGAAGCCCCCGGTTTGGTATCCCATAAAATCTTTGCCGATGAGATGGTGCTGATCGCGCCTCCCCAGGAACCCTGGCTAGGTATAGAGTATGTTCCGGTTGACATATTAAAAAAGGAACCCTTTATTTTACGGGAGCAAGGTTCCGGAACCCGTCGCGTCCTGGAGAGGTCCCTGGCGCTGGTCGGCCTCAGGATCAGGGACCTGAACGTGGCGGCAGAGATGAGCAGTATTGACGCCATTAAGTCGGCGGTAGAGTCCGGTTTGGGGGTTTCCATGCTTTCCCGCCTGGCTGTACAAAAGGAAATTATCAAGGGAATGCTGGTCGCGCTTCCTATCGAGAATCTCTCCATCAAGACTGACATTCACGTGGTACTCCGGGAAGAAAAGCAACAACCAAGTATCGCCACCCGGTTTATCCGCTTCATTGCCGCTCCGGAAGAAAGGTCCTTCTGTTAACCCTCCCGGCCCGCAGGTGAGGGTGTCCCTTTTCTGTCCAGGTACCGCACGGCGCTAAGGGCGGCTACCACGCCCTCCCCTACCGCTTTGGGTAACTGGTAAGGCCCTCCAGTGCAATCGCCGGCCGCAAAGATCCCCGGTACGGTAGTTGCCATTTCCCGGTCCACCTGGATAGCTCCCTGCGGGGTGGTAGCCACTCCAGGCACCAGTTGGTCCACCGGCACTGTTTCCCTGATGACAAAAACCCCATCCACCGGGAGAAGGTTCCCACCGTCCAGTTCCAGGAGGGTTAAAAACCCGTTACCTCTTACCCCTCCCGGTTTACCCTTCATCACCTGCACCCGCTCGGAGGCTACCGCCGGTTCTCCCTGGTAGAGAGGAAAGTAGTATACCCGGCGGCATATCTCTGCCAGGAAAGCAGCCTCTCCTTCCCCCTCAGGACTGTAAGCCAGCACTGCCACCTCCTTGTCGCCGAACAGCGGGCCATCGCAGGTGGCGCAGTAGCTCAACCCCCGGCCCAGAAATTCTTCCTGCCCGGCAGGGGCTGAACCCGGCTGACACCGGTGGCGATAATCACCGCCCGGGCCAGGTATTTCCCCTCCCCGGTTTGCAAGACAAAATTGTCGCCCACCGGTTCTACCGCCTCTACCCGTCCTGGCGTGATATTAATACCCATCTTCGCCACGTGATCGAGAAAAGCCTCCCGTAGATCTTCCCCTTTAATTCCGGGAAAACCCAGGTAATTATCCACCCGAGGCGATTTGTGTAATTTGGGCGTGCAGAACTCCACCCCCAGCAGCAGCAGTTTTTTGCGGCGTATTTGGAGATTGATGGCAGCGGATAGGGCTGCTGGCCCGCAACCCACCAGTGCTACTTCGTACACAACCTGCTGTGAATTGCTTGATTCTGCCAATCCTTTTTCCCCCCGTAAAATGCTTCTACCCGTCCCCTCCAAAGCGCTGTGTCAAGGAAATCCTGCCTCCTCTACCGCTGCTTCCTTTTCAACGGGCTGATGGTGAGAGGTTAGCGGCGCGACGGGCTTCAAGTTCGCGAATACCCTCAATAATCACTCTAAAAACCGGCGCAGCGGCGCTCCCACCTGATGGCCCTCCTTCAACCAGAACCGCCAGGGCATACCGGGGATTCACCAGCGGTGCGTAGCCGGCAAACCATGCGTTGGTTATACTTTGGCCCGCTTGATCAATACTGCCGCTCTCCGCCGAACTGGTTTTGCCCGCGCTGCCCCACCCTGTTACCCAGGCCTCTCTGCCGGTACCCCCGGTGGTGACCGACTCCAGCATTTGCTTGAGCAGGGCTGAGGTTTCCGGGGAAATAGCCCGCACCGGTGCTGCTGAATTGAATTCCTTTATTACTTTGCCCTGGCTGTCAACCACTTCCCGCACAATTTTCGGCGACAGATGCTGCCCTCCCCTGGCTACAGTTGCCATGATTCCCGCTACCTGCAACGGCGTCAAGCGCACCCCTTCCTGGCCCAAGGAAGCGTTAGCCACCTTACCAGGCCCGTACCTGTCAATGCTAATCGGGGCAGGTCCCGCCGGCAACTGGTAGCCGATAAGGGTGTCCTTGTCCAGCCCAAAACGGCCGGCATACTTGAGAAGCCTCTCTCGCCCCAACCGCAAGCCCACTTCGATAAAGGTCGGGTTACAGGAAACCGCCAGTGCTTCCTGAAAGGTCAACTCGCCGTGCCCCTCCTTTTTCCAACAGGAGATAGAAAGGCCGGTGTCAAAGACGTAAGCTCCACTGCAAACGAACTTCTCCTGCGGGGTGACCAGTCCTTCCTCCAGAGCCGCCGCTGCCACCACGGTCTTAAAGATCGAACCAGGAAAATAGTGCTCAAGCGCCCGGTTAAGGAAAGGGTTATCCGGGGCGCGACCCGGTTCGAGGGTATCGGCGGGCCACCCCTGATTATAGTCTGGGCGGCTGGCCATAGCCAAAACTTCTCCTGTAGCCACATCCAACACCACTACCGCCCCTCTTGGTACCCCCCGGTCCATGGCCCGTTCGACCAGTTCCTGGATATCACGGTCAACGGTTAGGACCACATCAGCGCGGCCCGTATCGCCCGGAGGGTTAACCACACGGTTAAAACCCAGGCCGGATACCATGTTACCCCGGGCATCCACTGTGGCGGACCAAAGGTAACGTGGCTCCAGTGCTTTCAGAAAGTCTTCGTACTGGGCCTCGATCCCTTTAACTCCAATCACGTCGTCCCGGCGATACACTTTCTGATCGTTGGTCGCCGTTTCCACCGTCTTCCCCGATGCTTTTAACTTCTCCCAGGTGCGGCTGTCGATCTTGCCAATATACCCCACCAGGTGAGTAGCCAATGCATCAGGGCCATACCTGTCATCCACGGGCAGCAGGTAAACCCCGGGTAACCGCGCTGCTGTAAGGGCAGCCACTTCAGAAGGATTGAGCCCACTTCTTACGATGAAAGGCTGTGAAGACTGGGCTCTGGCGGTCGATATGCCTAGCATTCGTTCCAGTTGACGAGCGGTGTTTTCATAGTCCTTCACCATGCCGGGAAACATCACTACACCCATCCGTTCTCCCGGGTCTGACAATACCCTCCCATACCGATCCAGGATGTTCCCCCGCGGGAACTGTTCTCCAGGTACAATCTGCGAGTGAGCCCTGGCAGCAGCAGCCGCGTACTGGGGCCCCTTCACAACCTGGATATAGGCCATGCGAACCTCCAGAGCAGCAAAAGCCAGAAGGAATGCTATCAACAGCCAAGATATGCGCCACACTTGTTGAGGCCGGATCTGCATATAACACCACCTCAAAGCCTTTTCCTGGCTATAGTGTAGGCAAACCCCGTCCTAGCTAAACCTTGATTGCGGGTAAATCCTTCAACAAATATTATATGGCAAATACCCCTCCTCGTTCGCCGGCCGATCTGGTAAAATAGACTTCAACGCAACCCACTAGCATTTAGGAGTGACGCAATGGCCGGCAAAAAGCTCCATAAGACCAAGGACGGATCCCGCAGGCGGCAGCAAAGGGAGCGACGCTGCGCCAACTGCTGGGTCTGCATGCGAGGAACTAACCTTTGCCCGCTGGCTGAAAATTACAGCGAGGAAAACTGGGAAGGTTGGTTTCGAAGCCATCAAGAAAAGAAAAAATCCACTCACCAAGTGGAATGATGTAATGTCGTTGGAGCCGATTTCCTCAACAGGGTATACGGCTCCACCGGCCGCGAGACCGGCATGCGAACCAACTGCTGGGGATGCGGGGCTTCTTTGATGGGTTCTCCTCCTTGATTTTCCATGTAAGTAATGGGCTGACGCCAGGTGGTTCCCCGGGGCGGGAGAAACTCCACCTCATCCCCTAAGAAAAAGCGGTTGCGCTGCTCCACCAGTGCTTGAGCGGTGGCCGGATCGTATTCTTTCACCAGCCCGATAAACTCGCTCCCCGTGTCGGCAGCGGGCTTCACGTACTGGTGGTCCCGCGACCCGGGAGGTCCAAAATAAAAACCGGTGGTGAAATCGCGAGTGCCCGCCTTGGCCAGTTCTTCCAGCCACTCCTCCCGGCAGTAAAAGTCCACGGGGTTGCTGGTGTACGCATCCAGGGCCTCCCGGTAAGCTTTGACTACCGTGGCCACGTAGTGTACACTCTTGACTCTCCCCTCGATCTTCAAGCTGCTGAGGCCGGCAGCCACCAGTTCGGGGATATGTTCAATCATGCATAGGTCCCGGGAACTGAGAATATGACTACCCCGGTCGTCCTCCTCGATGGGCAGGTATTCCCCCGGTCGCTTCTCTTCTACCAGCCGGTAGCGCCAGCGGCAGGGGTGGGCGCACTCGCCCCGGTTGGCATCCCGTCCGGCCAGGTAATAGCTCAGCAGGCAGCGGCCGGAATAGGAAATGCACATAGCCCCGTGGACAAAGGCCTCCAGTTCTACGCTCACCCGCTCCCGCACCTGGCGGATCTCCTCCAGGGACAGTTCCCGCGCCAGAACGATACGCCGGATCCCCCGGGTTTCCCAAAACCGGGCGCTGGCCCAATTGGTGGTATTTGCCTGGGTGCTCAGGTGGATGGGCATGTGCGGAACCGTTTCCTGTGCTATCTGGACCACCCCAAGATCGGAGATGATCAACCCATCCACACCGACTTCAGCCAATTCCCGGAGGTATCCCGGCAGCCCGGGCAGGTCGTGGTTGTGGGCGAAGATATTGATCGTAACGTAGACCTTTACTCCCCTATTCCGGGCAAAGGCCACCCCACCTGCCATTTCCTCCGGAGTGAAGTTGTCCGCTCCCGCCCGCAGGCTGAATCGCTTACCCCCCAGGTACACTGCATCGGCGCCATAAAGCACTGCCACTTTTAACTTTTCCAGGTTACCCGCAGGAGCCAGCAATTCCGGTATTTTATGAGTCTCCACCATGGGTACGAACTCCCCCAATCCCAGAAGTAATGCAAAAATCCGTGGGCGGCTTTTGCTCAGGTTTCCTTCCCGGCGCAGGTCTCCGGTTTACACGTTGTTAACAAGCAGTTTGCCGCAAACCCCAAACTATCATACAATAGGCAAACCCCCTGATGGGGGTTAGTTTTTGGGCAGGTACTTGCGCTTGTTGGCGTTGTGTTCTGCCAGGGTCCTGGCAAAAGCGTGGGAGCCGTCGGGTTTCACCACGAAAAACATGTAGTCGACGTCTGCCGGGTTGAGGGCCGCCATTAGCGAGGATTCGCCCGGGGCGGCAATAGGCCCCGGGGGCAGGCCGCCGTACTTGTATGTGTTGTAAGGCGAATCGATAGCCAGGTCTTCATAAGTGAGGATCTCTTTGGGTTCACCCAGGATGTACTGGATGGTGGCGCAGGATTCCAGGTACCAGTTCTTCTCAATCCGGTTGTGGAACACCGCGGAAACCAGGGGACGCTCTTCGGCTTTTTTGGCTTCCCGCTCAATGATAGAGGCCAGGGTGACTACCTGAAGAGTGGTCATCCCCATCTGAGACGCCCTTTGCCGGAATTCATCGGTGTAGACCCGGCCAAACCGGCGAAGCATCATTTCAATAAGTTGTTCCTCCGTAACCCCCCTCGACACCCTGTAGGTATCAGGAAAAAGGAACCCTTCCAGGCGGTTGGCCCCTTTGGGGATCCCCTCCAGGAACGGAAAGTCGAAATCACTCTCCGCCGCAATCCTCAAGAATCGCTCCCGGTCGGCTAACCCTTTGTTCGCCAGCACATCCGCCATTTGAGCAAGGGTGTATCCCTCGGGAATGGTAAAGGTATAGGTAAGAACCTGCCCCTTCGTCAGTTTGTCCACCACCTGGCCCAGGGAATCCGCCGGGCTGATGGCATACTCACCGGCCTTAAGACGTTTGTCCAACCCGGCGTAGCGGGCATAGGCCAAGAAAAGCCATTTACTCCTGATAAGTCCCCGTTCGGACAACAGGGAAGCAATCTGGGTTGCAGAAGCCCTGGCGGGTACCACCACTGTTGCCTCTGGTTCGGGGATAGCACTAACAGGGGCCATCAGAGTCCTGACCTGAACAAAGGCTATCACAGCCGCTCCCAGCACCGCCGCGATGACCCACAGAGCAAGTTTCCGCCAGTAGGGTCTGGCAGCCGGCGAGACTGTCAACTGTTCCTGGGGGGCCGGGCGAGGTTCGGGGGCATAAGTGGACATGGTTGTCTCCTTTTGTCGATTCTATGCTGCCCCTATTATACACCCCATCCCTTTCCACAGCAAGGTATAACGCTACCCGTTATCCCTGGCGCCCCCCGCTCCAGTCACCGGGACCCCTTGGCTTTCTGTACCCTCAACCGGGGCGGGAATCGGGGATTCCTGCACCGGCCCCGTCCCCAACCGGACCACCCGCGGGACGGGTGGGTAGAGGTCCCGGGAAATCACCTCAGTACTGACCACTAGACCTCCCTGTCTCGCCAGCCGGGTGACCTTAGTCCGGTATCCCCGCTTCCCTTCCTGTTCCACCATCACCCTGCCGGCTGGCAGTGCAGGATCCTGAACCTCCTTTACGGGTGGTGCAATCACCTCTTCTACCTCACTCAGGATGGTGACTTCCGGCAGGTCCTCGTTATTGCCAAAAATCTTCACCGTTAATTTATCTTGAGCCACCCGGGTACGCAGTAACAGGTAACCTGTCGTGTCATTTATAAATTTTAAGTCGGTGATGCCATAAACCACCGTGGCATCGGTGCCTACAGGCACGTAATCAACGACCAGGGAGTGCCGGCGCCGTTCCGCAATGGGGAGGTTGGCCCGCAGCACCGCGTTATAAAGGGTAGTGGAAACCTGGCATACACCCCCGCCCACCCCCGGCCGGAACTCATTTTCCTCAATGACTATGGCTTCCTTGTAACCTGCTTCGGTAGACCGGGGACCCACCACCTGGTTGAAGGAAAAGGTCTCCCCGGGGGCAATCAGGTGATCATGTAAGGCAGCGGCGGCCACCTGGATATTTTCTACCCGGTTGGTATTAGCCGGATTGAACTTGGTCACGAATACAGACATCAGGCCTTTGATCTGCATAGCTTCGATCTGAGATGTCTCTACTCCGGGAGGAACGGCCCGGATTTCCAGCCTGATTTCCGGATGCTCATGATTGATCTCATCTTTAAGCTTGATCACCGCTGCAGTTAAGTCCACCTCACGGCCGGGCGCCGCCGGAAGAACATGGACCGAATCATCATCGCCGACGGACAGGGATGCGTCCGTGGGGGGAATGTTCACCTCTCTGGCCAGTTCGGCGATCTTGGCCGTCGCTTCGTCCTCCCGGACGAAATATGGCACCGGAAGTTGGGCGCCGAATTTGTTGGCATGCCACCGCTGGCTTAACCGGTTGAAAAAATGCCCCTCCCGGCCATACCGACTGGCCCGCACCAGAGCTTCCTCCACGTCGATCCCGGCCCCAAGTTCGGCCAAAGAGACCTCCCAGGATTTTTCCCCAACGATCAGGCGTACATGATCTGACTGTTTCTGCAGCGCAAAATGCTCCAGTCGTCCCCGCGCCTCAACATCGCGGAGTCCACCGAGGTCCACCGGCCCAACCTTTACCCCGCGGTAAATGGTGCCGGACGCCTTGGCTTCACCGGCCAACAAAAACACGATTATGATTGAGAATAATAGCAATACCAGCAAACCCATTCCCAGCACCGGAAATAAAAGTCGACTCCTCCGGGAAGCCCCGCCCATCCCCACTCACCCCATTCCAGCACGTCTTAATTATTGATATTCCGCAATTCATGGGAAAATACGGGAACAATAATCATCCATTGGTTAGCTGAATCCCATAGGCTTACCGCGACACCCGTTCATTTTCATAAAAATAAGACGGGCCAAATACTACCCATCTCATAAAAAGCGCCTGGTACATGCTGGATATTCTGTGCTACAGACTGGGTACCCGGGCGGCAACCACTTTAGTCTTAATTCGGATTAAAGCCTGCGGTTCATGCTTTTCCGCGTCACGTTCCGGCCCGGGTTCTTCGCCAGGAAGCCAGCGCCAGCACAGCCACAATGGTAACCAGGCTGACCACCTGGGCAGCCCGGAGTGGGCCCAGCATCAAGCTGTCGGTGCGCAAACCCTCCACCCAGAACCTGCCAAGAGAGTATAACCCCAGGTAAGCGAGGAAAACCTCTCCCCAAACCCGGTCGCGCCGGCGGCGGAACCACAGTAAGAACAGGAAAACTCCCAGGTTCCAGAGAGACTCGTAAAGAAAGGTGGGATGCCGGTACTCCCCGGCGATGTACATGGCCCACGGGAGGTCTGTGGGGTAACCGTAAGCTTCCTGGTTGAAAAAGTTACCCCACCGCCCGATGGCCTGGCCTAGAATAACACTGGGGGCTATGATGTCGGCCATTTGCCAGAAGTTCAACCGGTACTTCCTGGTAAACAGCCACCCTACCAGCACACCGGTAATGAGACCGCCGTGAATCGCCAAGCCTCCGTGCCAGACTTTGGGAATCTCGGCCAAGTTTTGACCGTAATAGTCCCATTGAAAAAGCACAAAGTACAACCTTGCCCCGATCCACCCAAGGGGAGCGGCGAGGAGCACCAGGTTTACGACGTGGTCGGGATTAACCCGTTGCCTTTCCGCTTCCTTATAAGCCAGGTATGTTCCAACAGCAACGGCGGTTGCCATCAGCACGCCGTACCACCGGATTTCCAACGGTCCTAACCGCAGCGCTACCGGATCTATAGGCACCGCTATTTCCCCCTTTTAGTGGTGTGTTAATTACTCCAGCACAGGTGCTGGCAGAAGGTGCCAGTACCTATTTTGCATCTTACTATGCCCAGGGTTGGAATGCAATACACTCGCGGGGTATTAGGAGCATTGCGACATCATTTTTAAACCATGCCTAGTCTTTCACTGAATCGGGGATGTCCTTCCCATGGCAGTTGTCACAGACGTAATGGCCTTGGGTACAGCGGACGTAGCCCCTCTCATTCTTTCCACAATGGTAGCAGGTCAGTGGTTTGCCCAGCGACAGATATACCAGCACACTGCCGCATACCATACAGTGTTCCGTATTTTCCGCCTGTGGACGTTGCCCAACGTCCTCCGGCGGTCCTCAGCAACTGCCGTGCACACTCTCCTCGCAGGAGGTCACGTTTATTCCCTCCTTATGCTTTACATTGCTTCCGGCAACATATGGTTCAGATGTTTTAGATCCAGAGCTCGAAAAGCCTCCACCACCCGCGGGTCAAACTGGGTACCGCCATTGGCGACTAACTCCCGCAACGCCCGGTCCGATGGGAAAGGCTGCCGGTAAGGCCGGTTGGAAGTCATGGCATCAAAGGCATCCGCCGCAGATACGATGCGCGCGGAAATGGGGATCTCCTCCCCTTTGAGGCCATCAGGGTAACCTGACCCGTCATACCGCTCGTGGTGATGCCGGACCACTGCCAGGGCGGGGGCCAGCAGGGTGATGGGACGCAAAATCTTCTCGCCTAACTCTGGGTGCCGGCGGATTTCTTCCCAATCACCAGGTGTTAAAGGTTCCTTCTTCGTTAAGACCCAGTCCCGGACGCCGATCTTTCCGATATCGTGCAGGATGGCCGCCGTACGGACCATCTCCGCCTGGTCATCGTCGAAGCCCATTCGCCGTGCCAGAAGATAACTATACTTGGCTACCCGGTCGGAGTGCCCCCGGGTGTAGGCGTCTTTCGCCTCGATGGCAGTGACCGCGCTTTTAACCACCGCCAGCATCATTTCACCAAGGTGGACTTCTTCGCGCAACCTGGCAACCAGTTCCACCAACCCGCCAATTACCGCCCAGACCAGCCCTACCTGCTCCGGGAGCCATTCCCCCAAAGCCAGCAAAAAGCCGTAGTTTTGCATGTGGTTATTGAGGGGAAGAAGGAGACCGCTCTGGTAGGGTAAGGTTTTTCTTTCAGGTACCAGGGCTGCGATGTTTAGCCTTACCGGGCCGACGACTACCCCCTTGTTGCCAGCTATCCAGTTTTTAACTAAAGGTATCAATTCCCCGGCTAGTCCCTCCTGCTCGCAATTGCTGGCCTGGTAAGAGATATCCTCGTTGAACTCCACCAGCAGGATATAGTGAACTGCTTTACAGTCCCGGCATAATTTCCGGTTAAACTCGGCCAGATTTGCAAGAACAAGGCTCCTTTCCGCCAAAAACGCTCCTCTCCCGTCTACTTCCTGAGTTTCTCCACCCAATAGGCGATTTCAGTGGAATTTAAGGCGCCGGTCTTGGAGTAACGGATGATCCCTTCCCGGTCAATAAAATAGGTGGTAGGAATGTAGGCTACCCGGTAGGTAGCGCCCACCTTCTGGCTTTCATCCAACAGCACCGGCATGTCGTACCCGTTGTCCTTCATAAAAGAACGGATCCCTTCCGGGGTGTCTCGCTGCATGATATTGACAGCCAGCAGCATGACGCCTTTGTCCTTCTCCTCCAGGTAAAACCGGTTGAGGTCTGGCATTTCCTCTTTACAAGGCGGGCACCAGGTAGCCCAGAAGTTCAAGATCACCACCTGGCCCCGAAAATCCGACAGGGAAACCCGTTCGCCGGTGAGGGAAGGCAGAGAAAAGTCCGGCGCCGGTTTACCTGTAGAGATGTCCGCCGCCTTTGCCGGAGCATTAGCCTGGGTTTCACCCTGTCCAGGGGACCCCTGGGAAGACGAACGAGTGGCATACCAGACCCCTACCACCAACAGGGCTCCCAACAACGCGATGATTACCGGTAGTTTACGATTGGGCATTACCTTTTCCTCCTGACTTTTAACATTAAGTATGGTATGGGCATCAACGGAGGCCGCCAGGGCAAAAATTAGAAGTAGAAATAGCCGCCGATGAGCTGAATCTGGTTTGTAAAAATCAGCACGCCAAAGAGGATCATGATGACGCCGCCTACAACAGAAACCACCGGCAGGAGGCGGTTGAAGCGCTGCCGGAAACGGCCAAACCAGTTAATGGCCAGGGCGGTTATTAGGAAGGGCACCGCCAGACCCAAGGAATAGACGCTCAACAGGTAGATGCCCGTGCCCACCGTCTCCGCCGTCCCGGCATAGAGCAAGATGGATGACAGGACAGGGCCCACACAGGGAGTCCATCCTGCCGCAAAGGCCATACCCATCAGTACCGCGGAAAGAGTCCCCTGGGACCTGGGTACGAACTCCATTCGCTTCTCCCGGTAAAACCACTTAATCTTGAGGAGACCGGTCATATGCAGCCCGAAAACGATGATCAGCAGCCCGCTGGCCTTGCGGAAAGCCTCACGGTTGTTCAAAAGCCACTGCCCGGCCAGGCTGGCCGACGCCCCCATCAGCACAAATACCAGCGAAAAACCCAGCACAAAGGCCAGAGCCCGGCCTAACAACAGCCAACGGCTCACCCCCGCTTTACCCGTTTTCCAGCCAGTCACCGAAACCCCCGTCAGATAGGTAATGTAGGCGGGGATCAGAGGCAGTACGCACGGTGACAGGAAAGACACCAACCCCGCCGAGAAAGCAAAAACAAAAGGCACAGCTTCAGCGTTCAACGTTCTTCCTCCCTTTCTCCCACTGGCGCCCTCAGCTTCTACTATTATACTATATATTCTTTTCGCTGACCACCACTAAAAGCAAGAGGGGCAGCAAAAAGCTACCCCTCCTGGAGGAAGACTATAACAACATCAGGGCTTCCCTGATACGTTGCCAGCCGCTAGACTGAAGCGTTCATCGGATTAAGTTATTTCTTAGTGTGGTCGTCATGGCAGGAGACGCAGTTCATCTTCCCTTGCTCGTTATCCATGCCTTTCTCCCAGTGGCAGGTCATGCAGTGTTCGAATTCTGTCGAGACCTTGTAGGCCGCAATGAAGTTACCGTCAACCAGGGCATTTAGCAGTTCCACTGCCTTCGCCGCCGTGTCTCCGGTTAGTTTGCCGCAGCGGTCCTTTTTCTCATCGGAGTTGACCTTAGCGCCGGCTGCGTTCACCCACAAGCTGACGGAAGCATGGCACAGAGGTGACTTGGCAACGGTTGTTACCTGGTTTTTGAATTTGCAGTAGTCCTCATGGTCTTTACTGGGGAAAGGATACTCAGTATACCAACCAATCAGTTCGTTTAACACCTTGGAATAATCTTTGTTAACCAAATTCAGCATGGCACCGGCGCCGTTCAAAGCGCCGCAGAGGGTCCCCCAGCTTACCGCCCCGCCTGCACCATACTTAAACATATCTCCGGGTATCGTGGTGTACGGAAAACCCACTTCCTCTTGCAAGGTAAAGAGTATTGCCGCGGCAGCCCCGTACATGCAACCGCCCTTGAAATAGAGTTCGTACCCTCTCTTCTTGACCACTTTGGGATCGAGTTTCTTGTACGGCCACGGCCATGCCGGTACGCTTAATGAGCCCGCGGCCTTTCCGGTGATATTGACGGTTTTCGCCGCTTTATCCCAAACGACTTCCGCGCCCAGGGATTCCGCTACCGGTCTCACGGGAGCGACAGTTGTTCCCTTCACAACGCTGGCCGGAACAGCCCCAGTAACCTCTTTGCCGTTCACTACCACTTTCACGTTTTCCCCGGAAAATGCCACTTCCGGGTTGACCCCCAGCACTCCGCCAGCCGTAACAGCTCCGACCGCCAGCGCGCCGGCGCCCACCAGGAGTTTTCTTCTCGACAGACCTTCGTTCTTCTCTTCAACCAATTTCTCGCCAACCATGAATTTTTACCTCCCATTTAAATTAGTCCTTGACTTCCCAGACTTAGTTGAAGAAATTCAAAACTCTTACCGTGCGTCTTTCTTAATCCCCCTCCCTCCGCTCGCTGATGGTAACCTGACGTGTGCCCGATTTCCTCCCTTCGGTGATAAAGTGTCAGTAAAACAAAAGTCCCCGAGAATAGTCCTCGAGGATCTAGTCCTTAGGGATCGAATTGAGCCAGAAGTTCTTTGAAGTTGTATAAGATTTCAGCGGCTTCTGCAATGAATTTGTCTTATCTTTCACAAATGTAACCGGTGGCGTCCCCTTTCAATTCCCCCAAGCCGAGTCTCCGCGTAAGGTTGCTTTCTGATGCTCTTAATTCGCTAAGGCGTTTCCTTTCCCTGCCTCGCAGGCTATTGCGCTTTTCGTTATGGTCATAGGCATTTCCTATGACGTGCGTTTCCTGAAACTTACACAACCCTTGCCATAGTGACTTAATACCCCGTAAAAACAATCAGGCCCCATTTTAATGAGGCCTGCGTTTTTCACTATACGGTTACCGGTTTTGCCAACACCCAACAACCGATTACTGCTGCATCCCCGGTGCCAGCACTTGATTGAGCGCCCTTTTGAGTTGCTCCTTGGGCATGTAGCCAATCACCCGGTCAACCTCTTGACCGCCCTGGAAAACACCCAGGGTGGGAATGCTCATGATACCGTATTGAAACGCGGTAACCTGGTTCTCATCCACATTCAGCTTGACCACTTTGACCCCTTCACCATAATCACGAGCTACATCCTCCAGTACGGGAGCCATCATCCGGCAGGGTCCGCACCACTCTGCCCAAAAGTCAACTATCACCGGAACTTTGGACTCTAAAACCTCCGAACGAAAGTTGTGATCGGAAACATGCTTGACAAGACTCATGGACAAATTCCCCTTTCTCCTTTTTTTGTTTTAGGGGCCTATGCTTGGCCCTCTTCCTTCGCCTTTTGCAAGACAGCCAGTTGCTCTTCCATTTCTTCCAACTGCGCGAACATAGCCGCTTTAAGGGAATGGGCCGGGAATCTACTTTTTAGATCAGCTATCTGTGCTTCCAGTTCCTTGATCCTGTCGTCCAGCGACTGTTGTTCCACAAGCCTTCCCTCCTTCCCGGTTACATCGTCAAACCGCTAACCACCAGGCGTTGATAGATCCCTTTACCCATCATATCAACGTCAATAACCCCGGCATCCGTCTTGACATTCTTTGGTACGTACACCTGCAGCGCACCTACCGTAATCTTGTCATAGTCGCTGCTGTCTTTGGGTTTACCTGCATACACGGCAGGCCTCAAGTAGGTGCCCCCTCAACTTGCGCAAAGTTCCATCTTCACGGTAATCGTGTCTGCTTTATCCAGGATGTAGTTTAGGGCAGTATCGCTCACTTTCACCTGTACCAAATTATTTCACCTCCCCGCTTCATAATCCCATTTCTTTACGTAAGAATTCTAGATCCTCGTCGGTTTCCACAAAATAGATGGCTCCCGGACCGCACCAGTTAGCGCATGTCCCGCAATTACTGCATTTTTCGCGATCATATTTGACTTTCTTTTCATCCGGGTCGTAGCTAAGGGCTGCCGAAGTACACCACTTGATGGGTGGGCAATCCGGCGAACCGTCACAGGCCTGGTAGTTAATCAGTATCGGCATCCTCATCCCCCCTCCGCTCAATTCAGATTATACTATACTAATTTTTCGCCGTCAACAGTATAATAAAAAATTACCCGCAAAACTACACCAAAAAAAAGAGGCCTTTTCGCCTCGTCGTTACAGTTTTCATTCTCTTTGGCAAAAGGTACACCCCTGGCAATAGTCGGCCTTATCATTCACGGTAAAGCAATAGGTCCCCTCGTGTTTCCAGCAGGGCTTCGCCAGGTTCGCAAACTCGGTAGTTTTCTGGGCTCTGCCCCCGGGGCAATTCTTAAGCCACCAGCAGGGATACAAATCGACGACCTGCTTGACCCCCGCGATGTTTAAGCCTTTTTTTTCAATCAGGTGATGCACATACGTCAGCTTTCTTAAATCGTTGTTGGAATAAAGGCGCTGCCTGTTTTGCCTCGCAGGCTTGATCAGTCCGTTCCGCTCCCAGATTCTCAATGTTTCCGGGTGAACCCCGATAAGCTCCGCCACCACACCGATCCCATACAACGGCATATCGTCGTCACTAATTACCATTTCAACCACCTGCTTTCTATCATTCCAGTTAGCCCGCTCAACTATTACGCAAAAGGATATATTGTTTTGTTTTTCTCCAAAAAAATTAAAACTCCTTCTTTCCTTTTAAGTTACTTACAAGAGTTTATTTAAGGTAAAGAAAACTTGGCTTGCGCTAAAGAAGACTTGCCCATTTATGGGCTTAGTACTTATACCTGTGGTGCAAGCCTT
The DNA here is from genome assembly GCA_000987045.1 of Clostridiales bacterium PH28_bin88. Taxonomy (GTDB): domain Bacteria; phylum Bacillota; class PH28-bin88; order PH28-bin88; family PH28-bin88; genus PH28-bin88. The sequence goes on along the minus strand of LAKY01000067.1, from coordinate 64,943 downwards.
TGGCGCAGGTAAAGAAAACTTGACTTGTGCCGAGCGTAAGCGACGGCAAAAGTGAAAGTTGCACTTATGCCTCCACGAGGAATACCCAATTTCTAGGTGCGGAAGCATTAGTTGCACTTATACCACAGAAAGTTATACTTTCTGATGGTGCAAAAAAATCTCGCGCGGCCAACACCGCGCGTCTCATATGCCGTTCATATTTTAATGCATAGCCGGTTTACGCCCGGCCAGGGCCTACAGCCGGCGTCAACTCGGTTTCCCGCCCGCTTTCCCGGAAGACCTTAAATCTCTGAGCAATTTTACCGTACCACGCAGCACCTTGCACCTGCAGGATAAAGGCCAGGGTAACTATCAGTGCGGCTTTAGGACCGAAGGCCTGGATTGCCACGCCAAGTGAAATGGAAAGATTGCGCATCACCGTGCCGTACACGAGGGCGAACGCATCAGGTTTATTGAGGGCATACCGCCCCACCACTGTGCTCAATACGAAGTTGGCTAGATAGAACAGGGCCAGTACCACCAGGGAATTCATCAGCAGGTTGGGCTGGCTAAGGATCATTTTGGCCTTCATACTGGCGCTGGAGAAAATAATGAACAGCATTGCCCATACGCTTAAACTAGGCAACACCGGTTTAATTTTTTGTTGGAACTCTTGGGGGGAATACCGTCGCAAAACGGCCTTATGGGTAAAATGTCCCAGCGCCAGGGGAAGGAAAACTACCACCGCGATAGTTTTGAAGATCTGTACTACTTCCACCGGAACGAACTTCCCTACCATCACCAGCAGATACCATGGAGCCAGTAAAGAACCCAGAACTAAACTCACCACCGTGATCTTTACCGCAGCCGGGACGTTTCCTTTGCTCAACATGGTCCACGAGATTGTCATTCCGCTGGTCGGCAGGAGAGAGGCTATGGCCAGGCCTGCAAACAACTGGGGTTCACTGGCGAAGAAAGCGGACCCCAGGGCGTACGCAACCAAAGGAATGACTATAAAGTTTAGTCCCAGCGACCAGAGCAGCACCCTGGCATGGCTAAAGTTTACCGCTTCTACTAGCTTGAAGCCAATCATGGTAGGATAGATCATTAAAAATGTAGCCGGAAGGATATAGTTTTTAAGCACCTGTGTCTGATAGAAACTCCCCACCAGGAATGCAATGGCCAAGACAGCGGGAATGACCGTCACCAGGTTTTGAGCCGGGAAATAAAAGATCTTTTTAACCAATAGCAACACCCCCCTTGTTTTTTCAAGTATACTTTATCTTCTTTTCGCTGTCAATTGGTTGTTCTCCTGCCTAAAACTCTGGACGGAAGCAAAAACCGGGTTAGTTCCTCTTTCCACTGATTATTTCATCTTCATTACGGTAAAGACTAAAAGCAAACACTTTATATAAGAAAGGAAGATGCTTTGTGCCCAATACCAGTATTTCACTGACACCGGATGAAATGATCGTACTGCGGAAGGCTGTTGAAACTTGCGTTGACAAGTGCCAACAGGGAGGAGTAGATCAAGGTTGTGAGGATTGCCAAACCCTTGAGGCAATCCTACAAAAGCTGAAAAACCAGTAAAGGTTTCGAGAAAAAGAAAAATAATTTCGCTATCGCTATTGCTTGATTATGCATATCTTAGTATAATAAAAAGCGGGAATTCTAACAGATGGGTGGGCAACGAAATGAGCCAGATTCAGGTTAAGATCCAGGAGCGTTACGGAAAAGAAGCTCCTAACGCCACAGCCTGCCTGAGCTGCGGGAACAACCTGCCTCACGCCGGCCTTCAACCGGGCGAAGTCCTGTTGGACCTTGGCTCCGGGCAGGGGCTAGAGGTCTTAAACGCGGCCAGGCTGGTAGGACCTACGGGTTTTGCCTACGGGGTCGACATGACACCGGCTATGGTAGAACAGGCTGAAGCAAACCGGCGTGAACAAGGAGTGAGCAACGCTGAATTTCGCCTGGGGGAAATTGAAGACCTCCCCTTCGCCAGTTCCTCAGTGGATGTGGTCATTTCCAACTGCGTGATCAATCATGCCCAAGATAAAGGTCGGGTTTACAGTGAAATCCACCGGGTGTTAAAACCCGGGGGCCGCTTCGTGGTCTCGGATGTCATCGCCAAAGAGGCCCTGCCTGACGAGGTCACCAGCGACCCCGTCGCCTGGTCCCTTTGCTACGGCGGGGCCATTCCGGAAGACCAGTACCTGGATGCCATCTCCGGGGCCGGCTTCCGCCGGGTGGAATTCCTGTCCCGCCATGAGTACCTGAAGTATGGCTACCCGGTAGCCAGCATCACCATACTTGGGCGCAAGGATTGATTGTTTAACCTGGTGGAAGGGGGTGTTAATAATGAAAGCTATCACCAAGGGGAAGCTTTCAGCAGGCGTTGAGACCAACTCCTGTTGCCAGGCGGTACGGACGGTTCCCGTCGCCCAGTGCTGCTCCAAGTCTTCCAAAGTCGTAGCCGGATGTCATGACTAGGCAACCTATTTAGGATGGACTCAAGGCGCGACGTGTTTTCCGTGTCCTTAATCCTGCCCAACCGGAGGAGGAAAACCTGATCATGTACCCTAGCAGATACAACCTGATCCTCAAATCACCCGAACCCGGGGAATACGCCTTGATGAATTTCCTCAGCGGTTCCTTTGACCTGGCCACAAAAGACGAGGTGGACCAACTTTCTTCTCTTGGCGATGGTAATACCGGTCAGGTGGATGCTTCCCTGGTCACCTACTTGGAAAACCGGGGCTATGTATACCGGGACCGGATGCAGGAAGACCTGCTCCTCGCCGTGAAGGAAAGTGAATTTCAGGACTCCTTAAGGCATTCCCCCACCCAGGTATTTTTAATACCAACATACAACTGCAACCTGGCATGCCGGTACTGTTTCCAGCAAGGCATCCAGGAGGGACACCAGGTGATTTCCAGGGCGTACCTGGACGCCTTCTTCGGGCACATGCAGGAAACCTTCCGGGAGGAAGAAATTCCTCCCTTCATTACCCTGTTCGGCGGTGAACCCCTGATTAATTCACCACAGCAACGGGAAGCCATCGACTATATCTGCCGCCGCAGCAGGGAACTGGGATATGAGCTGGCGGTGGTCACCAACGGGTACCACCTGTCCGACTATGTGGAGACCCTGGCCATGGCCCGCATCAAAGAGGTGCAGGTGACAGTGGACGGCCCGCAGGCTGTCCACGACACCAGGCGCCCCACCAGGGCCGGCCGGGGTACCTACGAGTCCATCATGCGCGGAATAGAACTATCTGTGCAAAAGGGGTTTCCCATCAACTTTCGCGTGGTGGTAGACAAAGAAAACCTGCCTTCTCTGGTACCCCTGGCCGAGGAATTGGACCACCGGGGATGGCTTGATCTTGGCGCCGCGAGATTCAAGACCCAGCTCGGGCGTAATTACGAATTGTTCCAGTGCTCGGAAAGTCCGGAAGACCTCTTCTCGCAAGTGGAGTTATGGCGCTCCTTCGTGGAGGTTTCCCGCACCAACCCTGTACTGAAGAAATTTCACCAGCCAGAATTCAAGGGTATCCGGCACCTGGCCCTGACCGGCGAATTACCAGACCCCAGTTTTGACACCTGCCCCGCCGGTAAGAAGGAGTGGGTGTACGACCTGAACGGCCACATATTCGGCTGTACGGCCTCCTGTGGAAGGGAAGGCTACCAGTTTGGCAACTTTGTCCCGGAACTGAAGTATGACCGCCAGGTATTGCAACCCTGGATCGACAGGAACGTTAACACCATTCCCGAGTGTCGTGATTGTGACGTTAGCCTGGTGTGCGGCGGTGGATGCGGCGTGGTAGCCAATGAGCGTAATGGTTCGGTGTTATCTCCCGACTGCCGCCCCATTAAAGAACTCTTGAGCTTGGGCCTCGAATACTATTGGGAAGAGATTGTAAAAATGGCTGATGGGAGGATACCGGCATGAGCGACAATATCCTGTACACCAACGCAGAACGCTTTGAACAGGACGTCCTTAACAGCGACCTGCCGGTCGTGCTGGATTATTTTTCAGAAGACTGCGCCCCCTGCGCCGCCCTGGCACCGATGTTTGAGCGCCTGGCGGAGAGGTACGGGAACCGCTTGCGTTTCGTAAAAATCCTGCGCCAGGCCAACAGGGCGCTGGCTGAACGCTATGGGGTCAAGTCCAGCCCCACGGTAATGTTTTTTAAAGACGGCCGGGAAGTTGGTTCACGACTCTCCGGGTACATTAAAAAGCCGGAACTGCGCAAGGCTATTGAAGACGTGGTAGGCGCCGACCAGCTACCCGCGGAAAAACCCGTGGTGAATTGTGACGTATTGATCCTGGGCGGCGGCCCGGCGGGGCTGACTGCGGCGATTTATACCGGCAGAGCTAAACTGAACGTAATCCTCCTGGATGAGGGGCTACCCGGCGGCCAGGCGGCCAATACCTATCACATCGCGAATTATCCCGGTACCGACGGGGTAGTAAGAGGCAAGGACCTGATGGAAGGCATGTTGAAGCAGGCCGTCTCTTTCGGGGTAAAGGTGGAAGATTTCAAGGAGGTCCTGGAGGTAGACCTGACCGGCTCTACCAAAGTAGTGACCACCGAAGACACCATTTACCACGCCCGTGCTGTGATTGTGGCCACCGGCGCCCAGCCGCGGAAACTGCCTGCGGCAGGCGAAGCCGAGTGGCGCGGCCGTGGTGTGCACTACTGCGCCACCTGCGACGGGGCGATGTACGAAGGTAAGAACCTGATCGTGGTAGGCGGCGGTAACTCGGCGGTAGAAGAAGCGGTTTACCTGACCCGTTTTGCATCCAAGGTAACTATTGTACACGAGTTCGATCACCTGCAGGCCTCCAAAACCGCCCAGGATGAGGCTTTTGACAATGAGAAAATCGACTTTGTCTGGGGATGCCACGTGGTAGAGGTTAACGGGGAAGGCCACCTGACCGGACTCACCGTCAAAGACCTGAAAACCGGCGAACACCGTTTTGTACCCGCCGACGGCGTCTTCGTCTACATCGGTACCCAGCCGGAGACTACCATCTTGCAAGGTCAGATGGAGATCACGCCCCAGGGATACATCATGGCTGACGATAACATGAAAACCAGCCTGCCTGGTGTGTTCGCCGCCGGTGATGTCCGCAACAAGACCGTCAGGCAGGTAGTGACCGCCGCCGGTGACGGCGCGGTAGCCGCGGTACAGGCGGAACGCTACCTGGCAGAAAGCCAATAGAAGTGGTGTAATGGCCTGCCCAGAAATCAAGACTTGTTGCGAATCGTGCTGATTGGCCTGGACCAGGAATGGCCCGGGCCGCGTTTCGCCCTACATATTATGCGCGAAAGTAGGCGATAGTGTGGATAAGCACCAGGTAACTTTTCAACCGGATAATGTGTCCATAGAGGTAGACCATGGCACTTCCCTGCTTAAGGCAGCCAACCTGGCCGGTATCGACCTGGCCAGCACCTGCGGCGGTAAAGGGACCTGCGGGCGCTGTGCCGTAAAGGTAAAAGAAGGTAAAGTACAGGACGAGGCTAAAGGCAACCTTCCCCCCAGGTTGCGGAAATCAGGCCAGGTACTGGCCTGTATGACTCACGTGGCAGGAGATGTGGTGGTAGAAACCACAGCCGATACCCGCTTGCGGGAACACCGGGTTCTGACGGGAAACAAAGGCCTGCTGGCGGAAAAACAGGTCGACCTGCTGGCGGGCAATGCCTTTCAGCCACTGGTTAAAAAGCTATTGCTCACCCTCGAACCCCCGAGCGTTACCGAAAACGCCAGCGACCTGACCCGGCTGGAAGGCGAACTGCGCAAAATAACCGGGCACCAGCATTTCCGCATTGATTGGCCCGTGATACGGAACCTGGCGGAGCATCTCCGCCAGAGCGATTGGCAGGTGACGGCCGTACTGGCCGACTATAACGACGAACCCCAGGTATTGCAGGTACTCCCTGGGCACGACCGGATACCCCCTTACGGCCTGGCCATTGACGTCGGTACCACCACAGTGGTCGTGGCTCTGGTGGACCTGGAATCCGGACGCGTTGTGGATCAGGCCGGTACTTACAACCGCCAGTCCCGCTACGGCGATGACGTCATCAGCCGGATGATCCATTCCACCGAAGAAAATAACGGCTTGCGGCAACTGCAGGAGGCGGTGGTGTCGACCATTAACGACCTGATCGCAACCCTGCTGCAAAGAAACAACATCCATCATACCCGGGTCTACCTAGTGGTTAGCGCCGGCAATACCACCATGACCCACCTGTTGATGGGTTCGACCCCCAGATATATTCGCCTGGAACCCTACATCCCCACCTTTACCCGGGTGCCGACCTCCAGCGCAGGAGAGTTGGGGCTGAACGTTCTGCCGGCTGCCCCGGTGCTCAACTTCCCGTCGGTAGCCAGCTATGTGGGCGGGGACATCGTGTCCGGCGTACTGGTTAGCCGGGTCGCCGAGTCGGAAGAACCGGTGCTGTTCATTGACATCGGTACCAATGGCGAAATGGTGCTGGGCAACCGGGAGTGGATGGTGACCTGCGCTTGCTCTGCCGGGCCTGCCTTTGAAGGAGGGGGTATCGCGTGCGGCATGCGGGCCATGGACGGGGCAATCGAGAGGGTAGAAATTGACCCCGGCACCCACGACGTACGCTTAAGCGTAATCGGCGGTGGAAAGCCGGTGGGAATTTGCGGCTCCGGGCTGATCGATTGTCTCGCCCAACTTCAGACAGCAGGCGTGATCGACCGGGCGGGCAAGTTCCAGCACGACCTTCCCACCCCTCGCCTCAGATCGGTAGATGGCGACATGGAGTTCGTACTGGCCTGGGCTTCAGAATCTGGTGTCAACAAGGATATCACCATTTCTGAAAGCGATGTGCAAAACCTGTTGCGGGCCAAGGGAGCCATCTTTGCCGGTATCCGCAGCCTGCTGCATATGGTAAGCATGGAGATGCCTGATATCAGCAAGGTCCTCATCGCCGGCGGTTTCGGCAACTACCTGAACATCCACGATTCTGTGGCCATCGGGTTGCTGCCGGATCTTCCCCCGGAAAAGTACGAGTTTATCGGTAACAGTTCTCTAAAAGGAGCGGAAGCAGCCCTGCTGTCCAAACCAGCCTGGCTGAAGGTCGAAGAACTGGGCCGGATGATGACCTACCTGGAACTGTCGGTAGGTACAACCTTTATGGACGAGTTTGTATCCGCCATGTTCCTGCCCCACACAGATTTGAGCCTGTTCCCTTCCCTGCTGGATCAGAGTTCGCTAAAAAAGGCAAGCAACCTGTAAAATTTACAGAAAAACAATTAAAGGGGTTACGGAAAGTTGGCAATTCACCGGTACCGTAACCCCTCTTATTATTAAGTTTAAGAGGCCAATTCGACTGATGTGACGAAACGTTATGGCGCATGGCAAAGGGTTTACCTTGTTAACAATTGTTTCCTGTATGCTGCCAGTTAACCAGACTCTTCACCTCTCTCTTTTGGTCAGTTTTTGCACTGCGTTTTCTGCTGCCTGGTGAGATGTTAACAACTTTTCCATCGACACCACCTCTTACTAAGTATTATAACCAGAACACATGTTTGGTGTCAATGGTTTATTGGCTTATTGTTATTGTTGCTTAATCAATCTGTAACTGTTTTAAACCTCCAGATGTGCCAAACTGTCCATGGTGACCTTGACCTGGGCGTAAAGAAGGTGTTTCACCAGGTCCAGTAGTTGAAAGATCTCCGGGTAATTGACCTGGTAGATAACTTTGAGTCCTTCCTTGCGGCAGCTTACAATATCCTGCCGCCGGAGAACCGCCAGGTGCTGCGAAGTGTTGGACTGTTCCAGGTCAAGGTCCTCGGTAAACTCACAGACGCACTTTTCCCCGGTTCGCAAGCTTTCCAGGATCCTGATCCTGGTAGGATGGGCTAGAGCTTTTAAAAAATCCGCTTCCATCTGAAGCAAACGCTCATCCATGGCAGTCCTCCTTCCTATTTTCATTATTTTATCAATATATACGTTTGTAAGCAAGTACTCGCCCGTTCTTTCCACAAAAGAAGGCAACCCTGAGGTTGCCTAGCATGTGAAACTTGCCACGGACCAGGCGACAAGTGCCACTCACTAAAGTGCTGCATAAATTCGAACCCGCTGATTTAAGGAAAATCCAAGAAACAAACCGTCTCTCTTTTTATTATACATGTTATGTTTTTTACCGTCAATATCTAGAGTAAAATGCCCGGAAAATGTCATCCTATGTAAAATTTGCACGCTTAAAGTCCTCTATAAATTTCAAAATAAACCGGAGTTCCTTCTCTCCTAGCTGGCAAATCTGCCTCAGGATGGCCTGCACGTTGTTGTCCAGGAGGAGTTCCCTTAGATCGGGGCCGAGGGAAGCTAACATGTCTTCCAGGCCATTCTTCTCCACCATCAGGTAGCATGGGGAGATGCCCAAAGCCTCAGCGATCTTTTCAATAGTTTTTAGCGAAGGTTGGACCTTTCCGTTTTCAATTTGGCCTATCAGGGCGGCCGAAAGCCCGGCCCGGCCGGCTAGCTCCCCTTGAGTAATCTCCAGGTTAAGCCTGAGTTCCTTGACCTTGGCTCCCAGGTGATTGCCCGAGCATTCCACCAATAGGCTAAGGGGTAGCTTGAGCACCTCTGCCATCCTTTGAAGAATATCATTCGGAGGATACAGCCTACCCATCTCGATATCCGCCAGGTAGACGGTAGAGACCTCTACCTTTTCAGCCATTTGCGCGGGCGACATTTCCAGCTCCAGTCTTCTCATCCTGATCTTGTCCCCGAGACAGGCATTGCCCCTTTCTCCGTAAAATGCCTTCTGCATTACCTTCTCCTGTGGAATGTTTAATTCCCGGCAAACCCTGTTCAGGACCTTAATGGAAGGGTTTTTGACACCCCGTTCAATCTCACTGAGATAAGAAACCGATACTCCAACCCGGTGGGCTGTCTCTTGCAGGGTATATCCCCGGTCTTCTCTGTAATGCCGTATGTGTACCCCTACATTGGCCATTTCCTTCACCCCTCAACCACCGCTATAAAGGAAAAACGCACAGTCCGAAACCCGCCGGTTCCCACGGCCACACCTAATACCTCTATACTTATATATTAATAGCATTTGAGTAATTTTCAATAGTTTTTTTGAACCGAGCAACAAAAATTGGCCCGGCTTGTGACCGGGTTAAACCAGAGTGATAGCTTGTTTCACACATAATCTGGTGCATTTCCCACATCCAATACACTGAACATCCACATACCAGGGTTCCCCCTTTTCCTCCCTGACAATTGACTTGGTAGGGCAATTGGCCTGAGAAGGGCAAATATCGCAACGGTCGCAGATGTTTGGATTAATGAAGGCTCTTTTGCGCTGCATCTTGTGTCCCACCCTGCAAATTCGGTATAAATTCTCATTTAATCCTCATTCAGACTCACCCGCTGGCTATAATTTCTTGAAAACTGTCCAAACAACCGGCGCTGGCTGATGCGGGACAGTGAGCATTGCAAGGGTACTACCAGTACCCAGGTGGTTAGGCTCAGGTAAACCGTCCACCACCACCGCAGCTACTGCTGCTTTTGGAGCCGCCGGTTAAAAATGTAAACCCGGTAAAGAGCTGCTTAAGGGTAGCACCTCCACATTCCGGGCAACGGACCTGATCCTTTTCCTTAATAGAACAGCTGGCCGTGAAACTGTTCCCACAGCTTTCGCAACGAAAGTCGTAGGAAGGCATATCCCTCACCTCCTCATCCCTGGCGTTATTACTATTATACTATTATTATTTTTCGCGGTCAACAGGAATACTGCTAAAAATAAAAGAAAAGCCCACTTGGGCTTTCCTGTAACCTTTTCTATTCTTCGTTTTCCTCGTCATCGTCCTCCAGCATGGCCGCCTGCCAGGCTGCGGCTACCGCTTCCCACTCTTCGTCGTCCTCGATCTCATACAGGATTTCCTCGCCGTTATCGTCTAGGCCAACCTTCAGGATGATTGCTTCCTCGGTATCCTCTTCCAGGGGTAACAGAATCGCGTATTCCTGCTCATCCACCTCAAAGAAGTCCAGCAGTGAAAATTGGTGCTCATTACCGTCTTCATCGGTGAGCACCAGGGTGTTTTCCTCGTCTACCATTTCGCCACCTCAAATCTTTTAAAATCATGCCCATTTTATAACAGCAGGGGGTATTTGTCAAACATAACCGGCCATTTCCCGTAAAAAGGGCTTAACGTCCGCGGCTGTCCAGGAACCCCTGCAGGATCATCACCGCAGCCATCTTATCGATTACCTGCTTACGCCGGCGGCGGGACAAGTCCGCGTCCAAAAGCACCCGCTCCGCGGCCACCGTACTCAACCGTTCGTCCCACAGGTGGATGGGCTGGGGTAGTGTCTCCCGGAGCAAAGACACAAATTCAAGTACCTTCTGTGCCTGTGGACCCAGTGAACCGTCCATATTTTTGGGAAGGCCCACAACTACTTCTTCCACCTGATAATCGCTGATCAGCCCCCGCAGGCGGGTAATATCTTCCACCACTTCCTCGCCCCGTCTCAGGGTAGTCAAACCCTGGGCCGTCCATCCCAGGGGATCGCTGAGTGCAACCCCGATGGTCTTATCCCCAATATCCAGCCCCATCAACCGCATATCCTATCCCCCCTTGGAAGCACTGTGATCAACTTTACTTAAACAACCTTGATGCAAAACTCAGGGCATACTCCGGCACAGTAACCACATAACAGGCACTTTTCATGATCCACCGCCAGCCTTCCTTCTACCACCGCCAGGGCTCCGTAACGGCAGCGTTGTGTGCAGTTCCCGCACCCGCTGCACCACTCTTCAATATGCAGTCTTCGGTGTTGACGGCTTACCCGGTCCCGCACCAGGTCCGGGATCTCACGCCCCTCACAAAGGGCGACGTTCATTTCAACTTCCGCCACCGCCTTCATGCCCACCGCCACCGCGTCCACCGGTGGCAGGTCAAAAGCAAAGCGTAGGGCCTCTTCTACCTCGCCTATCAGGTTACCACCTCCGATAGCCTTCATGGCGTAGATGCCTTTACCGTTAGCCTTGGCCCGGGAAACCGCCACCATCATCCCTTCTAAATCCCCCTTGAGGATACCTATTCCGCGGCGGTTAATCAGGGGATGAATGACGTCAACTTCCGGCATCTCCGCGGCTGCCATAGCGGCTTCCACAGAGTGAGTGGAAATACCTACAGCCCTAACAATACCGGCAGCCTTGGCTTCCAGCAGGTACTCCAGGGCCGGTCGGTGCCCCTTGATAGTGAGGACGGATTCCTGCTCGTGGAGCAAAAAAATATCTATCTGATCACGGTCGAGTTCTACCAAGGCCTGCTCCAGGCTTTGCGCCATCCCTTCCCTGGTGTAGGCATAGGATTTAGAGGCAATCACTACCGGCCCGGCTATGCCCTCCATTGCTTTCCGGATGTAAGGGTACGTACCGTAGATTTCGGCAGTGTCAATAAAGTTAACACCCAGTTCCACCGCCCGGCGGATTACCCGGGAACCTTCACTAAGCGGTAAGTTAGCTTGTAACGGTCCAATGGTTAAAGCGCCGAAACACAACCGCGACACCACCAAATCCGTCTGACCCAGGGGAATGTACTGAATGGTTGTAACCTCCCAACGAGAACATAGGGCGTCACCCCCTATCAACCCCACGCAGCGAAAATAATCCTTCAAGGTATAACACTCTACGTTTAAACGGCCTCATGTCCACGACACGAGGCCCTCACCCCTAACCCCATTTTACTTCGATTCCAGATAGGATTTCACGATCTCCTCAAGCAGTTCGTCACGCTCCAGCTTTCGGATCAGGTTACGGGCGTTTTGGTGACTGGTGATGTAGGCCGGGTCCCCTGAAAGCAGGTAGCCTACCAATTGGTTGATAGGATTATACCCCTTCTCCTTCAACGCACGGTAAACCCCTAACAGGATATCCCTGGCCTCCACGACCTCCTCTTTCTCCACCTTGAACATCATGGTCTCGTCTACATCCCTGGCCACCGGAGATCCCTCCCCAGACTAGCGCTATACAAAAGATATTCGCCATCCGGCATTATATTCCTCTAAAAGCCCCGGAAAAATACGCCCCTCGCTTTCCTTCCCCGCAACTTACCTATTTCCCAGCTGCATGATACAATGGAAACCGGAAGAACCCAAGGAGGTTCATTTCTCCACCTGCAGCCGGATTATGTCCACCACGACCGCCAGGGCGGCGTCCAGTTGTTCGGGGTGCTTACCGCCGGCCTGGGCCATATCCGGCCTGCCTCCGCCGCCCCCGCCGGCTACCTTGGCCACTTCGCGTACCAGGTTGCCGGCATGAACTCCGTGAGGGATGAGGTCCTTTGTCACCATGGCGACAAAGTTGACCTTGTCCCCGGCTCGGCTGCCCAGCACCACCACACCTGATGCCATCCGGTCCTTTAAAAGGTCTCCCATGGAGCGCAAGGTATCCATGTCGCTCACCTGAACCCGTGCCGCCAGCACCGGCACACCTGCGACTTTACGCACCTGACCCAACAGGTCATCTGCCTGGTACCGGGCCAACCGGGCGGCCAGCTGTTCCACTTCCCGTTCCTTTTCCTTCAGTTCAGCCAACAGCGCATCTACCCGGGCTGCCACCTGGGTGGGAGGGGTCTTCAGCACATCTGCCACCTGGCCCAGCATCGCTTCCTCCTGCGCGATATAGGCCAGAGCCCCTTCCCCGGTAACCGCCTCTACCCGCCGCAAGCCGGCGCCGATGCCACCCTCGCTTAAAATTTTAAACAATCCCACTTCACTGGTATTATTGAGATGGGTCCCACCGCAGAGTTCCATGCTGTAGTCACCAATCTTGACAACCCGCACGCGATCGCCGTATTTTTCCCCGAACAGGGCGGTGGCCCCCATTTCCCTGGCTGCGTCAAAAGTGGTCTCCAAGGTCGAGACTCCAAGACCCTCCAGCACCCGCCGGTTCACTCGGGCCTCTACTTCATGCAGTTCTTCGGCCGTCAAGGGGGCGAAATGAGTAAAGTCAAAGCGCAGACGTTCCGCCGCCACCAGCGATCCGGCCTGGTTGGCGTGGTCGCCTAAGACCTCTTTCAGGCTCTTATGCAGCAGGTGGGTAGCAGAGTGGTTGCGAGCCACCTGGCGGCGCCGTTCAGCATTTACCGTCACTTGTACGTTGGTTCCCGCTTCCAGGGTTCCCTCGGCGATTTTAACCAGGTGGACGACCTTCCCGTCTGGCAACCGCTTGGTGTCATGGATTTCTCCACCGCCTCCCGGCCAGGACAGAGCGCCACTATCACCCACCTGGCCACCGCCCTCCGGGTAACAAGGGGTAATGTCAAGTACTACGTGTACATCGGCGCCCGCGCCCGCCTGTTCAACCCGGGTGCCGCCCTCAATGACGGCCAACACCCGGGCCTCACCGGCCAGGCGGTCATAGCCCACAAAGGTAGTGGGTCCCAGTTCACCTAACAGTCCCGCAAAGGCCACCTCCGCATCCCAGGCCTTAACGTCTTCCCGCGCTGCCCGTGCCCGCCGGCGCTGTTCCTCCATGGCTGCTTCGAACCCGGCCTTGTCTACGGTGAACCCCTGTTCCTCGGCTATATCCTCCATCAGGTCCATAGGGAAGCCAAAGGTGTCGTAAAGCAAGAACGCTTCCCGCCCTGTGATCTGCTTCCGCCCTGCCTCGCGGGCTTTGTTCATCATTTCCTCGGCAACTTTCGTACCTTCGCTTAAGGTCTCGCGGAACCTTTCCTCCTCCTGGCGGACGACTCGTTGAATATAATCGCTTTTCTCAGCCAACTCAGGGTAAGCGCCGGCCATCACCTCCAGCACCACCGGGACCATGCGGTAGAGAAAGGGGATCTCGACGCCCAGCACCTTCCCGAACCGTACCGCCCGTCTTAAGATCCGCCGCAGCACATACCCCCTGCCCTCATTGCCGGGAAGCACCCCGTCGTTGATCAGGAAGGTACAGGCCCGGGCGTGGTCCGCGATGACCCGGAAGGGAAAGCCTCTTTCGTCCCCGTGATAGTCCTGGCCGCTCAGGCGCTCCATGCCCTTGATCAGCGGCTGTAAAAGATCAGTGTCAAAGTTGCTGTTCACGCCCTGCAGCACCGAACAGACCCGCTCCAGTCCCATGCCGGTATCAATGCTCGGCCTCGGCAAGGGCGTCATAGTACCGTTCTCATCCCGGTTATACTGCATGAATACCAGGTTCCAGATCTCCAGCCACCGGTCGCAGTCGCACTTGCCCAGCGCGCATACAGGTGCGTCGCAGCCGTATTCCTCCCCCCGATCGATGATGATCTCGCTGCAGGGGCCGCAAGGGCCGGTATCCCCCATCGCCCAGAAGTTATCCTTTTCCCCCAGTCTCACGATTCGCTCAACCGGGATCTCCGTGAGTTCCTGCCACAGTTGGTAGGCTTCCTCGTCGTCCAGGTAGATGGTGGCCCAAAGCCTATCTTTGGGTAGTTCCAGCACCCCGGTCAGGTACTCCCACGCAAAGGCGATGGCATCCCGCTTGAAGTAATCCCCGAAGGAGAAGTTCCCCATCATTTCAAAGAAAGTGTGGTGCCGTGCGGTCCTTCCTACGGTGTCCAGATCGTTGTGTTTACCTCCCGCCCGCACGCACTTTTGGGCAGTGGTGGCCCGGCTGTAGGGACGCTTGTCCAACCCCAAAAAGACATCCTTGAACTGTACCATCCCGGCGTTCGTGAACAGGAGGGTAGGGTCGTTATGGGGTACCAAGGGGGAACTGTGGACAATGGTGTGTCCCTTGCTTTCGAAGTACTTGAGAAAACTTTCCCGCAATTCGTTACCTGTCATTCTCTTCACTAAACTGTCACTCCCTCTATTCCAAATAAATGCCTCGCCTCTGACAACTGCCAGGGACGAGGCATTACGCGCTCGCGGTACCACCCTGCTTTACCGGCTCCTCGCGGTTCCGGACCCTCGTGGTGTTTGACGTCACCGGCGTTTAACGCACGCCACGGCAGGACTTACTTTCTTCGGTCCTGCGACTCGGGGAGGGCCTTCAGCATAGTTAGGCCGGAAATCTTTCAGCCTCAGGATTTCCTCTCTGGTGGGTTCGTTCCATGCCTACTCTTCCCGTCAAAGTGTTTTGGAATATGTTTTTTCGTGATGAATTTCTTTCAATTATACCCAAACAACCATTGAATGTCAATCTGGAACACCCGTCGCTGTTAACTCACCAGCAAGGTATAGAGGTAATTAACAATAATCCGAAGGATCGCGGTCAAAGGAACCGCCAGCAGCATACCCAAGATGCCAAAAAGGTGTCCCCCAGCCAGCAGGACAAAGATAACCACCACCGGATGCAGTCCCACACTGTCCCCTAGGATTGTCGGCGACAACAGGTTGTTCTCCACCTGTTGGACCACCACCATCACCAAAAGCACATATAAAGCCTGCTGTGAGGAGTTTAACAAGGCCAGCCCCACGGCTGGGATCGCCCCGATAATAGGTCCGAAGTAGGGAATCAGGTCAGCGATGCCCGCAATGATCCCCAGCAGGAGGTAAAACTTAACTCCCACCAGGGCCAGGCCCAGGGATGTCAACACTCCTACCATGGACGCCACCAGCAGGTGCCCGCGGATAAATTTCATCAGTACCCGGTCCACCTCTTCCCACAAGGGGAGCACATGGGTACGCCAGGAGACAGGAATAACGGCCGCCAGGCGACGGTTGATGTGTTCCGCATCTTTCAGCAGGTAAAAGGTCAATACCGGGGCCAGCATCAGGCTCATCAACTGGGTAAAGAAGTTAATCGTGGCCTGGGCCAACTGGCGGACACCGGCTGTCAGCGATGCTTCCAGCCCAACCAAGGTCTCATCAATCACCTGCCGAACGCTCTCCGGGATGTCAATACGCTGGTAACGCTGGTAAAATTCCCGGACCAGGGACTGCACCCTTAACGTGTAATCCGGTATGGCTTCCGCAAATACGTCCAGTTCTCGCAAGAACACTGGAAAACCGTAGGCCACTAGGAGGTAGGTAAAAAAGATACAACTGAAATACACTATTAAAATGGCCGAGACACGCGAAAATCCTTTACCCTGGATCAGTTCCACCATCGGGTTTAACAGGTAGGCTAATACGACAGCGAGGAAAAAAGGGGGGAGAATAAACCTGACCTTGAGAAAAAAATACAGCATGCCCATGCTAATCAGTAAGACAAACATTATCCGGATGGCTTTTGGAGTAAATAACCGTAGCAACGCATCATTCACCACTTACTAAACCCCGTTAAAGTTCAACGGCGTTAGAATAAAAAGTGAGGGTGGTCCCTCACCGCTCACGCTTTAACAAATCATTGACTCCTCCCGTTACCTTGTCAGCCACTTTACGAGCCCGGGAACGCAGGCGCATGGTTTGCCCTTCAAGCCGCTTCCTGGTCTCTGGCTTGCGTTGAGGTGTAAAGATTGCCCCGACCAGGGTACCGATCAGGCTTCCCGTAATGAGACCGTTAAAGAACCCCTTTTTCCCGAACACCTTAATCACCTCCCTTAATTGTTTAGGACTAAACCAAAGTGGCTGATGCCTCCTGGGCTACCGGACCCAGTGATACCAGGCTGCCGTCTTCCGCAATTTCAAATACCTGTTTCTTCTCGTTAAATTCTACAAAGCAGTCCCAACAATAGTACTGGTCGACACCCACCTGGCCTATCGCTCTGCCGCCGCAAAGCGGACACCTGCCTGCCACTTCTCACCCTCCTTCCATACCCTCTACATTTGTGCTTGCTGCCAAAACCCGGCACCGGATTTCGATACTACCATGGCATCTTCACCAAAAATGATGATATCCGATTCGGGCAGGATTGCTCTTCCCTTCATTACGTCATTAATTATTCCTCCGGACAACTCCAAGCCAGCCACACGTCCTTCGGGGATCCCCACTACCATGTCTTCCACAGTCCCCAGTTCGGTACCATCGGCGGTAAAAACCTTTTTGCCTCTGGTCTTCAGCAGGCTGTCTTTGGCGTGCTCATGGAGGTGCGAAGCGGCGTCGAGGGTCACAATGGCCTCCCTATCCCGAACCGTAACGGCATCCTGTCCCACCGAAACCAGAAGCTCAAAGGGTATTACCTGGGCTTCCCGCAGCCAACCTTCATGCTCAAGCACTACCCCGAAAACCCGGCGGGTAGAGGTATCTATAAGCAGGTCCCTGATTTGCCCTACCCGGGTTCCCGTATCCAGGCTGATCACGGGTAAGCTCAGCAGCTCTCTCCCTTTCCGCAAACATGCTGCCTCCCCAAGATTGGTAAGGGTTTGTACTCTATTATTGCCATGACGAAAAGAAAAAATGCGTACGCTACAGTACGCATCTTTATATCGTTGACAGAAACTTTTATTATTCTCCTGTCTTCGCCTGCAACAGGCCCCTGGCTAATAACCGGAAAACAGGCTCGGACAATCCCTCCAGAGCATATATCCTGCTGGACATGACCCAGGAGGTCACTACTTCATCCATGGTACCGAAGATCATCTTCCTCGCCAGTCTCGCGTCCACGTCCGCCGGAACCTGGCCCTTCACCTGTCCTTCCCTCACCAGGTCCTCTATTAGCTCGAAGTATTGCTTCATCGGTTGCGAGATGCCCTGAGCTATGCCGGGGTCAGCCTGGCGGAGTTCGATCTGGGTCACCATCGCAAGTTCGCGATGATTGCCTAACTGGCGAAAGTGGCCGCTGACTACCCGGGACAGCTTCTCTCCCACATCCTCCAGACCCTCGATTTCTGAGCGGATGGTCTCGATAAACTCACCCATCTTAGTTTGGAAAAGCGATATGAGGATGTCCTCTTTACTTTCGAAGTACAGGTAAACGGTGCCGTCAGCCACGCCGGCCTCTCTGGCAATCCTGGAGACCTGTGCCCTGTGGTACCCGGTTTCGGCAAAAACCCTGACAGCAGCATCAATGATGGCGTCGTATTTTTCCCCGGTCCTTTTTACCATAAAATTTTTTCCACCATTCCGTAGTATGAGTGATTATTCATTCATCAGCAATTCCAGATTACACGCTTTTTCCGCCGGTGTCAATGACATTATAAAACGGATAAGGATGCATCGATAACCCCACCGCCCACCACCATGTCTTCCTGGTAGTACACCACCGCCTGTCCGGGAGTGATGGCCCGCTGGGGAGCATGGAATCGCACCTCCACCCTGCCGTCGGGCTGCGGCAAAAGGGTGGCGGGCGCTTCGTCGGCCTTATAGCGGATCTTGGCTTGTACCTCCACAGGAGCGTCAAGCCGGTCAATCAAGATGAAGTTGTTTTCCCGGGCGATCAGTCCTTCCCGCAGGAGGGCATGTCCGGGCCCCACGATGACCGCGTTACGCTCAGGGTCGATTTCCACCACGTAGGCGGGGTAACCTAGGGCCAGCCCCAGGCCCCGTCGCTGTCCGATAGTGTAGTAGGCGATGCCTTGGTGGCGGCCCACGACCTGACCGCGGAGGTCCAGAAACGGCCCGGGGTGGATTTGATCACCCACCCTTTCCCTTAGAAACCCGCGGTAGTCATCGTCAGGGACGAAACAGATCTCCTGGCTTTCCGGCTTTTCCGCCACCGCCAACCCCAGGTCAGCGGCCAGTTGCCTCACTTGGGGCTTGGTATAGTCGCCCAGGGGCATCAAGGTGCGGGCTAACTGTTCCTGGGTGAATCCATAAAGCACATAGGTCTGGTCTTTGTTCCGGTCAACCGCCTTGCGCATGGTCCAACGCCCCCGGCCGGCATCAAAACCGATCCTGGCGTAATGGCCGGTGGCGATGCAGTCCGCACCGATGGCCAGCGCCTTGTGCAGCAGTGCCTCAAACTTTACGTAGCGGTTGCAGGCAATACAGGGATTGGGGGTACGCCCTGCCATGTACTCCGCCGTAAAGTAGTCGATTACCTTTTCCGCAAAGTAGTCCCGGAAGTTCATGACGTAATAGGGAATATCCAGCTTGTTGGCTACCCGGCGAGCATCGTCCACCGCCGCCAGGGAGCAACACCCCGTGTCCCCTGCAGGGGCCGGCGCATCGGCCGGCCAGATCTGCATGGTTACCCCGATTACGTGATGGCCCTCTTTTTTAAGTAAAGCGGCGGTGATGGAACTATCCACCCCACCGCTCATAGCGACCAAAACAGTTTTCTGTTCGCCCATTTATCACACCTAAACCTTTAAGTTATCGCAAGGCCGTGGTAAACTTGGCGCATTCTTCTCCCGACTCCTGTTTTCCGACGACTGACGACTGAACTAGGAGGCTTTGCGCTTGCTCTGAAAGTCCTCAATAGCCTTGTGCAACGCGTCCGCAGCCAGGTTGGAGCAGTGCATTTTCTGGGGCGGAAGCCCGTCCAGGGCTTCCGCCACCGCCTTGTTGGTGATCCGCAGGGCTTCATCGATGGTTTTACCCTTCACCATTTCGGTTACCATGGAACTGGTAGCGATGGCGGCACCACAGCCAAAGGTTTTGAATTTCACATCCTTTATTACATTACCATCAACCTGGATGTAAATGCGCATGATATCGCCGCAGACGGCGTTGCCCACCTCCCCGATCCCGTCAGCTTCGGCGATCTCCCCTACGTTGCGGGGGTTAGAAAAGTGATCCATTACCTTTTCGCTATACACTTGTACAACACTCCTTCCCCACCGGTGCAGTCTTTTGCTGAGCTAAGGGCGACATGGCCCGCAGCCGTTCAATAATTCCTGGCAAGACCTCTAACACATATTTAACGTCTTCCTCCGTATTATCGCGTCCAAGAGTCATGCGAAGCGAGCCATGGGCCACCTCGTAAGGAATACCCATGGCCAACAAAACATGGGACGGGTCCAGGGAGCCGGATGTACAGGCAGAACCACTGGAAGCACCGATACCATGCATATCCATACTGAGCAGTATAGACTCACCTTCGACAAATTCGATACTGACGTTCACGTTGGTAGGTATGCGCTTGGTGCGGTGGCCGTTCAGGCGCACATGATCTACGCGGTTCATCAGGCCGTCGATCAGTTTGTCACGCAGGACCGTCAACCTGGCGCTTTCAGAATCCAGTTCCCGGGCGGCCAGTTCCGCGGCCTTGCCGAAGCCAACCATACCGGGAACGTTTTCCGTCCCCGGCCGCCGCTTTCTTTCCTGTCCCCCGCCGTGGGTAATAGGTTCCAGGCGGGTACCCTTTCGAACGTACAGGCACCCAATTCCTTTCGGTCCGTAAATCTTGTGAGCCGATACAGTCATCAGGTCAACCTGCAAGGCATTCACATCCACAGGGATCTTACCTGCGCTCTGGACAGCGTCCGTATGGAAGGTAATCCCCCTGGTTTTAGCCAGTCGACCGATCTCTTCGATGGGCTGAATGGTACCCACCTCGTTATTGACGTGCATAATGGTGATCAAAATTGTCTGGTCGGTAATAGCTGCTTCCACGTCCTCCACCCGTACCAGGCCTTCCGGTGTCACCGGAAGAAAGGTGACCCTGTACCCCTGTTTCTCTAAAAACTTGCAGGGATCCAGAACAGCATGGTGTTCGAAACTGGAGGCAATGATGTGATTACCCTTTTTTTGCTTGGCATAGGCTGTCCCCAGGACAGCCATGTTATCGGCCTCGGTACCACCGCTGGTAAAGAAAATCTCTTCCGGCTTGGCACCGATAAGACCAGCCACTCGCTCCCGGGCCTCCTCTACACCCTTCCGGGCTTCCCGTCCAAAGGCGTGGATGCTGGAAGGGTTACCCCATGTGCTGGTAAGGTACTGCATCATCAGATCAGCCACTTCGGGATGTACCGGTGTGGTGGCACTGTGATCCAGGTATACTTTCCTCATCCTATCCACTCCATCCTTCCTTCACCTAAAACCACTTATTAGATGTAATACATGAGGTACTCCTGTCCCTGTTTAACCTTTTCGGCTTCGTCACACATATCCTGTAAATTAATGGAATCAAGTACCTCGTTGATACTGTCCCGTACCTTCTCCCAAATATTCCTGGTGATACAGAACTCCGCCCGTGAACAGAGGTCAGTCTCTTCATCGCTTACGCAGTCCATGGGTGCAATGGGTCCTTCCAGTACGCGGATGACATCTCCCACGGTGATTTCCGCTGGTTCTCTGGCCAGGGTATAGCCCCCTTGAGCGCCCCGCACGCTTTTTACCAGCCCGGCCTTTCTCAAGCCCGCAATCAACTGTTCCAAGTAGTGCTCGGATATTTCCTGCCGTTCCGCCACACTCTTCAGGGAGATAGGGCCCTCCCCGAAGTGCTGGGCCAGATCGAACATGGCTCTCAATCCATATTCTCCCTTAGTGGATAGTTTCAATACCCATCACCTCCTAATTCCTAGCTATTCCCTCGGTATTTATATCATAGCAAAGCTGTCGGGTATTGTCAACAAAAAAACCCGAGCTTTTTACTCTGGTTTTTATAATTCCGCAGCAGGTTTATTTTTATTCTTTTTTGCTCTGTTCGCTTTTTTCTTTACCGTAGCCTGACGGGTGGTAAAATTTCCGGCCTGTGATGGGGTCCGGCAAATACTGTTGTGGTACCCGACCTCCGGGGTAATCGTGAGGGTACTTGTACCCCGCACCGTGGCCCAGGGCCTTAGCACCCTTGTAACTGGCATCCCGGAGATGGACGGGTACCGGTCCGGTGTCCCCTTTTTCCACGGCATGCATGGCCCCATCAATCCCTTTGACCACCGCATTGCTTTTTGGTGCCAGGGCTACGTACAGGGCGGCTTCCGCCAGGATAATTCTCCCCTCAGGGAAACCCACCCTTTCCACCGCCTGGGCGGCAGCAGTCGCCACCAGCAGCGCCTGAGGGTCTGCCAAGCCCACGTCCTCGGCGGCGTGGATCATGATCCGCCTGGCGATGAAGGCCGGATCTTCCCCGGCGTAAACCATCCGGGCAAGCCAGTACAGCGTCGCATCCGGGTCTGACCCCCTCATGCTCTTGATAAAGGCGGAGACAACGTCGTAATGCTGGTCGCCCGACTTGTCATAAAGCACGCACCGCCGCTGGATCGAGTCTTCCGCCACCTCCAGGGTGATCCGGCGCACTCCGTCCGGACCCGGAGCAGTAGTCAGTACCGCCAGTTCCAGAGCATTGAGGGCTGACCGGCCGTCCCCGGCGGCCACCAGCACCCAGTGATTCATGGCCTCCGGGGTCACCTCCACCTTGAAATGGCCCAAACCCCGCTCCCCATCGGCCAGGGCGCGCTCCAGGAGCAGGCGTATCTCGCCGTCGCTAAGGGATCGCAAACGAAAGATGCGGGAGCGGGAAACCAGAGCGGTATTCACCTCAAAGAAGGGATTTTCAGTGGTGGCCCCGATCAGTACCACCGTACCCTCCTCCACCGCCGGCAGCAAGGCATCCTGCTGGGCTTTATTGAAGCGGTGAATCTCATCGATAAAGAGAATGGTCCGCCGCTGGTACATGCCCATCCGTTCCCGGGCTTCCTGGATCACCTGGCGCAGGTCGGCAATACCGGCGGTAACGGCATTGAGCTGGTGAAAGTGAGCGCGGGTGGTGTTGGCAATGATCCGGGCCAGGGTGGTCTTGCCGGTACCGGGTGGCCCGTACAAAATTAGAGAAGAAAGCTGGTCCGCCTCGATGGCCCGCCGGAGCAGCTTCCCATGGCCCACAATCTCCTCCTGGCCCACAAACTCGTCTAACGTCCGCGGGCGCATCCGCAGGGCCAGAGGAGCGGTCCTGGCCAACTGCTCCTGCCGGTGAGCCTCAAACAGGTCCACAAACGCCACCTCCTGCTATGATATCGAAACCTCGATTTTACTTGCATCTTTCCTGTTTGGCAAAGGAACACGACGCTAACCTCCGCCCTTGAAGCTGCCATTAAGCCCAATTCAACCACCAGAAACTAGTCACCCGTCACTAGTCACTAACAACGAAGCATCTCCCGAACGATCTCCAGGGTGCGTTGAATGTCCCCCTCATCCACGTCCTTGTGGGTAACCATGCGCACTGTGTTCGGGCTGAAAGCATTGCACTTTACCCCGCGCTCTTTCAGGGCGGTGACAAAGGCGGGCGCAGCCATCCCGGTACCCGAAACGTCAAACACCACAATATTGGTTTGAACAGTACCCATGTCTATCAAGATGCCCGGCATCCCGGCTAGGCCCTCGGCCAGCACTCTGGCCAGGCGGTGATCCTCCGCCAGGCGATCCACCATGGACTCCAAGGCGACCAGGCCGGCCGCGGCAATCACCCCCGCCTGCCGCATCCCGCCACCTACCGTTTTGCGCCACTTGCGGGCTTGATCAATCCACTCCTTGTCACCTACCAGCAAGGAACCCACTGGAGCGGCAAGGCCTTTGGACAGGCAAAACTGCACCGAGTCGGCCTCCTTGGCCAGCTCACTGGCCGGTACGCCCAGGGCTACCGCAGCGTTAAAAATCCTGGCGCCATCCAGGTGAACCCGCAGGCCGTACTCCCGGGCCAGGCTGGTAACCTCTCTCATCTGCTGGACAGAAGCCACGGTTCCCCCGGCCCGGTTATGGGTGTTTTCCAGGCAAAGCAGAGTGGTGCGGGGAAGGTGCAGGTCAGCAGGTCTCAGCGCTTCTCGGAGGTGACCGGTTGTCACCACCCCTTTTTCACTGCGTAATAGCCTAGGCATTACTCCAGCCAGCGCCGCCATTCCGCCCACTTCATAATAATAAATGTGGGCTTCCGCCTCTACCAGCACCTCTTCGCCACGGTGGGTATGGGTTAACAAGGCCACCAGGTTACCCATGGTACCGCTGGCAACCAGCAAACCAGCCTCCTTACCCATCTTTTCCGCGGCGACCGCCTCCAGCCTGCTCACCGTTACATCCTCGCCGTAAACATCGTCTCCAACCTCAGCCTGCCCCATGGCCTCACGCATCGCCTCAGTGGGACAGGTAACGGTATCGCTGCGTAAATCGATCCACTTGTCCAAGCTAGTACCCTCCCGCTTATGAAATACATACCTGTGTAAGTTTCGCCGCAGCCCCGCAAAAACCTTTTTGTAACATACTTTCACATGACTGACGAGCTGGTCGGTTTTTAACCATACTGTAAGATTTCCGCAACCGTTCCCCCCCGGTTTCCTCCCATCCAGAGATTATATTGTTCCAATTACCGACATAGGCTATGATAACCTCACCCTGGATATTATGATGTAATTGGAACAAGGTACTGGAAAAACGAAAGGAGGCGGGTAACATCAAAGAACCACCGAGAAAAGTCAGTAAGCAAGAGCAAAAGGGTTATACCCTGGAGGTTAGAGACCGGATGGGGACCCGTAGCCTGGAATTCGCCACTGAAGAGGAACGGGAGGGCTGGCGGAAAGCCTTTAAAAAAAGTAAACTGTACACCCCGTACTTCCTGTTAGGGGTAGGTATCAATTTTCTTTTATACCTTGCAGGCCTGGATCTTTCTCGCAACATTTTATGGGGCGGGATCGTCGGCCTGGCGGTCCCTATGGCGTCGATGCTGGGGTTATCCGAACTCCATTATCGGTTATTTATTAAGTCTCCCTCTCCGAAAACTTAGGGAAGGAAGGTGATCAAATACCCCATGAATAATACCAAACGAAAGGGGGAATTGCGAGGTTTAATTTCAGACTATTGTCTATTGTCTTAATCTTGTGTATCGACCCAATCTTGCAAAAAGGAGGAAGGTCCTTTGTTCAAAGGGATGCACCCAATTTTTTGGATAGGCATTGCTATTCTTTACGGTTTTACCTTTTTGTTTATGATCATTGAAATGAATGTCCCGGGTTTTGTCTATGGGGCCAAACTGTTCGGCGCCCCCGCTCAGTTCTATTACGGGAATATTTTTATGATGTTGATCGTTAATTTGACTATTGCCGTTCTTTGGTTCTACTTCCCGGAAAAGGCTGAAGAACAGAAACTAACGGTTCAAAAGGGGGTTACCAAGGATGCAAACTAGCCCGATTGTAGTTGGCGCTGCGGTTATATATTTCATCATTATATTCGGCATTGGTTATTTTACCAGGAAAGCGTCCTTAAACCCCATGGATTACTATGTAGCCGGCCGCAAAGTGGGCTCCTTTGTTAACGGCGCCGCCCTGGCGGCTACCTACCTCAGCCCCGCCAGTTTCCTGGGACTGCCGGCTTTTATCTTCATCATGGGCTACCCCTTCTGGTGGGCCCTCATCGGTATCATCGGCGGGATGCCGCTGGCCTCCATGCTTACGGCAGCTCCCCTGAGAAAGTATGCACCCATTTCTTTTACCGATTACTACGCTGACCGTTACGAAAGCGATAAGGCTATGCGGATCGTCGCCGGTCTGCCCGTGCTGGTATCGGGATGGGCTTACGTGGTGCTGTCCCTGGTAGGCACCGCCCTGTTCATGATGGCAATCCTGAAGATCCCTTACCAGTATGCGGTAATCATTGGCGCTATCGCGGTGCTGTTCTACGTATACCTCGGCGGGATGGTTTCCACCACCTGGGCCACCGCCTTCCAGGGCATCCTGATGGCGGTAGCCGCTGTGGCCGCCGCCCTGGCCATCCTGGTCAAGTTCGGTGGGTTTGCCGGGCTGGGTGACGCGGTATACGCCAATAACCCCAACTTCTGGTTGGCGCCGGGGGCCGTGCCAGGCAAGGCTTCTCACCCGGTCATGTCAATCTGGACAGGGATGGTCAGCTTCTATTTCGTGTGGCACTTCGGCTTCGCCACCATGCCCTACACGGTAGTACGCTTCTTTACCGCCATGGACCTGAAGTCAGCCCGCCGGGCGGTGGCATGGTGCACGTTAATCGGCGGTGCTATGTACTGGGGCCTGATCATTATCGGCACCTCCGCCCGGATGGTTATTGAAACCCTGCACCCGCTGATGACCCAACTGGGCGCCAAAAACGCCGTCGACTTACTGGGCAAAATCAAGGGGTTGTACAATGTCGGTGGTGTGGCGGTTACCGACTACTCGATGGTATCCGCGGTGGAGGCATTGAATAACCCGTGGCTCCTCGGTCTACTGGTGGCCGGCGGTCTGGCCATCGCCATGTCCACCGCATCGGGTTGGGTGATGGTGCTGAACGTGATGATTGGCCGCGACTGGATGGGCAAGGTGTTCGGCAGCAAGTGGGCTATCGATAACCCGGTAAAATCCATGCGGGTATGGTCAGTGATTATAATCATCATCGGCACCGTCTTCGCCTTCAACCCTATTGCCCTGGTACTGGACCTCTCCGGCTGGGCTTTCGTTACCATCATCGCAACCACCGGCGCACCTATGATCCTGGGGATCTGGTGGCCACGGGCTACCAAGGCGGCGGCTTTCTCCACCATCCTGGTATTCCTGCCGCTGACCTTCTTTTCCTGGCTTTACGCCAAGAATGCACTGGGCAGCCCTCACTGGTTCTTCCTGAGCCAGAAGCCCAACCTGATCCCTGTCGGGCACCAGATGTACTGGATCCCGGTGGCGTTTATCTTCTTCATCATCGTCTCCTTACTAACCAAACCCTGTTCCCAGGAGACAGTGCAAAAGTACTGCAATGACCTGCACTAAAAAGCCGAGAGCCGGGGATCACTCCCCGGCTCTCTTCTTAAACCTCACCCCTAAATGGATTTCCAAATTGTTTTACTCCTGTAAGGCGCCGTTGATCATGCGGACCAGGTGTTCTTTGGGCTGGTAGCCCACCAGGCGGTTTACCACCTCACCGTTTTTAAACAGCAGCAGGGTGGGAATACTCATGATACCGTACCGGCCCGGAGTTTCCCCGCTTTCATCCACGTTTAGTTTGCCGATCTTGACTTTTCCGGCGTATTCCTCCGCCAGTTCCTCCACTAACGGGGCGATCATCTTGCAAGGACCGCACCAGACCGCCCAAAAGTCCACCAACACCGGTTTGCCGGACTGCAGCACCTCCGCATCAAAATTGGCATCGGTAAGAGTGAAAAGATTTCCGCTGGCCAATTTCCTTCCCCCTTTAATCGTTATAGAAAAACTTTCTTAACTGCCAAATTTACCCATGACCTGAATCAGCTCGTCCACCATCTCGTCCACTTTTCCCTCTTCCATGGCGTATTTCAGGCATCCTCGAGTATGGTGCTCAAAGATGATGGTCCCCACCTTGTTCAAGGCCGCCCGGACAGCAGCGATCTGGATCATCACATCCACGCAGTACTGTTCTTCATCTACCATCCGCTGGATACCCTTAACCTGCCCCTCGATTTTTTTCAACCGGCGCAAGAGGTCCTCCTTGGATGCCGCATAGGATGCCGGCACAGAACACGCCCCCTTTCATACCTATACCCGGTACAAACTATGGTTATTATATAAGATATCCCTTGAATTTGCAAGGTTCATCAGTAGATCGGTTAGCGCACATGACACGAACAGGCGACTGTCAAGCTGGCTTGTGCAGGAGGTCGTTAACCACTACCGATGCCAGAAACAATCCGGCCACAGGGGGCACAAAGGAGATGCTGCCCGGAATCTGGTTTTTCCTGGTACAGTGCGCGTCACCGCCGGGGCAAACGCAGAAATTCTTGCAATCAACCGGGGACTTGTCGGGAACCAGCGGCTGTTCGGGTGAGTATACCACTTTAACACCCTTTACAATTCCGAGCTTTCTCAACTCCTTCCTTACCACTCTGGCCAGCGGGCAAGCCCGCGTCTCGGAGATATCAGCAACCCGGAAGGTGGTGGGATCCAGCCGGTTTCCGGCCCCCATGCAGGAGACCACCGGTATCCCTGCTCGGGAAGAACTCGCGATCAGGTGAACCTTGGCGGATACCGTGTCCATAGCGTCTACCACATAGCTGACATCGCGGGTGAGCAGGGATGCCCCGTTTTCCGGAGAATAGAACTGCTGGATGGCCTCTACCCGCGCCCGCGGGTTGATATCCAGTACCCGCTTTTTCATTACCTCCACCTTAGGTTCCCCCACAGTAGAGTACAGAGCGTGCAGTTGCCGGTTAATGTTGGTGAGACAGATCTCGTCGAAATCAACCAGTACAAGGCTTCCCACACCGGCCCGGGCCAGGGCCTCGACGGTAAAGGAACCCACCCCGCCTATCCCGAATACCGCCACTTTACTTTGCTCAAGGATGCGCAGACCTTCCGGCCCAATTAATAGTTCAGTACGGGAAAATTGATGCTGCACCAGCGAACCTCCTTTTTTTAAAAAAACAGAGCCCACCCTCATAGTTAATGAGCGTAGGCTTAAGCGGCAGATGACGCTTTACCCCACATATGCCGTGGACAGCCGCAGTTTTGAACCTGCTCTCGCAGGTGGGTGCCTTCCTGTTGCTTTATGTTTCCCCTCGGAGGGGGCATACATGCTACAACCAGAGATGGGGCTCCCTATGTGTTGGTGTTGGCTCAACACTAGCGACCTTCACGCGCATCGCAGGGTGTGGCAACCTTTGGCGTGTTTAATGCTGGCACGTTTATGGTAGCACAAATTCCGTACCCTTTCAAGTGTCAATAATTAGCCTCACGCCTCTAGTATGACAAAAAAGGTATGGTTTATACATGGCCTCAAGCCTTTCTGGGATTTACATCCAGTTTGAGGTGAAGTTCCTTCAACTGCCGCTGGGAGACGTCAGAAGGCGCCTGCATCATCAAGTCCGCAGCGCTTTGAGTCTTGGGGAAGGCGATGACGTCCCGGATGGTTTCCCGCCCGGTCATCAACATCACCATCCGGTCCAGACCGAAGGCAATGCCACCATGGGGCGGAGTGCCATATTCAAAGGCATCCAGCAGGAACCCGAATTTGGCCCTGGCCTCTTCCGGGCTAAAGCCCAACAGGCCGAACATTTTTTCCTGGAGATCCCGCCGGTGGATCCTGATGCTGCCGCCGCCCAGTTCTACCCCGTTCAGGACCATATCATAGGCCTGGGCCCGAACCCTGGACGGGTCTGTTTGCATTAACGGGATATCTTCCTCCAGCGGGGAAGTAAAGGGATGGTGCATGGCCACATAGCGCCTTTCTTCCCCATCCCATTCCACCAGGGGGAAGTCTGTCACCCAACAGAACTTGAATTCTGAAGCGTCGATCAGATTGAGCCTCCGCCCCAGTTCCATGCGCAGGTGCCCCAGGGCGCCGGCAACCACCGCGGGTTCGTCCGCGACAAACAGCAGCAGGTCGCCGGGTTCCGCCTGCATGGATTGCCGGATGGACGAAAGCTCGTCCTCGGTAAAGAACTTGGCGATGGGGGAACGGATACCTTCCTCGCTAACGGCCATCCAGGCCAGTCCTTTAGCTCCGTAAACCGCCGCCAGTTGGGTCAGGTCATCCAGTTCCTTGCGGGAATAACCGCCACACCCCTTGGCATTGATGCCCTTAACCCTGCCCCCGCCCTGTACGGCGCTGCTAAAGACTTTAAATGAACTGCCGGCTACCAGTTGTGAGACATCCTGCAGTTCCATGCCGAACCTCAAATCCGGCTTATCCGAACCGAAACGATCCATGGCTTCCTGGTAGGACAGACGGTGGAAGGGTGTCTCCACCGTCACACCAAGGGTCTCCCTGAAAACATGGGCCACGAGTTCCTCCATCATGGACATGACGTCTTCCCGCCCCACGAAGGACATCTCCACATCCAACTGGGTAAACTCCGGCTGCCGGTCGGCCCGCAGGTCTTCGTCCCGGAAACACCGTACGATCTGGAAGTAACGGTCCATCCCGGCTACCATCAGAATCTGCTTAAAGATCTGGGGGGATTGGGGCAGGGCGTAAAACTCCCCAGGGTGCACCCGGCTGGGTACCAGGTAGTCACGGGCTCCCTCCGGCGTGCTGCGGGTAAGCATGGGAGTCTCAATCTCCAAAAAGCCGTGACGGTCCAGGAAGTCCCGCATGGCCTTGGCGGTGCGGTGACGGGTGACCATGGCCCGCTGCATGTCCGGACGCCGCAGGTCCAGGTAGCGGTAACGGAGGCGGACGTTTTCATCCACGTCCACCTCTTCTTCGATGTAAAACGGAGGGGTCAGCGCCCGGTTCAATAACCGGAGTTCGCGGGCATAAACCTCCACTTCCCCGGTTGCCAGGTTGGGGTTCACGGTACCCTCCGGGCGCCGGCGCACCCTCCCTTTCAGGGCGAGGACGTATTCATTCCTGACATGTTCCGCCTTCTGAAAAGCCGCCCGGTCCACCTCCGGGCTGAAAACCACCTGTACCAGGCCGGAGCGGTCCCGCAGGTCGATGAAAATCAACCCCCCGTGGTCCCGGCGACGGTTCACCCAGCCCATCAGAGTTACTTCTTCACCGGTGTGTTCCCGGGTAACTGTGCCGCACATGTGGCTGCGTTGAAAGCCGGCCATGGATTCTACTGTTACATCAGCCATAATTGGTTCCTCCTTATCCAGCAATCTTGTTGCACCTTACTTCCTACTTCCTGGATCAAAGCGCTAATCCCTGCCGCAGGTAGGTTGTCAAATTCTTGAGGGCAACCTCTTCCTGTATTCCTTTAACCATATCCCGGACTGAAACCGCTCCCCTGGTAAATTCTTCTCCCCCCAGGAACACTGTGTAACGGGCACGGAACTTGCCAGCATGTTTCAATTGGGCCTTAAGGCTGCGGCCCATAAAGTCCTTCTCGGCCCTGATCCCTGATCGGCGCAGTTCAGTAAGGACTCGAAACGCCTCCGCCTCACCTTCCGGCCCGATAGTGGCCACAAATACCTCCATGGCTTCCGCCACAGGAATGGAGATATTTTGGTCCTCCATCGCCAGCAGGATACGTTCCAATCCGAGGGCAAATCCGATACCCGGGGTGGGTGCGCCACCACATTCCTCTACCAGGCCGTCGTAGCGCCCCCCTCCCCCGATGGAACTCTGGGCACCGATCCCCGCTGCCACAATCTCAAAAGTTGTATTGGTGTAGTAGTCCAGCCCGCGTACCAGATGCTGGTCCACGGTGTAATTAACCCCTACCTGGTCCAAACATTTCAACACTTGCCGGAAATGCCTGTCGCACTCCGAGCATAAGCTAACCGTGGTGGTGGGCGCCTCAGCCACCAGTTCCTGGCACCGGGGGCTCTTGCAGTCCAGGATCCGCATGGGGTTCCGTTCGTACCGCCCCTGGCATGTGTCGCAGAGTTCTCCCAGCACCGGGCGCAGAAATTCCTTCAGGCGCTCCCGGTGAGCCGGCCTGCAATGCGGGCACCCCACACTGTTCACTCTCAATTCCAACCCTTGCAGTCCCAGTTCGCCGTAGAAATCCATTGCCAGGGTGATCACCTCGGCATCCACGGCCGGGTCCTTGGCTCCCAATACCTCCACACCCACCTGGTGGAACTGCCTAAGCCGGCCTGCCTGAGGACGGCCGTAGCGAAACATGGGGCCGGCATAGTACATTTTGGCCGGGAGTGGCTGGGCAAAGAGCTTGTGTTCCAGAAAAGCCCGCACCGTGGAGGCCGTCCCCTCCGGCCGCAGGGTAATACTGCGGCCACCCCTGTCGGTAAAGGTATACATCTCCTTCTCCACCACATCAGTGGTCTCCCCTACACCCCGTAAGAACAGCTCGGTGTGTTCGAACATCGGGATGCGGATCTCGGCGTAGCCATATCTTCCGCAGATATTTCGAAAGGCCGACTCCACAAACTGCCACTTTTCCGTTTCTCCCGGCAGGATATCGTTAGTCCCCCGGGGCCTGGTTGTTAGCACCATCTATCCCCCCAAGATAAAAAATTAACCTCTCGCCAGCACACGTCAAGCATGCAGGGACGAGAGGATTCCCGCGGTACCACCCTTGTTGAACGCACGTATCATGCGTTCCACTTTCCGGTCGCTGTAACGGTCGCCACCCGGTGCAGCCTACTGGCGGTTGGTCGCGTTCGGTGCACGGCTCCCAGGTGTCTTCCTCCCATAACGCCTTAAAAGGGCTTACAGTCACGGCCCTTTCTCCCTGAAAGGCGCTGCTTACGAGAGTACTCGTTCTGTTCATTACCTCGTCAAGTTTATTGTATACGCGTTTGAAACCCATTTTACCGGATAGCCGCGAGTTTGTCAATTTTTCTCTTAATCAATTCCGGCAGGCGGCGGATATAATCCTGCGGGTCCTTTGGGTTGTACTGGTTGATCAAGGAGCCATCCCGCGGATTGACCCACTTGGAGCCCGCCCCTGCTCCTAAACCGATCACCGTCTGCCGCTCCTCGATCATCTGGATATTGTAGACACACTCCCGCCCTGGAAGAGCATAACCGACATTCTCCAGGTTTCCAAGCATCCGTTTCTGGCGGTAGAGATAATACGGAACCATCCCGGAACCAGCAGCATACTTTCTGGTTACTTCCCACATGGCCGCAGCCTCCTCTCCGGTGGGAAGAGGGTGGTTAGACAACTCATCCAGCAGCCGGGAGGCCCGCTTGACCGCCAGGGTATGGACCGTGACGTTCTCCGGCGCCAACCCCTTGATGTGCTCCATGGTGCTTTCCACATCTGCCACGCCCTCCCCCGGCAGCCCCACAATCACGTCCATGTTCAACACCGGAAAACCGACGTTCCTTGCCGCCTCAACCGCCCGGTACACGTCCTCCACGCTATGGTCCCTGCCAATGACCTTCAGGGTCCTTTCCTGCATGCTCTGGGGGTTGATACTCAGCCGGGTTACCCCCGCACCGGCACATATCCGTAATCGTTCAAGGGAGAGGGTATCAGGCCTCCCTCCCTCTACGGTAAATTCTACCGTCCCGGCGGTACGCAGGTACAGGTTGGCTGCCTCAAGCAGTTCCGCCAGTTGCTCTGCCGCCAGGCTTGTGGGTGTTCCACCACCAAAGTAGATTGACTGCACTTCCAGGTTGTGGTGGCACAATTCTTCCCCCACCGCCCTGATTTCCGCCAGTAACACCTCCGTGAAAGGTGCCACCCATTGCCGGTGCCGGTTGAGGGAATAGGCGGGGAACGAGCAGTACAGGCAACGAGTGGGACAAAAAGGAATGCCAATGTAAACGCTGACCTGACCAGGGTTATTCGCTAACGGTAACAGCAGGGGACGCTGGCGGAGAGCGATACCGGTAATCAGTTCAGCTTTGCCAGCCCTTACCGCGTAGTCGCGGCAAAGTATCTCCACGGTCTGCTCCCGGTTGCATCCCCTGTCCAAAAGACGGTGAACAATCTTGGTAGGCCGGATCCCGGTGAAAATACCCCAGGGTCCAGGCTCTTTGCCGGTAGCTTCTTTTAGAGCGAAGAAGATCAGCAGCCTGGCCAGGCGCTTCCTTTCATTAGCCACCTCACCGGTAGGACTCGGTCCTGTCTTCCTTTCGTGACAAAATATCCCCTCGGTGCTGTGGTAAGCCGCCCACCCGTACAGCCCACCTGGGCCGCCTTCCACCCGTACCTCCAGCACCGGAACCTTACTGTCAACAGGCGCTGCTCCTGCCAACAGTGAAAGTTCCACCCCTGGCAAAAACAGCCAGATCACGTCCTGTACTGCGGCAACAGAAATGTTATCGGGTAAGAGTAATTTCACCTGCAACCATATCCCCACTTAGTTAACTTTATCAAAAACTACTCTATATTCATGATAAATAAGGGTTATAAGCCCGCTCCTCTCCGATAGTGGTGCCGGGGCCATGGCCCGGGTAGACCTCCACATCGTCTTGGCACCGTAGCAGCTTCTCCTTGATGGAACTGATCAATTTGCTGTAAGAGCCTCCAGGAAAGTCGGTCCTTCCTACCGACCCGGCAAACAGAGTATCCCCAGCAAAAATGACGTTACCTGCTTTGAGGCAGATCCCTCCGGGAGTATGCCCAGGGGTATGTATAACCTCCAGCCGGACGGTGGTGCCTATTTCCACCACGTCTCCCTCCCGGAGAGTCCGGTCGGCAGGAGGCTCGGGCTTGTTGGCTCCCATGAAAGCAAGCAGGCTCTTCTTGGGGTCGGTAAGGTAAACCGCGTCGTCCTGGTGAATGAGTATCTCCGCGCCGGTGGCCTCTTTAACCGTCCCGTTAGCGGCGATATGGTCCCCATGGCCGTGGGTATTGATGATGTATTTTACCCGCAGGCCATCTTCCGCTACAGCCTGTAAAATCCGCTGTCCCTCGGCTCCGGGGTCGATTACAGCCGCTTCCCTGGTCTCCCGGCAGGCCACCACGTAGCAGTTGGTTTCTATGGCCCCCACAACCAGTGTTTTGAAAAACATCCACTCTCCTCCTCAGTTTAAAATTGGCGTTCGCTGTCCAACAGCATAGTAACGGGCCCATCGTTATGAATCTCTACGAGCATCTCGGTCTGAAACCGGCCTGTGGCTACCGGCACTCCCAACTCCAGCAAGTAATCCACGAAGCGGAGGTACAATTCCTCCGCCAGTTCAGGCCTTGCTGCCCGGTCGAAACCCGGGCGCCGGCCTTTACGGCAGTCCCCGTAAAGGGTGAACTGCGAAACCACCAGCGCTTCTCCGCCGGTATCCAGAACCGACCGGTTCATCCGGCCCTCGTAATCGGAAAATATCCTGAGGTGAGCCACCTTCTCCGCCAGGTACCTGGCAGCCTGCAAATCATCACCAGAGCCGACGCCCAGCAGGACCACCAGACCTGCCCCGATAGAACTTACCTGGTTACCCTGCACGGCGACGCTGGCCCGCCGCACCCGCTGAACTACCGCCCGCAATTTCCCACTCCCCCTACCAACACCATTATTCCTGCTTCCTGCCTCTTGCTTCTTGCCTCCTGCTACGAAGGTGTTACTCGTTTTACTTCAAGCACATCCTTGATTCTTTTAACCTTTTCCGTGATGTAGTTCAAATGGTCCAGGCTTTTGATCTCAATCTTCAGGTCCACGGTAGCCAGGTTATTCCTGGTGGCCCGGGCGTGTACCGAATTGATGATGGTCTTGGTGTCCGCAATGGTGGTCATGATGTCCATAGCTAACCGGGGACGGTCTACGGCCACCGCCTCGATATGCACCTGGTAAATGGCCTCAGCTTCCAGATCCCACGCCACCTCGATGATCCGCTCCAGCTCGTTATCATGGTGGTGGGCAATGTTTGGGCAATCGGAACGGTGAATGGAAACCCCCCGCCCCCTGGTAATATAGCCGACAATATCATCCCCGGGCACCGGGTTGCAACAGCGGGACAGGCGAACCACCACGTTGTCCACGCCTCTTACCCTGATGCCCTGGGAAGGTTTCCCATACCCGCTCCACGGCTTTACCGAAGGTAAGGGTGCCGGCGCCTCGGTGACCAGCCCCGGAACCGCCTCTTTCAACTTGGCCATTACCTGCAGGGGGGTGAGTCCACCGTCACCCACAGTAGCCAGCAAATCCTCCACTGTGGGAATATTGAAACGTTTGGCGGCCTCCTGCAGGTTACTGTTCTTAAGTGCCTCGGCTGTATACCAGCCCTTTTTGTCCGTTTCCCTCTCCAGCATCTCCCGGCCCTTGGCCACCAGTTCGTCTCGTTGTTCCTTTTTCAGCCACTGCCGGATACGGTTTTTGGCCTGGGAGGTTTGGACGATATTCAGCCAGTCACGCCGGGGGCGCCCTGTCTTGGAGGTGAGAATCTCCACGATATCTCCGGTCTGCAGCCGGTAATCCAAAGGCACAATTCGCCCGCTAACCTTGGCGCCCACACACTGGTTACCCACCGCCGTGTGCACCCGGTAGGCAAAATCCAGGGGCACCGAGCCCGCCGGGAGTTCCACCACATCCCCTTTGGGGGTGAAAACATAGACCCGGTCGGAGAACAGGTCGATTTTAAGGGATTCCATAAACTCCCTGGCATCTTTCAGTTCCCGTTGCCACTCCAAAAGCTGGCGCAGCCACGTGAGCTTGGCGTCGAAGTCTTTATCCCCGTTTTTTCCTTCCTTGTACCTCCAGTGGGCGGCGATCCCGTATTCCGAGGTCCGGTGCATATCCCAGGTGCGGATCTGTACCTCGAAGGGCTCACCGGACGGGCCGATGAGCGTGGTGTGTAAAGACTGGTACATATTCGGTTTGGGCATGGCGATGTAGTCCTTGAAACGGCCGGGGATGGGCTTCCATTGCGCGTGGATCATTCCCAGGGCGCCATAGCAGTCCTTGACACTCTCTACCACCACCCGCACAGCGATCAGGTCGTAGATTTCGCCCAACTCTTTACCTTGCTTCACCATCTTGTTATAGATACTGTAAAAGTGCTTGGGCCGTCCCTGAATATCTGCATCAATCCCTACTTCATCCAGTTTTTCCTTCAGGATTTTAATCACATGGTTAATAAACTCTTCCCGCTCCTGCCGCTTCATGGAAATGTTCTGGACAAGCTCATAGTACCTTTCCGGTTCCATGTAACGGAGGGAAAGGTCCTCCAGTTCCCATTTCAAGCGAAAGATACCAAGACGGTGAGCCAGTGGAGCAAAGATCTCAAGGGTTTCCTGGGCGCACTCGCGCTGCTTCTCTTCCGGTTGATGTTTTAAAGTCCTCATGTTGTGCAGCCGGTCAGCCAGTTTAATCAGGATTACCCTGATGTCCTTCGCCATAGCGAGGAACATCTTGCGCAGGTTTTCAGCCTGCTGCTCCATCTTGGATTTGTATTCAATCCGGCTCAGCTTGGTGACCCCATCAACCAGCAGGGCGATCTCCGCACCAAAGGCTCTCTCCAAGTCCTCCAGGGTAAAGCTGGTATCTTCCACCACGTCGTGAAGGAGACCCGCCGCGATGGTCACTACGTCCAACTGCAGTTCGGCCAGGATGGTGGCCACCTCCAGGGGGTGAACGATGTAGTCCTCCCCAGAGCGGCGGTGCTGGCCCTGATGGGCGGTAGAGGCAAAAAGATAAGCCTGCTGCACTAGTTGTACATCCGCCTGCGGATAGTAAGTCTGCACTTTTTGGATGACGCCCTGAATCGACACCGCGCTCACCCCCTTTCTGGCCTGTACTACGAGATGTCAGGGCAGTGAAAACCCCATCAGCATTAATACTTTATCAGGGAAACCACATCGTATTTCTCCAACTGTTTCCTCCCGGGGAGATAAGTTAGTTCAATCAAAAAGGCCACGGCCTCCACAATTCCCCCCGCCCTTTCTACCAGCCCAATAGCAGCGGAGACGGTGCCCCCGGTAGCCAGCAGGTCGTCGACCACCAGCACCTTCTGGCCCGGCTGAACAGCGTCCCGGTGCATCTCCAGGACATCGGTACCATATTCCAACTGGTACTCTCCCTGGTAGGTGCCCGCGGGTAGTTTTCCCTTTTTCCGCACCGGGATAAACCCCAGTCCCAGTTCGTAAGCCAGGGCAATACCGACCAGGAACCCCCGGGCTTCGGGTGCCACCACTAATTCAATGTCCTTGTTGCCGACTTTGTTCGCCAGTTCCCTGACAGCAAAGCGAAAAGCGTCACCGTCCTTAATCAAGGTAGTGATATCCTTGAAACTGATACCGGGTCCGGGGAAGTCGGGTATTACCCTGATCTTTGCTTTTAGTTCTTCTATATTCATATTACCCCATCCTCTCATCTGTCCGCGATACCTGCCAGAGAAATTCGTGGTTTCCCCCGAACAACTGTATGCACGAGCCGGGATCCGGTTCCCGCAAAACGGCCCGGTATTTTTCCGTTATCCTTCCCTCGAAACGGGACTCCATGTAACGCCAGGAAGAAGCCAGTTCAAGTTTTCTTTCCGGTACAGGGGGGAGAACAAGCCGGATACACCCCCCATCCTCTACAGTCACCTTCACTAATCCCAGTTCTTCGAGCACCGCCAGGCCGGTACCTCCGTGATTGCCAAGACCGCACCGGTGGAATAAATTGCCCACCTCTCGTTCCGCCAGCAGAATGTGTTTGCCGGCAGCGTAATGCCTTAACAACATGTACAGCCGGCCCAGTCGTTCGCGGTCGAGGTAGTTGGCATTAACCCCCTCCTCCCCGCGCTCACCCGGGGAACCCTCATCCAGAAGGTAAATATCGGTTGGTTCAGGTGTGCTGGAGCCGGTGGGTGCCCGGAACATCATCTCGGCGGGTTCAAGGGGATATTCCCAAAAGACTACCTGCCCTGGCGCAAAGCGTAACCAAGCGTCCATCGGGCCAGCGGCTACCACAGCCGTCACCAGGCCGTTCTCCAGCAGGCCAGTCACCATTTGTTTCTGCTGCCAACTCATTCCCCGGTGCCAGCTCATGACTTCCCGCGGGCGGGGTAATTGCCCCCGGAGCCTTTGTACTAACCCCAACGCTACCCTGGGTCGCTCCGTCCAGACCACGGTTCCCCCAGGAGCCGCGATCAGCTCCTGTAACCGCTGCAAGGGCTCACCAGACCCGCGCAGGTCAGTAACCCTGATATTCTGCCCAGCAGGAACACCGGCAATGACCTCCGCACCCTGCAGTAGTAGTCCCGCCTGCCCGCTGATTGCCATTAAAGGGGACCCGGTTATCTCTCCGGCCAGGCGCCGCTGCTCCTCCCGGGAAGCGGTGAACAGGCACGTAATGATCAAATCAAACTGTTCAATTAGTAAACGTTCCTTGCACCGTCGAAAAAAGGCCGGCGTAGCCACCAGCATACCCGGCTGTTCTACCAGCCTGAGCAATATTTCATCAACTTTACCGTCTATCAGGCTTCCGTCTCCCTGCCAGACCGTCAATCTAACAGGACTTAGCCTTTCTTTCACTCGCCTGGCGATCGCCCCCGCTTCCTGCCTGGACCCCGCTAACACCAGCAGCCGTACCCTTCCGAGGGACCAATAGTGGGAGGCCACGTCCAACAGCAGTTTGATACCTGCCTGAGGCGATGTGGTCACCTGGCAGTTTCTACCTTCTGTCAAAACTGAAAGTACCCGGTTAATCGGCCCTGTTGCCTTATCGAGGAAAAGGGTAGCAGGTACGTCTTGTCCGTGGTGAGGACGAAAGTCCTGCAGGCTCAGTTGGATACTATCCTTTCCTTGCCAGTGATTTTTGGCAAGGGAAAACGCCAGGTCTAACGGCTCTCCCGTGGCAGCCACCTCTTGCAAGGCCGCCAGGTTAAAGCCGATTCCCTCCAGTTCCTTCCCCTCTCCCCGAACAGTAAACTTGAGGTGATTGCCGTTTTTTCCGACAGCCCGCCACTCCACCATCCGGGCCTTCCTGTAAGCCAGGACTGGTTCTGGGTTACCGTACCCGAACGGGGCTAAACTTTCCAGTTGTTCTACCAGTTCTTCATCTATCTGGTCAAACAGTACTTCTGTATCAACCCGCAACCGCGGCCTTAACTGTTCCTCTTCCAACCAATCCCGCGCCAGATCGTTTAACCGGCTCCGCAACGCCGGAACTTGATCCGCCCGGATGCTTAAGCCAGCCGCCTGGCGGTGACCGCCGTACTGCAGCAACAAATCACGGCAGTGGTGCAGGGCCTCATTAATGGGGAAATCCGGAATACTGCGGGCTGAACCCTTACCCGTCTCTCCTTCCAGGGCGATGAGCACCGCCGGCCGGTGATACCTGTCTACCACCCGCGAAGCGGCAATACCCACCACGCCGGCATGCCAGAGGGGAGAGGCCAGCACCACCACCCGCTCCTGCTCCAGTTCCACTTCCGCGGCGATTCGTTCCGCCACCTCTTTACTTATCTGCATCTCGACAGCCTGCCGGGCCTCATTTTCCCGGTTCAGCCGCCGGGCCAGGTCCCAGGCATGCTGCGAAGAATGAGTAAGCAACAGGTCCACCACTGGATTGGCGTCTCCCAGCCGGCCGGCGGCGTTAATTCTCGGTGCCAGGACAAAGGCTACCAGCCCCGGCGTCATTGGCTTGTCCGCAATACCGGCGACCTCTATCAGTGCCCTCAGCCCCGGGCGCGAGGTGGTTGCCAGGATGGGTAGGCCATATTTCACCAGAATGCGGTTTTCTCCTACCAGCGGTACCACGTCAGCAATGGTACCCAGTGCTACCAGGTCTAGCTGATCTCCGGCCAGGGTGCCGTTCACCGGCGTACCACCGGACTCCCCGAGCAGTGCCTGGGCGAGTTTGAAGGCCACTCCCACGCCGGCCAGCGGGAGCAGCTCTCCTGCAGCGGCCAGCTTCGGGTTGATGACTGCCAGGGCAGGTGGCAACTCTCCAGCGGGCTCATGGTGATCAGTAATGATCACGTCCAAACCGAGGGAATTCCCAAGAGCGACCTCGGCCACAGAAGTTATCCCGCAGTCTACCGTGATTACCAGGGAAAAACCCTGCTCGTGCGCCCAAGCAAGGGCTTGGGAGTTAAGGCCGTACCCCTCCTCCCTGCGGGCGGGGATGTAAAAAGATACGTTTCCTCCCAGGGAACGCAGTACCCCAACCAGCAAGGCAGTGGCTGTAACCCCATCCACGTCATAATCCCCGTAAACCAGTACCAGTTCCCCTAAACGGACCGCCTCAAGAATACGAGCCACACCCGCCGGTACTCCCGAAAGATCGCGAGCGTCCCGCAGCTGGCTCAGGGCTCCGCTTAAGAACAGGCGTGCCTGGTGAATATCAGTAATACCCCGGTTCAGCAGCACCTGAGCTACCACCGGAGAGATTCCCAGTTTTTGGCTAAAAAGTCGTTGCAGCGCCAGGTCGGGCGCTGCTACCGACCACAACTTTTCCTCAGGATACATTTCTTCCCCCCGGGTTAATTATAAATTAAGCCCGTATCCACTGCAAGGTTACGGGCCAATAGTACAGTGTCAACAGGCGTTTTACACTTCATTGGGGGTGCCCGCAGGCTCGGGACTGTTATCCGGCACGCCACCGGCCGCCCCCAAGGTGCCTTTAATTTGATCCAGTTCCTCCTGCAGTCTCCTATTCTGAAACTGGCATTCCTTGACCCGGCGAAACATGCTGAATTGTTTGGGCGCGCCCAACAGCAGGGTAAAGACAGCCCCCACCACCGCCGACCCCAGAATCACCAGCACCAGGGAGATACCGGAGAACGTCCAGCTAAAGAACCGGATATCTACTGCGGCAGCATTCTGGATGGCGAATACCGCCACCAGGAGGGCAAAAACCAGCGCCAGGATCAGATAGGTTTGCATTTCAGCACCTCCGGCTATTCTTCTAACGAAGATATTTTTCGTGTCAATACGGCCGGATTCCTGCAGAAGGGTCAAATTTAACTAACCCCCTGGCACTCATAACAACTCCGGCAGTCATCCTGGCAGGGCTCCACGTGGATCATCACGTGGGTGTTAGGGTACCGCTCTTCAATATCGTCAGCGATGTGGTGGCAAAACTCATGCACCTGGTCTACCGGCCGATGCCGGGGAACCACCATGTGCAGGTCGATGTGCCTCTCAGCCCCTGCCTTGCGGGTACGTAGCCTGTGGAACTCAATGTATTCCTGGGCATGGGTTTCAATGATCGCGATAATGGCCTCCTCCTCCGCGGATGGCAGCTTGACGTCCAGCAGCGGTAGAAATGCCTGCAACGTTAGCCGGTATGCCGCTTTGATGATGAAAAAAGCCACCAGGATAGCCACTACAGGGTCCAGCCATGTCCAACCGGTTAGCCGGATGCCGATTAGACCTACCACCACCCCCACGGAAGTGTACACGTCGGTGGTAAGGTGCATGGCGTCCGCCTCCAGCGCGACGGAGTCAGTTTCCCTGGCCACCCGTCTTAGCCGGCGAGACACCAAAAGGTTTACCACAGCGGATACAGCCATCACCGCTATACCAGGGCCTACCGCCATCATCCCGGTACCTTCTAACAGCTTTTTTACCGCTTCATAGATAATCCACAGCGCTGCCGCAAAAATCAGCAAGGCTTCTACGGTACCGGACACGTTTTCGATTTTTCCATGACCGAACCGGTGGCGGTCATCGGCGGGCTTACTGGCCTCCCGGACCGAGAAATAGGCGATTACCGCCGCGGCCAGATCCATACCCGAATGAATGGCCTCGGAGATTACCCCTACCGAGTGGATGGCAATTCCAACCGTGAGCTTTGACACAACTAACACCAGATTCGAAGCTATACTCAGCCGGGCTGCATGCACTCGCTTATCCATATATATAGCACCATCCTTTCGGAACGGAACAACAACATTTCCGAAACAATAAAAGAAAAATAGAACTTCACCCGTGGTTGCAGGGAAGTCCTCTTTATTTCGTACTACTCGTTCATTGTAGCACACCTGGTACCGCCAGGCAACTACCTATTCAATCAACCGCCTAACACCCACCAGGCTAATAACCCGCTTAAGGCCACCACCCCCGTCACCCTCAGCAGCAGCCCCAGGGAGCCGGCCAGCAGGCGACCGGGGCCGTACCTCCGGTATAACATGAAAAGGGGTAGGCCGGTACCCGCTCCCGCCGCCGCCAGTCCCTTGGTCGGACCGAAAAACATTCCCAGCAACAACCCGCCCATTGTAAATCCCACCAGTATGCTTGCCACTTGGTGGGGCACCGGCCACCGGCGCGTGAGCAACCGGTCCGCAACAGCCGTCAGCAACATGACAGCAGTCCCGATCCCCAGTAACCAAACTAGTTGAGCGGTACTTACAATTGTAAAACCGGACGCCCATGCCAAGACGGCCACCCCCGCCAGGTAGAGGAGCAGTCCGGGAATTCCATCCACCAGGGTTAGCCCGGTACCGGCCATTAACCACCAGATCCATAGTAGACGCCACC
Organism: Clostridiales bacterium PH28_bin88; assembly: GCA_000987045.1. Lineage (GTDB taxonomy): Bacteria > Bacillota > PH28-bin88 > PH28-bin88 > PH28-bin88 > PH28-bin88. The sequence goes on along the minus strand of LAKY01000067.1, from coordinate 22,508 downwards.
AGAACACCTGCTTCACCCGCCTAAACAGCCAAAGAATAGATAAGGTTATTATTTGCAATACTGGCAAAGAAAAACCCCGGCATCTACCGGGGTTTTTCCCCTATTTTCTCTTTTTCCGGTGTCCGGCCTCTGACGACCAGCTTACTCAAATTAAGCACGAGCCCTCTGGGCGCTATACTGCCGCTTCCTCCAACCCCGCAGATCAATCCACAGGGGGCTGGCGGTAAAGATGGAGGAATAGGTCCCGCTGAGGGTCCCCACCAGCATGGCCAGGGCAAAGACCCGGGTGGTTTCCCCACCCAAGAAGATCAGCGCCAGCAGGGCCATTACCACCGTGAGCACAGTATTGATGGAACGAGTCAGGGTCTGGCTGATACTGTTATTGACCAGTTCTTCCAGGCTCTCTTTCCTGTGCAGCTTAAGGTTTTCCCGGATACGGTCGAAGATTACGATGGTATCGTTAATGGAGTAACCGATAATGGTCAGGATGGCTGCCACAAAGGCGCTGTCCACCTGGATACGGAACAAGGAAAATATGCTCACAGTCACCATTACGTCGTGCAACAGAGCCGTAATAGCCGCAATGGCGAAGAAGAACTCGAACCTGATGGTAATGTAGATTACCATCAGGATTGAGGCGATAACCAGGGCCATGATGGCGTTCTTACGGAGTTCGGCACCGATCACCGCCCCCACCTTATCGTTACCTAAGACTTCCAGCTTGCCCAGCTTCTGCTCCAGGTCCCGCAACAGCTGTTTACTGTCCTCTTCAGCCAGTTCCGGCGTACGGATAATAAATTGCCGCTCCCCCGACTGCTGCAGGGAAAAGTCTTTCATGTTCTCCGCTCCCATAACCTCCCGGAGTTGCCCCGTATCCACCTGCTGTTCAAACTGCAAGCGGAAAATGTTACCGCCGGTAAAATCGATCCCCGTATTCAGTCCCTGAACGGAGAAAGAAATCATGCCCGGGATAATGATCAGCAAGGAAAGAAGGTACCACAGCTTGCGCCGGCCTACAAAATTAAATTTACGCCTCATTGCCGGCCCCTCCCCTCACGCCGTAAAGCGTCATTTTCTTAAAGGCATCCACCTTGACCACCATGCGCAGCAGCCACCTCGTCAGGGTGATGGCGGTAAACATGCTGGCCAGGATACCGATGCTCAAGGTAACCGCAAACCCACGGATAGGCCCGGTACCCAAGTAGTACAGCACTGCCGCGGCGATCAAGGTGGTGACGTTGGCATCGAACACAGTCCAGAATGCCCGCTTGAAACCTGCTTCCACCGCGGACCGCAGCGTTTTGCCGTTACGTAACTCTTCCTTCACGCGCTCATAGATGATAATGTTGGCGTCCACCGCCATACCCACCGAAAGCAAAAGGCCCGCGATCCCCGGCAGGGTCAGCACCGCCTTGATGAGCACCATGGTACCCAGTACAATCAGGGCGTAAACCACCAACGAGAAGTTGGCAATCAAGCCCGGCAGGCGGTAGTAAGAAATCATGAACAGCGATATCGCAATCAAACCGGCAATTACCGCGATTTTGCTTTTCTCCAGGGAGTCGGCCCCCAGAGTGGGGCCTACCGTCTGCTTGGCGATAATCTCCATGGATACCGGGAGGGCACCACCGCGCAGCAGGGCGGCAATGTTGGCCGCTTCCTGGTAGCTGTCAAAACCTCCGGTGATCCGGGCACGACCGCTGGGGATGGGCTCAGTAACATGGGGATTGGTTAACACTTCCCCATCCAGCAGAATTGCGATGCGTCTCATGGGATCTCCTTCCGGGTAGCCGGCGGCTTCCGCAGTCGCCTCGGCAAAAGCCTTGGTCCCCTGGGCATCGAACTCCAGGTTGATCTCCGGTTGTTGGTTATTGGGATCAATAGTTGCCACAGCGTCCTTCAAAAGGTTACCAGTAAGGATTACCGTCCCGTCGGACTTTTTAAACTCCAGTTGGGCCGTCTTGCCGATCACTTCTACAGCTTGTTCCGTGTCTTCCACCCCGGCCAGGTCCACGATCAGGCGTTTTTCACCGATGCGCTGGATAATGGGCTCGCTGACACCCAGTTCGTCCACTCGCTTCCGCATCACTTGCTCCAGTTGCCTCATATCTTCATCGGTAACCGGCCTGTCCTTTTCTACGGCCTGCAACTCCACGTGGACGCCACCCTGCAGGTCCAAACCCAGGTTGATGGCGCCCAGCAACGGGCCGACGGCCAGCACCCCGGCCACCAGGATGATGACCAGGACCACGAATACCTTGGCAAAGTTCCCCCCGCCCATGGCTTTCTCCTCCTAACTGTCTAGCTCGATTTCCATACTGGATAATTATAAACCTCGGCCGGAAAGCTTGTCAATTGTAGCTGATGCCATGCTGCCCACCATTTGGTCAAAGCAGCTTGCTGCCGTTGATCACCAGGCTGAAGTGACAGCCCAGGAACTGCGCCGCCCGCCGGCACATCACCATCCGGGTGAGGAAGATCTCGAAATACTCCATTACAGTGCTGATCTCCAGGTCAATGCTCAGTTCCATGGTGATGGTGCGCGCTTCCGCGTACACCGTTACGCTGGACTGCTCCGCGGCGTAGTTGACCCGGTCGTGAATATCGAAGGTAGCCAGGTCCTGGTTGCGCACCCGGGAACGGTGGACATCCGACTTGTCGGCCAGGATAAGGGCGGCGGCCACCGGGTTGACAGCAACGCCATACTCCTCCTCATGGTTGCCGATGGCAGCCATGACCGTGGCCACCTCGTCGGGATGCATGCCGAGGCGGGTCAGGATCGAGTGAGCCAACACCGCGGCGGACTGGCCGTGGTTGTGGCGGCTGACCACGTTGCCCATGTCGTGGAGGTAGCCGGCGATACCCGCCAACTCCACCAGCCGCTGCGGGTAATCCAGCGCTTTCAGAATGCCGCCGGCCACTTCAGACACCACGTTCAGGTGCCGGTAGCTGTGTTCGGTAAACCCCATGGCCCCCAGGTATTCATTTCCCCTGCGGATATAGGTATCCACCTCGGGGTCGGCCTTGACGTCCATTAAAGTAACCATTTTCATCCCCCTAGCTAAACACCTCGTGTAACACCATAACTTTCTATAACTGCCGCCCGATTCCTTTCTGAATTTCTATTTTTCAACAGGTAATCGCAATATATACCCACCACCGTCTGTGCTTTCATCCAGAAGGTGCTGGGGATGTAAAAGGAGGGGCTGTTGGTCCCCTCCTTTTAAAAATTTATGAGCTTTTCCGGCGTGAACGGGTGCGGTTTTGCAGCTTTTGCAGGGTGCTGAGGCCCAGGCTCAACTGGATGGCCTGATCCACCTGGGTCATGGTGTTGGCGTCCGACCGGCCCAGGCGGTTTTCGGGGTGAAACTGGCTCCTGGGAAGGGTACGGATCTGGGAAAACAGCGCGATGTGGTCCCCGCACAGCCCTGTTTCGGCTCCCCGCGGGATCAAGACGCTGAAGAGGAGCCGCTTGGCTTTGAAAGAGGCTGTCAGGGGTACCACGATCACCGTGTCGCAGAAGCGGTTGCCGATATCGTTCTGGATCACCAGGACCGGACGGAGCAACCGGTTACCGTCTGCTCCCGGCCCCAGGTCGGCCAGGAAAAGGTCCCCGCGATGAATAGCCGGTTCCTTTTCATTGTTCTTCATCATCCCCCCACCCCGGTCTCTTCCAAGTCCAGCAAAGCCTGGTTCTCCACGATGGTCCAGGCTTCATCCCAGGAGAGGGCAAGCTGAGCCAATCTCAGATAATCCCTCTCTAATCGCTCATCATCGGCCCGCTGCGGCCATAAGCCTGTCCACCACGCCAATCCCCATCACCCTTTCTTTACCATCCCGTTGGGAAGATAATTTGGACGACGGTTGCCGGTTTTCCTCCTTCGATCGGTGTCACATCATGGCAAAGAATGGGGAGGAAAATGTAAAGGCAGTGGATCCAGCCCACTGCCCTGTTCTTAAGATTGCTCTGTGTCCTTTTCCGTTTCTTTTTCCTTGACCTGGCTCAATACCGAGCCGATGGCGCTTTTCTCCAGCTCTACTTCCACCTTGTCCGCAATCCGGACTGTCACCCGGTCTTCCTTAACCCTGGTGATCCGCCCGTGAATGCCTCCGATGGTGACAATGTGGTCATTGGTCTTCACCCTGCTGAGCATTTCCCGCCGCTGTTTCTGCTGTCTCTGCTGCGGCCGGATCATCATGAAGTAGAGAATCGCGAAGAACACCAGCAGGTATCCGAAAGTTCCCGCCCATTGCTGCATGTGAGGGTACCCACCTACCTTTTCTTATTTCTTCCGTTTGTCTCTATTCGACAGTCCTCCCGTAAAACCTCCTCACCCTCATAGCCGGCTAAAAATTCTTTCGCGAATTCCGGCAGCCTGTCATCCAGGATGGCCTGCCGGACATCGTCCATCAGGCTGATGAGGAAGTGAAGGTTATGGATGGTGGTCAACCGCAGTCCCAGGATCTCGTTACATTTAATCAGGTGCCGGACATAGGCCCTGGTGTAGTGGCGGCAGGTATAGCAACCGCATTGGGGGTCCAGGGGGCGGAAATCCCGGGCGTATTCGGCGTTGCGGACCACCAGCTTCCCACGGCTGGTCAATACTGTGCCATTCCTGGCAATGCGGGTGGGCAGCACGCAGTCAAACATGTCAATCCCGCGCAACACTCCTTCTACAAGGCAGTCCGGCGACCCGACCCCCATCAGGTAGCGGGGTTTTTCAGCAGGAAGCAGAGGGACCGTGTAATCCAGCGTCTCATACATCAACGGCTTGGGCTCCCCCACGCTTAAACCGCCCACCGCGTAACCGGGAAAGTCCAGGGAGGTAATAGCGCGGGCGCTGGCTTCCCGCAGGTCACGGTACGCGCTGCCCTGAACGATCCCGAACATCACCTGCCCGTTCCCCCGGTGGGCTTTCAAACACCTCTCCGCCCACCTATTGGTCCGCTCCACCGCCCGCCGGGCCTCCTCCCAGGTACAGGGGTACGGCGGGCACTCGTCAAAGGCCATGGCGATGTCCGAGCCCAGGGCCATCTGGATTTCCGTGGCTTTCTCGGGACTGAAGAAGTGGCTGGAACCGTCGATATGGGAGCGGAAGGTCACGCCGTCATCGGAGAGTTCCCGGAAGTCTCCCAGGCTGAAGACCTGGAAACCCCCGCTGTCCGTCAGGACCGGCCCGTCCCAGTGCATGAACCTGTGCAGCCCGCCGGCCTCGGCGATGAGTTCGTGTCCCGGCCTCAGGTAAAGGTGGTAGGTGTTGCTGAGGATGATGCGCGCCCCCACCTCCACCAGTTCCTCCGGCGTCATGGTCTTCACGGTGGCCAGGGTGCCCACGGGCATGAATACCGGAGTAGGTACGAAGCCGTGAGGAGTGGTCAGGACCCCCGCTCTGGCGCCCGTGTGTTGGCAAACCTTAATTACGTCGAATCGAATCCCCACAGGTACCTCCCATACTATACAATCAGCATGGCATCTCCAAAGCTGAAAAAGCGGTATCCCTCCGCCACCGCTTGCCGGTATGCCGCCAGAACTTGTTCACGCCCCGCAAAGGCGCTGGCCAGCATTAACAGTGTGGACTTAGGTAAGTGATAATTGGTCACCATGGCATCGACGACCCTGAACCGGTAGCCAGGATAAATGAAAATATCGGTCCACCCTGAACCCGGGGCGACACGTCCCCGCTCGTCGCTCACCGTCTCCAAGGTACGCACGCTGGTGGTGCCCACCGCCACCACCCGCCCTCCCTTTTCCTTCGCCCGGTTGATGGTCTCGGCGGTTTTTTCGTCCAACCGGTAGTACTCGGCGTGCATGTGATGTTCCTCAACGGTCTCTACCTTTACAGGCCGAAAGGTCCCCAGTCCCACATGCAGCAGGAGATACACAATCTCGACGCCCCGCTGCGAAATTTCCTCCAAAAGGCCTGGCGTAAAGTGCAGCCCGGCCGTAGGCGCCGCCGCCGAGCCAGGCTGGGATGCGTAGACCGTCTGGTAGCGCTCCCGGTCAACCAGTTCTTTCTTGATGTAAGGCGGCAGGGGCATTTTCCCCAGCCGGTCCAGGATCTCTTCAAAGGTCCCCCGGTATTGGAACTCCAGTACGCGCCCGCCGGCGGCGGTGTGGTCCACCACCTCCGCCCGCAACTCACCGTCCCCGAAGACCAGTTGATCCCCGGTACGCGCCTTTCTTCCCGGCCGCACCAGTACCTCCCAGCGGTGCAGGTCAAGGCGGGTTAAGAGGACCACTTCTATCGCCGCTCCTGTTCCCGCTCTAACGCCAAAAAGCCTGGCGGGAATGACCCGGGTGCTGTTGAGCACCATTACGTCTCCCGGCCGCAGGTAGTTAACAATATCCCTGAACCGGCGGTGTTCCAGCCTCCCCTCCCGGCGATGAAGGACCATTAGCCGCGAGGCGTCTCGTGGCTCTATGGGTTCCTGGGCGATTAACTCCGGCGGCAGGTGAAAGTCGAAATCGGCAACGCGCATGTTCAACTCCCTATTGTTTGAAAGGTTCAACCGTCAGTCGGCCGTCACTGTTTCCCCCGTTGTAGTAGTGTTGGACTATTTGCTGGTAATTATACCCCATTTCGGCCATCCCCCGGGCGCCCCACTGGCTCATACCAAGGCCGTGTCCGTACCCCCGCCCCTTAAAGGTAAGGGTTTCAAACAGTTTGGGCAGGGAGCGAGCTCCCTCCGGCCCCAGGGCCTCGTACCTGGGCATGGCCCCATTGGCCAGGGTAACCCCCGCGGCCCCTGCTACCAGCAGTTCATCCCCCCGGTTCCAGCTTACCTTCCCCTCCGGACCCATCACCCACACAGTGGAATCCATTTCCACTTCAAACAGGGTGCTCCTCAGGTCAAACACCGGCCGGATGCCGTCCCGGAAAAAAGACTTGGAACCTTGTGTGCCAACTATATCCAGTTGGGTAACCCGGCCGGAAGCCGTCGGTAGGGAACTGTCCCGTTGGTTTTTGGAGACCAGAATATCGAGGACGCTCCCCACCTCTACCAGGTTTTCGGTTTTCCCTGCTGACGTGTTCTTCTCGTTCCAAGATCGCAGCCGATCCGCCAACTGGCTGCGGGAAAAAACCTTTATCCACTGGAAGGTGTTCGCGGGCCATCCCTCTACCTGCACCGGGTAACGCTGGGCCCAGTCGTCCTGTGGCGAAGGAACGGCCTTGATATAGGGAACGGGTGAGGACCAGATGTTCTCGGCGTTCTCCGTGTAGCCCCCGGCATTAGCGTGGAAAAAGGCCCTTACCAACTGCCCGTCAAAGTACAGCACCTGCCCGGCAGTCTCGTCTACCGCCTGGAGCACCCTCTCGCTGCCGGGAGTGGTCTCCGCTTCGTAACCTCCGTAAACCTGCGTAGAAGTATCAGTGCTCACATCGTAACGGGTACTGCTACCCCGGAGGCTTAATGCATAGGATCGGGATACCACCGCCTGGGCCTTGAGGGCTTCCAGGCCGGCGGTGTTACCCATCTCTTTCCCCACCACCCCGTACAGGTAGTGCTCGACGTCCAGCACGTTGATCACCACCAGCCCCGCCGGCTCGTTTTGCACGCTGAGCGTCCCCCTGTACCGGACATTTTTAAACCGGAACAGGTTGGGTTCACTATTTCCCTCTACTGGCGAAAGCAGTACCGGTCCGGCGTAAGGTCCAGGCAAATAATTGTCCTCCCGGGCTACTCTAAGTACCGGTCCTTCCTTAAGGACACTCCATTTTTCCCCCACTGCCGGCTGCCCGATGGGAAGACCGGTGGCCCCGTCAATTAGTTGGTAACTGCCGCTCATCACCCGGAAATCGGCCTGGGATAGTCCGGTAGCCAAGCCCACCCTGATTGTAACCGGTTCGCCAGCCAGGGCTTGCCCGGTAAGAGACACCAAAATCAGTAGCAGAATTGCGACCGGTATGTATTGACAGAAACAATTCTTTAGCTTTTCGCCCCGCACCAGTAATAACCACCTTCACTTCTTCTGAAACCTATGCCGCCAAGAACAAAAACACTTAATGCCATTCGGCATTTATCGGAAATGTTTTTGTTCTAGTCGAGATACCATCAGTGATGAAGCTGATATGACCCTGATTATTTCGACACCCATGTCGAAAGTCCTTCCCGTCCTCGCAGCATACGATACGAACAATTAATTCGTTTCTCTTGTCTACACCACGCTTTATAACCCTTTTCAGCTACGATCCATCCCGAGACACCCTCACACGGGCTTCACCCAAAAGTCAGCCCGGCCAAACGACCGGGCAACAAATCAAACTTATTTTTTCCCCCTGGCATCATTTATCCTTTCCACTTCCTGCAAGGGACCGAACCCCGGAGCCGATTTTCCCGGTGGCTCAGTCCAATTGCCCACCTTGTCGCGACCAAGACCTTCGGGTTTACCAGGGCCTCGACCTTTACCTGGTAAACCCGTCTCATCCTTTGTTTCAATAGTTTCATCTTCTCGCTGTGTTTGATCTTCTTGCTGCCCCGGATTACCAGGACTTTGCTCCTCTGTATCCTTCTTAACCTCTACAAGAGGTCTCTTTGCGTTGTTCCCTTCGTCGCCCCTTGCACCCTCTTTTTCGTCCTTTACTCTATCTTCCACAACATCCTTGACTTTATCCGATTTTCCGTCTGCTGCTTTACCCACATTTTCAGCCTTCACTTCACTTGTTTTTTCGCCCTTAACGTTACCCTGTTCCGAATCCTTACCTACTGCCTTTTCCTGGTCCTTATCCAAGGCTTTATTCTTGATCTTTTCCTTAACCTTCTCTTCCAGCTTGCGAAAATCCTTTTCTTCATGGGCTTTACCGATGATTTGTCCGGGGTCACCACCGGCTGCTTTTAACGCCTTGGCTATACTGGATTTTTGCAGGTCCGACAGTTTTACCTCCAGTCCGGCCTCCTGGGTCGTAAGCCAAATCGCGTATTTCCCTACAGAAAGCCCCAATTCCTTTGCTGTTTCGTGCATCTCAGCCGATCCTTTTACTGTCTGCACCTGAGCCCCCAGGTTGCCCCGTTCCAACACCTGGCCGGCAGTGGATTTTAGCCGGTCCACCAGGTCATCCTGCTGTACCTGCCCGTTTCCGGCCGGAGACCAGGCAATCAATACAGTATTTTCTTGTCCGGGTCTGATAAATCCCTGCTTTACTGCCTCGGCTGCGACCTCTTCCACAGCCCGTTCCGCACGAATACCTTTCAAGCGGAGCGAACTCAGCAATTGCCGGCCTTCCTCGTTTAACGGTTCCGCCTTGATTACCCGTTCGGACCTGTCCACGGCCAACTCTATACTGGGGTTGATGTCCAGGGTAATAAAAGCCGCAGGGACCGGAGGTAAGGCCACCACCTGGAAAACCAGAGAAGAAATAAGCATCAAAGCCACCATTGCAGCTGCCGCAATGCCCCATCCTCTGCGGGAACCGGTTTTAATGTCCGCCAGCATGATCTCATCGCCCACCCGCGGAACGGCTCCCTGCACGCGCATCTTTTTAAAAGCCCCATCCGGTGTGAGGGCCACCACTTCCCGGCCGCGCACCGCCATCACCACGCCTCGTTGGCCGGACCTCATGGACCATCCCTTCTTCCCTGGGTAATGTAATGCCGTAAAAACGGGAAATCCCCTGTCACAGCAAGCACAAGAGCAATAATATACTTCCGCTGTCTCTCCAGCGTCTTGCGGCTGACGTCGATGTGCTGGGACAACTCCTTTAAGGGAAGTTCCTTCCTGAGCAAAAGGTGCTGGCACCACTGCTTATTGCCGGCGATCAGCAGGGCCGTTGCTACCGCCCGTTCCCTTGCGTCCTGGTGTTTGGGTGTTAGCTCCACCAGTTCCATCAGGTCAATCCCGTATTCCCGGAGAACCTGGACATACTGCAGGATCTCCTCCCGCCGGTCGGAGTTATCGCCCTGCAACCTGTAAAAATCAAAGGCCTGCTTGACCTCCACTTGACTCCATTCGGACTCGCCTTCCGCTTCTTCGGGCGCTACCATCGATAGGGACACTACCCTCCGGGCCCGACCCTCCTTACGATAAAAGTCCACTAAACGCCTTTTGATCAGCATCTCCGCAAAGGTGAGGAAGGAGGCCCCTTTGCCCTCCTGATAAGCGTCTATGGCTTCATTAAAGGCAATAAGGGCTATACTGGCTTCGTCATCCTCGCCCAGGTGCAGGTATCGTCCACAGGTACCGGAAGCGACCCGGAGAGCGAAAGGTGTATACTGCCTGATAAACTCTTCCCTGGAAGGCTCATGACCCGATTTCGCCTGCTGCAACAGCCAGTTAGGGTCACTTCCGCGGAGCGAAGCTTCGGGCTTCCGGCCAAACAGTGCCATTCGCTCCACCTCACTTATCATAGATATTCGTTGAAGTTTCAGGTTTTCTAGGGGTCGTACCCAGTGCCGTGTTTATTAATTTCGTGGATACTGGCATTGATTAAGACGTACAACTTTGCCACAAGTCCTGCCATTAAATATAGAGGATAGACCTTTACCCACTTTGCATCGTTGCACTAGCGGCGAAAGAACAAGTTTAGCACGATAGTGAGGATTAAGCTGAGGATCAGCGAAGTAGCCAGAGGAAAAAAGAAGGTGAAATTACCTTTCTGGTAATAAATGTCCCCAGGCAGCCGGCCGATCTGAAACACTTTGGCTCCTCCCAACAGGATCCCACCCAAGATCAGCGCAACCACACCGAAAATGACCAGCATCCGGCCTAATTGGGACCAATCGCCCAAGATCTTCTCCCCCTTCTTCAATCAAGGTCCAAAGTTAAAGTTTTCTTGTTTTATACCTGTACCAGGATCGATTCCCAGGTGATCATATGCCAGCCGGGTGGCAATCCTTCCGCGCGGGGTACGGTTGATAAACCCCAACTGCAGCAGATAAGGTTCGTAAACGTCTTCGACCGTTTCCGCTTCCTCGCTGATGGTTGCGGAAAGGGTATCCAGCCCAACCGGCCCACCGTTGAACTTTTTAATAATAGCCAAAAGCATCCGCCGGTCCACGTGGTCAAGGCCCAGCCTGTCCACTTCCAGCAACTCCAATGCCCGGGTAGCCACTTCCCCGGTAATCTCACCGCCTGCCCGTACCTGGGCATAGTCCCGTACACGCTTTAACAGTCGGTTGGCAACCCGGGGCGTCCCTCGGGACCGATGGGCGATCTCCCGGGCCCCCTCGCCATTAATGGGCACTCCCAGGATACGAGCGGAACGGGTTATAATCGCCTCCAGTTCTTCCGGTCTATAAAATTCCAACCGGTTGATCACGCCGAAACGGTCCCTCAAGGGTGACGTCAACAGCCCCGCCCTGGTGGTAGCTCCCACCAGGGTGAAGCGAGGCAGCTCCAACCGGATGGAGCGGGCACTAGGCCCCTTACCCAGGACTATATCGAGGCAGAAATCCTCCATCGCCGGGTACAACACTTCCTCTACACTACGGTGCAGCCTGTGGATCTCGTCGATAAAGAGGACATCGCAAGGTTGCAGGTTGGTGAGGATGGCGGCCAAGTCCCCAGGCCTTTCGATAGCAGGCCCGGAGGTGATCCGAATCTGGACCTGCAGCTCGTTAGCAATGATATTGGCCAGGGTGGTTTTACCCAGACCCGGCGGTCCATAAAGCAAAACGTGGTCCAAGGACTCACCCCGCTTTTTGGCCGCCTCTATAAAGATGGATAAGGTCTCCTTGACCTTATCCTGCCCGATATAGTCAGACAGCAAGCGTGGGCGGAGGCTCTGGTCCCACTCCAGGTCCTCTTCCCCCTGTACCGCTGAAATCAACCGTTCCGGCAAAAGACCCTCACCTCGCTACAGGAAGCCGGAGACAAGAAGCAAGATGCAAGATTGTTTGTTGGAATTGTCTAGATCAATTCCTTAATTCTTGCTTCCTCCCTCATGTTCCCCGTTTCCTTTTTCTGAGATAATTAACGGTCGCTGTTCATTATAAGCTGTTCATTATAATAAGTCTAAATACATCTAACACTTCAGTTTTTGGATGCACCAATTTGTTTCAATGCGTACCTGATCAAATCGGCGGCCTGGGCCGTATTACCTAATTCCTGCGTTGCTCTTGCCAGCCAATCCGCCGTTTCCTGCGGCGTGTATCCCAGGGCAGCCAGCGCCCCCAGTGCGTCGCCAACGGCACCGTCTATTCCGGGCAAAGCCATTTCGGTCCCGGTGTCTGCGGAAACAACCTGTTCTTTCAGGAGTTTGTCTTTTAATTCCACCACCAGGCGCTGGGCCGTCTTCTTCCCCACGCCGGGGAGTTTGGTAAGTAAACCAGTATTTTCTGACAGGATTGCCTGGATAAGTTGTTCCCCGGAAATAGCCGACAGGATTCCCAAGGCCCCTTTGGGGCCAATTCCGGTAACTTCGATCAGGAGACGGAAAACCTGCCGTTGCCTGCCGTCAACAAATCCGTATAACTGGAGGTCATCCTCCTTTACGTGCAGGTGGGTATACAGGGTAACCTCCTCTCCAAGGGCGGGCCGCCGGCCCGGCTTGGCAGGAACAAATACCTGGTAGCCCACTCCCCCCACGTCCACTACCACGCTGTCCGGCATCACTTGAGCCAACCTTCCCCTTAAAGACGCGATCACTTTTCCACCTCCCGGGCACAGGCCTGATGCCACCGCAGGCTCTGCGCATGACAAATGGCAACAGCCAGCGCATCGGCTGCATCATCCGGCTTGGGTATTCCGGGCAGAGAAAGCAGCACCCGTACCATCTCCTGTACCTGGCATTTCTCTGCCCGCCCGTATCCCGCCACCGCCTGTTTAACCTGCAAAGGTGTATACTCCCATACCTCCAAGCCGGCGTCCGCGGCGCCTAAAAGGATCACCCCGCGCGCTTCGCCTACCACCAATGCTGTGCGGGTATTCTTGTTAAAGAACAATTCCTCCACCGCAATGAAGTCCGGCCGGTACCTTTCGATCAGTGATCGTACCTCCCGGTAAATCACCTGCAGCCGGCGGGGAAGGGCTTCTCCTGCGGGGGTGCGTACACATCCGTAACTGACGGGCTTGAATTTCCCTCCCTGGGCTTCAACCAACCCGTACCCGGTGATGGATGTCCCCGGGTCAATTCCCAGCACCAACATGGTAACCCGCTCCCTTTCTGGCCAACCGCCAGCGAATGTTCCGGTGGAAAGACGTATTGTCCATGACTTCAAGTATTCGACGGGAAAGAGGCGTATTCCTGCGCCGGAGTATTTGGTTCACTCTTATAATATAGAGATGCCCCCGGAGAAACCGGAGGCAGGGAATTAATATTTATTCCTGGTATTCGTCGAAACTATCAAGCGCCTCGAGGAGTTCCGCCTCGCTGGTGAACCCCAACCCACCACCCCGGATCAGCTTCTGCCACTCCTTGGGAAGATCGGAAACCTTGATAGGAGTTACCCTGTCAAGACCCCCGTTGATACCCACCGGCCCTACGTATACCGCCACATATTCCCCCAAAACGCCCAGGTGGCGTTGGCCGGCGTCCTCCGGGCAAAGTCCGTCCACTTTTCTGGTAATAGTAACCTCTCCTCCAGGAGAAGTGTCCACCACCCACCCGGCCTCTCCCGGGTACCGTTTCCGGATATCCTCCAGCCTAAGCCCTTCCAAATCCACTCCGGGGTTTTCAACCGGAACAGTATGCCCGCACAAGCTGTACCGGTTCTGAAACCTGTAATACTGCACCACCCTTTCTCCCGTTTCCCTGTTCGCCGATCCTACTTCCCCTGTTAAATAGCGGTTTGCCGGAATCTGTTGCCATTCCGAACTCACCAAGAAAGCCAGGATACCGCTAAACGCGGAAGCCAAAACCAGGGTAATGAGGATGTGACGGTACCTTGACCAAAACAAGCCGTTTCCCTCCTCCAATTGACCGTTACCCTAGCTTTGACGAATGTTGGCAAAAATATACCAGTGAAGCCGCCCCTGTAGGGGCGGCTTCCGGGCTCCTTAAACCGATTCTATTTTGGACATAATCTCTTCGGGTATATCAAAGTTGGCGAATACCGCCTGGACGTCGTCGTGGTCTTCCAGCAATTCCATCAGGCGAAGGACCTGTCGCGCCTGCCCCTCATCCTCCACGGTTACGGTATTCTTCGGCACCATGGTCATCTCCGCCTGTTCAAATTTTAGTCCTGCTCCTGACAAACCCTGCTTAACTCGCTCTAAATCCTCAGGCGCCGTTATCACCTCCAGGACACCATCATCCACGCTGACGTCTTCCGCTCCCGCTTCAATTGCCTGCAGCATTACCTCCTCGGAGTCCATTTGGCCGCTAGACGTGTCAAGGGTAATTACTCCTTTGGGGTCAAACATCCAGGCTACGCACCCGCTTTCCCCCAGGTTTCCCCCGTTCCTGGAAAAGAGGTAACGGATTTCACCGGCGGTACGGTTGCGGTTATCTGTGGTGATATTGAGCAGTACCGCCACCCCACCTGGACCGTAGCCCTCATAAACAGTCTCTTCGAAGTCAACACCGCCCAGTTCCCCGGTGGCTTTTTGAATGTTACGATTGATGTTTTCCATGGGCATATTCGCTTCCCGCGCTTTTTGAATGGCTACCTTCAGCCGTGGATTGGCTTCAGGGTCACCGCCACCCTGCTTGACCGCGATAACCAATTCCCGCCCAAGCTTAGTAAAAAGCTTTCCCCTCTTCTCATCCATCTTGGCCTTGCGGTGTTTAATGTTCGCCCATTTAGAGTGTCCGGACACGGTTTGTCCCTCCTCTCGTCCGTTTATCCAATCCTTAATCATTTTAGCACAGGCAGTTTTAGCCTGGCAATAAAGAAAACTTGACTTGCGGCAAGCCTTCGGCGCAGGCGGGCGCATTTTGGAAAAGAGATGGGACTCCTTCCAGAGTCCCATTAGTGACAGGTTAAATCTTTTCCAGGATAATCTTGTGGTCTACCAGGGCCATCTCTTTGATCCTAGCTTTAACCAGTTGGCGCTTGCCAAAGATATCTTCCAAGAGGATCCCGTTTTCCTGGGGAATAACCCGATCCACGTTTTCCAGGATCAATTCCTCTCCGTCGTCTTCCTTGTACAGGTAAGCATTGGCTTCACACATCTTTATCATCCTCCATACATGTTTTTCAGCCTGTTCACCAGTGCCTCAATCTGATGGGGCAAAGGCTCGCTACACACCCCAATCACTTCTACCCGTGAACGATTAATTGGCAACAGCAGTTTAGCGGCCTTGCTTGCGGCAATAGCCTCCGCCATCCGTGGAGTCAGTTCTCCCAGCATAGCATTGGCAAGGACAATCCCCAGGGAACCGACAATTACATCCACGTCCGCCACCGTCTGTACCACCGCGTTTTCCCCCGTGGCCCCCTCGTTAGCCCCCGCTTTAAGCATCAAAGAGGTGGCCACTGCGTTGGTCCCCAAGGCCACGATTTCCACTTCAGACGGTAACCCCTGGCGAATCTTTTCGGTGAGGTGCTTCCCGATACCTCCACCCTGCCCGTCCACCACGGCAATTCTCATACGCATCCCCTTGATTCACAGAATCTAAAAAGAAACAAAAAACTACGAAACCCGGCTGGCTTCCGTACCAACACCAGACTTCCATAGTCTCGTTAGCACCCTTGACTGTCATGTTAGCTGCCCTAGCGGCCATAGTCTCCAGACTACGATTGATGGTATTATACCACTGCCAGGATTTTTTGTAAATTACAGCAGGACATTTTGTTTGACGGCGAACAGCGTTGGGCGTATAATGGCGTAGAAGTGTTGAGTAACATATATTTAACTATGGAGGATGTGCAGATGACGCTTTGGGAAGCCCTGATCCTGGGCCTGGTGCAAGGCCTGACCGAATTCCTGCCGGTAAGCAGTTCCGGCCATCTTGTATTGTTACAGCGCCTTTTCGGTGTCAACGAAGCGGTGCTCACCTTCGACGTAATGGTACACCTTGGCACACTGCTGGCTGTTATTACGGTTTTCCGGCAAGATATTTCAGCCATGATCCGGCGGCCTTGGGACAAGCTGCCCCGCCTGATTATTGTCGGAGTTATCCCCACAGCCGTGATTGGTTTCGTATTCTCTGACTTCTTCGCGCAATTATTTTCAACCGGCCAAACCCTGGGGATTGGGTTCCTGGTCACCGGTGCCATCCTTTGGCTGGCAGAGTCCATCCGGTCCCGCAACAGATCTTTACATTCAATGACTTATGGAGACGCCGCATTTATCGGGCTAATGCAGGGGCTAGCCATTTTACCGGCTGTCTCCCGGTCAGGGCTTACCATCGCCGGCGCCCTGTTCCGCGGGCTTGATCGCGAACTGGCCGCCCGCTACTCTTTTCTCCTCTCCCTGCCTGCAATCCTTGGAGCCAGTGTACTGGAAGCAAAAGACCTATCAATAGGTAGCGGCGTTGAAATCTCATTACTACCGTTACTGGTTGGAATTATAACGGCGTCTGTCTCCGGCTATGTTGCCATCAAGTTCATGCTGCGGCTGCTGGCTAGCGGCAGTATACGGAAGTTCTCCTATTACGTTTGGATTTTAGGCGTCCTGGTGCTTGTAGATCAGTTGTTCACTCACCGTTTCTTCGCACCGCTATTTTAATCATGGTTAGGTATCAACACCCGGCTGATAAGGCCGGGTTTAAATTTTTTATGCTTTTTCAGTATTTTCTTGAAAGATGACCGTGCAAGTCTTGCATTTTTTCCCCAGCCGGGTTACAATTGTACTATAATACTATTACAAAAGGTAAGGTGGGCTCCGGTGGATTTCTATGTTGAATTCGAAAGTGGCGTGCCAATTTACGTCCAACTCAAAGATCAGATCAAGTACGCCGTTGCCACCGGCCGTTACCCTCCCGGATCGCGGCTCCCAACGGTACGCCAACTGGCGGTTGAACTGCGGATCAACGCCAATACCGTCAGCAAGGTGTACTCGGAACTTGAACACGAGGGCATCCTGGCCACCCGGCAAGGAAAGGGTACCTTTGTACGGGAGGTTGAAGTATCCGAGGATGAGGCCAGGGAACAGCGTCTAGACGCCCTTTTGGAATCTGTTATCGTCGAGGCTTATGCTTTAGGTTACCAGCCCAACGAACTTCTGGTGAAGCTAAAGACAAAATTGCTTAACGGGGAGCAGCCCCGGGGAGGAGGAAACCTAACATGAACAGCTACCCGACACCGATGTGTAACGATAAACCAAGAACCGGCCCCGGCTTGGGTATAACCCTCGCCCTGTTAGGTATTGCAGGATTGGTTGTTTTTGCTGTTACCGGGATCCTGTGGGGCATCTTACACACCCAGGTGCTGTTGGTGATCGGAGGGATCATTCTGACTACCCTTTCCCTCACTTCAGTCAAGATTGCTGCCCAGTGGGAGAAAATGATCATTCTGCGGCTGGGACGATTCCACCGGGTGGCCGGCCCCGGGCCGGTATTAATTGTCCCGCTGGTAGATACGGTGGCCGCATGTATCGACCAACGCATCATCACCACCAGCTTCACCGCCGAACAAACACTGACCAAGGACACTGTCCCCGTGGACGTAGATGCTGTCTTGTTTTGGGTGGTTTGGGACCCGGAGAAGGCTGCCCTGGAGGTTAATAATTACAAGGAAGCGGTCTCCTGGGCGGCACAAACCGCCTTGCGGGAAGTAATCGGCCGTACCCAACTGTCAGACATCCTGGCCGCCAGGGAAGAGATAGACGAGGAACTCCGGAAGATTATCGATCACAGAACAGAACCGTGGGGAATTGCGGTGCAAGCTGTGGAAATTCGTGATGTAATCATTCCGTCGGCCCTCCAAGAAGCCATGTCCCGTGAGGCCCAAGCGGAACGGGAACGGCGGGCCAGGATTATCCTTGGTACGGCTGAAACGGAAATCGCAGTCAAGTTTGCCGAAGCCGCGCGGGCTTACGAAGATAACCCCGTCGCCCTCCAGCTCAGGGCTATGAATGTCCTCTACGAAGGATTAAAAGAACGGGGAGCCTTGGTGGTTGTTCCCAGTGGTACGGCCAACTCTATGGATTTAGGAGCTATTTTAGGGACCAGCGCCATATCAGAGACCCTGCAAAAGGGAGCGGCAGGAGGTAAGAAAGAATAAATTTTTCTGAAATATTTCAAAAAGATATTGCAATATCCTCTCAGGCAAGTTATAATAAAATCAGAAATTGTACTAATATATTATTACACACAGACAATCCGGTGGTAGAAGTAGGAGGCCGAGATGCAGGCAGAGGTAGTAAGCAGTGGCAATACAACTCCCGAGGGTAAGTCCCGGTGACTTTGACCCCCGTGGAGCGAGTCCCAGCGGACCTGTAGGTGCCACTGCTTACCTTCCCCAAGTTCAAAGCAGCCGTCGCCCTAACTCAAACCCCCTGAGGTAGTAAGCAGTGGGGAGTACTCCCCGACCGGGGAAGAGCCCCAGAGGCCTGTATGAACCACTGCTTACTTAATAACAGTTGCCAGTCTCAAATATATTTTGAGCAGTGGACATACTCCCCAACCCGGGAAGAGCCCTTAGAGGCCTGTGTGGGCCGCTGCTCATTTCCTTAATAATAAATCCAGTGAGCCACTTTTGCAGTGGAGCACGCTCCCCGACCGGGGTCGAGCCCTAGAGGCCTGCTGTGACCCACTGCTTTTCTTTACCCAATTTTAAGGTTTCACTAATAATGGAAAGAAAACATGAAAGGAGGGAAACACATGCAAAAGCTCGTTCAGTACTGTGGCAACGTTTCCACTTATGCCTACACGGGCCTGTTTGTCACCTCGTTCATGGCTCAGGTTATCGCTGGCTTGGCCATGGTTTCGGTAATACTGCTGGGTTTGGCCAATTTCTTTAATTAGCCTTACCGCCGTGCAAAAGGAGTGGATGCCCTTTGAAGAGGCCTGACCTTTCCACCGTCCGCGGGAAACTTAAGGTACTGATCCTGGTGACCGGACTGTTAGTTATCGCTGGAGCAGCTACCACAGGGGCAATTGTAGCTTCCTCCTCCCCCACCTTCTGCGCTTCCTGCCATGAAATGAAACCGGAGTTCGCAACCTGGCAGGTAAGCAGCCATAAAGAAGTAACGTGTATCCAGTGCCATGTTGGCCCTGGGATCATGAATCTACTCAAAGACAAGGTGGAAGGCATCGAAAAGGTGGCCTGGCACCTGTCCGGTTCGTATACCCGGCCGATAGAAATGGCCAAACCCATGGAGAATGGCCAGTGCCTGACCTGTCACCCGCAAGAGGGATTAAAGAACAACAAAGGGGAGTTGGCGGTGCCTCATGGCAGGCACCTGGATCAGGACGTCAACTGTTTGAGCTGTCACCGGGGACTGGTCCACGGGAACATTTCCGAACGAGGGGTAAATACAGCAGCAAACGATCACTTATGGGACATAGCTAAGGCGCAGGAAGAAATCAAGCCGCAATTCTCCCAGCCATCCATGAAGGAGTGTATGGTCTGCCATGAAAGCCGAGAACTGGACATAGGATGCACAAAGTGCCACAGCAGCTTTACCCAGGATTTTAAATTAGCCCCGAGTTAATTTACAGGTTTCAATAAAAAAGAGAGCTACCCATGGCGGTAGCTCCTTCTATTTTAGGGTCGTTTATCTGTAACTTCAGCCTTGCTTCTTTCGTGATCCCGTTCGCCTGAAAAAGCCGTCATCCTGCTAACATATTTTTTTAGAGTTTTAATCACCCGGTAGTGGACGGAGCCCTTGGGGTAAGTTCCGTTCTTTCGTCTCACCCCTGCCGGAACCCCAGTCAGAATCTCGATGCCTTCATCCACCGTACCAACGGCATATAGGTGAAATTTACCTTTGGCTACTGCCTCAATCAACTCTTCACTGAGATTGAGGTTCACAACGTTTTGGCGAGGGATTATTACCCCTTGTTCACCGGTTAGCCCGCGGTTCTTGCACAGGTGGAAAAACCCCTCAACCTTGGCGGTTACTCCCCCTACCGGCTGAATCTCGCCTTTCTGGTTTACCGATCCGGTTACCGCAATACCCTGTTTGATGGGTAAGCCTGAAAGGCTGGACAGCAAGGCGTACAGCTCAGCACTGGAGGCACTGTCCCCGTCAATGCCCTCGTAGAGCTGTTCAAAGCACAGGCTGGCGGAAAGCGCCAACGGCGTTTCCTGAGCATACTTGGCTCCCAGGTAGCCGCTGATAATCAATACCCCCTTGGAATGGATATTGCCGCTCATCTTAGTTTCGCGTTCGATATGGGCCACCCCTCTTTCCCCCAGAAAGGTGGCAGCCGTGATCCTGGTAGGCCTGCCAAAGGTATAGTCACCTACCGTCAGCACCGACAACCCGTTAACTTGACCAACCACTTCTCCGGCGGTATCTAACAGAATTGTGCCTTCTGCCATCAGTTCATGAAGCTTTTCTTCATAGAGGTTGGATCTTAGTCGCTTCTCTGTAAAGGCTTTAGCCACATGGCAATGGTCCACTATTTCGGACCCTTCCGACGCCGCCCAGGCATCCGCCTCGTAGAGGAGTTCCACGATCTCGTTGAAACAGGTAGTCAACCTGCGCTGGTCCTCAGCTAAACGTGAACTGTACTCTACTACCCGGGCCACCGCCCGCCGGTGAAAATGCCGAAGCCCCTCCCGCCGGCACAGGGCACTGATAAAGCCTGCCAATTCATAGGTATTATCCGCATCCCTGATCATATCAGTATCGAAATCAGCCTTGATCTTGAACAGCTTTTTAAAATCCTCGTCGTACTGGTGTAAAAGGTGATACAAAAACAGGCTGCCGATAAGTACCACCTTCACATTTACCGGTATTGGTTCAGGCTTGGAGGTAGCCATGGCGATTAGGCCATAATGTTCACCCATGTTTTCGATGCGGACTTCTCTGGTCTTTAGCACCCGCTTGAGTGCTTCCCATGACCCTGGGTTATTCAACACGTCCTTGGCGTGAATAATTAGGTAACCGCCGTTAGCCTTGTGTAAAGCCCCTGGTTTGATCATGGTAAAATCGGTAACCAAAACACCCCATTCATTCTCATGCTCGATACGCCCCACCAAGTTATAATAGGTGGGATTAGGTTCCACCACTACCGGCGCTCCTTGGTTTTCCCGGTTATCAATCAAAAGGTTGACCTGGTACTTCATTAAGGCGTTTTCCCGCATCCGGCGAACCCATGGGAGAGTAGTTTGTTCTTCTTCCTCCCCACGGAAGGTACTCAAATTAGACAGGACATCGTCCTTTACGTCTTCCAGGTATTCAATAACTTGAGGGAAATCACCGTATTTCTCTCCAAGGTCGTCAATCAGGGGGCCGACGGCAAATAGGGCGATGCGATTCTCCAGTTCCTTAATTTTTTCTTTGGTCGCTTTCTCTGCCTGTTGTATCCGCCGGATTATTTCCATGCCTTTCAGTTGAATTTCATTGGAACGGCGCTCCAATTCTTCCTTGATCTCTGCTTCCAGTTGTTCGTATTCCTCCGGGGAAATCGCCTTTCCGTCCACCATCGGAATAGTGGCAAAACCGGTAGAGGTTCGCTTTAGAGTAAAACCCTGTTCGGTAGCGATCTGGTTCAGTTGTTCCAGGTACAGCCCGCTCTTTTCTTGAAACTCCTTGAACAATTCATTTTTTTGCTTATCATAATCGTCACCCTCAAAAGCCTTGGGAATCTCCATCCTAAGGTCTTCCACCAGTTCCTCCATGTCCTGCCGGAACACGCTGCCCATCCCGGCCGGAAGACTTAGTGCCTTTGGCTGGCTCGGCTTTTGAAAGTTAAATACATAACACCAATCGTCCGGGACTGGCTCGGTAGATGCCATCTGGCGAACGGCCGACCGGGCATAACTAACCCTGCCGGAACCAATAGCGCCCGCAATATAGATATTGTACCCGGGCCTCTGTACCTTCAAGCCGAATTCCATGGCCTGGGCCGCTCGTTGCTGCCCGATGATCCCTTGGAAAGGTTCTAATTCCGCAGTGGTTTCAAACGGGAAAGTCTCAGGATCACAGGTTCGTCTCAATTGTTCACTAGTTAACTCGTACGGAAGCGGCATTGATGTTCTCCTTTCTCCTGAGAATACTGCAAGTAGATATTTTTTGTTTATTCGGCATCCCAGGAAAAATACCTCTCCACAGAAAAACTTTAATCCACAAAAAAAACTACCGTGCCGCCTGCGGCGGCTTCGCCAAGGAAGTGACACTAGCCGCCCCTTCCGGGGCGCCGGGGCGGCGTCGCTCTCCCTCGTCCTCCCAAACCATTATGACAAGACCCCCAAGGTTCCCTTGGGGGTCTCAAAATATTTTCTGGCAGTGACCTACTCTCCCGGGTAAAACCCAGTACCATCGGCGCTGGAGGGCTTAACTTCCGTGTTCGGCATGGGAACGGGTGTGACCCCTCCGCCATTACCACCAGAAAGATTGTTCTTTTTCAAATGGGAACGGGTGTGACGCTTACGCCATTACCACCAGAAATCTGTTCCCTCAAAACTGGACAGCGAGAACTACCTTTCACATAAGGACCCACCTTCAGGTGTTTTAGGTCAAGCCCTCGACCCATTAGTACCAGTCAGCTCAAACGGTTACCCGTCTTACACTC
>LAKY01000010.1 GCA_000987045.1 Clostridiales bacterium PH28_bin88 | reverse complement strand
CTCTTATGACACTCAATTTCCAGTTATATGATAATGTAAGTTAGTTTGCTTCGCTAGTATACTTTCATCACCCTTTAAGACCTCGGTAACAAAAACCGGCAGGGTCGGGAGTAAAAAGTAAAAACTGGTAAAAACCATTAAATTGGCGACGCAGATCAGTAGAAAATTTTTGGTCCAAAGAGGTTGCTTTAGGCTCAATTGACAGGCCTCCTTTTTTTACTATCTTTTTCCACTTATTCCTGTTGGCTACGTTAGATGATATGTTACCATGCGCTTTACGATCTTTAAAGCCATGTTAGGTAAATCGGTCGACTCGTTCGTTGAAGGGAAGGTGGCATAATTACCACTAATACCCTTTTCGCATATGACAAAACTCCTGCTGAAATTTGGTTCATTGTCTGTCCTAAAAACGGCTACTAATCATAACCCTTTTTGGGGTGGTGAAAGACTAATTTGAAGTTCACCTAGTACGCGGCTGACCTCTGTCGCTGGAATATATGCAAGCAGATACGAAAGTAAGTCTTCTTGGCGCGGCTGCCCGAAAACCATGCGATATACCGCCAGTGACCGCCGTAGCGATGCAAGCCGTTCGTGGTCACGGCTCAGGGGCAGAGCCGGAACATAGCGCTCTATTTTCGCTCCACTTTCTACCGGGTAGACCCAATATGGTACTAGGTCAGATTCGTTTGGATCGCAATCCTGCTTTGCAGCAAGAAACATAGATTCCCAAGGATCACTGTTAATTTCGCCCACTGTTCCGGTATCCGTTGTAGCTTTAGCAAGGGACGACATCCCATACTTTAAAGCGAGGTTTTTCCGGATGGCATGCCCTTTGTAGCGGTGGACACGGCCCTCGCGCTGTTCCAAGTCAACGGGATTAGAAGGCAGGTCCCAGTGGACGATGGCATGGCAGTATGGGTGAAAGTCCAAACCCTCTTGACCAACGGAAGTGGTGGCCAGCACAAAAGGCCAGAAAGGAGAGTTGAAGGCTTCACGCACCTGCCCTGCCCGGGTAACTCCTTTTTCATCATCAGTCTTGTCATCGCCAAAGCGAAGAGCAAACCGCGCCCGCATCCCGTGCTTTTCGATTGAGACTTCCTCTTCTGAAGAATTGACTTTGACTTCATCAGCACCGAGGGTCGCGGTACGCAAAGTAAGCGCACTGCATACGGCTGAAGAGACTTCACTGGTGACCTCACAAGATTCCTTTCCTACGAGGCCCAGAGATTCTTTGAGGACGTGCACATACTCGTCTAGCGTCGCCTGCAGACCACCATCTACACAGTACTCCAGAACACGGCGCCAATAGGGTTCCTCTCCATTCATCCCGCGTATTAGTGCCGTTACTTCCGGCAGGTTGAATAGGGTACGGAACGCCCAGGCCACATTGGCAGCATGGTCCATCGTCGTCTGTTTTATGGAACCTGTAATCCGAGCAAGAGCACGCAGAGCCGCCACACCCGGGCCGGCAATGGCCATTTGAGCCAACACTAAAGGAAGGTCGTCCGGCTGCCGCCCTAATACTAACCCGCCTGCCAGCAGTCCCCTTGCATGCTCCACGTGGGCGGACCAGTGCGACTCTTCCCCATCATCTTCCTTCTCCGTGGCAGTGCCAGCCCAGATACCAGCCAAAAAAGGGCGGGAGAACCATTCCGCAGTTACCTCTGGAGCAAATTTGAGGTCGAGTAGAAGAGGAGCAGCCCAGTACCATGACTCATCTTCAGGCCCGTAAGCAATACGTTCTCCACCAATATCGATTAGCATTTGTTCGATCTGACTTTTTACGCGTGAAAGGACTTTTTCTAAAGGCGGGAGGGTAGCCTCCCCATTCTCTTCTTCAAAAACGATTTGCCCCGCAATTGCTAATGGGTCAAATCTACTAGCCAGGGTCATACTCGGGTACATTAACCCCAGCACGGGCATACCTGTCAGTCTCCCTTCCGCACGGGCAAACCGCAAAAGCGGTCGACGGCGCCTACGCGCTTCTGGTGAGTTCTCCGGGGCTTTTTCGAAGCAACAAATCATCCTGCGCTCTGCCTCATAACTCAAAAGGGTAGCTACAACCTTGGGTACCACCCTCCATGCTGAAAAAACAAGCCGTTTGGTAAACGTCATTAGCTTCGGGTCGGCAAATGCAATCCTCAGGTGATAATACGGCTGCGTTGGCGGTAACCATAGCAAACGCCACGCACCAACCTCCAGGGTATCAGCAAATAACCCTCTCAAACGCGCATTGCCGGGGTCCACTTTGGCGTACTTGGACCATTCGTTCCAAGGAAACAGCAAGTTGCTGTTGTTAGCGAGAACTCTAGCCACTGAAGCCTGTTTCGTCGATATACTAATGGCTGCTTCTAAAGAACGCTTTAGCTCATAATCTTCCATAAAGTTCAAAAGATAGGGAGCTGCTTTCCAGTAATGCATCACATCTCCTTGCTCCAGGAGATCAGCGACGTTTTGCAGCCCAACATATGCTTCGAGATCCCTGGTGTTAAGCTTGGCTGTGTCGGCTTTCATCTGCACAAGCATGCCATTACGATCCTCCGTAACAGCTAGCCGCTCCGTTCGTACCATGACCCCGCGCAGCCTCTCCTCAACTTCTTCCTTGAGCTGGCGGGCGTACCCAGAATTCATATTCCCATTGGCACCGAGATGGTAAAGCTGGCGCCTGTATTGCTCCAGCAGTTTTTCTAATTCACTCGCCTTCGCCTCATCCTGCAAGAGGAAGCGTAAAGTATCCATAAAGTCTCTGTAGTGATCCTCATCGCCTGCTTCATGGGATACGGTATACATCTTATAAGGGGTCGCCGAAAGCAAAAGAACCCGCGCCGACGACACTTCATCCGAGTACTCAAAAAGCTGGCGCGCCAGGTGGCTTGCTTCGTCTTCACCTGTCAAGATACTTTTAAACCGCTGGAATTCATCAAGAATAATCAAGTCCGGCTGGAGTGCTCTTAAGCAAGTGGCAGCCAACAGACTGCGAAGCTCTCCGACTAACCGGGCGCGTTCCCTTGCATCCTCTTCTGGAATATGTACGCGAGCATACCTAAACCGTTGACAAATTTCCTCAAACCTTGTTCTTAAATCGGTTTTTCCCGCATCCTTGTCGGCATTGCAGTGACGTTCTAGGGTACGAGCAAATTCCGCAGCCAGCCCCTCGTCGATTTGTTTATTCGCTTCAAATATCTTCACGTAGCTGCGGAAGTTATCCTTACCTGCGTTACCCTGCAGGACATTTAACGGCCCAGTCCCTTGTAGTCTCCAAGCGCGGTCAAGCAGCCAGTATAGAAGTGCCCGTTCCTCGTATATTCCAAGATTAGACTTTAAGTTAAAAGAGGTTCCCGGGGTAAAGGAAATAAAATTCACTTTGCGGTCGAGGTCGTTTACGGAAACAGGGAGAAGCGTAATCCTTGAAGCAAGAGTAAAGTCCTTCTGGCCTGGGATGCTGAGGTTAAGCCGGTTTATGTTCTGTCGAGCAATGTCGGCGTTGGAGCAAATGTATACGACATCAATCCGGTTAACCTTATCCCAAAGATAATCTACGGCCCTGGCAACGACTCCCCGGGCAACTAGGGTCTTGCCCAGCCCCACTTCGTCAGCAATCAGAAAGCGCCGAGTGGGACTGGGGTCAGTGTAAAGACGGCGAAAGACGTAATCGACAGTGTCGCGTTGAAAGTCTTTCAAGCCACTGAGAATTTGGCTGAGGTCTGGACGGACAACCTGCATACTCATACCTTCAACCCCCTGCGCACATCCCAAATAGGCTGCCAAACGGCATCAAAGCCCTCTGGTAACAGTTCCTGCCCCTCAGGTGTTTTCTTCAAGTCATCAACCAAGCGTGCAATCTGATCGAGCCTTTCTGGGTTACGGTAAAGCGCCCTGACCATCTCCTCAAATATCGGAAGACCTGACAGGCTCGTGCCATTACCAGCCGCACCAGCCCCCGGGTTACGCTCCGGCAATAGCACGTCATGTGCGTCAACACCGCCCTCCGACAGGAGAAACATCAGGTAGCGTAAAACTTGTTCCTTGTTTTTTAATAAAGAGCGCAAAATCCTTTCGTTCCGATCTGTTGGAGTTCCTTGTAACGGTAGGTTCAGGACAAACCTTACACAACTGTTTTTGCCACTTGCGGTTGCTCGAATTTCAAATGCCAAAAATGAGGTGAGGCCCTCCAGGGAAAGAGGCCCAAAAGTAACCAGCAACTCGTCATCTATCAACTTCCCCTGCGAGGTTCGAGTGAGGACAACAGAGGCCATTTCACGTAAGGTCACCGGCCAGCACCGCACGTGAACCTCTGAGGGGATAACGAGGATGCTATCTTTTGATAGGAAAAGATTAAGGTAGTATTCCTGTTCCACCGAGGTAACCTTGGCAACAAGGCCCGCCCCAGCCAAGTTGCGCCGTACCTCCTCTACCTTTGCCTCCAGGTCTATTAGATCATTGTCGGCCTCGGTTTTGCCTTCGGACGGCGTGTACTTATTCAAAAGATTTATGAAGCTGGTTCTACCGTCTGCCTGGCCAAAAATCGCATCGATGCCATGACGGCTTTTTTTACCGGTTAACTCAACAAGAAACTCCACGTTCCCGTTAAATGCCGCATCTGTGGCATTGGCTGATCCTGTCCATAGGCGGGCATTCCAACCCGCGTCGGCAACAAACAACTTTGCGTGCAATCCAGCCAAAGAGGGCTCTGACTCAATCTCAGCTTCAGTCTCTGCCTTGGTAAGATAGGGATCCCCGCCTTGCTCGATACTTGATTGCCCCTGTTCCGTTGTGTCCTCCGGCTCTGGATTGGCTTCATCGCTTAAGGTGTACAAGTTCTCGAACTGTTCAAGGTTCCTGGTTTGAATAACATCAAGGCTCTCCACTCGCGACACGAGAACATGCCCTTTCCCGCTCGCGGTCAAACGTTGAAGGCAGGTGTCTGAAAGAAAAGGCGATATAACGAGCATGCGATCTATCCGTCCTTCAAAGGGCCATGTTCTACGGCCTTTAATCCCCAGGGGCCAGAAACTGATTTCCTCGAACCCGTTAGGTAGTTCAAACCGGACGCGTCTTAATTCAGCCTGGACCTTCTCAACATCTGCTAAAACGCGTTCCGGCAGGGGGGTCCGCACAGCCATGGACGGCAACGACGCCACGAAATCACCCAGCGGGTGATTTTGGGAAAACGCGTTCCTGCGATCAATAAGCTCACCCTCCAGGGCAAGCATGGTGTCCCAGGAACGATCAAAGGTTAAGTTCCTGCTAAGATTTAAAAGCCGGTACAATACTGGCTCTTGGGGAGCATGAAAGCGAAGAATCCAAACCTTTGGATGGAAAACACCCTGAGGGTCCGGTGGTGCTACCTCGAAGACGGAATCCTCAAGGTACCCAAAAAGAGCTTGATGGCGCTTGGGGATCGATATTCGACCGCTTTGACAGAACAGGCTGATTTGCCTCGCATGGCGGCGTAATGCCTCTAGGAGCGCCAATGAATCTTTAAACTTGCGGCCGTCTTCATCCTCCCGGTCAAACGCGGTGAAAGCAACGGGTACTGTCAGCATAGTCAACAGATCCAGGGAGAAGGTGGTGCCGATAGCACAGTCAAGAGTATAGCCGGCTGGCGGCCGCAATGACTCCAGGAATAAGCGCCGGTCTTGTGGCTCAAGCACGATCATCTCCTCCTTTTAACCCGGCCAGTATATCCAACAAGATGGTTTGAGCTACTCTCCACCGGTAATTTAATTGGGCAGTTCCGGCAGCACCATTCCAGATTTCCAGCGCCCGCCGGTTATCAAGCCTCGCTTGTCCGTGCTTTAGGCTGCGCTCGCGTTCATGGATTAATTGACGGGCATCGTCGTTTAACGATGCCGACCGAGCATTTCGTCCCACGTCTCCTATGAGAACTAAATCCAACCACGCGTCGATAAACCTTCGCGTTGGGATTGGAATCCGCGCCCCACTGGAGAAAACAATTTCCCAGAAACGACGTCGATCCCATTCAGATAATACGTCCACCCGTTCGGCAAGACGAAGGGCCCAATCTTGGAGTCTTTGGTTGTACTCATCCGAAAGGTCCTTCAAACCAGCAAGTTCAGCCAGCATTAGGTTATATAGTAACGCTGCTCCATGGATTGTTTCAGAAAAGTTCCGCGCGTGCTGTAATTGTTCCCTGTTATGGGCTGGTAACTTACTAACGAGGTGATGCTCCCAAGGGAAGGGCACTCGAACAAACACTTCGCCCTGTTCAACCAAAAAAGCAAGTAGCGCCCCCGGTGCCCGGGCCATTATACGCTCACGAAAGTACTCGGCCTCTAATTTTGACAAAGAAAATGAAGCTTCCTTGGGAAAACCCTCGGGTCTGGGAGGTAGACCTGCGTGCCAGTTCTTTGGGATTGCCCCATCAAAGGGCTCGCCATCGTCGTTACGCTGCCTTCGGTTGGTTCTGCCGTAAAACACATCCAACGACCGGTGGTATTGATCTTGGGACCCCGCAAAGAGACGGATGCCCCACCTTCCAAGCCCTTGCCAGTACACATTGCTGGGTAAGCGTTTCAGAGCAGCTCGGGCTTGGATACCGATGATGCCTTCCTGATCCTCAGATTGGGCTAAGGCTTCGATAACAGCCACTTCTTCTCTTCGAGCGCGAGCGGCAATCTGGTTTGATGGCACCTTGAGACGTTCAAGTTCCAAATATGTCCACGGCACAAAAAGAAAATACCGGGCACGGGTCTGGATGGTGCTGGTGCCAGGAAACAGCATATCTGCAAAGGCATCGCGAACAGTACCGATTCCCAATTCATCCCGCGTATCCTGTTCGTTGAACATGTCAATAACATCAAGGACTTGCCGCCGCTCGTGTTCGGAGTAGTCCATCCAACTAAAAAAAGATGTCAAGGTCCAACTCACCACCAAGTCTCTATCTTTTAAGATAAGCCTAAAATCCTTGTCAAGAATTCGATAACCGGACCCCTTTTTAATTCCTCATGACAAAACTGGTTTCGATAGTTGCGCAGGCATTCGTAGCAACTAGCGTTACCTTCAGAACCTCCGCATTCACACGTCTCCATGCGCCTCAAGGCTGCTCTAAAAACTGCCACCAAGGTTTCGTGGTCCGCCATCCGCCGTACATGGCCTGCACCCCCGGGTACATCATCAAAGAGGACTATAGCTGGCTGGGCTGGATTCCCCGCCACCGGATATAAACATCCATCCAGATCCTGGCGTTCTATTTGTAATTCATCACTTGCACCTTCAAGCAAGCCATATAGGAGCGAAAACCAAAACCCTGGTCGGTTATCCTGGTAACCCTCAAAACGAAGTTTGAGAACATCCGTTTCGAATTCGTGGCCCAATGATAAGCGGGGTACAAGCGTACCTTTACACTCTCCACCCCAAGCGGTAGTGTGTGGGCTAGGAGGACTTTCACCCCCAGACAGAGCATAGCCACATAGCGTGCAAACCTTAAACCCCGCTTGCCCGGCGTTATTGATTACCGCCAGTCTTCCTTGGATAGCGGGCGTTACCACAAGAATGATACCATTAGCAAGACGTAGGCAAGTGTCTTCTTCGTCTTTCGCTTCTCCCGCATAGTAAACCCTAGTGGAATACGTTCTTTCCGGTTTGTTCTCGCCAGGCTTCCCCGGCATGCCGGTACCGGACATGAAGCCAAATGCCGGAATGATAAAGGTACCCCTAGTTCCAAATGGCTCTCCACATGTCGGGCAAAGAGAAAAAGGGTGTACACTTTCTAACTCGACCCGTTCCCGATGGTAACCATGGCACCTGTCACAAATAGCGTAACGGTACCTACTCCACTCCTTGTTTGGAGGTTTCTTGATGTATTGGCTTGTCCAGAGCCTTCCTCCCGCAACCACTTGGCCGCTAGGAGCATATTCTGACAGGGCGATACGCAGGTCCCTCTCTAACTGTAACCGCGACGCCTCTTCACCATGGTGCAGCAGTTTGAGTTCCACCACATCCACCGGAAACCCATACTTGGGAATTACATTGTGACTAGATAAGAAACTAATTACGTCTCGCCTCTTGATAGTATTAATCAATCTTCTTAGATGGTCGATCGTTCGCCCCTCTTGGAAACGTTTTTGCAATACGTTCTCCAATTCCGCCACATCACTGGTGATGTCTTCATAAGCTTTATTCATCACGCCTTCTTTCTCATCAAAAAGCCCATCCACCCACGCCCAGTTTTCAATATCAAAAACTTCTTTCATGTCGTCAGGAATAATCCTTTGGAGAGATTGCTTCAGCCGGCTAGGGTACTGGTTAAGATAGGCGGCGAAAGCTTTTGGCCCAGAAGGATCGGAAAAGCAAAAGTTTTCCACAGTACCATAGTAGTTCAGATTTTTCGGCTCCCGCCAAAAGGCTGAAAGAGCTGTGGCATACAGATGACGACGTATAATTTTAGGGTTTTTCAATTCGAAGTAAGGCGCCTTAACTTTACCGCCGACCATTCGCCAGGGCTCCCGGAAATGGGTAAGATCGTGGGAACGTCTTTGTGCAAACGTTACTGAAAAAGCTGTAGAATCGGTACGACGGCCGGCGCGGCCAGCTCTTTGTATGTAATTGGCGGCACTTGGGGGAACGTTACGCATAAAAACGGCTTCTAACTCGCCCACATCGACACCCAACTCGAAGGTAGTGGAACAACTGAGAACATTAACTTCACCCTTGTTAAACTTGCCCTGCAACTCGGCTGCTGCTTCGCTGGTTAGTTGCGCAGTGTGTTCTTCAACTTTAAGGGGAAGGGGAAGGAGGCCAAGGTAAAGCCGCCGGTAGTGGTTCTGTCTATGAACATTATCCGGCTTGGATGGGTGCAATGTCCCATCACACCTCCAATTGGGGCATACTCCCTTAAGGTTGTGGAGAGTCAATCCATGACACTTGTCGCATTCGTACCACGTAGTACCTTCCTTGATCGTGGTGGGTACCAGTTCCCAATGCTTGTGGGAAAAACGATATACAGCCCCTTCATTAGGCAACCATTCAGTTGTCAAGTAATCGCGCCAGCAATTATCACTTTCTGGTAATAGAGTACGGTCCCATATATTGACAAGTATCTCACGGCACTGCTGTTCGGAAAGCCGTCTCACTGCACGACCAGTTAGTCGTAGTAGGTAGTCCAGCCGGCTATTAAAACGCCCCGGCGAAGGGGCCCACCCTAAAATAGTCGATTTCTGTGAACTGCTAGCACGACTCTTAGTAATATAATACTCACGGTTGCGGGGATTAAAAAATTCATCCCTGGGTGATACCTCTTCCGGAAAAACCATGACGCCTTTTAGTCGAAGAGTATCCAACAGCACCTGGTACAGTGTCCAAACCTCGTCGTCCGTGAGTTCAAAGGTTTCTTTAAGTGCCTTTCTCGCTGTCCACTGAGGGGGCTGAACAAGCCTGTAACCCAAAATTCCCAAGCCTTCTAACCCGTTATAGCGATCCATTGCCATCAATTCGTGTAGTATCCATTTCCAGACCTCGGCTTTTTGCTCTTGCAGGCTCATTCCTGAAAGTAGGCCAAGTCGGTCGGCCGTCATTTGCAGTGGGCGTACCAGATCTTGCACCCTCCAGGAATTTGTCAGCACCTGTTCCTTGTTATCTTCCAGCACCTTGATTATTAGACTGCGACGCAAAATCTGCCGGTAGGTACGGTCAAGGTATGGAGCAAAAAAGGCTGCATCCTGCCGGCTATCCGAGAATACCAACAGCTTACGCCCCTCATGGGTGGACGCAGCTGTGCTTCCACGTAACATCGGCAAAGGTATAGCCTCCCAACCATCGTCCAATATTTCATTTTCCTTTTGTCCCGTTTCGTGCAAGTCTTTCTTGGGATTCAATTGTTGGTAAAGGGCAGTGGCGATTACACTTCCGGCAGCTTCATTACCTACCGAGAACCCCCTAACGATACCGCGGGGGCTGTGTTTGCCGCAAGCGGAGCAGAAGTTAACCTTCCCCTCTTGGGTTTCAGCTCTAACCATCTGGTACTGGAGGCTTTTCTCGCATGAGCAGGCAGGGAACAAAGCGTCCTGGCGCCCGATCGCACCGCATGAAGCGCACAGGGTAAGGTATTTTGTACTATCGTTACCAAGTTTTCTTTCAGTCTCAAGAGCTTCGTCTTCATCTTCAATGCCCAATGCATCCGAGGATGTGAGCAGGTAATACTCAGTTTTACTTCCTGCACCAGCTTGTTTTAAACGAGTTGTTCCATTGTCTGTCACGGTCTTGCCCAATAAATACACTGCGCCACAGTTGTTACATGTAGCCAGCTCAAATACTGGGTATTCCCACCCATCATCTAACAGTGTTTCACGTCTCTCTAAAAAGAGTATCTTGCTAGGGGAAAGCGTTACATAAGCACCTTCAACCGCCCTGGCGAAAAGATGGTACCTAGCGGGCAGCAGTGCCTGTGCATTCTCTTCTGGTCTGGCCTGCCGCGCCAAGTCCACCATATCAATTAAAACGCCTATCGCATCCTCCTCGTCCGGAAACAGTTCCCGTGCCATTGACTGTAAGGACTGAGGCCCCTCATTTAAAAAATCCTGCAACGTTATTACCCGTGTATCGCCCTTAAGCACTTCATAAAGAAAATGATGCCAGTCCGCCCCCTTCTCCTTAGCCATTAATTCCGCCCTATTTGAGATGACTTCAGGTATCCCATTCTCCTTACCGACCTTAACTAGATTGGGAAGTAATTCTTCGGTTTGGTCCTGCGAAGTGATTTGGTGCCACGTCTGATAAAGTGTCACAGGCGGCTTGCCCCAGGGATCGCTTATGTCTTTAATGGGTAGGCGTTCCGCCGTTACTACGTCCTGCCTAAAAGGATCATCATCTATATACTCGAATTGCTCACCAAAAAGATGTTGAGCAAATGTGGTTATCGATTTGAAATTCTCCTTTTCCTGACCCAATGTAGCACTAGTGGCAATGCACTGTAGGCCAGTGACCCCAACCCTTTCCTTGAGCCTTCTGAGTAACATGGCAATCTCGATACCTTTTGCTCCAGAATAAGTATGTGCTTCATCTAAGACAAGAAACCGCCAATGGTCAGATCCTGGTCCGTCAAAAAAGATACTGTCCTGGGGGCGAAGAAGCAGGTATTCCAACATCGCATAGTTAGTTAACAACAGGTGTGGTGGCGCATCCCACATTTGCTGTCGAGAGATCAACTCATTAGGCAAGGGTTCCCTCTTATAAAACTTTCGGTATTTATCCAATGCAACCTTATGTTCTTTTTCCGTCTCCCCAGTATAGCGCCCAAAAGTAATGGCATCATAGTTCACAAGTAGTTCGCGCAACCTGTACAACTGATCGTTGGCCAGCGCATTCATTGGATAAAGCAAAAGCGCTCTAATTCCAGGTCCTAGCACCCCCGCTTGCTTTTGCTTCATTAGGTAGTCAAGAATGGGAATTAGGAATGTCTCGGTCTTGCCACTACCCGTACCTGTAGCTACCACAATGTTACGTCTTTCGCATACTATCTTGCGGATGGCAATTTCCTGATGCCGGTACAGGGTTCGGTTGAGTGGCCAAGATTGGGAACTCTCGAACTCAGAAGAAAGCACCCCCTCCGTGATCAATTCTTTTAGGGGGGTAGTCGGTTAGTGCCAGTTATATTATAATTATACATTAAGGATAAATTTCTTGCA
>LAKY01000006.1 GCA_000987045.1 Clostridiales bacterium PH28_bin88 | reverse complement strand
CATATTGGCCCACACTATTGTCTCATATTTGACTTCTTTTGTCCAGTCCTTTTTTGCGATAAATTTTTCTGGCTTTGGCCTGACAACCCTTACTAGACAAAGTTATTTTTATTCATGCGTCAGCACTGTAATTGGTTAGTACCTGCGAATCCTTGCCCGGGCCTGATCTAACTCTACGATAATCACTTCGCTACCTATTTTCCTTACAGACTGCCAGGGAATAACCATTTGATTCCTGTCCGAACGGAGGGACATCATCCCTCGCCCCGGAAGGATAATAGCGTCCACCTCGCCGCTACCGGCATCGATAACCAGGTCAGAATCTCCTACCGTCCCCAAACGTGCTCCATCATAGATATTGACAATTTCTTTGCCAATGAGTTCACTCAATTTCAAGAACCATCACCTCAGTCATTCCCGTTTATTATAAAACTCAGACCGACGGTCATATCTTCAAATCCCTCCCCCTCATCACCATATGACGGAAGGGGACGAGATATGCTTGGCCCATGACTCACTAACAGATAATCATCAGTACCTCATAAAACCGCAAATCAATTATGGCTCAACTTATTTTGATACCCCTGAGGGCCAGGTATATCCTTCCTTCAGGGACGTTCCATCCTGGCGCCGGAAGTTTTCCCTGTTTTTTTCAATGTATGCCGTATGCAGTTCACTGGGTGATATTCCAACCTTTAGGCACATGCTAACAAAAAAATGCAAGATGTCCACAAGCTCCCCTTTAATTGCTTCCCGGTTAACCGGCTTCGGGTTTTTCCACCACTTAAAATTGACTTCATCCAGTAACTCACCCAATTCAGATATCATTGCTAATATTTCTTTTTGAATCCATGTCGTCTGGTCTATACCTTCTAAACCCCTTCGTTTGATCAGTTCAGTATCAAATTTCTTCTGCAGTTCAAATATCTCATCTAGCTTGTCCACAAAAAACCTCCCTCTTGTCGCTCTTAACCTTTTTCTTTTTTCCACATACGGTTCAAGTCGAAATCACCGACAAACGGGCCGATTGATGTATAAGTAAACTTGTCTGGAGCAAATAGCTCTCTGGCAAGATTGTGTACGTCATCCAATTCCACCTCGTTGATCCGGGCCAGAAGCTCGTCCACAGTGATTACCCGCCCAAAGCATACTTCCGTTTTGCCCAGCCGAGTCATCCTGTTGTTTACATTTTCCATGCTTAAAAGAAGACTTCCCTTAAGCTGTTGTTTACTTCGCTCCAATTCTTCCCGTGTAATACCCTGATGTTTGAGGTTGTTCAATTCCCGCACGATAAGTTCCAATACCTCTTGGACGTTTCCCGGGCTAGTCCCTGCGTATACGGTGAAGAGACCGGTATCAGCGTAGGCAGTCTGGTAGGAATACACCGAATAGGCTAGTCCTCTCTCTTCGCGAATTTCCTGAAATAAGCGCGAACTAAGCCCTCCCCCCAGAACATTATTCAAAACGTGTAAGACATATATGTTCTTATCTTGTTGAGACAAACCTGGTGTACCCAGGCATATTTGTACCTGTTCAAGATCTTTTTCTTCCATCACCACGCCAGATCTGGGCGTGGGAGAAATCAGCTCCTCTCCGGGCCTGCCATGGTATTTTAGTCCGGTGAAGTAAGGGTTTAGTTTTTCCACTACGTCAAGATGCTTTATTTTTCCGGCCACCGCTACTACCGTGTTTTCTACGGTGTAACTACCCTCTAAATAACTGACCAACTTATCCCGTTGTAGTTCCATGACAGATTCCGTCGTACCTAGTATAGTCCGTCCCAAAGGGTGTCCATCCCAGACCGTACGGGCAAAGAGGTCATGTACCACTTCATCCGGTGAATCCTCATACATCTTAATCTCTTCTAAAATGACGTTCTTTTCTTTTTCAATTTCTTTGGGATCTAGTATGGAGTTAAAAAACATATCCGCCAGCACGTCTATGGCCATGTCCAGGTGATCTGCTAGCACTTTGGCATAATAACAGGTATACTCTTTGGTAGTAAAGGCATTCAGAGAACCTCCCACCGATTCCAGTTCCTCGGCGATGCGCCTGGCACTTCGTTTTGGGGTACCTTTAAACAGCATGTGCTCAAGAAAATGCGATATACCATGAATACTTTCGTCCTCATGGCGGGAACCGGTTCTTACCCAGATGCCTACAGCCGCCGAGTGTACCCCTGGTACCTCTTCGGTAATGATTCGAACCCCATTGTCCAGAACTTGCTTTTGATACATTCCCGCCCCTCCTTACAGTGAACGCCACACTTATTCGCCCCGAACACCCAAAATCCTGCCTTATGATAAAGAAAACTTGGCTCGCGCCAAAGAAGACTTGCCAAACCACAATTTCATTCTATCCCAGCGTGTTAAAGGCAATACGTCTTTTTTGTCCGGGAGCGGGAAGCCCATGAGGATTTTTAAAACGACTTCGCCTTGCACCTAATAAAACGGCTTTCCTGTTCATCAATTCAACAAAAAAAGGCTCTGAGCCTCCCAGGTACTCAGCGATTGCCGCTGCCGCGTCATTCCCTGATTTAGTGCTGGCAGGCGGCATCTTTTTTTGGGTATTATTAGCAAAAAATATTTGACCTGATAACGTATCAATCAATATGGCGGCATCAGCATCCAACTCCGGCGGTACTGCCGCTAAACCCTCCCTAAATCCCGACACGCAAAGCATGATTGCCAGCAGTATACCTATCACCCACTTGTTTTTATCCATCAACTTTCCTTTTATGCACCTCGCTTGTTTTTATGTCACGCGGTATAGTATTCCCCATCAACTACACCTCTTTGTGCAAAACCATCGTTTCGTGCGCAGGAAAGAAATGGTGTACCAATACGGCAAGTCTCTTAATCAATTCCCGCCACAATTTCCGAAACGGTCATAAACTCATATCCTTTTTGGCCCATTTCCTTAATGATTTCCGGTAATGCTAGCACAGTAGTTTCTTTTGGGTGCATCAACACGATAGCTCCATTTTGCACTTTTTCCAGCACCCGTCGCTTAATGTCTTCCGCTGATGTCTTGGGCTGCCAGTCAACTGTATCAATGGTCCACATAATTGTGCGGTAACCTAATTCCCATGCGGCATTTACTACATGGGGGCTATTCTCACCGTAAGGAGGTGCGTACAGCCTTGTTTGATGCCCGGTCAGAGTTAAAATTACCCTTTCTGTCCTGTTGATTTCTTCCTGGTTAGCTCCTTTGCCCAACTTGTTGGCATGCGGATGGGAGTAACCGTGGTTACCTATTTCATGTCCCTCATGGAAAATCCTACGAGTAAGCTCCGGGTGTTTATTGGCCCATCGCCCAGTTAGGAAAAAGGTTGCTTTGATCTGATTCCTGCTGAGAATATCCAGAATACCCGGCAAATACTCCTCCCCCCAGTCCACGTTAAATGTTAAAGCTACAGCTTGGAACTGCTGTTGGCCCCGGTAAATGGGGGCGACCTGCATCGTGGTCACCGTTTCTTCACCTTTCAATACCCCATAGAGACCCACCCCGGCAACTAGCGCCAGAAAAAGCACTATGGCTAATCGGGACAACTGCTTTTGACTCAAAAACAACATATA
This sequence comes from Clostridiales bacterium PH28_bin88, assembly GCA_000987045.1. Taxonomy (GTDB): domain Bacteria; phylum Bacillota; class PH28-bin88; order PH28-bin88; family PH28-bin88; genus PH28-bin88. The sequence continues at coordinate 10,609 of LAKY01000006.1, read as the reverse complement.
CATTTTGTTCCACCTCCATTTATTGCTAAAATATATTCAAAGTTAAAATACGATAGTATAAAGAAAACTTGGCTTGCGCCAAGCCTTTGGCGCAGGCGGAAGCCTTAGTTGCACTTATGCCACAGAAAGTTATCTGATGGTATGAAAAAGACCCGGAAGTTCTTCCGGGTCTACCACTGGGAGATTTTTTAATAGGCGAACAGGTGGTCGCCAATTCGTAACACTACCTGTCTGGACCAGATCCACTTATTAGTGGTCTTGGCCGGGTTATAGTAGTAGATAGCCCCGCCGGTGGGATCCCATCCCTTCAAAGCGTCTTTCGCTGCGCGAAAGGATTCGAGTTCAACCCGCAGGTTTATCTGCCCATCACTAACAGCGGTAAATGCGCCCGGCTGGTAAACCACTCCGGGTATTGAATCAGGGAAATTTGCATCCCTCATCCTATTCAGAATGACTGCTCCCACAGCTACCTTTCCTTCATAAGGTTCGCCTCTTGCCTCACCATTAATAGTCTGGGCCAGCACCTGCAAATCACTCTCACTTACCGGAAAAGCCGCTTTTTCAGGCTGCTGGTCGTTTAAGACGCCCCGCTCATCTCGCTTGGAATCCGCAACAGTCGTCCTCTGTTCTTGTACGACAGCCTCTTTAGGTGCTTCGACGGTGGGGCCCACCGCACCGCTCGAAGCGACCAGAGGAAACAATATCCCTTGAGGCAAGAGGAATACCATTAGCAAGAAACCAGCAAGCATGCGCCGGAATAGTTGATTTCTTTTCACGGTTATTTCCTCCTTTCCTTGAGCATGTCAGGCTGTTAAAGTTTTTTCTGACGGGCAAGACTTCTCCTAGTATAGCATCAGAACAAAAAAAAGCAACCGGAACTCCTTGGTTACGGTTGCTTTTATCAGCCATTAAACACTTAAAGGGAGAAACACCCCAGGAAATCGAATTTCTTTTGATGTCTTCGCCCTTATAAGCCTTGTTACCATTTCAGACCTATACCCGCTCTACCACGGTAGCCACACCTTGCCCACCGCCGATGCACAGGGTCGCCAAACCGTAGCGACTACCCCGTTTAGCCATTTCATGGATAAGAGTCACCAGGATCCGAGCACCACTGGCACCAATGGGATGACCTAATGCGATGGCGCCACCGTTGACATTGGTCTTACCCGGATCCAGATCCAGTTCCTTGGTAACGTAAACCGCCTGGGCGGCAAAAGCCTCATTGGCTTCAACCAGGTCTAGGGCACCTACGGCTAACCCCGCCTTCGCCAGTGCCTTTCTTGAGGCAGGAACTGGTCCGGTACCCATGATTGCAGGATCAACCCCGGCTGAAGCATAGCTCCTGACAACCGCCATGGGCTTGATGCCAATTTCTTGTGCCCTGCGGGCAGACATGACAACAAATGCGGCCGCACCATCGTTAATACCGGAAGCGTTACCCGCTGTCACCGTTCCGTCAGCTTTGAAAGCGGGCTTCAGTTTGGCTAATCCCTCAGCGGTAGTTCCGGCGCGGGGGAATTCATCCACTTCAAACATCACCGGATCGCCTTTCTTTTGGGGTATAGCCACGGGAACGATCTCCTCTTTAAAGCGGCCGCTCTTAATAGCCTCTATCGCCCGCTGTTGGCTGGTTGCTGCAAAAGCGTCTTGTTCCTCCCGGCTGATGCCAAACCTTTCCGCAATATTTTCTGCCGTAATCCCCATATGGGTATTGCCAAAGGCACACCAGAGGCCATCTTTGATCATAGCGTCAACAACCTTGCCGTCTCCCATGCGATAGCCCCAACGCGCCCCATCTAACACGTAGGGTGCCCTACTCATGTTTTCCATCCCGCCGGCCACTATGATCTCGGCATCACCCGCCATGATTGCCTGTGCGGCCAGGTTGACCGCTTTCAATCCGGATCCGCAGACCTTGTTGATAGTAATGGCAGGCACTTCCACGGGGAGGCCGGCCTTGACACCGGCCTGCCGCGCCGGGTTTTGCCCTAAACCCGCCTGCAACACGTTCCCCAGGATCACCTCGTCCACCTGGTCACCGGCTACTCCCGCCCGTTTTAAGGCTTCTTTCACCACCAGGGCTCCCAATTCAACAGCCGGCACGTCTTTAAGAGACCCGCCAAAAGTCCCAATCGCTGTCCTAACAGCACTGGCAATTACCACTTCCGCCACATCACCCACATCCTTTCTCTTTATTTGAAAATGCCCATGCACTTTCTCACTAACGTCATGAGACTTGTCTTAATGCAAAGCTGTGGAGGTACTCCCCTGTTTACTTGACGGTGCTTTTTATCCAGGCTACAATCTGGTCGGTGGATATCCCCGGAGTAAATATCTCCTCCGCATAACCTTTTGCTTTTAATTCATTGATGTCCTCTTCGGGTATGATTCCTCCCCCCATTAACAAAATATTTTCAGCACCGGCCTCCACTAACAGCTTTTTTACTCGCGGGAATAATGTCATGTGTGCACCAGACAAAAGACTAAGTCCCACAACGTCCACGTCTTCCTGGATAGCGGCTGCCACGATCTTTTCCGGAGTCTGGTGAAGTCCTGTATAGATTACCTCCATACCGGCATCCCTAAGTGCCCGGGCCACTACCTTTACGCCTCGGTCATGGCCGTCCAACCCGGGTTTGGCTAAAAGCACCCTGATCTTCTTTTCTTCATTCAACGCATTCTTCCTCCTTCGCCACAAAGGTTTTCGAAGATTACCAGGTCAGTCTCGGTTAGCGGCGCTGGGTTTTAGCGAACTAGAAGACTGGTTGTTCCCGGTACACCCCAAAGACGTCTTTTAAAACTTGAACCACTTCGCCTTCGGTAGCATAAGCCTTTACCGCTTCCAGGATGGGTGGAATCAAGTTATCCGAGCCTTGTGCCGCGCGTTTAAGTGCATTCAACCTTTCTTGGACCAACAGGTTATCCCGGGTTTCCCGCAACTTGTTCACCCGTGCCTTTTGTTCCACTTCTACCTCGGGGGCAATCTTCAGAATCTCTATCCCAAATTTTTCTTCCTGGACAAAATCGTTCACACCTACAATAATGCGTTCGTTTTTCTCGACAGCCTTCTGATACTCAAAAGCGGCATCGGCAATTTCCTTCTGGAAGAAGTTCTTTTCAATGGCTTTCAGTACACCACCCAGTTCCTCAATTCTGTTAAAATACACCTCGGCCTGGCGTTCCATCTCGCTGGTGAGGGCTTCTACAAAGTATGACCCCGCCAGTGGGTCGATGGTGTTAACGACACCTGTTTCGTATGCGATGATCTGCTGGGTCCTCAGGGCAATCTGCACGGCTTTTTCCGTGGGTAAGGCGAGTACCTCGTCCATGGAATTGGTATGGAGGGACTGCGTGCCTCCTAGTACAGCCGCCAGCGCCTCGAAGGCGGTGCGGACAATATTGTTTTCCGGCTGTTGTGCTGTTAAGGAGCAACCGGCTGTCTGGGTATGGAAACGCATCAACCAGGAACGCGGGTTCTTGGCACCATACTTTTCCTTCATGCGACGTGCCCAGATCCGGCGAGCCGCCCGGTACTTGGCTATTTCCTCAAAAAAGTCTATATGGGAGTTAAAGAAAAACGACAGGCGGGGGGCGAAGTCATCAACGTTAAGTCCTGCCTTGATCCCGGCCTCAACGTAGGCAAACCCGTCCGCTAAAGTAAAGGCCAATTCCTGCGCGGCCGTAGACCCTGCTTCTCTAATATGGTAGCCGCTGATGCTGACGGTATTCCACTTAGGTACATGCTGGGAGGCAAAGGCGAAAATATCGGTAATCACCCGCATGGAAGATTCCGGAGGGAAAATCCACGACTTTTGTGCGATATACTCTTTAAGAATATCGTTTTGGATAGTGCCCTCCAGTTTGCTCGAAGGAACCCCCTGCTTTTCAGCAGCGGCAATGTACATGGCCCAGATGATAGCCGCAGGCCCATTGATGGTCATCGAGGTACTGACGTTGCCAAGGGGAATACCCTCGAATAACTCTTCCATATCCGCCAGAGAGTCTATGGCCACACCGCAGCGTCCTACTTCACCTTCGGAAAACGAGTGATCGGAATCATAGCCCATCAAGGTGGGCATGTCAAAAGCCACGCTTAACCCCGTTTGCCCCTTGTCCAGGAGGAACTTGTACCGCTCGTTAGTCTGCTTGGCGTTGCCAAAACCGGCAAACTGCCTCATAGTCCACAGCCGCCCCCGGTACATGTTGGTTTGCACTCCCCGGGTATAGGGGTACTCGCCGGGAAAGCCCAAATCTTCCAGGTAATCCATACCCTCTACGTCCAAGGGAGTATACAAGTCTTTAACCGGTTGGCTCGAAACGGTGACGTATTTCGCCGGTCGTTCGGGAGACTTGTTTTTCGATTCCTGCCACCGGGACATACCATTCTGAATTTTCCCCATTTTATCTTCGCACATCTTGATGATGCAGCCCCCTCTCTCTTCTGGTTGAGTACCTAATATTCAATCCCCTCCCGGGCCTGAACCCCGTCCCGGTAGTGATGCTTACCCTCGCGGATTTCACTGATCAGGTCGGCCAACCGCATGATCGCTTCTGGGGCATAACGCCCTGTGAGGATCAAATCAATATGGGAAGGCTTGGCATTCAACAGCGCCAGCACCTCGTCCAGGGGAATTAAACCAAAATCCAGCGCCACGTTGATCTCGTCCAGGATTACCATGTCGTATTTATCTGACATGATTGCCTCCTGGGCCAGCGCCAGCCCTTCCCGGGCCATCCGCACGTCTACCGGTTCGGGATTTTGTTTGTCCACAAACTCGTGACGGCCGCTCTGTACAATCGTCAAACCCGGTAAGAATTTCTCCGCGGCCCGCAGTTCACCGTAGTTCTTGCTGCCTTTCATAAATTGCAGCATGAAGACCTTGTACCCGTGGCCAAGGGCGCGAACAGCCTGGCCTATGGCGGCAGTGGTTTTACCTTTGCCGTTCCCTGTGTATACCTGGATTAAACCTCGCCTGTTCACGTTATACATTCTTCACCTTCTCTTTTACCTGAACCCCGATTTGACACTAATTATGTGTAAAAGCAGGGTTTGCCAAGTTTCCTGATACGCCTGCGTCAAGGGAAAGGGACGCCGCTACTTCAATATGTAGCTGGCGATCACCAATCGCTGGACCTCACTTGTCCCCTCGTAGATCTCGGTGATCTTGGCGTCGCGCATCATGCGTTCCACCGGGTATTCCCTGGTGTACCCGTAGCCGCCGAACACCTGCACTGCTTTAGTGGTCACTTCCATCGCGGTTTCCGAAGCGAACAACTTGGCCATGGCAGCCGCCTTTCCATGAGGAATCCCATTACTTTCGAAGTACGCTGCCTGGTAAGTCAAAAGCCGGGCAGCCTCCACTTTGGTGGCCAAATCTGCCAACATGAACTGGATACCCTGGAACTCGGCGATGGGTTTGCCAAACTGTTCTCGCTGTTTACTATAGTTAATCGCCTGTTCCAGGGCTCCCTGGGCGATACCTACCGCTTGTGCCGCGATCCCGATCCGGCCGCCGTCAAGGGTAGAGAGGGCGATCTTGAAGCCCTGCCCTTCCTGTCCCAATAGGTTTTCCTTGGGTATGCGGCAGTTTTCAAAGACCAGTTCCATGGTGGTGGAAGAGCGAATGCCCAGCTTCTTTTCCTTCTTGCCGAAGGTGAAGCCCGGCGTCCCTTTCTCCACGATAAAGGCGCTGATTCCTTTGCTTCCTTTGCTCCTGTCAGTAGAAGCAAAGACTACGTAGATTTCGGCCTCCCCGGCGTTGGTGATAAATATCTTGGAGCCGTTTAACACGTACTCGTTTCCGTCCAGTACCGCCGTGGTGCGGGTTGCCCCGGCGTCGGAGCCGGCGGATGGCTCTGTGAGACCGAAGGCTCCGATCTTTTTACCCTCTGCCAGGGGCTTGAGAAACTTTTTCTTTTGTTCCTCTGTCCCATATTTATAAATCGGCCAGGACCCCAGAGAGGTATGCGCCGAGAGGGTGACCCCCGTAGACGCGCATACCCGGGAAAGTTCTTCCACCGCTATGGCATAGCTGATATAATCCGAACCGCTGCCGCCATACTCCTCGGGAAACGGAATGCCTGTCAGACCCAGTTCGGCCATCTGATCGAAAATGTTTCGGTCAAACTCCTCGGTCTCATCCCTTTCCGCCGCCCCGGGAGCCACTTCATTTTCGGCAAAGTCCCTTACCATTTTCTTGAGCATCTCGTGTTCTTCAGAGAGGACGAATTTCATATTCCTAACCTCCTAGGAGAGTATCAAAATCCGTTTGCCGCCGCGGCATCGCTTTTTATCAACTTTGGGATCGCTCATCACCGCCTTGAACATGCTCTCCCTTATTTCATCAAGTGTCGTGCGATTACCACCCGCTGGATTTGGTTAGAGCCCTCGTAAATCTGAGTGACCTTGGCATCCCTCATGTACCTTTCAACGGGGTACTCCCTCATGTAACCGTATCCACCGTATACCTGTACCGCGTCGGTGGTGACCCTCATGGCAGTGTCCGTCGCAAAGAGCTTGGCCATCGAGGCCTGCCGGCTGTGCGGTAACCCCTCATTCTTCAAGCTGGCTGCCTGGTAAACCAGCATGCGGGCGGCCTCGATCTGGGTAGCCATATCCGCCAGCATGAACTGGATCCCCTGAAACTCCCCGATCGCCCGGCCGAACTGGCTTCGTTCCTTGGCATAAGCTTGAGCTGCCTCAAAAGCCGCTTCCGCGATACCCAATCCTTGAGCAGCTATCCCAATCCGGCCGGTATCTAAGAGGGACATGGCGATGGCAAAGCCCTGCCCTTCCTCACCCAGCAGGTTCTCTTGAGGTACCCGGGCATCCTCGAAGAACATCTGCCTGGTGGAAGAGGCATGAAGCCCCATCTTTTTCTCGGGGGGACCTAACTTCAGCCCGGGGGTATCGGGTTCCACCAGGAAGGCTGAAATTCCTTTGGTCCCACGGTTCTTGTCCGTGACCGCCATCACGGTATAGACACCGGCTTCACCTGCGTTGGTGATAAAGATCTTGGAGCCGTTGAGGACGTATTCATCGCCCTCCAGAGTTGCTGTTGTTTTGATACTGGCCGCGTCTGACCCCGCGTTTGGTTCCGTTAAGGCAAAGCCGCCAAGAATCTCACCCCGGGCAAGCCGGGGAATATACTTCTCTTTTTGGGCTTGGCTTCCGTAATTCAAAATGGGAAAGGTGCCTACCGAGGTGTGTACTGCCAGGATCACCCCAAGGGCTGCACTGGCCTTGGAAATTTCCTCGATGGCCAACACATAGGACAAAAAGTCAGCCCCTGCTCCACCCCACTCCTCAGGAACAGGGATGCCCATCAAGTCCAGCTTTGCCATTTCTCGAATAATTTCACGCGGAAACCTGGCCTCCTCCTCCAGTTCTCCGGCAACCGGGGCAATTACTTCCTGTGCGAACTCCCGCACTGTTTTTCGCATCATTTCCTGTTCGGGGGTGAAGGCAAACTGCATCTGCCAGTCTCCTTTCGACACCGGCGTTACCGGTCGCTATTTCCCCTGGAACTGGGGTTTCCTCTTTTCCACAAACGCCGCCATACCTTCTTTTCGGTCAGCCGTGCTGAAACACAGGCCGAACAGGTCAGCCTCGTAAGCCATGGCCCGGTCCACGTCCATTTCCAGCCCGTTGTTTACCGCTTCCTTGGCAAACTTTACCGCCAGTTGGCCGTTAGCCGAAATGCGTTTGGCCATGGCTTTTGCCCTTGCCAGCAGTTCTGAGGCGGGGACCACATGGTTCACGAGTCCCACTTGCCAGGCCCGCTCGGCGGGAATCTGTTCACCGGTCAACAAGAGTTCCTTGGCAACAGCCTTACCCACCAGGCGGGGTAGCCGCTGGGTACCAGCAAACCCGGGAATTACCCCCAGGGCAACCTCCGGTTGACCAAAGCGGGCGTTTTCAGCCGCTATACGGATGTCGCAGCACATGGCTAACTCACATCCCCCGCCCAGGGCATAACCGTTGACTGCAGCGATCACCGGCTGGGGTAACTTTTCAATCATGTTCATTACCCGCTGGCCCAGTAAGGCGAATTCCCGGCCTTCTACGCCGCCGAAGTCTTTCATGTATACGATGTCGGCGCCGGCGACAAAGGATTTTTCACCTGCACCGGTAAGGATTAATACCTTTATTTCGGGATCGTTCGCGATCTTCTCCAGCGCCTCGGCCATCTCATAGAAGGTCTGGGCATTTAAGGCATTCAATGCCTTGGGGCGGTTGATGGTGAGCACCGCAATCCCGTCTTCTTTCTCTAGCAGAATGTTTTCCCAACTCACTGTGGTGTCACCCCCTTGTAAATCCTACTGGTTAATATTCGTAAAACCCCTTACCCGACTTCCGGCCCAGCCATCCCGCCTTGACATATTTCCGCAATAGCGGGCAAGGGCGGTACTTGGGATCGCCAAAGCCCTGGTAAAGCACTTCCATGATGGCGAGGCAGGTATCCAGCCCGATCAAGTCCGCCAGGGCCAGGGGACCCATGGGGTGGTTCATGCCCAGCTTCATTACCTGGTCCACGCCCTCGACGGTGGCCACTCCTTCATAGACGCAGTATACCGCTTCATTGATCATGGGCATCAGCACCCGGTTGGAGACAAACCCGGGGTAATCGTTTACTGTCACCGGCACTTTACCCATTTTCCTCGCCAGGTCCTCGATCGCCTGGGCCACCTGGTCGTTGGTTGCCAGTCCGCGGATGATCTCCACCAGTTGCATGACAGGCACCGGGTTCATGAAATGCATGCCGATGACTTGCTCCGGTCGTCTGGTACAGGCGGCAATCTCGGTAATGGGCAAAGACGAGGTGTTGCTGGCAAGGATGGTCCCGGGTGGACATACCCGGTCCAGTTCCTCGAAGATCTTGGCTTTGACGGCCATGTTTTCCACAGCAGCCTCGATCACCAGGTCGACGTCTTTCGCGTCCCGCAGGCTTACGGAAGGCTGGATGCGGGCCAAGACGGCCTCTTTTTCTTCCGGCTGGAGTTTACCCTTTTCTACTCCCCTGGCCAGGTTTTTTTGGATTACCCCCAAGCCTTTTTGGACAAATTCGTCTTTAATGTCGTTGAGCACGACCAGGTACCCGGTCTGCGCCGCTACCTGGGCAATGCCGCCCCCCATCTGGCCGGCGCCAACCACCATGATTTTTTTTATGTCCAACTGATACCCCTCCCCTGTCATGGTTTTCTCTGTTTGGGCTAATTACGTCACTGTTCCCGGGTAATGTTTTCAGTCTACCCGTACCATCAGGGCCTCTCCCTGGGCGGCCCCTCCACAGATACAGGCCAGGCCGTACCCCCCGCCGCGTCGGATCAGTTCGTAGATCAGTGTCATTACTATACGCGCCCCGCTGGCGCCGATGGGATGGCCAAAGGCGATGGCTCCCCCGTTTACGTTGACGATTTCCGGGTCCCAGCCGGTGATCTGCCCGCTGGTCAAAGTCACCGCGGCAAAGGCCTCGTTATTTTCAATTAGATGCACATCCTTGATCTTCATCCCCAGGCGGGCCAACAGTTTGTTGGTGGCTAAACCCGGTACGGTAGCGATGTACGCCGGTTCGGCGGCTACAGAGGCGTGCCCGATCACTGTGGCCATTGGTTTGATTCCTATTTCTTGTGCTTTTTCCTTTGACATTAAGACCATGGCTCCCGCCCCGTCGTTGACTCCCGGTGCGTTTCCGGCGGTGACCGTCCCATCTTTCACGAAAACTGGTGGGAGTGCGGCCAGTTTTTCCAGGGTGGTGTCTTTCCGGGGTCCTTCGTCGATATCTACGGTGAGCGGAGACCCCTTCTTCTGCGGGATTTCCACGGGTACAATTTCGTCGCGCAAGCGACCGGACTGGATTGCCGCCACTGCCCTTTGCTGGCTGCGCAGTGCCCAGGCATCCTGTGCTTCGCGGCTGATGCCATATTCTTTGGCAACCCGGCTGCCCAGCACCGCCATATGCACGTTGTGAAAGGCACAGGTTAATCCGTCGAGGACCATCAGGTCAATTGCCGCCCCGTCACCCATGCGCATGCCCCAGCGTGCGCCGGCCAATGCGTAGGGGGCGTTACTCATGCTCTCCATTCCGCCGGCCACTATGATGTCGGCGTCTCCCGCCCTGATGATCTGATCACCCATGGTGACGCTCCTGAGGGATGAGATACACACTTTGTTGATGGTATCGGAGTATACCTCGTACGGCAGCCCCGCTTTGAGGGAGGCCTGGCGGGAAGGAATCTGCCCCGCTCCTCCCTGCAGTACCATCCCCATGATCACGGTGTCCACCTGATCCGGCTTTACTCCGGCCCGGCGCACCGCTTCCCGGATTGTCAAGGCTCCCAGGTCCACTGCAGGCAGGTCTTTTAGCACGCCCCCGAACCTACCGAAAGGGGTTCTGGCCGCGCTGACGATTACTGTTTCCCTGGCCATAGAACTCTCCTCCCTATTTAAACCATCGACTTAATCCTTCAACCTGTAGACCTTACCTCGTTTTGGAAAGTCAAAAGCTACCGTAAGCGTTCAGGGTTAAGCCAATAGTTTTTTAAACTCCTCGGTCAACACCGGTACCACCTTGAACAGGTCATCCACGATGCCGTAGTCCGCCAC
>LAKY01000003.1 GCA_000987045.1 Clostridiales bacterium PH28_bin88 | reverse complement strand
TGAGGTGGGGACGGCCCTCAACAGGTTGATGTCAAGAGGTTTCACCCGTCACGAGGCCAGCCACCTCATATTGGAGCAATTGATCGAGGAAATGGGTGCCGTATTGAGAGAACGCAGACCCTTTGATACGGAAAACTACCGGAGGAAACTGCTGGCGCTTGGCGCAAAAGCGCCGGGCAATAAGGTCGGCCGGAGTTCCTGCAGGCCACGGTGGAGTTCGCCCTGCAGCGGGAGGACCTGCGGGAGCCTTTCCGGGAGTACCTGGAGGGGTTCATGCGCCGCTTGCCAGCCGTAATGGAGGACGGGGCCTGAACGGGCTGCCAGTGCCCGTAGACATGCTGAAATAATTGGGGGCACAGCCATCGAGCCGAAACAATAAACCACCGGGTCTCCGGTGGGAGAAAAGAACCTTTACTGCAGGTAGTCTTCCAATTCCGACAGGTCGTTGATGTCGAAGATGTTGTCGATCACCTGCTGCAGCACGTACGTGTCCTGCTCCTTGATCCTGTCACGTACTCCCTGGGAAGCTTGCGGGACTTTTTGCTCAAGAGCCTGATGACTGCGTCTGTCAGCGACTCCTGCCGGCCTTCCTTCCAGCCTGGTATCCAGCCGACTCTTCAATGTTCAGCATCTGTTCCACCTCCCGGAATATAAGGTCGATAATCTTCTGAACAAAAACCAAACCGACGATTTTGAGGTGTTTAGTTGTGGCTTGGCTTAGGACAAGGAGGAGACGTAGAAAACACTATAGTATAAACGGTTAATTGCTCCTCTTGATTTGTTTCCCCGGATTAATGCAACTGCCTCTTCCATGGTTTCTAAGGCCCTTTTCAAGCGGTATTCCGCTAGTTCTAACTTGGGGTCTTTCATAGCGGTATCCCTTCGCGCTGCGTATTTTGGAAAAACAACGTGTAACGAGCCAGCGGGGCAAAATACTCGTCATGTGAAAATACTACAGGGGAGATGAACACATCAAAGTCTAGACTAATTTCGAACGCGATGTCCAAAATCTGATCATCGACTTTGGCGTTGCGATGTTTGACTATTACCAAAAAGTCGATGTCTGATTCCCAATTATCATCACTCCTCGCTTTGGACCCGAACAACCGGATCTCCTCGAGGTTTCCTTCCAGTGCCTCGCGGAGCGATCTGCTAAACTTTGACACTGCTAAATAGTCTTTTTCGCTTAAATGCCCCAGAGCGGCCACTTGCTTCACCTCTTTTACCGTGCCGGTTGAATCACATCCACTTTATGGCACTATTATACCACCCTTAAGAATAGTCAAGCAACATCACAGCCATGGAAGAAACGTGCATCATCCTGGGGGGCTGGGGAAGCGGTTTTTACCGGCTACCAAGAAAGCCAAAGAGATGCTATGGATAGGTGGAAAAAACCTACCATCCAGTACATAGTGAAGAAGCGGTGGCCTCGGGGATCGAGGACATCATTATTTTCACCGGCCGGGGGAAGCGGGCCATTGAGGACCACTTCGACCGGTCGATTGAGAAGTGAGAAGTGAGATGTGAGAAGTTAGAAGTGAGAGGAAGAAGGAATTGGCGGAGCCAATTCCAATGAGAAGTGAGACCTGAGAGATGGAAGTCGCCCTGGAGCAGAAGGGAACCGGGAACTGCTGGGCCTGGTGCGAGAGATCAGTGAACTGGTGGACATCCATTACGTAAGGCAGAAGGAGCTGCGTGGCCTGGGGCATGCGGTGTGGTGCGCGCGGAAGTTCATCGGGGACGAGCCCTTTGCGGTGCTGCTGGGGGATGACGTGATCGACAGCCGGGTGCCTTGCCTGAAGCAGATGCTGGATGTCTACGGGAAATTCGGGGGTTCAATTCTGGGAGTACAGGAAGTACGGGTGGAGGATACCGGGAAATACGGGATTGTTATGCCGGAGCACGTGGCACCCGGCCTGTACCGGGTACAGGACCTGGTGGAAAAGCCCCGGCCGGTTTGGAGAGATTTTGCTTGACACAGAACATATGTACGGTTATGATATTTCGACATAAGTGAGTAGGTGTTCGTAGTGGACGTATTACTGTGTTAACGTATAGAGCATATGCGCGTGTAAAGCTGGGGTGGATCTTTGGCTTATAAGGATTATCGGGATCCGCTTAATGGTTTTATCGGATTATCAGAAGCTGAGCAAATCATAGTAGATTCCGAGCCTTTTCAGCGGTTACGAAACATCAAGCAGATTGGTACTACCTACCTTATCTACGGTAAGCCGGACGTCAGGAACCACACCCGGGCGGTGGCGCGGGGCCGGGAACTGGGCCTGATCTAGCCGGTAGGGGTTATTTAATCGCGGGGCAGGCTCCCCAGGCTCCTTTTCACCGTCAGGCAAATATAGTATAATAAATCCAGAAGAAGGTGTAAGATACTTGGAAGCGGAGGTAACCAGGCAGGCCAACGACATCATAATGAAAGCAATGGCCCAGACATTTAAAGATAGAACGCTCAAAATATTCGGCCTGCATACCCCCAGGATCACAGGAGTGATACCCACCGTCCTGCCCGTGGTGGAGGTAAAAGAAAACCGGACAGACTACATCTTTTTACTGGAAGACGGCACCCTTTTGCACCTGGAATTCATGACCACGGTAACGGCAGAAGCGCTTAAACGCTTTGCCCTGTATGACGCCAGGCTGTCTGCCGGGACGACCGGGACATAAACACAGCCGTGGTCTACTCCGGACGGATCAAAGAAGCCCCGGACAAATTGGAAAGAGGGTCTATCACCTACAAAGTCACTAACATCTACATGAAAGATTATGACGGAGACGAAGAATACCGTAAGCTGTACCACAAAATAGGCAGAAAAGACACATTGACAGAAGAAGAAATACTCAAGCTGGTTTTCCTGCCCCTGATGAAGAGCAAATTAACCGAGGATGAAATGGCCGTACAGGCGGCGGAACTGGCGAAGGATATGGTCGGGGAAATAAAGACATTCATCATCGGCGCGCTGGTGGCGGTGACAGACCGGTTCATGTCCGAAGAGTACAAAAAGAGGCTGCTGGAGGTGTTGAAAATGACCCAGATCGAGCAGTGGATCAGGGAGGAAGGCATCAAGGAAGGCATTAAAGAAGGAGAAAGGAAAAAAGCTCTGGACACCGCCAGGGCGGCCATAAAAAGGGGATTGCCGGAAGACGTGGTTGCAGAAATCACCGGCCTGGACCTGGAGGCTGTCAGGAAGCTGAAAGCTGATCTGAATTAACAATGTATCCTCACCTTCACAAGGTGGGGTCTTTATTTATGGGCGGGCATTCCTGATATCCAGTATTTGCAGGAAAGATACGCGGTTAGAGCAAGACAACAAGGGAACCGGGAACTGCTGGGCCTGGTGCGAGAGATCAGCGAACTGGTGGACATCCACTACGTGCGGCAGAAAGAGCCGCGTGGCTTGGGGCACGCGGTATGGTACGCCAGGAAGTTCATCGGGGACGAGCCCTTTGCGGTGCTGCTGGGGGATGACGTGATCGAGAGCCGGGTGCCCTGCCTGAAGCAGATGTTGGAGGTCTACGAGAGGTATGGTGGCTCCGTGCCGGGCGTGCAGGAGGTAAAGGTAGAGGACACGGGGAAATACGGGATCGTCAGGCCGGAGTACGTAGGACCCGGCCTTTACCGGGTACAGGACCTGGTGGAAAAGCCCCGGTCTGAAGAGGCGCCGTCCACGTGAGCGGTGCTGGGGAGGTATATCATCGAACCGGAGGTGTTCAACTTCCTGGATAAGCAGGAACCGGGGGCGGGCGGGGAGATTCAAATCCAACTTACCGGGAAGAGTAATGCCGGCCCTTAACTCAGCTTGGTGAAACAAGAAACCCACCGGAAACCCGGTGGGCAAAGACTGGCTTCCTGCAGGTAGCGATCCAGTTCCGACAGATCCTTTAAGTCATAGATGTTGTTTACTAGCTGCTGCAGCACATAGGTGTCTTGCTCTTTTATTCTGGCCAGGTATTCCCGGGGAAGTATACGGAACCTTTTACTTAACAGCATGATGGCAACATCTGCCAGGGTTTCTTGCCTGCCTTCTTGCCTGCCTTTTTCAATACCCTTTTCAATACCCTTTTCAATACCCTTTTCCAAAATCCTCTGGTACCCTGCCGACTCTTCGATGTTCAGCATCCGTTCCACCTCCCGGAAAATAAGGTCGATCATATTCTTGTCGAAAACCAAACCGGCGAATATTTCCGCCCGCAACAGTACGGTCTTTTTGGCCTCCTGGTCCAGGTCGCTGCTGATGATGTCCTCCGCGCATGTGGTTCGTGACTTATCTGGCTAAACCCTTAGAACAAAACTTAAAAACAGTTCGGGAAGTCTAGGAGGGGAACCATGTTATCGTTAGCGGAACAGCGCGAGGCAAGCCGGGAGCAGCTGGAAATTCGACCCCTCCAGGCAGCCCAGTACCGCCTGGAGACGGGCGACTTTTACCTTCGGATGGGACAAAAGAATGAGGCTGAAACCCTCTACCAGGCCGTCGTTTCAGAGTTTCCCGAGTTTGAATGGGGGCTTTTGCGCTGGGCGCGCTACCAGGCGGAATCCGGCCATGTATCTGAAGCGGAGGAGTATTACCGGCGAATTATTCAACTGGACGGTAAAGCGGACCCCGATGCCGTCGAGAGCGCAAAAGAAGATCTGAAAGCCTTAAAGCTCCGAGGGAAACGAGGGTAAACGCAAAAACGGCGTTAACCAACCATCATGTGCGGGTGATAGATACCGTGGGAACCACGGGACGTTACGCCTGTCAGGCTAACCCGATAGGGTACGATGCTTTGAGTTTCCCGGATGCCTTGATTGCTTCCACAGCACTAGGTTAATTCGGCAAAACTGGTTACCAGGAATATCCGGCGCCATCAATTCCTTGAGGAAATTGAGCTTAAGATGAGATAAATACTGATGACAGACGCTCTCAGATTGCTGGTGCAAATAAAGTAGTGCAGGTCGGAATAAGCAGGCTGGTCTATTTAGAACTATATTCCATATCCCATAGAAGAGGCAAAAACCATATTGGGTAAGCAGAGATATCCCGAAAAGCCCCGGCCAGAAGAGGCGCCGTCCACGTGAGCGGTACTGGGGAGGTACATCATCGAGCCGGAGGTGGTTGACTTCCTGGAGCAGCAGGAGCCGGGGGCGGGCGGGGAGATCCAGCTCACCGGCGCGCCTTAAGGTCCCTGGCGAAGGAGCGGCCCATGTACGCCTACGTGTT
>LAKY01000087.1:2626-3101 GCA_000987045.1 Clostridiales bacterium PH28_bin88 | reverse complement strand
CGGGAGGCAGCAGTGGGGAATTTTGCGCAATGGGCGAAAGCCTGACGCAGCAACGCCGCGTGCGGGATGAAGGCCCTCGGGTTGTAAACCGCTTTCAGCAGGGACGAACATGACGGTACCTGCAGAAGAAGCCCCGGCTAACTACGTGCCAGCAGCCGCGGTAATACGTAGGGGGCAAGCGTTATCCGGATTCATTGGGCGTAAAGCGCGCGTAGGCGGCTTGTTAAGTCAGATGTGAAAACCGGGGGCTCAACCCGCGGCCTGCATCTGAAACTGGCAGGCTTGAGTCTGGTAGAGGAAAGTGGAATTCCTGGTGTAGCGGTGAAATGCGCAGATATCAGGAGGAACACCAGTGGCGAAGGCGGCTTTCTGGGCCACGACTGACGCTGAGGCGCGAAAGCTAGGGGAGCGAACAGGATTAGATACCCTGGTAGTCCTAGCCGTAAACGATGGGCACTAGGTGTGGGGGGTCATC
>LAKY01000087.1:0-2127 GCA_000987045.1 Clostridiales bacterium PH28_bin88 | reverse complement strand
GAGGGTAAGGGGGGTGAAGTCGTAACAAGGTAGCCGTACCGGAAGGTGCGGCTGGATCACCTCCTTTCTAGGGAGCCTTACAGGCACCGCCGGGACCTCGGAATCCCGGTGGCGGGTAGAGATCCAGATCTCCCCGCCTTGGAAGCCAAGTGTCGATCTGGTTTGGTGACCGAACACATCTCACAGTATCCGGTTTTCAGGGCTCAGGCCCTGAGCTGCGCGTCCTCTGAGGGCGCGTTTCGCACCTTGATAGCTGTATAGCGAGAACGAAAACCACGAATAGTGTATAGATCAAGATACTAAGGGCACACGGTGAATGCCTTGGCATCAGAAGCCGATGAAGGACGTGGCAAGCTGCGATAAGCTCCGGGTAGGTGCAAACCACCGTCGATCCGGAGATGTCCGAATGGGGAAACCCAGCCGGGGTCATGCCCGGTTACCCATGCCTGAACACATAGGGCATGTGGAGGCAACCTGGGGAACTGAAACATCTAAGTACCCAGAGGAAGAGAAATCAACCGAGATTTCCCTAGTAGTGGCGAGCGAACGGGAAAGAGCCTAAACCCGCGTATGCGTATAGCCTGTGGGCGTTGCTGCGCGTGGGGTTGTGGGAGTCATCGACCTAGGGCCACTGACCTAGGACGGAGTTACAAAGCGGCAGGGTAGCGGAACGGCTTTGGAAAAGCCGGCCACAGAAGGTAAAAGCCCTGTATGCGAAATTCTGCCGCCTCCGAGATGACCACCCGAGTACTGCCGGACACGTGAAATCCGGTAGGAATCTGGGGGGACCACCCTCCAAGGCTAAATACTCTCTGATGACCGATAGTGAACCAGTACCGTGAGGGAAAGGTGAAAAGCACCCCGAGAGGGGAGTGAAATNNGCCGGCTTGCCGGCAGGGTGGTGGCGTGCCTTTTGTAGAATGAGCCAGCGAGTTACCGTATGCAGCAAGGTTAAGCTTGAAAGCGAGCCGTAGCGAAAGCGAGTCTTTAAACGGGCGTTCAGTTGCATGTGGTAGACGCGAAGCCAGGTGATCTATCCATGGGCAGGCTGAAGCGGGGGTAAGACCCCGTGGAGGGCCGAACCCACTTCGGTTGAAAACGGAGGGGATGACCTGTGGATCGGAGTGAAAGGCTAATCAAACCTGGAGATATCTCGTTCTCCCCGAAATAGCTTTAGGGCTNNGGGCTTCACCGCTTACCGAAGTCAGCCAAACTCCGAATGCCGGTACTCCAGAGATCGGGAGTCAGACTATGTGGGCTAAGCTGTGTAGTCGAGAGGGAAACAGCCCAGACCGCCTGCTAAGGTCCCTAAATTCATGCTAAGTGGCAAAGGATGTGCGTTTGCACAGACAACCAGGATGTTGGCTTAGAAGCAGCCATTCATTTAAAGAGTGCGTAATAGCTCACTNNTGATACCGAAGCAGCGGACTTCGCGTTTACGCGGAGTGGTAGGGGAGCATTCTGTACCGGGTCGAAGCGGGCGGGTGACCGTCCGTGGACTGTACAGAAGAGAGAATGCTGGCATGAGTAGCGAGAGAAGTGTGAGAAACACTTCCGCCGTAAGCCTAAGGGTTCCTGGGCAAGGCTAATCCTCCCAGGGTCAGTNNAGACATTCCTGTACCACTGACAGCGCGTTATCACCGATGGGGTGACGGAGAAGGGTAGCTGAGCGCGGTTCTGGACGTCCGCGTGAAAGGCTGTAGGGCGTCAGGTAGGCAAATCCGCCTGACACATGCCTGAGAGCTGATGACGAAGCGATTGAGTGAAGTCAGTGATCCCATGCTTTCAAGAAAAACCTCTAGGGAGTGCTGTGGGTGCCCGTACCCCAAACCGACACAGGTAGGCGGGTAGAGAATACCAAGGCGATCGAGAGAACTACGGTTAAGGAACTCGGCATAATGGATCCGTAACTTCGGGAGAAGGATCACCCCGGCCCGTGAGTATCTTCGCGGTACAAGCGGACTGGGGTCGCAGTGAAACGGCCCAAGCGACTGTTTACTAAAAACACAGGACTCTGCTAAGTCGTAAGACGAGGAGGGGTCAGCCGCAAGGCGAAGCTCTGAATCTAAGCCCCAGTAAACGGCGGCCGTAACTATAACGGTCCTAAGGTAGCGAAATTCCTTGTCG
>LAKY01000036.1 GCA_000987045.1 Clostridiales bacterium PH28_bin88 | reverse complement strand
ACTGCTATTTTCCATAATCATGCTTCTCTGCAAATGTTAGTTTTTTGCTTTCGTCAGTATAACATTATTGCCCAACTGGCGACAAATTTATCTTGGGTGGATTACCGGATCGGATACGAAATTGTTCGCCTTACGTCCTGGTTTATTGTATTAACATTAAACCCGGGGGGTTAACGCAAATATTAATGCCACCCGCCTTTGGGTTGGCTCAGTTCATGATCCCACTCGTCTCGAACACGCAACGCCTCATCCACTAGGTCCGGCCGGTTGACCCAAGCTCCTGCCACACTTTTAACGACCCCTCCGCGTTTTTCGCTCGTCTTAATGTTCTTAAGATGATCCTACCCGCGTCAGGGTAGATTTCTACGAAATCTCCAGGCTTAATAGTGGTGTTTTGGAGTATTTTCGCTATAGAAATTTTACCTTGACTATCTACTCTTTCTTTTATTGCCGGCACCGTTCATCCCTACCCGTATTAGAGGGTAGACCCGTTATTTCAAGAGCAGTCCTTATTGCTTGGGAAAACGGAAGTGATAGAGCATCGGGGACGGCCAGGTAAGCAGCCTGTCCTCCTCGGCGGCATAGCCCCCGTTATGGATCAGGAGGGGTACCCCGTCCTCCCGCCGCCGGTCGGACACGATACCGATATGCCACAGGGGAGCGCCGTAGATGACGATATCCCCCCCTTGCCACTCCTTGAGGTTTTCGGCATCCCATGGCACCACCTCCGTGGTCAGGCTGGTGGCATGTCTCGTGAAGAAGGGCGCCAGGTTCTGCACCCGGCGAAAGTCGATGTTGGGATCGGGCTTACCCGCTACTCGCGGGTAAGCTCCCTGGTTATTGCCGATATCCCGGTCCACCATTTCTTTTAAGTTGTACCCCGCCTCCCGGAATGCCCGCCAGACTAGATCGGTGCATACGCCTTCATCGTCGGGTGGGTACCCGCCAGCGTAGTATGCGCTCCGGTAAACAGGCCCGGACTCCACTTCCTTCCTCGCCCCTTGGAGGATGTCTTCCAGGTCGTCCAGCCCGTCGTTGTCCTGGTCATTTCCCGTGAGAAGGCGTTCTACCTCCAGGGCGGGCCGGGGGGATACCTTCTCCGACAGGCGCTGCCAATCCACAGGCGCCAGCCCCGGGGGAACGATCAAGTTAATTACCGCAAAAACCAGTACTGCCGCCAACACCAGCACCCCAAGTATTCTGGCCAAAGGTCCTCCCCCTTGCAAATTTTCTACTACAGAAGGCTTATCATCTGATTGACGTTGAAAACGTCAAATTGGTTCCCGGTAATTAACTCCTGGATCTGGTTATACTTGGCCTCCCTGATGCCTGAAACGTTGGTGAAGATAACCATCAGTTGGTCCACAAATTCCTGATGCCTGCAAAAAATCAGGGACCCTTACGGTCCCCTAGTTGACAGTGATTAAGTCCTGGATCTGGCTGTACTTGGCCTCCCCGATGCCGGAAACGTTGGTGATATCCCGCGGGTCCCGGAAGGGGCTCTTTTGTGTGCGGTAGTCGATGATGCGCTGGGCCAAGGCAGGGCCGATCCCAGGCAGGGTATCCAGTTCCGCTAGCGAGGCGGTGTTGATGTTGACTTTTTTGCTTACTCCCGTGGCCGTGCCGGGCTGTTGTGGCGCCATTTCCGTGACCGGTTCACCGATTTTCGGCACCGGCACCTGCTGCCCGTCCACCAGCACCGCTGCCAGGTTAAGGCCGTCCAGGTTGGCGTCCCTGGTGGGAACGGCCAGCCGCACGGCGTCGTCCACCCGGGAGCCGGCAGGCAGCCGGTACACACCGGGCTGCTCTACCGCTCCCGCTACATGCACAACAATCCGGGCTGGTTCGGCCTCCGGCTCTGCCGCGGGACGGGGGGTACCGCCTACCCCACCGGCTTCCACCACGGTGGGAGGTGGAAGCACCGCCGGAAGGTCCGCCTGATGCAGCCGCCCCTGCCAGCGCGCATACTGCACCCCCCCGCCGAAGATGATGGCTGCCGCTACAAGGATCAAAAGATACTGGGTCCGGCGGCTAAATTGACCCACTGTGTATCAAACCTCCTTCGCTGCAGGGAATCCGCGGTGAATCAAAAACGCTATCAGGAAACTCATTGACTACGCGATAAGCATAAAATGATCTACCTGACCACTATATTCACCAGTTTGTCCGGCACCGAGATTACCTTGGCCACCTGCTTGCCATCGATGTAGGATTGAATCCGGTCCAGGAACAGCACCCGCTGCTCCAGTTCGGCGACAGGCAGCCCCGCCGGTACATGCACCCGTTCGCGCACCTTGCCGTTGACCTGCACCACCACTGTTACCTCATCCTGTACCAGGGCAGCAGGGTCGTGGGCCGGCCAGGGCTCCAGGTGGACGCTTTCGCTGTAACCGAGACCCCGCCAGATTTCCTCCATCACATGAGGAGCAAAGGGCGCCAGGAGCAGCGTCATCAGCCGGAGGGATTCCTTCACCAGAGGAAGGTTTTGCGTGTCTGCCGGTATATTGTCCCTGTAGTGATAAAGGGCGTTGACCAGCTCCATCACCGCGCTGATGGCGGTATTAAAGTTGAACCGCTGGGTGATATCGCCGGTAACCTTCTTGACGGTGGCGTGGGTCACCCGGCGCAGCTCCCTGTCGGCTACAGGGAGTTCTCCAGTGCCGGTGAAAGGTGTTACCCCTTGCACACGGCCGGCAAACGAGTATACCAGGCGCCAGACCCGGTTCAGGAACCTGTAGCACCCCTCCACCCCCTGGTCACTCCACTCCAGGTCACGCTCGGGAGGGGCGGCAAACAGGATGAACAGCCTGGCGGTGTCCGCCCCGTACTTGGCTATGATCTCCTCGGGGCTGACTGTGTTGCCCTTGGACTTGGACATCTTGCCCCCGTCTTTCAGGACCATGCCCTGGGTTAAGAGGTTCTGGAAGGGTTCTTCCACCGATACCAGGCCCAGGTCGTACAGCACCTTGACAAAGAAACGGGAGTACATCAGGTGCAGGATGGCGTGCTCCACACCGCCGATGTACTGGTCCACGTTCATCCAGTAGTCCACCTGGTGTTTGTTCAGGGCGCCGTTCTCCTCGCGAGGGCAGCAGTACCGCAAAAAGTACCAGGACGAGTCCACGAAGGTGTCCATGGTGTCCGTCTCGCGAGTAGCCGGCCCGCCGCACGAGGGACAGGTGACATGCAAAAACTCGCGGTTGGTGGTCAAGGGTGAGTCCCCGGTGGGTTTAAACTCCACGTCCCGGGGCAGCAGTACCGGCAGATCCTCTTCCGGCACCGGCACCACCCCGCACTTGTCACAGTAAATAATGGGGATCGGCGCGCCCCAGTAGCGCTGCCGGGAGATCAACCAGTCCCGCAGGCGGAAGGTAACCTTGCTGCCGCCGATGCCATTGGCCTCCATGTAGTCAGCGATCCGTCCTTTGGCCTCCTCGTTGGGCAGCCCGTCAAAACCACCGGAGTTGACCAGGAGGCCCTCCTCGTCATAGGCCACGGTCATGGTCTCCTGGTCGAGGGTTTCTCCCTCGGGCTGCACCACCACCCGTACAGGGAGACCGTACTTGCGGGCGAAGTCCAGGTCGCGCTGGTCATGGGCGGGCACACCCATCACCGCGCCGGTGCCGTATTCCATCAGTACGTAGTTGGCAGTCCAGATGGGTACCCGCTCACCGTTCATGGGGTTGATGGCATAAGCCCCGGTAAAGATGCCCTCCTTCTCGGTTTCAGTAGAGGTGCGTTCCATCTCCTTCATCTGGCGTACACGCCGGACAAACTCCCGCACCCTTTCCTCATAGGGCGTACCGGCGATCAGCTGCTCCACCAGCGGGTGTTCCGGGGCCAGCACCATGTAAGTGACCCCGAAGACGGTGTCGTGACGGGTGGTAAAGACCGGGATCTCCTCGCCGGTATTCTCCACCCGGAAACTGAACTGAGCGCCTTCGCTCCTGCCGATCCAGTTTTGCTGCATGATCTTTACCTTTTCCGGCCAGCCGGGGAGTTTCTCCAGGTCAGCCAGCAGCCGGTCGGCATAAGCGGTAATCTTGAAGAACCACTGCTCCAGGTCTTTCTTTTCAACCGGTGTATCGCAACGTTCACAGGCGCCCTCTACTACCTGCTCGTTAGCCAGCACGGTGGCGCAGGAAGGGCACCAGTTCACGGCGGCCTTTCGCTTGTAGGCAAGGCCATGCTTATAGAACAGCAGGAATAACCACTGGGTCCACTTGTAGTAATCGGGATGGCAGGTGGACACCTCCCGGTCCCAGTCGTAGCTGATGCCCATGGCCTTTAACTGGCGGCGCATGTTGTCGATATTGTCCCAGGTCCAGTCAGCGGGATGCACGTTACCGTGTTTGATGGCGGCGTTTTCCGCCGGTAGGCCGAAGGCGTCCCACCCCATGGGGTGAAGCACGTTGTACCCCTGCATGGACTTAAAGCGCGCCACCACATCCCCGATGGAGTAGTTCCGCACGTGGCCCATGTGCAGGTTGCCGGAAGGGTAAGGGAACATCTCCAGGGCATAGTACTTGGGTTTACCGGTGTCTTCGGTCACCCTGTAGAGACCCTTATCCGCCCAGTATTCCTGCCACCGGGGTTCAATCTCTTTAAAATCGTAGCGTTCTTTCACTCTCAATCTCACCTCGTCGTTTGACTTTAACTGTAGCGAGTTACCCACACTAAAATACCTCCCGTCCCAGGATCATGGGACGAGAGGCATGCTCCCGCGTTACCACCCAAATTGACAGGCCTTACGGTCCTATCCCCTTGAAAGCCTGTAACGGAGCTACCCGGTACGGCCTGGTCAAGACGTCAGCCGTACGGCTCCCGGGCGAGTTGGGCGGCTTACCGTGCTGTTTCGCACCGGCCAACAGCTCTCTGGACAGTTGCCCCGCTTACTACTCCCGGTCATGGCCAAAGTGGAGTGTTGTGTTTGTTTTATTATAGGTTAACTAAATTATCCTGTCAACACCGTGCAGAACATGAATGACTTGCAACTCATTAAAAACAAACCGCGGGTACCCCGCGGCGATCTCCAAGGTTTATTTTGTACCATCAGAAAGTATAACTTTCTGTGGCATAAGTGCAACTACGGCTTCCGCCAGCGCCTAAAGGCTTGGCGCAAGCCAAGTTTTCTTTACCGGATAGACTTAACCCGTTGGCCTCCAGTCGACAACTTTCGCATCGCCCCACAACCGTTCAAGGTTGTAGAAGGCCCGGTCTTCCTCCTGAAAAATATGCACCACAATATGACCGTAATCCAGCAATATCCAGCGGGCCTCCCGGTATCCCTCGCGCCGGAGCATGTGCACCTCTTGTTCTTCCAGCTTCTCTTCGATGTGCTGGGCGATGGACTGTACTTGCGTGGCCGATCGCCCGGTACAGATCAAAAAATAGTCCGTGATCAACGAGACACCCTGAAGGTCAAGAATCACAATGTCCATGGCTTTCTTATCGTCGGCCGCCCCGGCCGCTATGAAGGCCATTTCCCTAGGAATAATCAATCCATCTACCTCCCACTATTTCTCCGTTCCCCCCAAAGTGTTTGTTACTTTAGCGGTCTACCTGCCGCCTATTTGTTGTAAAAGATTATTCCGCGCCTCCACCGTGACGGGGTGAATCAAGCTACCCCTGGAAATCACGTATGAAAGGGCGGAATCAAAAGCTGCCAACATCGCCTTGTCCAGGTCCTGCTCCGCTGTCCTCCTTAAGTCGTCTGCTCCGGGAAAAGATCGCCCGGGCTCGATCATGTCCGCCAGAAAAATCACTTTCTCCATGACGGACATGGTTGGATTACCGATCGTGTGCCGGGCGATGGCATCCAGAATCTCCTGGTCCAGGATACCCAGGTCACGGGATACCAGGTATGCCCCAACAGGGGCATGCAACAGTACCGGTAACAGGAAATCCACGGGATGCGAAATCAGGTTGTTGGCTATCGCCATTTCTTTCAGTTGTTCCTCCGGCAGATCCCTGGCATAGTCATGCAGCAAACCAGCCAGAGCGGCCCGCTCCACATCCGCTCCGTACCGCACGGCCAAATCCCTGGCCGCCAGTTCAACTCTCAAGGAGTGAGCGTAGTGTTCCACGCCCATGCGGCGCTGTAAAATGCCTTTCACATCCTCACTCTTCACAGTAACCTGTACCCTTTCTTTCGCATTTCCCTTTCTTTGACATTATAATACTTGTTGTAACACTTCGCACTACATCAGGATTTTACTAAGATCGGGGCTTGGCCTCGTTAACAGTCAGTACACGGTTGCCGAACTCGGCTCCGTTCATAGCAGCTATCATGTTTTCAGCATCAGCATCCGCAACTTCCACAAAACCGAAACCTCTTGAACGTCCGGTCTGGCGGTCGGTGATAATGCGACTGCTAATCACTTCACCGTGGGCGGCAAAAACTTCCGCCAATTCTTCTTCCGTCGTGGCCCATGGCAGGTTTCCTACATAAAGCGTACGTACCAAAAAGGGACCCTCCTCGCTGGCTAGTTTGTTCACCGAGTATTATATACCAAGGCGGTAGGAGTATGCATATCCGCCTGTGATTTTGTCATTTAACCCTCTTCAGCGTAAAGTTTGTTTTTTAGTATGTACTGTTCCACCGTCTCCGGCAAGAGATACTTGACAGGTCTGCCCTCCCGCACCCGCCGGCGAATATCGGTGGATGAAATGGCCAGAGCCGGCACCTCCATGAAATGAATGCGACCGCGGGCCTCCGGCGGAAACTTTTCTAAAGTGGCGTCCAATTGGAGATGATATCCGGGCCGGGTGGCGGCAATAAATTCACACAAACCCATCAACTTGTCAACTTTTTTCCAGGTAAGAATCTCAAGAATGGCATCCGCTCCGGTGATGAAATATAGCTGGTTGCCGGTGCCGTAAACCCGCCGGAACTCGGCTACCGTATCCACTGCGTAAGAGAACCCCGGCCGGTCAATCTCTACCCGGGATACCTCAAAAAAGGGGTTGGAAGCCACCGCCAGCACCGTCATCAGGTAGCGGTGCCGGGGTTCGGTGACAGGGTAGGCCTTTTTATGAGGGGGTACCCCAGAGGGAACAAAAACCACCCGGTCCAGCCGGAACTGGTCCCTTGCCGCTTCCGCGGCTACTAAGTGGCCATAATGAATAGGGTCAAACGTCCCCCCCATGATCGCCAACCTTTTCTTTTTATCGTTTTCGTTATCGCTTTCGCCTTGAGCCACGTCTACCTCCGGTAGTTTCCATTTAGTTGGCTTCATTCTAGCAGAAAAGAAAAACTCCTGCAAACCAATTCCACAAAAAAAGAGCCCGAAGGCTCTGATTCTATTCCATCACTGCCTGATTTGTCCGTCCCCGTAAACGATGTACTTGATCGTGGTCAAAGCCTCAAGGCCCATGGGTCCCCTGGCGTGCAGTTTCTGGGTACTGATCCCGATTTCTGCCCCAAATCCATACTGAAACCCGTCGGTAAAGCGGGTGGACGCGTTGACGTATACCGCCGCAGCGTCTACGGACTGGAGAAAGGTACGTGCACGGTTGTAGTCGCGGGTGACAATGGCCTCAGAATGCCTGGTTCCGTAAGTATCAATGTGATCGAGGGCTTCCGTCAGGTTGTCCACCACCTTGATGGCCAGGATCAAGTCCAGGTACTCTGTCATCCAGTCCTCTTCTGTCGCTTCCTTAATCTCCGGCAGTATTTCACGGGTCCTGGGGCACCCTCGCAGTTCTACACCCTTAGCCGACAACGCCTTCCCCAGGCCCGGCAATAATTCCACCGCTTCCTGGCTATGTACCAGCAGGGTTTCCATGGCGTTGCAGACACCGGGCCGCTGGGTTTTGGCATTGATGATAATCCGCTCAGCCATTTCCAGGTCAGCGCCTTGATCCACGTACACATGGCAGTTACCCACGCCGGTTTCGATCACCGGGACAGAGGCGTTTTCCACCACCGTGCGGATCAGGCCTGAACCTCCCCGGGGGATCAGCACGTCCAGGTACTCATTCATCCGCAGCATGACGTTCACCGCCTCCCGGTCGGTGGTCTGCACCAGCTGGATCGCTCCCCCGGGCATGCCGGCAACGACAGCGGCCTCGCTGATAACCGCGGAGATAGCCTGGTTGGAGTGAATGGCCTCTGAGCCACCCCGCAATAAAACCGCGTTGCCGGTCTTGAGGCATAAGCCCGCGGCATCCACCGTTACATTCGGCCTGGCCTCGTAGATTATCCCTACCACCCCCAGGGGTACCCTGAGTTGCCCGATCTGCAGCCCGTTGGGCCGGGTCCACATCCGCACCACCTCTCCCACCGGATCCGGCAGCGCCGCCAGTTCCCGTAAACCTCCGGCCATCTCCGCCACCCGCTCAGGGGTCAGCAACAAGCGATCCAGCAATGCTCTGGAAAGGCCCTTTGCTTCACCGGCTTCCATGTCCAGGCGGTTGGCGGAGATGATCTCTCCCGCCCGTGCTTCCAGGGCGGCTGCCATCGCCTTTAACGCCTCGTTTTTTTCCGTAGTGGAAACTGTGGCCAGCGCCCGGGCCGCCTCCCGGGCCCGCTTACCCTGCTCCATTATTTGTTCTCTTACCAAGCTTTCCGCCTCCCCCATTCGTCTAACAGATAGTACTGAATCCTTAAATTGTCGTCCCGAGCCGCCGCACCATTCCCACCGCTTTTCACTTCATGATGGTGTCACGCCAGCGGCCCACTCCAGACACTAGTCACTGGTCACTACTAAATTATTGCGGTGGATAACCTCGTCGTAATCCTTGTACCCCAGGATTCCCGCTATTTCATCCGTCTTCTTGCCCTGGATGCGCCGGACCTCTTCCGCGGAGTAGTTGGTGATTCCCCTGGCGATCTCTTCCCCTGAAGGGCTAAGAATACTCACCACATTTCCCGGTTCGAAGGTACCCTCTACTTTTACCACGCCAATGGGCAAAAGGCTCTTGCCGGCCGCCAGCAGCGCTTCAGCGGCACCGCCGTCCACTCGTACGGACCCTTGGACAGCAGAACCGAAGGCAATCCACCGTTGCTTGGTGTGCAAGCGGTTTTCCCTGGGCAAAAAGAGCGTGCCCACCGGCTCCCCCGCCAGCAAGCGCCTCAAAGCTCCCTCCCGGCTCCCGTTAGCTATCACCATCGGGATCCCCGAACTCATCGCCATTTTGGCGGCGTGAATCTTTGTCCCCATCCCTCCGGTGCCGAGGGTGGAACCGGCCCCGCCGGCCAGGCGCTCTATCTCCGGGGTTATCTCCTCCAACTCCGGGATAACGACCGCATCGGGGTCAAGGCGGGGGTCTCCCGTAAAAAGTCCGTCGATGTCGGACAAGAGCACCAGTAGCTCCGCATCAACCAGACCTGCTACCAGCGCGGCCAGGGTGTCGTTATCCCCCACGCGGATTTCCTCCACCACTACGGTGTCATTTTCATTCACGATGGGGATCACCTGGTACTGCAGAAGGGTAATCAAGGTGTTGCGGGCATTCAGATATCGCTTCCGGTCGGCGACGTCCTCCCGGGTAAGCAACACCTGGCCGACGGTATACCCGTACTCGCTGAAGAGTTTTTCGTACATGTGCATTAGAAGTCCCTGGCCCACCGCCGCCGCGGCCTGTTTCTCGGGCATGGTCTTAGGTCTTTTGGTAAACCCCATTCGCCCCATACCCGCACCTATGGCGCCGGAAGTAACCAGTACCACTTCCTTTCCCTGGTTGACCAGGTCAGCCAGTTCCCGCACCAGCCGCTCCAGTTGTCCCAGGTTGAGCTTACCGGTCCGGTGGGTGAGAGAACTGCTCCCCACCTTGACCACCAGGCGCCTCACACTCTGCAGCGGATGTATTGATTCACCTTTCGTCACAGTCCACCCTCTCCCGGAACCCGTAAAGGATCCCCCCGGTAATTGAACATATTATATCAATCGCGCGTAATGGATTGCAAGGAAAAATGGAGCATGATCACTCATGCTCCACAAAATCGAACTCCACGCCGCCGATGCGCACTGTGTCTCCCGGTCTGGCCCCCTCACCGCGAAGGGCATCGTCCACTCCCATCTTGGCCAGGATCCTCTGAAATCGTCTTAGCGCCTGTTCGTTATCCAAATCTGTCATGGCCATGTGCCGCTCCACTTCCCTGCCGGATACCACATAGATACCATCCTCTTTGGCTACCCGGAAACGTTCTGCAGGTACCTCGACACGGTGAACAACCGCCTCATCCCTAACGGTCTTTTCTTCCGGAAGTTCTTCCAGAAGCCGGCCCAAATACATCACCAATTCAGCCAGCCCTTCACCCGTAGTGGCTGAAACAGGAAAAACCCGGTAGCGGGGTTCCAGTTCATTTTTCAGGAGCACCAACTTCTCTGCCGCCCCTGGAAGGTCCATCTTGTTGGCGGCTACCACCTGCGGCCGGCCCGCCAGGCGTTGGTTAAAAAGCGCCAGTTCACGGTTGATGGTGGTGAAGTCCTGCAGCACGTCCCGTCCCTCTGTTTCCGCCGTGTCCAGGACGTGAACCAGCAACCTGGTCCGTTCCACGTGACGTAAGAAGTCATGGCCCAGGCCCGCACCCTGGTGGGCCCCCTCGATTAAGCCGGGAATATCGGCTACAACAAAACTCCTGCCTTCATCCACCCGCACCACCCCCAGGTTAGGCACCAGGGTGGTGAAGGGGTAATCGGCAATTTTCGGCCTGGCCGCCGAGATCATTGAGATGATTGTTGACTTACCCACATTAGGGAAGCCCACAAGTCCTACGTCCGCCAGGAGCTTTAATTCTAGTTCCAGCCAGCGTTCCTCCCCAGGTTCTCCTTTCTCCGCCAGGGTCGGTACACGGTTTTGCGCGCTGGCGAAACGGGCGTTTCCCCTTCCCCCGCGACCGCCGCGGGCCACTACCTGTCTCTGCCCCTCTTCTACCAAGTCGGCCAGTACCTCACCGGTATCGGCGTCTTTTACCAGCGTGCCGGGCGGTACCCTGATTTCCAGGTCCTCGCTGCTTTTTCCGTGCATGTTTTTCCCCTGGCCGTGCTCACCCCGTTCGGCTTTATAGTGCCGTTTGTACTTCAAGTCCACCAGGGTCCTGAGCCCCGGGTCGGTCACCAGGACCACGTCCCCGCCCCGGCCGCCGTCCCCTCCGCTCGGCCCCCCCTTGGGGACATACTTTTCCCGGCGGAAAGCTACCACGCCGTTACCTCCGTCCCCACCTTTTACGTAGATTTTTGCCCGGTCATAAAACATTTGTTTCACCCTCAACAACTATACTATTACCTTATCCTCCCCCGTTGCCCAGCTCCCTATGAACTGGGACCTCTTGGGGAATCCGGATAACTAACTCCCAATCTTCATCCCGGGGGCAGGCGCCGCAAAAAACGCCATGCGCCCCAGTACGACCAATCAATTGCTGCAAGTTTTCGCTGGCAGCCGCCACCGCGTCACTCCCAAGGGGGGTATAGAAATGAATGGTATAGTATTCCGTACTTTCCATTACCCGGACCCTGATAAAACGCTTTGTCACAGGTATTTGTTCCAGCGCACCGGTGATGATTTCCCAGGCCGCCTCCACGATGCCAACAGCCGTATAGGGGACAGCATGCTCTCGAACCTCTGCCGGAGTTACCTCCAGGGATACCGCCACCTGTCTTTCAGCGGCGCGCTGCCCCTGCAGCAACAAGCACAGGGCCAAGTCGTTACTGCCCAGGGAAAGCACGGTCCCCTGGGCCGAAACGGTTTTGATGGTTTCCCTCGTGTAATCCATTGCCCTATCGGCTTTGTTTAGTTGCAGGAAACCGGAGATCACCTGCAGGTGGTTTAAGAAGTCATGTTTTTGCACCCTTAACAGGCGAATCACCTCTGCAGCCCGGTATGCAGTTCCGCTCATTGACACCTACCCCCTTTGCCGCGGCAGTGAATCACGATTCTCTCTCAAGGGGTTGATTTCCTCCTTTTTCTTCCGGCCCGCGAAGAAATCTAAAGAAAACTTGGCTTGCGCCAAGCCTTTGGCGCAGGCGGAAGCCTTAGTTGCACTTATGCCAACAGAAAGTATTCCTTTCTGTTGGTGCGAAGTAAAAACCCCCGGGCTTCCCGAGGGCTTCCATACCTAACTGGCGTATACGCTTACCTGTTTCTTCTCCTTGCCTTTCCGTTCAAACTTGACCCGACCGGAAATCAGCGCAAAGAGGGTGTCATCTTTACCGATGCCCACGTTGCTCCCGGGGTGGATCTTGGTACCCCGCTGCCGGACAAGGATACTACCGGCCGGCACCTCCTGGCCGTCGTGCCGTTTTACACCAAGTCGTTTGGCTTCGCTGTCACGACCGTTGCGGGAGCTGCCTACCCCTTTTTTATGAGCAAATAACTGCAGGTCCATTTTCAACATCCGGTCCACCTCCTCATTTTTACCTGGATGTACTGATCATAATTCTCAGCGATGGCCATTAACCCCAAATACATGGTGCGGAGGATGACTTCCGCCCGTTCCGCGTTCTTTACAGTAAGAACGGGCAACGTGCACCGGAGCCTACCCTTATCCACTTCGACTTCCGGAGAGGCATCCAGGTGGTGTTCAAGGCCCAGCACGGCTGTTTGCGTCAAAACCGACACCGCCGCGCAGACCAGGTCTTCACCGCTCTCACCAAACCCAGCATGGCCTTCAACCTGGAAAGCCGCAATCCGTCCCGCGTCATCCTCGAAAATCTCAACCCTCACCATGATGCTTAAGCCTGGATTTTCTCCACCTTGACCTTGGAAAAAGGCTGGCGGTGACCTGTTTTCCTGCGGTAGTTCTTCTTTGCCTTGTACTTGAAGACGATGATTTTATCGCCTTTGCCGTGCTCCAGCACCTTCAGGGTCACTTTAGCGCCGGCAACCAGCGGAGTGCCGATCTTGGGCTCCCCATCCCCGCCCAGGGCTAATACCTTTTCCACGTCCAGGGTCTCACCCTCGGCTACGGGCAGTTTTTCCACCCGCAGGACGTCACCTTCCTGCACCCGGTACTGCTTGCCGCCGGTTTCAATAATGGCATACACTTGTCACTATACCCCCTCGCCAAATACTCGCCAACCAGGGCAGCCGGAAAACCGGCCTTTACTGGCCCTGCTCGTGCGGTTTTGCAACGTGCCTACAATCTGAAAGTTTAGCATATAAGGAAGCCCTTGTCAAGAAAAGTCAAAATGGAGCTTTTTGCGTTGTGCCTGTGCTCGTGTTCTTCTGAAAGAAAGAGTATGCGTTTCCCTT
>LAKY01000041.1 GCA_000987045.1 Clostridiales bacterium PH28_bin88 | reverse complement strand
AAGGGAAACGCATACTCTTTCTTTCAGAAGAACACGAGCACAGGCACAACGCAAAAAGCTCGGTGAGAAGCAGGGTTGACGGTTGTATATGCCTGTAGTATAATTTAATATGTGTATTTATATGTCGTGATCCCGCCACAGCTCAATCGCAGCAATCGGAGGCATCACGGTCTGCAGCGGAGGGAGGGATACGGGTTGAGCGAAGTTAAGGTAGGTAAAAACGAAACTCTGGACGCCGCGTTAAGGCGTTTTAAAAGATCCTGCCAAAAAGCCGGTGTTCTCTCTGAGGTCCGGAAGAGGGAACACTATGAGAAACCTAGCGTCAAGAGGAAGAAGAAGTCGGAAGCCGCCAGAAAGCGCAAGTGGAATTAGGAGGGCCGGGCACCGTTCCCTTAAGACCACTGGCGTTACTCCCTACCTCCAACAACTGACTGCATGCGTTTTTTAACTGAGAGCCCAGCCAATGAATGGACGACGGCGAAAGCGGAAGTGGAAGTAAAGTCTGGTAAACATACCAGGCTTTTCCATTGAAGAAGACTTATTAAATAATCTGCTGGGGATTCCCTTTCGAACAGACCTTTCCATATCCTGTGGCACGGGTTTGGGTATAATTTAGGTGAAGGGGGTCGACAAAATGGGGGTTTCTTTACTGAAACGGGTTTCTACGGGATTATTGCTGGTAATCATGTTACTGGCGGGTATCTCTTTCCCGGGGCTGGCCTCACCGCAGCAGGTGGTGTGGGTGATTCCCGTGGAGGGGGCCATTGATGCCGGATTGGCCAAGTTTTTAGAACGGACGTACCAGGAAGCCGACCAGCAGGGGGTTGTAGGAATACTGCTGGAAGTGGATACCCCCGGGGGTTACGTGGATTCCGCCTTGAAAATCGGTAAAACCATCACCCGGTCACAGACCCCTACCACGGTTTACGTGACCGGCGGGGCTATATCTGCAGGCGCCTATATCGCCTTTTCCGCAGACCGGTTGGTCATGGCCCCCGGAACCACCATCGGTGCGGCGGAACCCAGGCTGGGAACCCAGAAAGCCGACGAAAAAACTGTTTCCTACTGGGCCGGGCAGATGGCCGCGGCGGCGGAAGCGCACGGCAGAGACCCCAAAGTGGCAGCGGCCATGGTGGACGCTGACGTGGAGATCCCGGGTTTGGTGGCCGGAGGAAAACTGTTGACTCTAACCGATAAGCAGGCCCTGGATTTGAATATGGCCGACCGGGTACTGGAAAGCCGCCAGCAGGTGCTGGAAGACCTCGGTCTCGGCGATGCCAGGGTGGTGGAGATTGTCCCCAGCGCCGCGGAAAACCTGGCCCGGTGGGCCACCAGCCCGTATGTCAGCCCGCTGCTTCTAACCATCGGTTTTGCGGGACTGCTGATCGAGATGTTCACCCCGGGTTTTGGCATCCCCGGGGGGCTGGGTCTGGTTTCCCTGGCCCTGTACTTCGGTGGCCACATCATCAGCGGGCTTACCGGGTGGGAATCCATTCTCCTTTTCCTGCTGGGCATTATCCTGCTGGCAGTAGAGATCCTGGTACTGCCCGGCTTCGGTGTTGCGGGTATCGGCGGCCTGGCTGCCATGACTGTAAGCATTGTGATGACGGCTCCGTCCACCCAGCAAGCCATAACGTCCCTGGTAGTCGCTATCGCCGGTACCGGGCTGCTGGTAGGTTTAAGCTTCAAGTTCCTGCCCACCCGGCGGGTGTGGCATCGCCTGGTTCTAAGTATCAAACAGGAGAGAAAGGCCGGGTATGTGGCACCGGAAAGGTCTTTGGCCGGTTATGTGGGAAAGAGCGGTACGACCATTACCCCGCTGAGGCCGGCGGGAGCGATGGAACTCGCGTCGGGTGAGCGCCTGGATGTAGTGACCGATGGGAGTTTTATTCCCCGGGGTACTCCGGTCAAGGTGGTCAAGGTGGAGGGTGCCAGGGTAGTGGTACGCCCTGAGAAAGACAGTTCGGGGACATGAGTGTTTTCCCCCCGGTATTTCTTGCATCTACCAGGTAGAATCCGGGGTTAATGATAAAAAAAGTTAAGGAGGTAGTAAACATGCTTGACCTGGCGGGACTTTCGTTGCTGGTTGTTTTTGTGCTGCTGGTCCTGGTGGTGCTGTTTATCTTCAGCTTTATCCCTGTAGGCCTGTGGATCTCCGCCCTCGCCGCGGGGGTACCGGTGGGCATCTTCACCCTGATCGGGATGCGCCTCAGGCGCGTGCCACCGGCTCGCATCGTCAACCCCCTCATCAAGGCCGATAAGGCCGGGCTTGATCTTGGTGTCAACCAATTGGAAGCCCATTACCTGGCGGGAGGTAACGTGGACCGGGTGGTGGACGCCCTGATCGCCGCCGAGCGGGCCAACATTCCTCTCCCCTTTGAACGGGCGGCGGCGATCGACCTGGCTGGCCGTAACGTGCTGGAAGCCGTCCAGATGAGTGTTAATCCCAAGGTGATTGAGACTCCCGTTGTGGCTGCCGTTGCCAAGGACGGCATCGAGGTGCGGGCCAAGGCCCGGGTTACCGTGCGGGCCAATATTGACCGCCTGGTGGGGGGCGCCGGTGAAGAGACCATTATCGCCCGGGTGGGCGAGGGGATCGTCACCACTGTGGGCTCTGCGGAAACCCATAAGGAAGTGCTGGAAAACCCGGACCGCATCTCCCAGACGGTGCTGAACAAAGGGCTGGATGCCGGAACGGCCTTTGAGATCCTTTCTATCGACATCGCAGACGTGGATGTGGGCCGGAACATCGGCGCCCAGCTGCAGACCGACCAGGCGGAAGCGGACAAGCGTATCGCTCAGGCCAAGGCGGAGGAGCGCCGTGCCATGGCGGTGGCCCGCGAACAGGAGATGAAAGCCGCGGTGCAGGAGATGCGGGCCAAGGTGGTGGAAGCCGAGGCCGAGGTGCCCAGGGCCATGGCTGCCGCGTTACGGGAAGGGAAAATGGGTGTCATGGACTACTTCAACATGCAAAACATTGTGGCAGATACCCAGATGCGGGAAGGCATCTCCAAGTTGGGTCCCCAGGAAGCCCGGGACCAGTCCCGGGGAGACGGCAAGGAGACTAGGTAAGACAAGGGGGTGATTACCCTTGGACATTTTAGGAATTCTCATTTTTGTGGGGTTTATGGTTCTGAGGGCCATGGCCGAGGCCAAGCGCAAGCAGGAGCGCACCCAGAGGCCACCGGGAGGCGCCAGGCCCAGTCCGGCGAGACCGCCGGTTGAAACCCGGCCCCGCTCCCCCAGGCCCCTTTGGCCCCAGGCTCCCACCGGACCCTTCGGCGGCCCGATGGCTCCGCGGCCCGGCAGGCCGGTTCCGCCCTTCTTCCCCATCCCTCTTCCGTGGGAGGGTGAGGATGATGAGGAACTGTTCGAGGAGGAGCGCAGGGAAACTTTTCCGGAGCAACGCCGGCAACCAGGCCCATCAACGCCGGATGGTGGGTACCTTTCTCGAGAGGGTGTAGGAATAGAAGGAACCTCCAAGACTGCCGAGGGATGCCGTCAGGAGGGTGGAACCCCGGGCCAGGGGGAAGGAACCGAAGGTCGAGGGGTAATGGAGGGCGCAGAGGCACCGGAGCGGAAGCTGCCCAGGCCGAAACAGCCCAAGCGGCTGGAACCGGCAGTAAGTCTTGCCTTGCCCGGTTTCACAGGGGATGACGTTCTCCGGGGCATCGTGATGGCCGAACTCCTCCAACCCCCCCGCTCCCGCCGCCCCGGGCCGCACCGGACCGGGTATCAGGTAGAACATCGTGAAAAGTAATGAGCACAGCCGTAAACCGGCTGTGCTTTTCTTTATTTACCCTTTCACCAAGGGCTGGCGGACCCGGTACTTAAACCCTGTCCACGCGCATACAATTAACCTAGGGAAAGGGGGTCTTGCCGTGGTTGGCCGTAAACGCTTGCACCTGGAAAAGCGGGAGAGTAAGGTACGGCGGTCGGTGGCTGACTTGCTGGAACTGCCCCACGACATCGTGATGGACCTGCCGAAGATCACCCTGGTTGGCAACCTGCAGGTCCACATGGAAAACCACCGGGGGATTATCGAGTATACCACTGAAAAGGTACGGGTCAGCATTAATACCGGCGAAGTTGTGATAGATGGCAGGGAGTTGGTTTTAAGGCACATCCTTCCCGACCAGATCATGGTGGAGGGCCGGGTGCGTGCCGTTACTTTTTGTGAGTAAGGAGGACAGGTAATGGGCGTGTCCAGCAGTTGGTCCTATTTACGGGGGTATGTCTTGATCGCCGTGGAAGGCGACGGGGTGGAAAGGTTTATCAATCTGGCGCTGGGCAGGGGTATCAGGCTGTGGGACATCAGCCGGTTTCAGGCCGGGGCTGTACTGATGAAGGTAAATCCCGGGGAATTCCGTTCCCTCCGGCAGATAGCAAGAAAAACACGGTGCCGGGTGCGCATCCGCCGCAAGTACGGGCTGCCTTTTACAGCTAACAGATTGGCAAAGCGCCGGGTACTGGTATGGGGGGCGTTCTTTTTTTTATGCGCCATCTACGTATTGTCGTCCTTTGTCTGGTCGGTGAACGTGGCGCCGCAGGAGGAATTGCAGTATACTACAAACGACCAAATTTTACAAGTGGCGGAGGAACGGGGATTAACCCCGGGCGTGCCCCGTTACCGGGTCGACGTTGAAGCTGTGGAAAAACACCTGCAGAACCGGATCCCCGAATTGGCATGGGTTGGCATCGAGATGCGGGGTACACAGGTGACGATCAGGGTAGTGGAAAAGCGGTTGATACCGAGAGATCTAAAACCCCAGGCGTATGCTCACCTGGTAGCGGCCAAAGACGGGGTGGTAAAAGAGATCCTGGTCATGGCCGGGGAGGCCAAGGTAATGGTGGGGGACACGGTGACCAGCGGCCAGGTATTGATCTCCGGTATGATTCCTCCCGCCCTACCTCCTCCAGGAACTGCCCCCTCGCCAACGGTAAACCCCGGTCCTACCCGGTACGTTCGGGCCAGGGGCATTGTGCGGGCGCGGATATGGTATCAAACAGAGGAGGAAATGCCCTTCATCCTGGTACAGGAGGTGCGTACGGGACGAAAGTCGGTCCAAATCAGTTTGAAATTCAGAGACAAGGAAATAATCGTCAAGAGGGGTGGTGGCGGTTTTCAGTACGCCCAGGTTGAGCGGAACGTCAAATATTTAACCCTGTGGAGGAATTTACAGCAACCTGTCGAAGTAATTACTTCAACTTACCATGAAGTGGAAAGGCATACCCGTGACCTGGGGCCGGAAGGTGCTAAAGAGGCGGCGGAAGAGCAGGGCTTCGCCCGCCTGAGGGAACAGATTCCCCCGGGGGTTCAGGTGGTGGGCCGGAGCGTGCACCTGATGGGACAGGATGACCGGGGGGTCAGGCTGCGATTGCTGGTAGAAACGGTCGAAGATATCGCCCAGCTTCAACCTTTTAATCCCTCCTGATCTTTATGGCATGACGGATACTTCCAAATTGCTGGCATATGACATATCTTGCCATTGAGCCGCAGGCCCGGTAATTGTATAATGGAAGCAAGGATGATAGCATTTGTACCGGTATGGTGCAATACACCAAGTATTGCTTTCAAGTATATCATAGGAGGTCTGCAACAATTTGGCCAACCACTGCGAAGTGAGGATGACAGTAGGGACTAACGGTGAAGCCGCCAACATTTTCGGGAAGCACGACGAGAACCTGCGCTTTATTGAAAATAACTGCTCCGCCAAGA
This sequence comes from Clostridiales bacterium PH28_bin88, assembly GCA_000987045.1. Taxonomy (GTDB): domain Bacteria; phylum Bacillota; class PH28-bin88; order PH28-bin88; family PH28-bin88; genus PH28-bin88. The sequence goes on along the minus strand of LAKY01000041.1, from coordinate 23,180 downwards.
TCATCGCCCGGGGCAACGAGTTGACCATTTCCGGACCGCGGGAGGCGGTGGAAGTGGTACAGGACTTGTTCGAGCAATTGCTTGCCCTGGCGAAGACGGGTACCCCCATCAGCGTCGGAACCATCAATTACGCGTTAAACCTGTTGGGAAGGGAGCGCAATCAGAAGGAGAAACTGGCGGACGTACTGTCGGAGGCCATCTATGTCACACCGCGGGGAAAAGCGATTAAACCGAAGACTCTGGGGCAGCGCAAGTATATAGAAGCCATCAAGAACTTTGACTTCGTTTTCGGTATTGGCCCTGCCGGCACCGGTAAGACCTACCTGGCGGTGGTCATGGCGGTGGCGGCCCTGCGCAACAAGGAAGTTAATCGCATCGTACTGGCCAGGCCCGCGGTGGAGGCGGGCGAGAAGCTGGGCTTTTTACCCGGAGACCTGCAGGAAAAGGTCAACCCGTACCTTCGTCCCCTGTACGACGGGCTGTACGACGTCCTGGGGCTGGACACGGCCGAGAAATACATGGAGCGTACCCTGATTGAGGTGGCCCCGCTGGCCTACATGCGGGGGCGTACCCTGGACGACTCTTTCATTATCCTGGATGAGGCCCAGAATACTACTCCCGAACAAATGAAGATGTTTCTCACCCGGATCGGGTTCGGGTCCAAAGCGGTGATTACCGGGGACATCACCCAGGTGGATCTACCCCGGGAAAACGTTTCAGGACTGGTACACGCGCAGCAGGTCTTGAAGAACGTCAAGGGAATTGCCTTTGAGTACCTGACGGAAGCCGACGTAGTGCGCCACCCGCTGGTGCAGAAAATTATCCAGGCTTACGACCAACACCAGTAAATATTCAAGGGTCCTCTGATAAGTCACCCCTGCCTTAAGGGAATACTATCAAGTGCTGGCATCAACAAGAAACAGGAGGCGGGAAGCCCCGCCAAATCCAACAAACAATCTTGCATCCCGCCTCTGGCTTCTGGCCTCCTGAATATCCCAGCGCTCAAGGAGTGGCAGCGGTATGAAGCACGAGTTATGGCTCAAATACATGGTAATACCCCTGAAGCGGATGTGGCGTAACCTCACCGCGCGCCGCCTCCTATGGGGGTGGGCCTTTTTTTTCGCCACTACCGTAATTTTAGGGGCGAACCTGATTCCCCAGAATATCCACCTGGAGGTTGGGCAACCCAGCCCGCAGGATTTCGTCGCCAAACACAATCTCACCTATCCAAGTGAAGTACGCACCGAGGCAGCCCGGCAGGAAGCGGCTAAGAGCGTCAAACCTTCTTACAAGGTGGATGACAGTGTCCTGCAAGAACTGGAGCGGGAGATCGTCAATTATTTCACCAAGGTGGCGGAGATCAGGACCAGCGGCCTGGAAGAGCAGGCCCAGGTGGAGCGCCTGAAGCAAGAACTAAAGTTGTCCCTTTCACCGGAGACCGTAAAGGCACTGGCGGGAATCAGCCAGGAAGAAATCACAAACCTGGAGGAAGATCTGCTCCAACTGGTCAGAAAGCATATGGGGAACGGGATCCAGCGGGAAGCGGTGGATACTACCCGCGACCGCATGTTGTCAGAGGTCGAGCGTCTACCCGTGGCGGCGCCCCTGAGGTCTTTTTTGAGCAACGTACTTGCTACGGTAAGGATCGAGCCAAACCTGGTATACGATCCATTGGGTACCGCCCGGGATATCCGGGCCGCCCAGGAAGCCGTGGGACCGGTCCAGGTCAGCATTAAGAAGGATCAAATTATTGTCCGCCAGCGTGACCCGGTGACCGAGGATCACATTGAGCAGCTACAAAAACTGGGGTTATTGCGCACCCAGTCACCCTACGTGCCGCTCTTGGGGCTGGCCATGCTGGTGATGGTGGCCTATGTCCTGCTGTTTTTCTACGTTTACCAGTACCAGCGGTCGCTGTTTCAGCACGAACCATATTTCATCCTGCTGGGTCTCCTGATGGTAACCACCATGGTCTTTACCAAGGGGTTCGTGGCCATTAACCTGGGTAATTTGCCGGAATCCGCCACAGTGGTGGGCTACCTGGCGCCGGTGGCGGCGGGAGCCATGCTCATCGCCATTTTACTGGATACCAAGCTGGCGGTCTTTAGTGTCTTTATCCTGGCTATCTTTACCGGGATCATTACCGGTCAACAACTGCAATTTGCTGTGGTGGCCATGGCCGGGGGGCTGGCCGGGGTGTACAGCGTTTCCCGGCTTAGCCAGCGTACCGATCTGGCCAAGTCCAGCCTGTACATCATCCTGGCCAATACCAGCACCGTCGCGGCGATGGGCTTTTTGCAGACCGTTTCACTGACAGGGATTACCCTGGGGATGGTGATGGGCATCATCAACGGGGTACTGTCCGCCATCCTTACCATCGGTTCCTTGCCGTTTCTGGAAACAGCTTTTGGCATCACCACCTCGGTCAGGTTGTTGGAACTGTCCAACCCCAACCAACCGTTATTAAAACGCATGCTGTTGGAAGCCCCCGGGACCTACCACCACAGTGTGATGGTGGGCAACCTGGCGGAGGCGGCGGCGGACGCTGTGGGAGCGGATTCCCTTTTGGCCAGGGTGGGGGCTTACTATCATGATATTGGGAAGGTAAAAAGGCCATACTTTTTCATAGAGAACCAGTTTACCGCGGAGAACCCTCACGATAAGCTGACTCCTACCTTGAGCACGCTGATCATCACTTCCCATGTGAAGGACGGCCTGGAGATGGCCAGGACCCAACGGCTGCCCAAGGTGATCTGTGACATCATCGAGCAACACCACGGCACCAGCCTGATTTCTTTCTTCTACCACAAAGCGCTGGATAACGACCGGACCGAGTCGGTGGTAGAAGGGGATTTTCGCTATGAAACCCGCAAGCCGCAGAGCAAGGAGGCCGCCATCGTCATGCTGGCGGATAGTGTGGAGGCGGCGGTGCGATCCCTGCAGAAACCCACTCCGGGCCGGATGGAGGGTTTGGTGCGGCGGATCATCAAGGATAAGCTGGATGACGGTCAACTGGAGGCCAGTGACCTTACCTTCCGGGAACTTGACTGCATAGCTCAGGCTTTTGTGCGGGTGCTGAGCGGGATTTTCCATTCCCGCATTGAATACCCCGATACCGTGCTCAAGGAACTTGAAAGGAGAAGGGCTAAAGATGCCGCTTTTCGTACAAAACCAGCAGGATAAAGTTCCGGTGCCCGACGGGTTTGAGGGACTACTGGCGAGGCTGACTGAATTGGCGCTCCAACAGGAGAAGGTTGGCCAGGAAGCGGAAATCGGCATCACCCTGGTCGACGACAGTGAAATCCACCGGTTGAACAAGGACTACCGGGGGGTCGATTCGCCTACTGACGTCCTTTCTTTCGCCCTCCGGGATGAAAGCCAAGAAGAGCCAGTGATAGCCGGGGCGGAGGAGGACCACCTTCTGGGAGACGTGGTGATCTCCATGGAGACTGCCCTCCGGCAGTCCTGTGAGTATGGTCACTCCCTGGAGCGGGAGGTGGGCTTCCTGGCGGTGCATGGCATGCTGCACCTCTTGGGTTACGACCATCCGACCGAGGAAGAAAGGGAACGGATGTACCTGCGGGAAGAGGCGGTGCTGAACGCGGCAGGCCTTACCCGGTAGAAGCGCAATTCAGTCGTCTGTCGTCAGGGGGCAGGTAGCGGGACAATTCGGTCGTCGGTCGTCAGACAGCAGGCAGCGGGATATGGCACCATTCCGGTTTCCCCTGATTCCCTCTGCCCAACGACTGGCAGCTAATATATGCTGACAGCGCTTGAGATATTAATTATTTTTGCACTTTGGAACTTGAGCTTTTAGCAGCTAACCGGGGGGAGTCCCTCGTAGGGGAGGATCTCCATGCGGGAACGGAGTTTGGCGGACAGGTTCAGGGATGCCTGGGACGGAATTCGGGACGCGGTGTGTACCCAGAGCAACATGCGGCGACACCTGGCGGCGGCGGTGCTGGTACTGGCCGCCGGGGCTTTTTTCCGGGTGGGCGCCAGGGGCTTTATTTACCTCCTCCTGGCTATCTCCTTGGTCTTGATCTGTGAAATCATCAATACCGCTATTGAGGCCACGGTGGATCATTTGGTGCAGGAATTTCACCCGGCAGCCAGGCGGGCCAAGCATCTGGCTGCCGGGGCGGTGCTGGTGGCAGCCATTAATGCGGTGTTGGTGGGGGGCCTGGTGTTCTACGACCCGTTGATCCGTCTGCTCGACAGGTTAGGGCGCCAGTAGCCGGTTGCATCCGATTACCCGGCAGGTCGTAAACTAAGTGCGATGGAACGATGCGCCATCCAAACACGGCAAGAGATCGGCCGGCAGGTTGGAAGAGAGGTAATTTATGATTAAAGAAGGGAAGAGGATGGATTTAAAGGCTTTAATGGAGGAGGCCGCCAAGGCCCGGGAGAAGGCCTATGTTCCCTATTCCCGTTTTGCGGTGGGGGCAGCGGTGCTGGGCGGCTCCGGTAAGGTTTATCCAGGATGTAACGTTGAAAATGCTTCATATGGGTTAAGTATTTGCGCTGAGCGTACCGCGGTAGCGAAGGCGGTATCTGAGGGAGAAAGGGAAATAAAGGCTGTGGCCGTAGTGGCGGATGTACCGGGTTTCTGCAGCCCCTGCGGCGCATGCAGGCAGGTACTGGCGGAATTCGGCCCCCGGATGCCGGTGATCATGGGCAATACCCGCGGGGAATACAAGGTTAGGGACCTGAATGAGCTGCTACCGGAAGCCTTTAACCTGGAGGACGTGAATTGATGGGCGAGAGCGGCTACCGGTCGGGTTTTGCCAGTATTATCGGCCGGCCAAACGTAGGAAAGTCCACACTGCTTAACCGCCTGGTCGGGCAAAAGGTGGCGATCATGTCCGACAAGCCACAAACCACCCGGCACAAGATCCAGGCGGTGCTCACCACCGGGGAAGGACAAGTAGTGTTGATCGACACCCCCGGGATCCACAAGCCCAAACACCGTTTGGGGGAGTATATGGTGGAGGTTGCCCTGAAAGCCCTCCGGGAAGTGGACCTGATTCTTTACGTGGTGGATGCGGGTACGGAGGTCGGACCGGGGGAACAATATATCCTGGAACGGCTGGCTGAGGTGCGGACGCCGGTATTCTTGGTGGTAAATAAAATCGACCTGGTTACACGGGATCATTTGCTGGGTTTTATCGCGGGCTTGAGTGCCCGGCGTGAATTCGCCGAGGTAGTGCCTGTTTCGGCGCTGACCGGGGAAAACCTTGAGCGATTGGCGCCTTTGGTCATGCGCTACCTGCCGGAAGGCCCCCAGTACTACCCGCCGGGCATGATTACCGATCAGCCTGAACGGTTTGTGATGGCGGAGTTGATCCGCGAGAAGGCACTGATGCTTACCCGCCAGGAAGTCCCGCATGCCCTTGCGGTGGTGGTTACCGGGCTGGAAGAGCGCCCTGACGATACCGTTTACGTGGAAGCCACCATCTATACCGAACGGGAATCCCAGAAGGGCATCATGATCGGAAAACAGGGCCAGATGTTGAAGGAAATCGGCCGGTTGGCCCGCCAGGATATGGAGAACCTGATGGGGAGCAAGGTTTTCCTGGACCTGCGGGTACGGGTAAAAAAGGACTGGCGGCGCAGCGAAGCCGGCTTGCGGTACTTCGGGTACGACCGCAGGGGGGAGTAAATTCCCAGTCTGCCCGGTCCCGGGAACCGGCAAGCAAAAAGCCAGGTGTAAGATGCATAATCCTTTATTGGAATTAGTTCCATCAATTCCTCCCATGATTCTTGCTTCCTACCTCCTGCTTCCTGCTTCTTGTCACTTGACAGCTACCAAAAAAGTTGTTAGATTGAAAACAGGATCAGCCTTCAAAAAATGCCACTGCTTTGAAGGCTTTTGTTTGTTTGGATTAAGTTACCGGTCTAGTTTATTTTAGGTAGGTGTTTTGTGTGGACGGAGACCCTAGACCTCCCGCCTTAACTGCAGCATAAAATACCCGGGAGCAGCCCCGGTCATGAGGTGCTCCTGGAAGGAGGGGCACCTGCATGTACAAGCACTTATTGGAACAAGTGCGTGGCTGCCTGGAGAAAGGGAACCTCCAGGCCATAGCACAAACCCTGAAGGATCAGCACTCGGCGGACATCGCTGATATTCTGGCCCACCTGGAGGCACGGGAGCAGGCGATCCTGTTCAGTTTACTGGACGGGGAGACGGCGGCGCTGGTGCTCAACCAGTTGGATACAGATACTGTGAGTTCCCTGATGTCCACGCTGGGGGCGGAGAGGATTGCCGGGATCCTCGACAACATGTCTTCGGACGATGCCGCAGACCTCCTGGCAGAGTTGCCGGTGGCGGAAAAAGACCAGCTGCTGGAACTGATGGAGACTACCGAAGCGGAGGACGTTCAGGAACTGCTGGAGTACCGGGAAGACACCGCCGGCGGTATCATGACTACGGAGTATGTGGCCATCCGGCAGGATATTACCGCGAGCAAGGCCATCGAGGTATTAAGGGAAACCGCGCCGGACGCGGAAACGGTCTATTACGTGTACGTCGTTAACATAGCCAACCAGTTGGTGGGGGTGATCTCCCTCCGAGAGTTGATCATTGCCGACCCCAATACGCTCATCGAGCGGATCATGCACCGGAAGGTAATCAGCGTCAGCGTGGATACCGACCAGGAAGAAGTTGCCCGGGTAGTATCCCGCTATGATTTTCTGGCGGTGCCGGTGGTGGACCATCACCAGGAACTGGTTGGCATTATCACGGTAGACGACGTCATTGACGTTATTCACGAGGAGGCCTCCGAAGACATCTACCGTTTGGCGGGTACCGCGGAGGTAGAAGAAGAGGATTTCTTGGTGCGGCGGCTTTGGTCCTCTCTCCGGTCACGCCTGCCGTGGCTGCTGGTCACCCTGGCGGAGGGACTGCTGGCGGGGCGCATCCTGGGCGGGTTGGAAAGAGAATTGAGCGCGATGGTGGCTCTGGCCTTCTTCATACCATTATTAACGGGTATGGGGGGCAATGTGGGAACCCAGTCCTCGACCCTGACTGTTCGCGGCCTGGCCACCGGGCAGATCGACGGGAAAAGGATGGCAGTAACAGTATTCCGGGAATCCATGGTAGGGCTGGTGGTAGGGACCATCTGCGGCGCCATCGTTGCGGTGGTGGCCCTGGCCTGGCAAAGGAACGTGATGCTGGGGGTGGTGGTAGGTGTTGCCATGCTGGCCAACATGACCACCGCGGCTACCATGGGGACCCTGGTGCCGCTGTTATTCAAGCGGGTGGGGGTCGATCCGGCAGTCGCATCGGCGCCTTTTATCACCGCGTCTATCGACGTGACCGGCCTTTTGATCTACGCCACCCTGGCGACCACGTTAATTGGGTATTTGGCATGACGGCCGGAAATAATAGCCGTATAAGTAGGAGGGAGGGGTAGACCGTGGGGCTGTACCGGGAAGAGGCGGTGGTGCTGCGCACCCGGGATTACGCGGAAGCGGATAAACTCCTCACCCTTTATACCCGCACCCGCGGGAAGGTGCAGGCCATCGCCAAAGGGGTGCGAAAACCGAAAAGCCGGATGCGAGGCGGGATCCAGGCCCTTAGTTTTTCTGATTTTCAACTGTTCGAGGGCAGAAGCCTGGATACCGTTACCCAGTGCGAGGTCCGGGAAGCCTTCATGGCTCTCAGGCAGGACCTGAAAAAACTGGCGTACGCTACATACCTGGCTGAACTGCTGGAGGGAATGGTCCCGGAACGGGAAGGGAACGAGCGGGTCTTTTTGCTGTTTTTGACGGTACTCCATCTTGTGGAACACGGTGACCGGGAGGAACTGGCGGCCCGCCTGTTCGAGGTGCGGTTGATGGGGCTTTTAGGTTACCGGCCGGAAACAGGCGCTTGCGTGCACTGCGGCAAGGCTACGTATGGAAGAGGCGCCTGGTTCAGTGCCCGCCTGGGCGGGGTGCTGTGCCCGCAATGCCGGATGGTGGACTCCTGGGCTGTGCCGGTGACGGCAGGTACCCTGGCCGTGATGGAACAGCTTTTGCGCATGGACGTAAAAATATTCAGCCGCTTGCAGGTGGCCCCACAACTGGCCGAAGAGCTGGGGGAACTGATGCGAAGTTACATCCAGTGCCGCATGGAGAGGCACATCCGTTCCCTGGATTTCATTGAGCAAATAAGGCGTGTGTAAGCATATAAATAAAGGCCCCCGGGCAACAATACAATAATAACGAGAGTATGGTCCCGGCTAAATCAAAGGAAAAGGAGTGGGGCACGTGCACGAACTGGAAAAAATAGATGTGATCAGGGAACGCCTGGGTGTGACCTACAGGGAGGCTAAAGAAGCCCTGGCGGAGGCCAAGGGTGACGTGGTGGAGGCGCTGATTAAACTGGAAGAAAAGGTGGAAGAAAGCGCGAAGGACTGGGACGAGAAGCTGCAACTAAAGGGCCACAAGTGGGCAGCCCAGATCAAAGAAATTGTTAAAAAGGGCAACGTTACCAAGGTTAGAGTCAAGAAGAACGGGGAAACGGTGTTCGAGTTTCCCGCTACAGTGGGAGCGCTGGGTCTCCTGGGGGTTCTGGCCAGTTCTGAACTGGCGATCCTGGCGGGTCTGGGAACCGTCGGCGCGATGATGAAGCAGTATACCCTTGAGCTTGAACGAGCGGACGGGGGGAAGGAAGAACACCCCCTGCAATAAGGGGCGTTGACAAAAGCAGCTTAATTTGCTACATTGTATACAAAAAATATGGCAATGACGGGAAGAGTAGCGGCGGGGTTTTGTCCAGAGAGCCGGGGTCAGGTGGAAGCCCGGTCAAAGACCTGGCGCGAACGGCGTCCCGGAGCGGTAAGAGGAAAACCGGGCGTTAGTCCGGTGAGTAAAGCTTACAGGTATTTCTAAAAGTGGGCCGGTGTTTTCCGGCCAATCAGGGTGGAACCGCGGGAAAACCTCTCGTCCCTGTGGCGTTAGCCGCAAGGCGGGAGGTTTCGTATTAGTCACTGGTGAGTGGTGACTAGTGACTAGTAGTTAGATGATGGGAGGTAAAGAGAAAGCATGAATTTCCAGGAACTGATTTTGGCCCTCAACCAGTTCTGGGGGGAGCGGGGGTGCATCATCCAGCAGCCTTATGACATGGAAAAGGGTGCGGGCACCATGCACCCAGCGACCTTTCTCCGGGCACTGGGGCCGGAGCCGTGGAACGTGGCCTACGTGGAGCCCTCCCGGCGGCCCACCGACGGTCGCTACGGTGAGAACCCCAACCGGCTGCAGCACTATTACCAGTACCAGGTAATCCTCAAGCCGTCACCCGATAATGTCCAGGAGATGTACCTGGACAGCCTGCGCCACATCGGTATTGACCCCCACAGTCACGACATCCGTTTTGTCGAGGACAACTGGGAGTCCCCCACCCTGGGAGCGTGGGGCCTGGGTTGGGAGGTTTGGCTGGACGGGATGGAGGTCACCCAGTTCACCTACTTCCAGCAGTGCGGCGGGATCGACTGCAAACCTGTCTGCGCCGAGATCACTTATGGCCTGGAGCGGCTGGCCATGTTTATCCAGGGCAAGGACAGCGTTTTCGACATCACCTGGGTGGACGGCATCACCTACGGTGACGTCCACCACCAGGGCGAGGTGGATTACTCTCACTACAATTTTGAGGTGGCGGATACCGCCATGCTGTTCACTCTTTTTGACCTTTTCGAAAAGGAGTGCAACCGGGTGGTCCGGGAGGGACTGGTGCAGCCCGCTTATGACTACGCCCTGAAGTGTTCCCATACCTTCAACCTGCTGGATGCCCGGGGGGCTATCAGTGTCACCGAACGGACCGGGTACATTGCCCGGGTGCGTGCCCTGGCCCGGGTATGCGCCCAGGGATACCTGGACCAGCGGGAGCGGCTCAACTATCCCCTGTTGAAGGACCCCGAGCAGCGACGGCAGCTGGGGCTGACCGAGCCAGTGGAGCGTAAACAACCCGGCGGATTGGCCGGGGTGTTACCTTCCGAACGGGCAACCCCCCCGGCGGACCACAAGGACGCCATGGATGTCAAGGAGGCGTAGATAAGATGGCCAAAGACCTGCTATTGGAAATAGGTACGGAAGAAATCCCGGCCCGGTTCATGTCCCCCGCTCTGAGCCAGCTGAAGGAACTGGCGGAAAAGGGACTGGCCGCCCGGAGGCTGGACTACCGGGCCGTGGCGACCTACGGCACGCCCCGTCGCCTCGCCTTGTTGGTCAGCGATCTGGAAGAACGACAGCGGGACCTGGTGGAAGAGGTCAAAGGCCCGGCAGCCAAGGTGGCTTTTGATGCCCAGGGCAACCCCACCAAAGCCGCGGAGGGCTTCGCCCGCGGCCAGGGGGTCCCTGTCTCAGCGCTAACGGTCAAAGAAACCCCTGCGGGAGCCTACGTATTCGCCACCAAAAAACTGGCCGGAGGCCCTGCAGCCGGTGTGCTGCCGGAGTTTCTTTTAGAGGTAATAGCCGGCCTCAACTTCCCCAAACCCATGCGATGGGGGTACCTGGATATGCGCTTTGCCCGGCCCATCAAGTGGCTGGTGGCGTTGTTCGGCCCGGATGTGGTGGACCTGGAGCTGGCGGGTTTAAGGAGCGGGCGGCTTACCCGCGGCCACCGATTCCTGGGCAGCCAGGAGATTGAAATCCGGGAGCCGGGGGATTACCTGCCCCGGCTGGAGGAAAACTACGTCATCGCCGACCAGGAACGCCGGCGGGAGATCATCTGGCAGCAGATTGTAACCCTGGCGGCGCAAGAAGGGGGGCTGGTGCAAGAGGATGAGGAACTGCTGGAGGAAGTAACCCACCTCCTGGAGTACCCCACCGCCCTTTGCGGCGGGTTCGACTCCTCATACCTGGAACTGCCCCAGGAGGTGCTGATTACCCCCATGCGGGAGCACCAGCGGTACTTCCCCGTGTGGGGACCTGACGGGCGGCTGTTGCCCAAGTTTATCACCGTCAGGAACGGTACCGCCGAAAGCCTGGACACCGTGCGCCAGGGTAACGAAAAAGTGCTCAAGGCTCGTCTCGCTGACGCCGCCTTCTTCTACCAGGAAGACCTGAAAGAGCCGCTGGCTGACAAGGTGGTACGCCTGCAGCCAATTGTCTTCCAGGAGAGCCTGGGCACCATGTACCAGAAGGTGGAGCGGATCCAGGCCCTGGCCGGGTACCTGGCCAGGGCGATGGGCTTGCCTCCGGAAACGGAGCAGGACGCGATCAGATGCGCCTACCTGGCCAAAGCCGACCTGGTTACCGGCATGGTCTATGAATTTCCTGAACTCCAGGGCATTATGGGCGCCTATTACGCCGCTCACGCCGGAGAGAAGGAATCCGTCAGCCGGGGGATCCGCGAACACTACCAGCCCCGTTTCGCCGGGGACGCCCTGCCGGAGACCCCGGTAGGGAAGGTGGTGGCTATTGCCGACAAGATCGATACCATCGTAGGATGTTTCGCCGTGGGCATCCAACCCACCGGGTCCCAGGACCCCTACGCCTTGCGCCGGCAGGCCCTGGGTATCTCCCACATCCTTTTAAGCGGTGAACACCATCTCTCCCTCCGGGACCTGGTGACTGCCGCCTACCGGGCCTACGACCCCACCGTCAGGCTGCAGGTGCCGCTAGAACAGGTGATCCAGGATGTGGGGGCCTTCTTCCGCCAGCGGCTGGAAAACATCTTCGAGGAGAAAGGTTTCCGTTACGACGTGGTCAACGCGGTGCTGGCCGCCGGCTGGGATGACCCCACCGACGCCTACAACCGGGCCGGGGCCCTGGCGGCCTTCCGGGAAGACCCCGGTTTTGACGCGCTGTTGACCGCCTTTAACCGGGCAGCCAACCTGGCCCAAAAGGCGGAAGCCAGACCGGTGGACCCGGCGGCGTTCGTGGAGGCGGTGGAAGGTCAACTGTACCAGGCTTTCTCTAGAGTGCAGGCTGAAACGGGACCGCGGCTGGCGGCTGGCCAGTATTTAGAAAGTTTACGGGTCATCGCCACCATCCGGCAGCCCATCGACGACTTCTTTGCCGGTGTCATGGTGATGGTGGAGGACGAACGGGTTCGCAACAACCGCCTGGCCATGCTAAAAGCCATCTCCGACTACATCGCGGCCATCGCCGACCTGTCCAAGATCGTGCCGTGATTTAATACGTAAGACTTTTAGCCCGGAGGAACCATCTATCTCCGGGCTTTATCGTGGCTGTCCCCGGGAAACATGAATAAGATCTTTTCTTAAAAGCAAGAATGTAGTATATTTGCAGAAGGCGGCTTAACATTTAAACCCGATCCATTGCGTTTTTCGGGTTTATTGTAAAACGAAGACAGGTTTGGGGGCGAAATTATGTTAGGAGACACAATTCGAAGGATCAGGGCTGAAAAAAACCTGAGCTTAAGAGACCTGGCGGAAAAGACTGAACTGACACCCAGTTTTTTGAGCCAGGTGGAAAGAGACCTGGCGGAACCGTCCATTACCTCACTCCGCAAGATCGCCGACGCTTTGGGAGTACCCATTTTTTATTTCTTGATGGATAATGAAAAGCCCAGCCCGGTGGTGAGGAAAAACGAGCGCAAGGCGCTCAAGATGCCCGAATCCCACCTCTTGTACGAGCTTTTATCTCCTGACCTAAATCGGTCCATGGAGGTTTGGATGGGCAAGCTGGATCCCGGCGCGGTCAGCTGCGATATTCCTTTATCTCATCCGGGAGAAGAGTGCATAGTGGTGCTTGAGGGCTCCATGGAGATCCAGCTGGGTGAGGATACCTATATTCTAGAAAACGGGGATTCCATCTATTATTTCGGCGCCGTTCCTCACAAATTAAAGAGCGTGGGGGAGAAGCAGCTGGTCTTTATTTCATGCATCACTCCGCCCATGTTTTAATTACAGTTATTCTTGTGAGACCTTGCGCGATGCCGTGTAAGGTCTTTTGTATCGGTAAAGAAAATTACGGAAAACATGCTTCATCTTTTTTATTTCTTGCCTTGATTTTAGTTGCCATTTCTTATGGTGTTTAATATAATAAAAATAACACGCGTGAATTTAATGCACACTGAATGGGGAGAGGGAGATATGGGAAAGACCATTGTTATGGCTTTCGGGGGGAACGCCATTACCCCTGCCAACCAGAAAGGTTTCTTCGAGGAACAATTGAGTAATGTGCAGCGGGTTTGCCAAAGCGTGGTGGCTATGGTTCAGGAAGGACACCGGGTCATACTCACCCACGGCAATGGTCCCCAGGTGGGTAGTATTTTGCTGAAAAACGAACTGGCCAAGAATGTACTGCCGCCAATGCCGCTGGATGTTTGTGTTTCCAATACCCAGGGATCTATAGGTTACGCCATCCAGCAAAAACTGACCAATGCTTTTCGAAGTGCCGGAATAGACAGACCGGTTGCTTCCGTGGTGACTCAGGTGGTAGTAGACTCCAAAGACCCTGCTTTTCAAAATCCCACTAAGCCTATCGGTCCTTTTTACAGTGAGGAGGAAGCCCAACGCCTCATGGAGGAAAAGGGCTACCAGATGCGCCACGTGGGCAAGGAAGGTTGGCGCCGGGTGGTTCCTTCTCCTTTTCCCTTGGAAATATGCGAGATTGAAAGCCTCAGACTTCTCCTGGAGGCCGGATGTGTGGTGGTGGCTGCCGGTGGTGGCGGAATTCCCGTAATCAGAGAATCTGACGGGATGTTAAAAGGTCTCGAGGCTGTTATTGATAAAGATCTGGTGGGACAGAAGCTGGCCAGAGATGTGGACGCCGAAAACTTTCTGATTCTCACAAATGTCAGCCGGGTGGCTTTGGATTTTGGCAAACCTACCGAGCGTAAAATAGAAAAAATGACGGTAAGCGAAGCCAGGCGCCATTTGCGGGAAGGGCAGTTTCCTCCGGGTAGTATGGGACCAAAAGTTGAAGCAGCATGTTTGTTTGTCGAACAGGGTGGCAAAGAAGCCATTATTGGGGACCTGTTCGAAGCCCACCTGGCTGTTAAGGGAGTGACTGGAACCAGGATTATTGGGGACGGCAGCAACGCATAATTGTTTTATGAGAGCGAAGCAGGATTTTTGTTAAGTCACGTGGAAACAATGGGCAGATAATTAATAATAATTAAACCGGTAATAAGGGGTATGACCTGTGGAACGTCAAGTCACCTTCGCCGTTAACGGAGAGAAGCATCATGTGACTGTGGAAGACCGGCTCACCCTGCTGCAATTTTTACGGGACAGACTGGGGCTGGTGGGGGCTAAGAACGGGTGCGGCAAAGGGCATTGCGGAGCTTGCACCGTAATTGTGGACGGAAAAGCTAAAAGAGCCTGCCTGCTAAAGGCAGCCGATTTGGACGGAGCCACCATTCAAACCATTGAAGGCCTGGGTCAAAACGGTGAACTTCATCCTCTGCAGAAAGCTTTTATTAACAAAGGCGCAATTCAATGCGGCTTTTGTACACCCGGTATGATCATGGCCGCCAAGGCTCTGCTGGACCAAAACCCCAATCCTACCGAGGAGGAGATCAAAAACGGTTTACGCCATAACCTCTGCCGGTGCACCGGTTACACCAGCATCATCAGAGCGGTAAAGCTTGCCGCCCGGATGTTGAAAGAAAATGGGACGGTTTCTTTAGAAGTGCCTGCCGGCGCGGTGGGGAGTTCGGTTCTGCGGAAAGACGTGGTGGCCAAAGCCATGGGCCAACCCCTGTTTACTGATGATTTTTTCCTGGAAAACATGTTGTTTGGCAAATTGCTGTTAAGCCCGTTACCTCATGCGGAGATCGTGAGCATAGATACTGACGTGGCGAAAAAAATGCCGGGAGTGGCTGCGGTACTTACCGCCAAGGATATCCCGGGGCGTAACGGCTTTGGCCTGATGATCCCCCATCAACCTGTACTGGCGGATAAAAAAGTGAGATACGTAGGCGATCCGGTGGCGGTGGTTTACGCGGAAACAGAAGCCCAGGCGGAGGCGGCGCTGGCCGGAATTAAAGTGGAATACAACCCGTTGCCGGGGGTTTTTTCTCCGCTGGAGGGGATCGAGGAAGGAGCGCCGTTGGTTCATGAAGAAGGTAATATTCTCCACCATGTAAAGGTGCGCAAGGGGGATGTGGAAAAGGCTTTTGCCGGTGCCGAGGTGATTGTGGAAGGGAATTACTATACGCCTCTGGTGGAACATGCTTACCTGGAACCGGAGGCGGGTTTGGCAAAAGTTGAGGAGGACGGTACCGTTACTGTGTGGACGGCCAGCCAGGGGGCCTTTGCCTTTCGCGACATGATCGCCGCAACCCTGGACTTGCCGCCTGAAATGGTAAGGGTGATCTACCGTCCTGCCGGGGGCGCTTTCGGTGGCAAAGAGGAGCCGACGGTGCAAATCCACTGTGCCCTGGGAGCCGTCAAAACCGGCCGGCCGGTAAAAATGACCTTGACCCGGGAAGAATCCATCCGCATGTCTACCAAGCGCCACGCAGAGCACATTTATTATAAAACTGGGGCCACAAAAGACGGTAAACTGGTGGCGTGGGAGGCCCGGATTATCGCCGACACGGGGGCTTATGCTTCCCTGGGGAAACCGGTGGTTTTCCGCTCGGCGGTGGTGGCTACAGGCCCTTACGTGGTTCCCCATGTTAAATCCGATGCTTACGGTATCTATACCAATCACCCGCCGGGGGGCGCCTTCCGGGGTTTCGGGAGTACCCAGGTGGCTTTTGCCGCGGAAGTACAGATGGATAAACTGGCCCGGGCCTTAAACATGGATCCTATTGCCCTCAGGCGTCTGAATGCCCTGGATGCAGGAGAAACAACCATCACGGGGCAGGTATTGGGCCCTGGAGTAGGTTACAGGCAAACCCTGGACGCGGTAGAGGAGGCCTTACGAGAAGTCCGGTTCGATCCGTCTCCGGGCAAGAAAATTGGCGTAGGTATAGCCAGTGCTTACAAAAACGTGGGTATCGGGGCCGGGAAACAGGACGGGGCAGGGGCTGCCGTGGAGTTAACGGAAACGGGCGTGGTGCTGCTGAAGGTGGGCGCCACTGACATGGGGCAGGGTTCCGATACGGCTCTGGCCCAGATTGCCGCTCAAGCGTCGGGGATTCCTTACGAGGTAATCCGGGTTTTATCCAGCGATACTTTTTGCACCCCCGATGGCGGTGAGACTACCGCTTCCCGGCAGACTTTTGTTACCGGTAACGCGGTACAGGCGGCTGCTATCCGGTTCAAGCAAGTGTTACAGGACTGGATCTCCCGGGAATATGGGATTGGACCCGAGGACATGGTTTTCCACTCCAATCTGCTGATTGACGCCAGGAGCGGCAAACAGGCGGCCACCATGGAAGAGGTGGCGAAGAGGGCGAAAGCCAAAGGCCAAAAGCTCGCGGCGGAACATTATTACCTGGCGCCTACGACCTACCCCCTGCCGGAAAGTGCCGACCACCAACCGGGTGTGGAATTGGCAAGATATAATATTCACTTCGCCTACTGTTTCGGTACCCAGGCGGCGGTGGTTGAGGTGGATGAGGAAACTGGCGAAGTGAAAGTGTTGAAGGTCATTGCCGCCCATGACGTGGGCCGGGCCATCCACCCGCAGAATATCAGGGGGCAAATAGAGGGTTCGGTGGTGATGGGAATGGGTTACGGCCTTTCGGAAGAGTTTAAACTGGACCGGGGGCAGGTGGTGACCGGTAACCTGGCCAGGTTGAAGCTGCCCAAAATTACTCAGACCCCCGAAATCCAGCCTCTCATCATCGAGGTGGTGCAGCCGGAAGGCCCCTTTGGCGCCAAAGGTATGGGCGAACTGCCCATCAACCCTACCGCACCGGCGATTATCAATGCCATTTATGACGCCGTCGGGGTCCGGATTAACAGCCTGCCGGCTACCAGGGAGAAAATTCTCCAGGCCTTAGCAGAAAAGAACGGAAGGTGAAAAACCATGATTATTGTGGGGAATGGACTGCTGATCACGCTGGGCGGACAAAACCGTGTCATCCCCGGCGGCGCCGTGGTGATTGACGGCAAGTTGATCGCGGAAGTGGGCGATACCCCGGTCCTCAGGGAGAAATACCCCCAAGCGCGCTTTATTGACGCCGAAGGCAAGGTCATCATGCCGGGGATGACCAATACTCACATGCACCTGTACAGTACCTTTGCCCGGGGCATGGCCCTGAAAGACGAACCGCCCGGGGACTTCGCGCAGATCCTGGAACGGTTATGGTGGAGGCTTGATAAGGTCCTGGGTATGGAAGACGTTTATTACAGCGCGCTGGTTCCGCTCATTGACTGCGTCAAAAACGGGACTACCACCATTGTCGACCACCATGCCAGCCCCAATGCCATTACCGGCAGCCTGAGCACGATTGCCCGGGCAGCCGGGGAAATCGGCGTACGCAGCTGTCTTTGCTACGAAGTGTCGGACAGGGACGGTATGGACAAAGCTCAGGAAGGTATTGACGAAAACGTGCGATTTATCGAGGCGTGCCGGAATGAAGGGGATGACATGTTAACAGGCTGCATGGGTCTGCATGCTTCCCTCACCCTGTCGGACGCCACCCTGCAAGCGGCGGCAGCCGCGGCGGAAAAACTGGGTGCCGGCTGCCACATCCACACCGCCGAAGGCATCCAGGATGTGGAAGACAGCATGCGAAAATCGGGTGTGCGAGTGGTAGAAAGATTGCAACGGTTCGGCATCTTAGGTCCCAGGAGCATTGCTGCCCACTGCGTCCACGTGAATGACAGGGAAATAGCCATCTTAAAAGAAACGGGAACCAACGTGGTGCATAACCCGGAGTCCAACATGGGCAACGCTGTAGGTTGTGCTCCAGTCATGAGGATGTTGGGGCAAGGGGTACGAGTGGGCATGGGAACCGACGGGTTCACCACCGACATGTTTGAGGGCATCAAGGTTGCCAACGTGCTCCACAAGTTCCACCAGGCGGATCCCAGTGCAGCCTGGGCTGAGGTGCCGCAAATGATTTTTGGCAACAATCCGGCTATCCTGTCCGGGTTTTTCCCCGGGAAACTTGGTGTGCTGGAACCGGGGGCTTACGCGGACTTGCTCATCGTCGATTATGACCCGCCTACACCTCTTGACGAAATGAATTATTACGGCCATGTGCTCTTCGGCTTTTCCGGCGGGCAGGTGGAAACCACCATTATTAATGGAAAAGTCTTGATGCTGAACAGGGTATTACAAACTGTAGATGAAAAAGCCGTCAGGGCCCGGGCAAGGGAACTGGCCCGGAAACTTTGGGAAAGATTTTAAAAAGCCGGAGGAAATTCGCAAAGTTAAGAGAATAGATGTTATTAACATAGACTGATTTCAGCTTTTCGTATATCCCCGATAATACGGTTCGGGAGTCTCTACCAGGTAACCGCAAATTACCCGGCTACGAAAAGGGCGTTGGATGTGCCCTTTTCTTCCCGGCAATTCCGGAGCCTGGTTTGCTTTTATCCGGGATAGTGCTTTCATTTCCAGAGGGGGGAGAAATATGGCCTTTGAAGTGGTGGGGGAAAGCGTAAAGAGAATTGACGCCGTTGCCAAAGTAACTGGAAAAGCAAAATATACCGGTGACTTTTTTGAAAGAGACATGCTGGTGGGTAAGATTTTGCGCAGCCCCCATGCCCACGCTGCGGTCAAAAGTATTGACGCAAGTAAAGCAAAAGCTTTGCCGGGCGTAGCGGCTGTTTTGACTTACGAAGACGTCCCGCAAGAGCCGTATGCTACGGCAGGGCATCCCTATTCCCTTGATCCGAAACGCGGAGACCGGGCGGACCGCACCATTTTAACCGGCAAAGCGCGGTTTGTGGGAGATGCCGTTGCTGCCGTGGTGGCAACGAATGAATTGATCGCCGAAAAAGCGTTGAAGTTAATCGATGTAGAATACGAAGTACTGGAACCCTTGTTGACCCCGGAAGCCGCGCTAAAGGATAATGCTCCTTTAATCCACGAGGGTTGTGAACGAAACATTCTTGAAGCTCGCGGCTACCACATCGGCGATGTGGAGGCAGCCTTGAAAGAATCCGACTATGTTTTTGAAGGTGAATTTGAGACCAGTATCGTCCAGCACTGCCAGTTGGAAAATCATATATCCTATGCGTATGTAGACGCCGATGGCCGCATCGTGATTGTGTCTTCCACCCAGATTCCTCATATTTGCAGGCGGATTGTCGCCCAGGCGCTTGGTATCCCCTGGGGCAAAGTGCGGGTAATCAAACCTTACGTTGGGGGCGGGTTTGGCGGCAAGCAGGACGCGTGCCTGGAACCTTTAAACGCGGCCATGACCTTGGCCGTGGGTGGTAGGCCGGTCAAACTGGAACTGTCCAGGGAAGAGTGCATGATCGACACCCGGACCCGGCACGCCATCCATTTTAAATTCAAAACCGGGGTTACTAAAGAAGGGAAACTTAAGGGCATGCAGGTTTCTGCCGTCTCCAATACCGGGGCATACGCCTCCCACGGGCACTCCATTGCCATGGCCGGAGGCAGCAAATTTAAAATCCTTTACCCCACGAAGGCGCTGCGATATGATCCGGTGACAGTATATACAAACTTGCCGGTGGCAGGCGCCATGCGGGGTTACGGGTCACCGCAGATTACATTTGCCCTGGAATGCCACATGGAAGATATCGCCAGAAAACTGGACATGGATCCCATCGAATTTCGCCGGAAAAACCTGGTTGAGGTGGGTTATGTAGACCCTCTGAATGGAAATAAGGTATTGAGTTGCGGCATCCGGGAGTGTATTGACAAAGGCAAAGAGTTGATTAAATGGGATGAGAAAAAGAGCAGGTACCAAAATCAAACCGGTACCAGGAGGAGAGGCCTGGGAATGGCATGCTTTAGTTATGCATCCGGTACCCACCCGGCTAACCTGGAAATCGCCGGGGCCCGGATTGTACTGAACCAGGACGGGTCTGTTCAATTGCAACTGGGCGCCACGGAGATTGGTCAGGGGAGTGACACGGTTTTTGCCCAAATGACTGCCGAAGTACTGGGGATCCCCGTGGATATGGTGCATGTGATTTCCACGCAAGACACGGATGTCAGCCCCTTTGACCCCGGAGCATACGCGTCAAGACAGACTTACATTTCAGGAATGGCCGTCAAGAAAGCGGCCCTGGAAGTGAAAGGTAAAATTCTTGATTTTGTATGGGGTATGACGGATATCCCGGCAGATATGCTGGATATCAAGGATGCGAATATCATTTATAAACACTCCGGTGAGATTGTCATGCCCCTTGCCAAGGCGGCCATGCAAACCTACTATGACCCTGTTTTTGCCAAACCTGTCACCAGTGATACGTCCAATAATGCCCGGATTAATGCTCCATGCTTCGGTGTCACCTTCGCGGAAGTCGAAGTGGACATGAAACTCGGCAAAATTGAAGTCCTGGAAATATTCAACGTGCATGACTCCGGGAAAATCATCAATCCTCAACTGGCTGAAGCCCAGGTACACGGCGGCGTAAGCATGGGCATCGGTTTCGCCCTTTCTGAACAAATGCTTTTTGATGACAAAACCGGTCAGCCTTTGAACAACAACTTGCTGGATTATAAACTGCCAACCATCATGGACACCCCGGATATCGGCGCAGCATTTGTGGAAACCATTGATCCCACAGGCCCGTTCGGGAATAAGGCTCTTGGTGAACCGCCGGCTATTTCCCCGGCTCCCGCCATCCGCAACGCGGTTTTGGATGCCACGGGTGTGGCGTTTAACCGGCTGCCCATGAACCCGCAGCGGGTTTTTGAAAAATTTAAAGAAGCGGGATTAGTATAAAGGTGGTGACGGTAAGTGTTTGACATTCAGGGATACTTCGAGGCGGAAACAGTCAGCGAGGCCGCGGCGATACTGGCGGCCAATCCACATCTAAAAATAATCGCCGGCGGGACAGACCTCTTGATTAAAATGCACAAAGGGGAAATTGAAAAGGCGGAACTGTTGAGCATCCGCAACATTAAGTCTCTGGAGGGAATTCGTGAACTGGAAAACGGGACTATTGTCATTGGGCCGTTAACAACTTTCACGCAAATTGTGAAAGATCCTACTATCAAAGAAAAAATACCTGTACTGGCAGAGGCGGCTAATTCCATGGGTGGCCCCCAGATCCGCAACGTAGCTACCATCGGGGGCAATATTTGCAACGGCGCTACGTCCGCCGACAGTGCTTCCACCCTGCTTGCCCTTAATGGCAAACTGCAATTACAGGGTAGTCAAGGGGAGCGGGTTGTCCCCATCGAGGAATTCTATCTTGGCCCGGGAAAGGTGGACTTGAAACCGGGAGAAATACTGACAGGTGTCATTATTTCACCGGAAAATTTCGTGGATTGTGGCGGGCACTATATCAAATACAGCATGCGTAAGGCCATGGATATTGCCACCCTGGGCGTATCGGTTATTTGCAGGATCAAGGAAGGCAATGTTTTTGACGATGTCCGGATTGGCCTGGGAGTCGCCGGGCCTACCCCGCTGAGATGTCGGGAGGCAGAGGCCTATGCCAAGGAAAAAGTGATTTCCGCAGACCTTTTAGCCGAAATTGGAAAACTGGCGGTCAAATCCACCAGGGCGAGGTCTTCCTGGAGGGCTTCCAGGGAATACCGGGAACACCTGGTGGAGGAACTCTGCCAAAGAGCGCTGAAATTAGCCGTTGTAAGGGCGGGAGGTGCCGGAATTGCTTAAAGAAATTGCCTTTACTGTAAATGACAAAGCCGTCAGCCTGGAAGTTGACGTTGGTGAATCGTTGCTGGAAGTTTTGCGAAACCGTTTGGGCTATACGGGCGCCAAAAAAGGATGCGGAGTGGGGGAATGCGGGGCATGTACCGTTTTGATTGACGGTACTCCCACCGATTCATGCATCTACTTGGCGGTTTGGGCTGACGGTAAAAGGATAGTCACTATCGAAGGCATCGCCAAAGACGGAGAATTGTCGAAGGTGCAAAAAGCGTTTGTTGAAGAAGGAGCAATTCAGTGCGGCTTTTGCACGCCCGGTTTTGTCCTTACCACCACCGCCATGATAGATAGCGGGAAAAAATATACCCGGGAGGAAATCAAAAGTGAACTGGCGGGTCATTTGTGCCGCTGCACCGGTTATCAGAATATCGTCAAGGCCGTGGAAAAAGCGGTTGCAGAATAAAGGCAAGAGGTTTTACGGGGAAAAAGGAAGGGTGGTGCTCCCATGAAAAGATTTAAAGTGTATAGCCCCAAAAACTTGGAGGGAGTGCTGCAGTGCCTACGGGAAGCGCAGGGCGAAATAAAATTGCTGGCGGGGGGTACCGACCTTGTTATCCAATTAAGAGAAGGGTCCGTGAACCCAGATGCGGTAATAGATATATCCGGTATCAGTGAATTAAAGAGCATTAAGGAAGAAGAAGGTTTTGTCAAGATAGGCGCCGCCTGCTCTTTTACGGAGATAGCGGAGAACGACCTGGTTAAAAAATATGCTTTTTGCCTGGCGGAGGCTGCTTCCCAGGTTGGTTCGGAACAAATAAGAAATACGGGAACCATTGGCGGAAATATCGCCAATGCTTCACCTGCCGCCGATGCATTGCCGGCCCTGGTTGCGCTGGATTCCAGTGTGACGGTATTCAATACCACAGGTGAGGCTCGCCAGGTACCTGTTAATTCGGTATCCGCCGGAGCTGGGAAGAACAATCTGGCTGCAGGGGAAATCATTACTGAGATCGTTTTCCCCGCGCTGGGTAACACCTGGCGTAGCGCCTTTGCCAAACTGGGCCGGCGCAAGGCACTGGCCATAGCCAGGATAAACATGGCGGCAGCAGTGGAGTACGACGCGGAGGAGAGGGTGCTGACAAAAGCCAGGGTGGCGTTGGGAGCTGTGGGAACCGTGGCTTTCAGACCGGCATGGGCCGAAGAAGTATTGATTGGCGGCACACCTTCCCCACAACTTAACGAAGCATTTGTTGAGAGCCTGTCAAGAGCGGTCGAGGAGTCAATTCCTGGCAGGGCTTCAATGCCATATAAGAAGGCGGCAATCCGGGGGGTGGGATCAGAGGTCTTTGAGAAGCTGTTCCCGGGACTGTAAAAAAATACTCATACATCCTTGCTTTGTTTCTTCGTATATCCCCGATAATGCGGTTCGGGAGTCTCTACCGGGTAACCGTAAATTACCTGACTACGAAGGGTTTTTACCCTTTACGGTCAGGTAATTTTATCCCTTGTTCCGCATAAACATCGCGACATCTGATGAATTATTGCAGCAGGAAACCATCCCCCT
>LAKY01000014.1 GCA_000987045.1 Clostridiales bacterium PH28_bin88 | reverse complement strand
TCTCACTTCTCAATCGACCGGTCGAAGTGGTCCTCAATGGCCCGCTTCCCCCGGCCGGTGAAAATAATGATGTCCTCGATCCCCGAGGCCACCGCTTCTTCACTATGTACTGGATGGTAGGTTTTTTCCACCTATCCATAGCATCTCTTTGGCTTTCTTGATAGCCGGTAAAAACCGCTTCCCCAGCCCCCCAGGATGATGCACGTTTCTTCCATGGCTGTGATGTTGCTTGACTATTCTTAAGGGTGGTATAATAGTGCCATAAAGTGGATGTGATTCAACCGGCACGGTAAAAGAGGTGAAGCAAGTGGCCGCTCTGGGGCATTTAAGCGAAAAAGACTATTTAGCAGTGTCAAAGTTTAGCAGATCACTGCGCGAGGCACTGGAAGGAAACCTCGAGGAGATCCGGTTATTCGGGTCCAAAGCGAGGGGTGATGATAATTGGGAATCAGACATCGACTTTTTGATAATAGTCAAACATCGCGACGCCAAAGTCGATGATCAGATCTTGGACATCGCGTTCGAAATTAGTCTAGACTTTGATGTGTTCATCTCCCCTGTAGTATTTTCACATGACGAGTATTTTACCCCGCTGGCTCGTTACACGTTGTTTTTCCAAAATACGCAGCGCGAAGGGATACCGCTATGAAAGATCCCAAGTTAGAACTGGCGGAATACCGCTTGCAAAGGGCCTTTGAAACCATGGAAGAGGCAGTTGCATTAATCCGGGGAAACAAATCAAGGGGAGCAATTAATCGTTTGTACTACAGTGTTTTCTACGCCACAAGAGCTCTCCTCGCCACCAAAGGTCTGGATTACGCTAAGCATAGCGGGGTAATTACATTCTTCCAAAAAGAGTTCATAAAAACAAGGCTGATATCCGTCGAATCAGGCAAGACTCTTGTCAAGGCGTTCAAACTTCGAAGCGAAGGTGATTATCAAGACTTCAAGGAGTTTAACGAGGAAGAAGTACTACAACTTCATCAAGAATGTAGAAAATTCCTGGATGAGGTGTCTATATACCTCTCCTCCTTGTCATAAGCCAAGCCACAACTAAACGACCTCAAAATCGCCGGTCTGGTTTTTCACCAGAAGATTATCGACATTGTATTCCGGGAGGTGGAACGGATGCTAAACATTGAAGAGTCGGCTGGATATCAGAGGATTTTTCAACAGGGTTTTGAGAAAGGTATCCAGATATACTTGGAAGAATGGAAAAAAGGTTTGATACAAGGCTGGAAGGAAGGCCGGCACGAATCCTTGGTGGATGTTACCATTAGTCTTTTACGTAAGAAGTTCCGTCAACTTCCCCGGGAGTACTCGGCTAGGATTAAGGAGCAAGATACGTACGTGCTGCAGCAGGTGATCGACAACATCTTTGACATTAACGACCTGTCGGAACTGGATCGCTACCTGCAGTAAGCCCGTCTTTGCCCACTGGGTTTCCGGTGGGTTTTCTTCACCAAGCCGAGTGAAGAGCCGGCATTACTCTTCCCGGTAAGTTGGATCTCCCCGCCCGCCCCCGGTTCCTGCTTCTCCAGGAAGTCAAACACCTCCGGCTGGATAATGTACCTCCCCAGTACCGCTCACGTGGACGGCGCCTCTTCCGGCCGGGGCTTTTCCACCAGATCCTCCACCTTGAAAAGATTATCATCAACGTATTCCGGTTTGACAATCCCGTATTTCCCGGTGTCCTCCACCCTTACCTCCTGCACTCCCAGCACGGAGCCACCATACCTCTCGTAGACTTCCAACATCTGCTTCAGGCAGGGCGCCCGGCTCTCGATCACGTCGTCTCCCAGCAGCACCGCAAAGGGCTCGTCCCCGATGAACTTCCTGGCGCACCATACCACGTGCCCCAGGCCCCGTGGTCCTTTTTGCCGCACTTAGTGGATGTCCACCAGGTCGCTTACCTCCCGCACCAGGCCCAGCAGTTCATGGTTCCCTTTCTGCTCCAGGGCGACTTCCATCTCCTCGGTATTTTGTACTTGCCAAACAGGAATACAGAAACTAATCCGAATAGTAAAGTTTTAGCATGATTTCGGAGCCAAAAGATGGTATAATATAATCAGGTGATGCTATATGGAACAAATAATAAACCGCATTGAATTGAAAAGAGTTGTGGATGCTCTGCAGGAAAACATCCGTCCTAAAAAAATATATCTGTTTGGTTCTTATGCTTATGGTCAACCGGATAAGGGAAGCGATATCGATCTTTGCATTATTACTGATGATAACGGCAAAAGAAAGATAGAGGTTTTAAGACAGGCAAGGCGGGCTCTGGTGCATATTGTTTCGATTCCTATAGACCTTTTGGTCTATAGAGATGAAGAATTTAAGGATAGAGCGCGTCTTTCCACTACCTTGGAGCACAAAATTATGAACGAAGGGATTATGATCTATGAACAATAGGGAGGTTGCCCGGGAATGGTTCCTGTACGCTGCCCCAAGGACCTTCAATCGGCTGTTTACCTTCAAGGTATGCGGCCTGTTCCTGTGGAAATTATCTGCTATCACTGCCAGCAGAGCGCTGAAAAGTACCTTAAAGGTTATATCGCCTTAAATGGCGGTGAAATTCAGAGAATTCATGACCTGGTAGCTCTCAACAAAATTTGTAAGAACTATGATTTGAGCTTTGCAAATCGAAGACGATTGTTTTAACCTGACCGATTATGGGGTACAAGCCCGTTACCCTTTTAACCTCGATCTTAATGAAACAGATATGCTGCTGGCATTGGAATGCGCAGAGCGAATTCAAGATTTTGTGCAGCAGAAAGCAAGTGCTGTAAACCTTGATACCCAAGAGGACGACTGAAGCCTGGATGGGTTTCTGCTGTGAACTTGAAGGCGTTGGTGACCAGGGTAGCGTGTTCTTCAATGTAGCCAACGCGGTTTTTGATGTGCTCATCCCGACTGACATTTGTTTTGTCCGCAGATCTGCGGTAAAGGATCCTTTCTCTCACCGGAGACCCGGTGGTTTTTTGAGCGGTTCGATGGTTATACCCTCGATTATTTCAACATGTCTACGGGGCACCGGAAGCCCGTTAATAAATGCCCTTCACATCAGGCCCCCTCCTCCATTACGGCTGGCAACCGGCTTATCAGTCCCTCCAGGTACTCCCGGAACGGCTGCCGCAAGTCCTCCCGCTGCAGGGCGAACTCCACCGTGGCCTGCAGGAAACCCAGCCGGTCCCCCACGTCGTAGCGCCGGCCCTCGAAGACGTAGGCGTACATGGGCCGCTCCCTGGCCAGGGACCGCAGGCCGTCGGTAAGCTGGATCTCCCCGCCAGCACCCGGTTCCTGCCGCTCCAGGAAGTCCAACACTTCCGGCTCGATGATGTACCGCCCCAGTACCGCTCACGTGGACGGCGCCTCTTCCGGCCGGGGCTTTTCCACCAGGTCCTTTACCCGGTACAGACCGGGTTCCACGTACTCCGGTCTGACGATCCCGTATTTCCCGGTATCCTCCACCCTTACCTCCTGCACGCCCAGCACCGTGCCGCCGCACCGTTGGTATACTTCCAGCATCTGCTTCAGGCAGGGCGCCCGGCTGTCCATCACGTCGTCCCCCAAAAGCACCGCGAAGGGCTCATCCCCGATGAACTTCCGCGCGCACCACACCGCATGCCCCAGCCCCCGGGGTCCTTTTTGCCTTACGTAGTGGATATCCACCAACTCGCTGATCTCCCGCACCAGTCCCAGCAGTTCATGATTCCCCTTCTGCTCCAGGGCTACTTCCATCTCTCAGGTCTCACTTCTCATTGAAATTGGCTCCGCCAATTCCTTCTTCCTCTCACTTCTAACTTCTCACATCTCACTTCTCAATCGACCGGTCGAAGTGGTCCTCAATGGCCCGCTTCCCCCGGCCGGTGACGATAATTATGTCCTCGATCCCCGAGGCTATCGCCTCTTCCACTATGTACTGGATGGTGGGCTTGTCCACTATCGGCAGCATCTCTTTAGGTTGAGCCTTGGTGGCAGGCAAAAACCGCGTCCCCAGCCCCGCCGCCGGGATGATGGCTTTACGTACAGGTTTCATGAAGATGATCCCCCCTGTAGTCAAATTCAAGGCTGTTATTGGTTCTGTGACTTTTGTCACGGCCACGGTTTACATTTGCAGCTACTTGCTAAAACATTCGAATAAGCCCGGTGTCCCCAACATAGAATGTGTAGTCGCCGATTATTACTATGAAGCCTTTATCGCGCATCAGCATCACCTTCAGGGTATGTAAAAGGATCTGGGCGTCTTTAAGAGGAGAAACGGTTTTGGCGTATAAAAGGTCAAACTATAAAAGAGGATAAATGCAGCCGCGCTAATCCATGGCACAAAAGACGCCAGTAGGCCTGTGTCAAAATAGAAAGCGCCACCCACAGATGGCACTTCTTCGTTTAGCTCCAGTCAATTTCAGAATGATCTACTATGTCACCGTTCCTGATTTCTTTATCAGCTTTAATGAGCGCGTCCCTTTCAAATGGTGTCAACTTGGTAAAATCACTGTCCCAAGCCAGCACCATTCTTTTGATGAATTCAAATGCCAACTGCTGTTCCTGCTCTGGTAACATATCAATCATCTCTACTATCTGCTTTGTTACCGGTGACATGTAATCATCTCCTTTACTTATAAATATCACCGCGTGAACCTATATCCTTAATCAACAATACTCGTTCTCCGTCAATATTGGTATACTCATATAATACACGAAATTTTCCTACTCGTAAACGGTATAGTGGTGGATTAAAGCCCTGCATCTGCTTTATATCCCCTTTTGGTGGAACTTCGTTTAATCCTAGTATGCCGTTCTTTATTCTCAATTTCATAGCGCTATCAAGAGAATTTATTACCTTTGCTGAAGACTTCGTATATTTGCAAATCAAGCATCCCCTTTGTAAAGCTATACCGTGGGGCAATCAGAATTCCATGTAATTGTACCAAAGGATTGTTTACAAGAAGCTCAGAATATGGTTTCTGTAAGCCTCCCTTTTCTTTAGGACACTTCTCTCCCGCTGCTGTCCTTTAGTTCATTCCTCAGCATCCCCATTAGGTACTCCCTGAAGCTGTCCTGCAAATCCTCCCGCTTCAGGGCGAACTCCACCGTGGCCCGCAGGAACCCCAGCCGCTCCCCCACGTCGTACCGCCGTCCCTCGAACACGTAGGCGTACATGGGCCGCTCCTTCGCCAGGGACCTTAAGGCGCGCCGGTGAGCTGG
>LAKY01000034.1 GCA_000987045.1 Clostridiales bacterium PH28_bin88 | reverse complement strand
AGGGAAACGCATACTCTTTCTTTCAGAAGAACACGAGCACAGGCACAACGCAAAAAGCTCGTCAAGGACATGGGTTGAAAACCTTCACAAAATTACCCGGAAGTGTATGATTTCCTGGAGAAGCAGGAACCAGGCGCTGGCGGGGAGATTCAACTGACCGACGATCTCAGGTCCCTGGCAGGGCGGCGGCCACTGTACGCCAATGTGTTTGAGGGACGGCGGTACTACGTGGCGGGGGGACCGGCTGGGGTTCCCGCGGGCCACGGGGGAGTTTGCCTTGAAGAGGGAGGATTTGCGGCAGCCTTAGCCATTCGAGCCGAAATAAGAAACCCACCGTATCACCGGTGGGAGAAAGGATCCTTTACTGCAGGTAGTCTTCCAGTTCGGACAGGTCGTTAATGTCGAAGATGTTGTCGATCACCTGCTGCAATACATACGTGTCCTGCTCCTTGATCCTGGCCACCAACTCCCGGGGAAGCTTGCGAAATTTTTTGCTCAAGAATTTGATAGCGACGTCCGCCAGGGATTCTTGCCTACCCTTTTCCATACCCTTTTCCATACCCTTTTCCATACCCTTTTCCATACCTTGTTCGATACCCTTCTTCAAGCCCTTTTCATAAATCCTCTGGTAACCGGCGGATTCCTCGATGTTGAACATCTTTTCCACCTCCCGGAATATAAGGTCGATAATTTCTTGTTCATAGACCAAACCGGCGAACATCTCCGCCCGCAGAAGCACGGTCTTTTTGGTATCAAGGTCAAGGTCGCTGTTTACAATGTCCTCTGCACACCGCCGGAGGAATGTCTCCCCCTCTCTCTTGCGCCTGTCCCTCTCCACCAGGGGCAGCAAAGAACGCAGTTGTTGGTGAGGGGAGTTTTTTAACTCCTCGTAGGTTATTTTACCCACGTCGATGAGGCGGTAACGGTAGTCCAGCAGGTTTTCCGTTCCCAGGCGGTAGTGCAGTTGGCCGGCCATGTTGATTTCCTGCTGGCCGAAGTAGATGACCATCTGGTAGACCGGCAAGCGGTAGGTCTTGTGGATTTCCAGGGCGTAGCGCAGCATGCGGTAGGGCATTTCCCGGTCGTTCCGGCTCTGGAACTCGAGGTGGACGGCCAGGGGACCGTGTTCACTCTTAGCCTCTACCACCAGGTCGGAAACCCTGGTCTCCACCTGGGGGAACTCGATCTGGAGGTCGTTGACCACCGTTGCCGGGATGTGGCTGAAGTAGTTGATGAGGTCCTGCGTGCCGTCGGCAAACAGGTCTTTAATAATGGTATCGTACTGGTTACCGCTTTTCTGCTGCAAGCAAACCACCGCCTGCCTTAATTTTACCAGTGGATTGCCGCGGTGGCAAGAGGCGCTTTAATATGGCCGACACGGAGAGGGCATGCGGTTTGGTGCGCGCGGAAGTTCATCGGGGACGAGCCCTTCGCGGTGTTGCTGGGGGACGACGTGATCGACAGCCGGGTGCCCTGCCTGAAACAGATGTTGGATGTGTACGGAAAATTCGGGGGTTCCATTCTGGGAGTACAGGAAGTACGGGTGGAGGATACCGGGAAATACGGGATCGTCAGGCCGGAGTACGTAGCACCTGGCCTGTACCGGGTGAAGCGACCTGGTGGAAAAGCCCCGGCCGGAAGAGGCACCGTCCACCCTGGCGGTACTGGGAAGGTACATTATCGAACTGGAAGTGTTTGACTTCCTGGAGAAGCAAGAACCGGGCGCGGGTGGGGAGATGCAACTGACCGACGTTCTCAGATCGCTGGCAGGGCGGCGGCCGATGTACGCCTACGTGTTCGAGGGGTGGCGCTCTGGAGGCTGGTAAGGAAAAAACCCTGGCCAAAAGGATGCAAAAGATCCGTCAGTCCCTTGCCCAAGAGGCAGACAAGCTGGCCAAGAATACTTTCTTCTGTGAGGCGGATGCCCTGAAAGCCCTGGAGAAATTCATGGCTATTCCCGAAACCAGGTACTATCCTCTATCCGGCAGCGTAGAAAAAGTCNNCCATGGAGGATGATGGGTACCTCATGCGTGAGATAGCAAAGGGTGAGAAACATAGGTGGCGAAAACTGAGGAACCTGTCGTAGACATTGATAGGTACATAAACCGGCTTAAGAAGTTTCTGCAAAATCAGTATTTAATAAAGGAGCCTAAAAGGCTGGAAAGTATTTGTTTTGCTAGTCATGATAGACAAGGGAATACTTTGGGTTGGGCAATCATGGGACAAGAAATAGTGTTACGTCACGATAATTATCTTGATGTGGACGAATATGGCAGACGGGTTAGTGATAACCTCGCTAAAATTACTACGTTTTCCTATCACTTTCAACCGGAACAATCTAGCGGCCTTAGGGAATGGCGGATAGACTTTAAAGACTGCGATTTACACGTCAATCCGGATGGAGGAGATAATGAGCACCTCGATCCTGACCAAGTGCCTCTCGATATTGATAATTTCAACTTGTATCTAACTCTGATCTTGACGATTTTATACACGTCAAAGCGGATCTATCCATTCGAGCCAGAAGCCGAAGCAGTTTATCAGTCTTCATTGAACAAAGGAAGGAGGCAAATAAGTGGTGCCTCGTGAACATTGTAAAAAAATCTACTACTTTCCCAAAGAAGGAAGAGATAACCTTCATCGGGTAATTGATATTGTAAAAGATTGGGTAATTGAATATGGGTATAATAAAGTTATCGTTTTTACTGCGGATGGTGAAGGGCCATTGAGGTTGCGGGAGGCTATACCTTCCGAAAAGGCCAAAATAGTTGCTGTAAGTTTTCCTGCGGGCCAGGCAAAAACACCTCGTGTTCAGAATCTCGGGATATACGGGGGTTCAATTCTGGGAGTACAGGAATTACGGATAGGATACTAGGATACTAGGAAATACGGGATTGTTGCGTTAGGCCGGAGTACATGGAACCCGGCCTGTACCGGGTAAAAGACCTGTTGGAAAAGCCCCTGCGGAGGCCCGGTGGCCCAGGTACGCCTATGTGTTTGAGGGAAGGCGGTACGAAGTGGGGGAACCATTGTTCTCCCGCATTACCCACAATTCTACGCCCATCGAATATGATGATGCTAACAAGGGGCATCAGTTCTAAGCGCCTGGCACCCCTTCAATGATGGCCCGGGCGTCTTTCAGCGAACTGGCTGTATAAATCTTATTCATTATCTTATCCAGCATATCCAAATTGGTGCACTTCTTCACTTTTTCCCGCAAACCCAGGGAAGCCTCCTCACCGAACCGTACCTCCAGGTACTTGCAGATAGCCTCCTGGGCCATTTCAACCTTGCCTTCAGCCTTGCCTTCAGCCTTGCCTTCAGCCTTGCCTTCAGCCTTGCCTTCCGCCCTGGCCCCATCCATCATGACAATCTCGTCCCGCAACGCCTTCTCCCGCAGTTCATAAAGCCTGCGCTCCCGCTCGCTCCGCCAGAAAGCTTCCTCGATGGTCAGCGCCTTTTTGATTGCCGGGTTTTCCACCGCGATCGCCTCCATTTCTTCCCCTTCCAGGTTATTTAAGTACATTAACCAGGCCTCTAGCGCGTCTTGCGACCGCCGCTTTAGTCCCTTCACTTTCTCCAGCTCCAGGAAGTGAATTTCCAGATCATCGGAAAGTAGTTGCCCTGTCACGTCCTCCCGGATGTGAAAAGTATGATGATAACGCTGATCGCCGGCGAACCAGTTAAAGCCCAGGACATTAATGGTTATGGTTTTGCACAACTCGATAAATTTTTGGCCGGCGCCCAACTGGCCCTGATAGAGCCGCGCCCAGTAAAACAGAGTCCGTCGGTCGATGTCGTACCGGTTGGCAATCTGGACTTCGATGTTGATCAGGGCGCCCTGCACTGTCCTGGCCAGTACGTCCAGCCTGGCGCCACGGTCCAGCAGGTACTCGGGGTCCAACTCCCGATCCAGCAGTTCGACTTTAGTCAATTCCCTGCCTGGTGGGGGTTTGAGCACGGCATTGAGAAATCCCAGCAGGGCTTCCTTGCCTTCTTCCGCACCCAGGATGCGTTTAAAGGCGTAGTCATTGGTCCGGTTGATCCCCTTTACCGTTGCAAACCGTGGTGTACAGGATTGCCTGGTTGCGCCGTTTGCTTGCTCTCCTTTTTTAGTCAAATTGTGCCACCTCTCTATAGTTTTTATTATACCATGGTCTTCCCATCCCGGAAATAACGAAAAATACTAATATCCTGCCGGTCGGCACAGGTTGTCGGCGATCCCGTGGCTTCCGCAACATCCAAGGAACCTGGAAGACGGGAACACCGTGGTGGTAGGTAGCGGGGTGCCGTGCGTGCGAGAGGTTGCGGGGTGCCGTGCGTGCGGGAGGTTGCGGGATCGTCAGGCCAAAGTACATGGAAACCGGCCTGTACCGGGTAAAGGACCTGGTGGAAAAGCCCCGGCCGGAAGAGTCGCCGTCCAGGTGAGCGGTACTGGGGAGGTACATCATCGAGCAGGAGGTGGTCGACTTCCTGTTGGGAAGTGAAGAGAAAAGTCTGGGCGATGCGCTGGCTTTGCACCGGGAATTCTATCCCGTGTGGGACCGTTTGCTTCATCTGGGAGGCGCCGAGTTCAGCGTGCCGGTGTGAACCCCATGCTGCATGTGACATTGCACGCTGTCCAGGAAAACCAGTTGGCGGAGAGGTGGGGACGACCCTCAACAGGTTGATGTCAAGAGGATTCACCTGTCACGAGGCCAGCCATCTCATCCTGGAGAAATTGATCGAGGAAATGACTCCTGTATTGAGAGAACGCAGACTCTTTGATGTAGAAAGCTACCCGAGGAAACTGCTGGCGCTTTACCGGGCATAATATCCTGAATACTTGTCCAAAGGATTACGGATAATAACATTGTGGATGCCGGGAAAGGAGAGGTCTTTTTGATATAAGTGAGTAAGTGAAGATAACCCTGAAAATCCCAAATTCGGCAGCGCTAAAGATTCAGTTATAATCTGGTGTCCGGTATCAGGGGAAGAAGAAAGGAGGGCTTCGGCCCTCCGTTAACTTTTTCAATTTCCGTTCTTCTAACCAAAACCCAGACCAAAACCAACCACAAGAGGGCTTGATGCTGCCATGCACATAAGGTGGTTTTTCCCTGTCTACAGGCAGTTGACTTAAAACAATTTGTATGCACCTGGACCAATCAAGGCGATACCAATGGCAACGGCGATCAGGTGAAGATTGAATTCAAACCCGTTGGAAGTAATCCAATACCCGTTTTTGCCATGCACAGTTATAATTGCGACTAACATCGTTAGGACTATGAGCGCAGCGGCAATTGGCACGAATACCCCCGCAGCGAGAAGCAATCCGCCAACCAATTCAGCCAATCCGGCTACCACGGCCATGAATACGCCGGGCTTAATCCCAATTGATTCAAAATAGCCGCCCGTTCCTTTAGGCCCGTACCCCCCAAACCAGCCAAACAGCTTCTGCGCCCCGTGACCCGCAAAAGACAGACCAAACACCAAGCGAATAATCAGCAAACCAGCGTCCACCATTTCAATTCCTCCCCCATTAATTATTTATTTACATAAGGTAAGAAACTTACCTTATGTTAGCATCATACAATTAGTACTTACTTTTGTCAAGTAAATATGCTAAAATCAGTAGAGTGCATAAACCAAAATTCACTTTGTCAACCGTCAAAAAATGGCTAGAAAACGGTAGAAATATGCTGCCATTGCACGAAAAAACCCCTTATAATAGAGGCGAAGGGTAGTCCTCGGTAAAATGTTTTTATGCGACGCTACTGTGCAAAAATATATTCAAGGAGGTGGTTTTATGGAAACCAACCACCAATTATGCCCCAAATTTGAATCTGCCATTGAACTGCTTGGCAAGCGCTGGAGCGGCCTAATTATCCGCGTGCTGCTTGATGGACCCAAAAGGTTTAAAGACATCTCTGAGATGATTCCGAACATGAGCGACCGCATGCTGTCCGAACGATTTAAAGAGTTGGAAACGGCAGGAATTCTCACCCGCCGGGTTTATACAGGGATGCCAGTATTAATTGAATACGAGTTAACCGAAAAGGGTAAGGCTTTGAAGCCTATCATGGACGAGATTCAAAAGTGGGGAGAAAAGTGGATTAGGTAGAGTGCAGGTTTGATGGTGCTATGTATATATTTTTTCCCTCCGGTAGAGAAGAACTTTAAAGTCCCTGCCGTGGAATTGCACCTCGATCACACTGCCATGTAGACCGCATATACGAATTTCCTCTGCAGAAATGCAGCGCTCTCTCATTTTGTCCAAGCAATGATTGGAGAGAACTACTTGCCAATTCTCAAAGGCCAATCATAGCTGGTTTAAAGTCGGCATCCCAACAAATCCCGTTCGAGAGGCGCCGGCCACCCTGGCGGTGCTGGGGCGGGACATCATCGAGCCGGAGGTGTTTGACTTCCTGGAGAGTCAGGAGACGGGAGCGGGCGGGGAGATCCAGCTCACCGATGCCCATAGATCCCTGGCCAAGGAGCGGCCCATGTACGCATATGTGTTCGAGGGACGGCGTTGCCCTTTTCCATACCCTTTTCCATACCTTGTTCAATACCCTTCTTCAAGCCCTTTTCATAAATCCTCTGGTAACCGGCGGATTCCTCGATGTTGAACATCTTTTCCACCTCCCGGAATATAAGGTCGATAATTTCTTGTTCATAGACCAAACCGGCGAACATCTCCGCCCGCAGAAGCACGGTCTTTTTGGTATCAAGGTCAAGGTCGCTGTTTACAATGTCCTCGTGGCCAGGCCGTATGGGGTGGATGCCGCTGCCCTGGAACGGCTGTTGTATACGGTTGGACAACCCGGCTGGACCGCCGGCGAGGAAGGGGTGGAAGTAGCGAGGTAATAAGGAGTAAGTAATGGTAATGGGAAAAGGATAAAAGAGGAGCAGATGAGCTGACCGGCATCCCGGCGCCAGGAAGAACGCCTGGAACTGCAGCAGCTACTCAATATAGTGGAGTTTTTGCTGCTGATCTCCCGGGAAACTTCCCCGTCGGCAAAGGAAA
The DNA here is from genome assembly GCA_000987045.1 of Clostridiales bacterium PH28_bin88. Lineage (GTDB taxonomy): Bacteria > Bacillota > PH28-bin88 > PH28-bin88 > PH28-bin88 > PH28-bin88. Next base: position 3,127 of record LAKY01000034.1, on the reverse strand, counting down.
ACCCTTGCCTTTTGACCAGTTCCGGAGACTGGCGTTTAGGCGAGTGCAAAAGATGACTCTATGCCCGGATGCGGCTGGCAACCAATTCCGCTAGCAACTGCACTTTACAATTCGGGTGGTGCAATGATTTCAACCGGCTGGTAGTCTTTTGTTGAGTTTACCAAAGCTACCAATTTCACTTTTACAAGATGCTTAAAGTTCCAGCTTAACAAATAGCCTATATTATTTGCAGAAGCAATTGCAACATGCAATGCATCATCAAAATACTTTTCGGGGAAAATCCCTTGTCTGACATATTCTGTCGCCAAACTTTTAATCTCATCTGTTACTCTCAATACAGAAAAGCCTTCAACAGCAGCGTAAAAGGATTTTCTCCTGTCTTCTGAAACTGCATCCAGCTCTTCCGTGACTATTTCTGATATATAAACGTCATAGTCCTTCAGCAATTCCCACATAAGTTTTGTAAGCTGCTGACGTTCTGGCGTTCGTGAATCAAATAATGCACTTATAACCGATGTATCAAGGTAGACCTTCGCTTTTTCCTTCATGATAAAACTCCCTGGTTGAGCTTGTTTTTAATGTACCTTAAAGCCCTTACTACATGAAGTTCGACCATCATTTCATCTTCGCCAAATTCTTTGCGTGCCTCATCAATAATTTTCTTTAATATATCAGGTTCAATGTTGTATTTATTCGATAGTGCTTCGTATTCAAATATTCTGGGAGTATTATCCATTGCAAGACCTCCTTCCTTATAGGGTTATCCTGGGTTATATGTATGCAACAGGATAAACCCCTTTATACTTCATTATACCACATTATACCACACTTTATCATGGCCGTTAACACATTGCGGTTATATTTGGGTCCGGTAACGGTGACCCACACGGAAATAACTCGCTATTTCAGCGGATCTTTGTGGCCAGGCCGGACGGGGTGGATGCCGCTGCCCTGGAACGGCTTTTACTTACAATAGGGCGACCCGGCTGGACCGCAGGGGAGGCCCATGTACGCTTACGTGTTCGAGGGGCGGCGGTACGACGTGGGGGACCGGCTGGGGTTCCTGCAGGCCACGGTGGAGTTCGCCCTGAAGCGGGAGGATTTGCGGGAGCCGTTCCGGGAGTACCTGGAGGGATTGATGCGCAGGTTGCCGGCCGTAATGGAGGACGGGGCCTGAACGGGCTGCCAGTGCCCGTAGACATGTTGAAATAACCGGGGACACAGGGGTGAGGGCTGCTGGAGGAGGGCTGTTACTATACCTTTCCCTTAGTTTTCTAGCAGGCGCCATAGATCTTCGGCTGTTAACCCCGCCTGTCGTAAGATAGACTTCAGCGTACCGGGAGCAAGTTCATCGTGTAAGGGAACAATAACCGTTCTTATCTCACCAATCGAAGAACGCCTGAGCTTGACATGGCTTCCTCTTTGGCTGATCTCGTGAAAGCCTGATGTCTTTAAGGCCTTAATGATTTCTTTTCCCGAGAGTACAGGTAACTGTTTCATAGAGCAACGTTTACTTCAATAGGAGCAATGATAGGAGGGTCAGTCATTACTGGCTCATGCTCATCTTCAAAATAAAGTTCCAAGGCCTCTCGCAGGTTAGTCAAGGCTTCCTCTAATGTTTGCCCCTGGGAAGTCACCTCTACTTCTAAACAACGGGCTACATACCACTTATTCTCCCTGGTTACGGCTGCCGTAAAGCGTTTCATGCTCATTTCCTTACCTCCCAACCACGAAAATAGTTTCTCAACGCTCAATATTCAGCTCGATGTTATGCCTGTACTTGATTAAATTATAGCCGACACTGGTAAAAAATAAAAGGCTCAATCCGCAGGAAGTACGGGTGGAGGAGACCGGGAAATACGGGATCGTCAGGCCGGAGTACGTGGAACCTGACCTGTACCGGGTGAAGGACCTGGTGGAAAAGCCCCGGCCGGAAGAGGCGCCGTCCACGTGAGCGGTGCTGGGGAGGTACATCATCGAGCCGGGGGTGTTTAACTTCCTGGAGAGGCAGGAGCCGGGGGCGGGCGGGGAGATCCAGCTCACCGACGCTCTGAGGTCCCTGACGAAGGAGCGGCCCATGTACACCTACGTGTTCGAGGGGCGGCGGTACGACGTGGGGGACCGGCTGGGGTTCCTGCAGGCCACGGTGGAGTTCGCCTTGAAGCGGGAGGATTTGCGGGAGCCGTTCCGGGAGTACCTGGAGGGACTGATGCGCCGGTTGCAGGCCGTAATGGAGGATGGGGCCTAATGCAACCGCTAATCGCTGGTGGGGGTCGTCAATGAGGAAATATATGTCGATGCCTCATCCAGGAATTGTTCTGGGTCGGGCATGTCTCGGAGAGCTGCTGGACGATGGATTCGTGACAGAGGTAATCGTGGGAAAATTACATTGATTTTCTCACGAATCCCACGTATAATAGAGTAAGAAAAGTAAAGAAATTAAAGAAAGTGGGTGCCGATGTGGACATCGCGAGAATTTCATCGAAGGGGCAGGTAACAATCCCCATTGAAATCCGGAAGAAGCTCGGCTTAAAAGAGGGCGATAAGGTTGTCTTTCTGGAGAAGGACAACAATGTCATCCTGATCAACTCGAACAGGCTTGCCTTTGAGGAGTTGCAAAAGGAGATGGCCGGAGAAGCCGAAAAAGCCGGAATCAACAGCGAGCAGGACGTTGTTAATTTGGTCAAAGAGGTGAGGCAGAAGATCTGGGAGGAACGATATGAGGGTAATGCCTGACACGAACATTCTGATTTCAGCCGGTATATTCGGCGGCACGCGCCTCGCGGAGTTGACGCAAAAGATCGCGGACGATTTCAATATCGTGTTGAGCAGCCAGATCATCGAGGAATTGCAGATGGTTATCTAGATGAAATTCCCCTATAAAAAGTCCGCGTTCGACAGGTTCATGAGCAAGCTGAGCTTCGAAATGGCGTTCACTCCTACGGAAATCGACCCCTACATATACCCGAAAATCAGGGATAAGAAGGATTACCCCATCTTGGCATCAGCGATCATTGCTGACGTCGATGGTTTTTGGGGGTTAGCGTCATCGGGTTGTTGCAAAGAAATTCAGCATACAGTCCAAAGTCCCGCACGATGGGGGATGGTTCCGATTCACTAACCCTGA
>LAKY01000080.1 GCA_000987045.1 Clostridiales bacterium PH28_bin88 | reverse complement strand
ACCGAGAAGAAGCAGATCGCGCAGAGCTTCCTTTTGCCCAAGCAGATCGGCCAGCACGGGCTCAGGCCCGAGAACCTGCGCCTGCCCGAGGAGTCGCTGCTCGAAGTCATCCGCCGCTACACGCGCGAGGCGGGCGTGCGCTCGCTGGAGCGCGAACTGGCCACCATCTGCCGCAAGGCCGCGCGCAACGTGGTGGAGAAGGGCGACAGGGACCTCAAGCTCGAAATCACGCCGCCGATGCTCAACGACTATCTGGGCGTGCCCAAGCACCGCTACGGCGAGAAGGAGGACAGGCCCCTGGTCGGCCTGGTCAACGGCCTGGCCTACACGGACCACGGCGGCGACATGCTTATGGTCGAGGTGGCGCTCATGCCCGGCTCGGGCAAGGTGGAGACCACGGGCAAGCTCGGCGACGTGATGAAGGAGTCGGCCAAGGCCGCGCTCTCCTACATCCGCTCGCGCACCGACCTCTTCGGGCTCAAACCCGACTTCCACAAGGAGATCGACATCCACGTGCACGTGCCCGAGGGCGCGATTCCCAAGGACGGCCCCTCGGCGGGCATCACGCTGTGCACGGCCATGGTTTCGGCGCTCTTGAACCGCCCGGTGCGCGACGATCTGGCCATGACCGGCGAGATCACGCTGCGCGGCCGCGTGCTGCCCATCGGCGGCCTGCGCCAGAAGCTTCTGGCCGCGCACCGGGGGCTCATCAAGACCGTGCTCATTCCCAAGGACAACGAGAAGGACCTTGAGGACGTGCCCGAGGAGATCAGGCGCGACCTGAAGATCATCCCTATGGACAACATGGACGACGTGCTGCGGGAGGCGCTGCTCTGCGAGGGCGACGACAGGCCGCTGTTCTGCGACCTGAACGACCTCGTGCCCCTGTCCGCGAGCCTCATGAAGGGCTCGGGCTCGGAGGAGCAGGGCAAGATGCACTGATCCGGCGGCCGGGCGGCTCATCCGCCCGCCACCCCGCGCACAATAATCACGGCCCCCGCGAGTCCTCGCGGGGGCCGTTTGTTTGGGAGAAGCCGCCGGGACTTTACTCGGGGCAGCGCCTGGGGCATATGCTGGAGCAAACTCTCTTGAGGAGGCGCGTATGTGGATCTGGGTGGGCAGATGGGTGAAGAAGGAAGGCAGGACGGACGAGGCGCGGATCGCGGCTGAGAGCGTGAAGCGGCATTGGGAGGAAGTGGCCCTGGACGTGGGCCTCGACCCGGCCGAGAACGTGTCGCTGGCCGAGAACGAGAAGATGATCGTCGTGGGCATCAGCGAGGAGATGGACACCCTCTTCCGCGAGGGCGGCGGCGCCTGGCAGTACTACTGATCGGTCCAGGCCCACGGGGAGGGGGCCGGGACGCGCGGCGCACGGCCAGGACGGCTGTACGGGCTCGCGGCGGCATGCCTCGCTGACGGTGCTCAGAGTTCAAGGACACTCATCCTCTGTCTGGCCACCTTTTCTTCAGCTTTCATCGGGGGACTTCCCTTACCAACATTCTACCCCGAATCATGTCCAAAAACTAGTCTAGTAGGTCATTTGATGAATTTGATAGAGTATCAAAAAGTGATGGCAGTTTTGGGCAATTCTGGGCATTATAATGAGAGTTGGTCGAGAGTAGCGTTTTAGTAGCTACGTGATTTTGCGGAGCATTGATGTGTATGGTGCGTTGTAAATGTCTTCTGCAAAATCTTGAATTTTGCTTTTTTGATATTAACATAGCTAGGCTGATATCATATTTCGATTTTGCCATGTCTAGATTTGTTGGAGTAGAGAGCCTGTGATAGTTGGTCCGTATAATGTTGTGGCAAATCAAAATGTTATTCTATCTGATTATGTTTTGTATAGGGATGGGTTCCATGTAGATCAAGCTTGCTTTCATATAAGGTATATATGGAGAAATAGATGTAAACCAGTTGTCATGATAAGTGAATTTCCTGATTACACGTCAACTTGCATTGAGAATTTGATTGAAGTAGTTATTACTGAATTCTTAATATTCAAGTATAGAAGCATTGAATTCGGTATTATGTTTGAAAAAGATGTAGAATTAGTAAATATTATTGATGCCTCAACTCCACTTATGGTGCAAAAATATAATTTTAATAGAAGATTTGCAAAAGAAGCATTGGATAATTTTTCAGATTCAGTTCAGCTTGTGCAACCATTGGCTGGTCACCTTCTTAAGTTTTATAGATTGTGGAAAAGCACGAAAGGCGAAGGATTTGATATTTCTAAATTTGTAAATCGCTTTGATTGGATTGTGTATAAACCAAAGACTGATTATAGGGAAGACGCTTATTATATTGTTGATGTCAGAAATAAATTTATAGTGTCTCCGAAACAGATACCCCACCCCAGTGAGCTATTCCCTCCCTGCAAGAAGACGTATTTTGAAGTTGATTTCAGTAAATTGGCAGATGGGTTATAAGACTCAATTGGGCATGTTTTTCTCATCCTTGCGTATGCAAAACTACTCGTCGGCTTTGAATTCTTTTTGTCCTTGCACCTCGGGTCGTTCGAGCAGTCTGCCATGCGAATTCAACGCTTTTTCAACGCCTCCGGGTCCAGGCCGGATTTGTCCCACAGCCCCTCGCGCGGCAGGATCAGCCGCACGGCGCGCTCGAAAAGGAAGTAGTCCCAGGCCCAGTTGACCATGACCAGAAGCCTGTTGCGAAAACCCACCAGATACATCAGGTGCACGAAGAGCCACAGCGCCCATGCCGTGAAGCCCGTGAACGACCGGCCCGCGAAGCGCACCACGGCCGCGCCCCGGCCTATGGTCGCCATGCTGCCCTTGTCGCGGTAGGAGAAGGCCTTCTGCTTTTTGCCCTTAAGCGCCCGCAGCACGTTCTGCCCCGCGTGGCGGCCAAGCTGGATGGCCGCCGGGGCGACCATGGGCAGCGGCGGGCGGCCGTCGATCTGGCAGATGTCGCCCACGGCCATGATGTCGGGCATGCCCTTGACCCGCAGCGTCTCGTCCGTGAGCACCCTGCCGTTCGGCGCGCAGGTGAGCCCGAGCCGCGCGGCCAGCGGGTGCGCCTTGACCCCGGCGGTCCAGGCCACGGTCTCGGTCAGGAAGTTGCTGCCGTCCTTGAG